>NZ_VLJP01000039.1:6067-29019 GCF_007829525.1 Mesorhizobium sp. J18
TCGCCTTCGCCTTCCTGTTCCCGCAACGCTGAGACCCCGGCGGCGCGATCCTCGGCGTCAGCGCCGCGACCATCGGCGGCTTCATCGGCTCCAGCATCGGCTCGGTGGTCGACAGCTGGATCATCTCGTCGCTGGCGCCCACCCAGCGCATCGAGGGCGCGCGTCTCGACACGCTGCGGATCACCTCGGCCACCGAGGGCGCGGTGATCCCGCGGCTCTATGGCCGGATGCGGATGGGCGGCAACATCATCTGGGCGACGGATTTCCGCGAGGAGACCAAGACCACCACGCAGGGCGGCGGCAAGGGCGGCGGAGGCGGCAAGGTCAAGACCACCGAGTATCTGTACTATGCGAGCTTCGCCGTCGCCTTGTGCGAGGGCCCGATCACCGGCATCGGCCGCATCTGGGCCGACGGCAAGCCGATGGACCTCTCCGGCGTCACCTGGCGCTGGTATCCCGGCGACGAGGCGCAAACGGCGGATCCATTCATCGCCGCGAAGATGGGCGCGGCCAGCACGCCTGCCTATCGCGGCACCGCCTATGTCGTCTTCGAGGAACTGGCGCTCTCGGCCTACGGCAACCGACTGCCGCAGCTCTCCTTCGAGGTGTTCCGGCCGCTCGCCGATCCCGACACCGCCGAGGGGCTGACCCGCGCCGTCACCATGATCCCGGCCTCGGGCGAGTTCACCTATGCCACGCAGGCGATCCGCAAGACCGATGGCGGCGCTGTGCAGGCGGAGAACCTGAACGCTCTGGCCGAATCCACCGACATGGTCGAAGCGCTGGACCGGCTGCAGGCGATGGCGCCGGCGGTCCAGAGCGTCAGCCTTGTCGTGGCGTGGTTCGGCGACGACCTGCGGGCAGGCTCCTGCAAGGTGCGGCCCGGCGTCGAAGTCTCGGCCAAGTCGACCACGCCCGCCAGCTGGGCGGTGAACGGTGTGAGCCGCGCCAACGCCTTCCTCGTCAGCCGGGACGATCAGGATCGGCCGGTCTATGGCGGCACGCCCGCCGACTTCGCTGTGGTGCAGGCGATCCAGGAGATGAAGGCCCGCGGGCTGCGCGTCACCTTCTATCCCTTCATCCTGATGGACGTGCCGCCCGGCAACACGCTGCCGAACCCGTATTCCGACAACGCCACCGAGATCGGCCAGCCTGCCTTCCCCTGGCGCGGCCGGATCACCTGTTCACCCGCGGCGGGTTTCGCGGGGACCGTGGACAAGACCGCCACGGCGGCAAGCCAGGTCGCGGCGCTGTTCGGCGCGGCCACGCCCGCCAGCTTCAGCGTCTCGGGTGAGTCGGTCTCCTGGACCGGGCCCTCCGGCGACTGGGGCCTGCGGCGCATGGTGCTGCACTACGCCCATCTCTGCGCGGCGGCGGGCGGGGTCGACGCCTTCCTGATCGGGACCGAGATGCCGGGGCTGACGACGATCCGCTCGAGCGCCAGCACCTATCCGGCGGTGCAGGCCTATCGGGACCTGCTCGCCGATGTCCGCTCGATCCTCGGGCCGGGCACCAGGATCGGTTATGCGGCGGACTGGTCGGAGTATTTCGGGCACCAGCCGGGAGATGGCAGCGGCGACGTGTTCTTTCACCTCGACCCGCTCTGGGCGGACTCGGAGATCGATTTCATCGGGATCGACAACTACATGCCGCTGTCGGACTGGCGCGATGGCTTCGAACATGCCGACGCGGCCGAGGGCTGGCCCGCGATCTACGACCGGGCCTACCTGCAGGGGAACATCGCAGGCGGCGAAGGCTTCGACTGGTTCTATACCTCGGCCTCAGATCGGTCGGCACAGGTCCGCACCCCGATCACCGACGGTGCTGCGGGCAAGCCGTGGGTCTTCCGCTACAAGGATCTGCGCGCCTGGTGGTCGAACGCGCACTACAACCGCCCAGGCGGGGTGGAGAGCGGCACGCCGACGGCATGGGCGCCGGAGTCGAAGCCGATCTGGTTCACCGAGCTCGGCTGTCCCGCCATCGACCGGGGCACCAACCAGCCGAACGTCTTCTTCGATCCGAAGTCGTCGGAGAGCTTCACGCCACATTTCTCGCGGGGCTGGCGCGATGACGCGATCCAGCGGGCCTATCTCGAGGCGACATATCTCTGGTGGGGCGAGGCCGCGAACAACCTGCTGTCCTCGGTCTACGGCGGCCGGATGGTGCACGTCCCCGAATGCGCCGCCTGGACCTGGGACGCGCGGCCCTATCCGTTCTTTCCGGCGCTGACCGACGTCTGGACGGACGGCGCGAACTGGCGGCTTGGGCATTGGCTGACCGGGCGTCTCGGCGCGGTGTCGCTGGCCGCACTGGTCCGGCACCTCTGCCTGCGCGCCGGGCTGCCCGAGTCCCGGGTCGACGTCTCCGGCCTCTGGGGTGCGGTCGAGGGTTACGCCATCACCGCGCTGGAAAGCCCGCGCGCCTCGATCACCACACTGTCGCGGCATTTCGGCTTCGACGCGGTGGAGACCGAGGGCGTTATCCGGTTCGTCATGCGCGGGCGGGCGTCCGTCGCCACCCTCGCGCCCGACGATCTGGTGGCCGGTCGTGAAGGCGACGTGCTGGAACTGACGCGCGGCCAGGAGACCGAACTGCCGCAGGCGCTGAAGTGGCAGGTCGCCCGCGCCGACGAGGATTACGACGCGGCCCTCGTCGAGGCGCGGCGCATAACGGTGGACACGACGCGGATCGCCTCGGAGTCCTTCCCGATGGCTGTGCCACCCGAGGAGGCCGAGCGCCGCTGCCGTCGCGCGTTGATGGAGGCGTGGGTGGGGCGCGAGACCGCGGCCTTCCGTCTGCCGCCCTCGCGCCTCGCCCTCGATCCGGCCGACGCGATCCGACTCGCGCATGACGGACGGCTGGTCGATCTGCGGCTCGTCTCCATCGCCGACGCCGAGGCGCGCGGCATCGAGGCGGTTCGCCAGGACCGGGCGACCTACGACCTGCCGCCCGGCGATCCCCGCGCAGCCTCACTGACGCGCGCGGTGGTGTTCGGCGCGCCGGATGCGGTGCTGATGGACCTGCCGCAGCTGACCGAGGACCAGCCCGAGCATCGACCGTTTGTCGCCGCGCACGCCGTTCCCTGGCCGGGCGAGATGGCGGTCTTCCGCAGCCCATCGACGGACGGGTTCGAACTGCTGACCACCGCTCAGTCCCGCGCCCGGATGGGGGCACTGGTCTCCGACTTCTACCCGGGCCCCACCTCGCGCTTCGACCTTGGCAATGCGCTGGTGGTCGATCTGCTGACCGGCACGCTGGAGAGCGTCACCGACCTGACGCTGTTTGGCGGAGCGAACGCGCTGGCCATCGAGAGCGCGCCGGGGGTGTGGGAGATCGTGCAGGCGAGCACGGCCGAGCTGCTCGCGCCCGGCCGGTGCGGCACCGAAAGCGCCATGGGCAATCCGGCGCCCGCNGCGCGCCGGGGGTGTGGGAGATCGTGCAGGCGAGCACGGCGACCCGGCTCCTGCGCGGCCAGCGCGGCACCGAAAGCGCCATGGGCAATCCGGCGCCCGCAGGCGCGCGAGTCGTGGTGCTGGACGCGTCGCTCGCGTCCCTGCCGATCGCTGAGGCTGATCTCGGCATCCCGTGGAACTGGCGCATCGGCCCCGCGAGCCGCCCGGTCAGCGACGAGACCTATGTCGCGCAGGCTTTTACGCCCGAGGGCGTCGGACTGCGGCCGTTCTCCGTCGCCCATGTCGAACAGCCGTGGCGTCGCCCCCGCACGTCCGGCGATCTCACCATCCGCTGGACGCGCAGGTCCCGCGCGCTGGCGGCCGACAGCTGGGGCGGGCTTGAGGTGCCGCTGGCCGAGGAGCTGGAGGCCTACGAGGTCGAGCTCCTCGACGGCGCTGCCGTGAAGCGGGTGCTGAGCACGACCACGACCAGCGCGGTCTACACGGCCGCTCAGCAGAGCGCCGACTGGGGCGCGCCGCTCGGCCCCAGCGACACGCTCGACATACGCATCTTCCAGCTCTCCGCCCTCGCCGGGCGGGGCGCGCCCAAGATCGTCACGCTCACCTTCTGAGGCCATCCCATGTCCGACGTCACGACCCATCTCATGCTGCCGTACATCCTGGCGGCGCAGGCCCAGAAGCACGTCACCCACAACGAGGCGCTGCGGATCCTCGACGGGCTCGTCCAGCTCTCCGTCCTGGACCGGGATCTGACGGCGCCGCCCGGTTCTCCCACTGATGGCGACCGCTACATCGTCGCCTCGGGCGCAACCGGCGACTGGGCGGGGTGGGACCTCAACGTCGCGCTCTGGACCGACGGCGCCTGGCTGCGCCTGCCGCCCCGCAACGGCTGGCGGGCATGGGTCGAGGACGAAGGTCTGCTGCTCGTTTATGACGGCGCGAGCTGGATCGGCACCACGCCCGCGGCGCTGCAAAACATGGCGCTGCTGGGTGTCGGCACGACAGCGGATGCCTCGAACCCGTTCTCGGCCAAGCTGAACGCTGCGCTCTGGACCGCGAAAACCGTGGCCGAGGGCGGCACCGGCGATCTGTTCTACACCATGAACAAGGAGGCCGCCGCAGACGATCTCGGGCTGACCCTGCAGACCGGCTTCGTGACCAAGGCGCTGGTTGGGCTGTTCGGCTCCGACCGCTTTCGGCTCGCGGTCTCTGCTGACGGCAGCACCTTCTTCGACGGGCTGTGCGTCGACAACGCCACCGGCGTCGTCGATCAGCCCCGGCTGCCGCGCTTCAAGGCATACACCAACTACGACAACTATGTTGGAGTGGGGGCCTGGACGAAGATTGGCCTGAACAACACCGACTACAACGACCAAGGCGCGTTCGACGCCGCGAACAACCACTTCGTGGCGCCCGTGGATGGCACTTACCTCTTCGGCGCCACGCTGCTCTACAAGGTCAATTCCAGCACGACCGCGCGTATGCGGGGGCGGCTCGTTCTGAACGGCACAACCGAAATCCGCGGCTCCTTCGGGGAGATCTCCGCCACCCACGTCTCGCTCGCCACCACGATCTGGCTGCAGACCATGGTCCCGCTGACGGCAGGCGATACCGTCGAACTGCAGGGGTATTTCCGGGTCGCGGACGGCTACTTCGCCGCCGATCACACGTCCTTCTGGGGCTGCAAGATCGGCTGAGCAGTGGAAGGAGGATCCCGATGACACCACCCCGATCCGACGGCTTCGTCCGCATGCCCGACGCCGAATTCGAGGCGATCCTGACCCGGGCCGCAGAGGAAGGCGCGAAGCGCGCGCTCGCCGATGTCGGTCTCGACGGCGACGAGGCCGCGCTCGACATCCGCGATCTCCGCTCGCTCGTCGACTGCATCCGCCTGGTGCGCCGCACCGCCATGCAGACGGCCGTCCGCATGATCACAACCGGCGTCATGCTGGCGCTGCTCGCGGGCATCGCCATCAAGCTCAAGATCTTCGGCGGCAGCCCGTAGCCGCGCCCCCATCCCCATTCATCAGTTCGCAATCACCCGCCCTCGAGGCGGCCGCCCTCGAGGCGGTTTTTTTTTGTTTCGGAGAACCCCATGACCACGACCTTCTACGACCACTGGCGCGACGTCCCCGTGAGCAGCTGGCGCTGGCCCAACTTCTCGCCAGCCGAGATCGCCTGCCGGGGCACTGGCAAGCTGCTGATCAACGAGCCCGCGCTCGACAAGCTGCAGGCGCTGCGCGACCGGCTGGGCAAGCCGCTGATCGTGCGTTCCGCCTATCGCAGCCCCGAGCACAACCGCGCCGTCGGCGGCGCCACGCGGTCGAAGCATCTCGACGGCGCCGCCTTCGATATCGCCATGGCGAACCACGACCCAGCGGCCTTCGAGGCGGCGGCGCGGGAGGTCGGATTCCTCGGCTTCGGCTTCTATCCGCGCTCGGGGTTCATCCATGTCGACGTCGGGCCCGCGCGCCAGTGGGGCGAGCGGTTCCCGGTCCGGGCGACGGCATTTGCAGCCGAGACGCCGCCCGCGCGCGAGGTGCTGGCTGACAGCCGCACCATGAAGGGCGGCGGCGCAGCCGGTGTGGCGACGCTGGGTGCCGCCGGGGTCGAGGTGGCTCAGAGCGTCCTGGCGGAGACCCAGTCCGCGATCCTGCCGCTCGTGCCGTATCTCGACACACTGCGCTGGGTGTTCATCGCGGTGGCGCTCGCCGGCATCGCGGTCACGATCTACGCTCGGCTCGACGATTGGAAGAAGGGGCTGCGATGATCACCGCGCTCCTGACCGGGTTCGCCGCCCGCCCGTGCATGCGGGTAGCTCTGCGCTACGGCGCCATCGCGTTCGCCGTGCTCCTGTTCCTGCTTTCGCTTCGGCGCTCCGGGGGGCGAGCGGGACGCCTCGCCGAACGCCTTGAAACCATGGAGAAGGCCAATGACGTCCAACGTCGGATGCTGGAAGCGGCGGCTCGCCGTCCTCGCGATCACCACGAGCTTGCTGAACGGATGCGGGACGGTTCGTTCTGAGCATGGCAGGCTCACGACTTGCCCGCCCGTGGTCGAGTATGGCCGGGAGTTCCAGGCGCGGGCAGCCGACGAGCTCAATCTGCTGCCGGAGGGAAGCGTTCGCGTTTGCGAGCACCTTGAGGCACATGGCCGTGGATGACATGGCAACGGCCCCGCCGATGAGGATTGCGGGGACGGGCGCAAGATCGAAGATCAGACTCGCTACCAACGACACCGTTATCGTCGTGACTGCAACCTGCACAGCTCCAAGACCGAAGACATGCTTCCTGAGCGTTACAAGCTTCTCGAACGAGAATTCCAGGCCAAGAGCGAACAGCAGGAGTACAACTCCGATCTCGCCAATGCTGCTCAGGGCAGCGTTCTCGGCAATCAGGCCGAGGCCGGCAGGTCCGATGACTATGCCGGAAAGAATGTAACCGACAATGCTGGGCACGCTGATCCGTGAACATATCGTCACGAGCACGAACGCGGCAAAGACCAACAAGGCCGCACTTTCGACAAATCCGGTCACGCCATGTATGTTCTTCTCCTGATGGCATGGCGCAGGGAAGGCCAACACCTGTAAACTCTAGACGTGCGAGCGTGCCCACTGCGCAATCTGGACGGCGGACATTGCGCCGCTCGTCCTCGCGATCTCGTTGCCGCTTTTGAACAGGATCATAGTGGGGATGCTGCGGATCCCGTGGCGGCTGGCGATTTTCTGTTCGGCTTCCGTATCGAGCTTACCAAGGCGGAAATTTGGCTCGAGCGACTGCGCCGCCGCCTCGAATTGGGGCGCCATCATCTTGCATGGCCCGCACCACTCAGCCCAGAAATCGACCAGCAATGGCAGTTCGGCATTCGCATGACGGTCAAAATTAGTCGCTGTAAGCGTGACGGGCCTGCCTTGAAAGAGGGGCGCGCCGCAGCGTCCGCAATTGGGATTATCGGTCAGGCGCTCTTGCGGCACTCTGTTGGTGGAATTGCAGTGCGGGCAAGCGACCGTGGGCATCCTGTATCCTTTCGTTGACGAGCCGGTCCTGGCGGCCGGCTCATGCAAGCATTCAGCGCGTGGACATGGCGCGGCGCGCCTCTCGTTGCCGCGGCTCGGGCAGGTATTCCACGCCACCGCCCTGGCGCCGAACCGGCTGCGGATAGAGGGTCATCAGCTCCAGTATTTCCTTGGGCATGTCCGTTCCAACGGGCAGGCCCATGTCGCGGGCCTCGTCGGCAGAGATGGGATAGTCGTGGGTCCAGGTGCCCGTCGCCAGCTTCGCCGCCACGGACGCTGCGCGGTTCTCGTCCATCTTGTCGGACAGCAGACGTTTCGCGAATGCCTCGATCTGCGCAATGGCCTTGCGACCGACATCGGCCATGATCAGGGTCTGGTCGTCGATCTCGGCGATGGGTTTCTCCTCGACGACCTTGATGAGCGAGGCAGCAGGCAACTGGCCAAGTTGCGGATCGACGGGTCCCAGCACGGAGTGTTCGCACATCACGATCTCGTCGGCAGCGAGTGCGATCAGCGTGCCACCGGACATCGCGTAATGTGGCACGAACACTGTGACCTTGCCCTTGTGTCCCTGAATGGCGCGGGCAATCTGTGTTGCCGCCAGCACAAGGCCACCCGGTGTGTGCAGCACGATGTCGAGCGGCACTTCGTCGTCGGTCATCTGGATCGCGCGCAGGACTTCCTCCGAGTCGTTGACGTCGATGTAACGCATTAGAGGGAATCCCAGCAGGTTCATCGTCTCCTGTCGATGGATCAGCAGGATGACGCGACTGGCGCGTTTCTTCTCGATCTGGGCGATCTTGCGTGTGCGCATCGCCTCAAGATAGCGGCGCTGGAGAACCGGCTGCAGCGCCGAAATGATGAAGAACAGCCAGAAAAGCTGCATTATGTCCATGGACCTTGTCCCCCTTCCCGTCGGCCATCCGGCAGAAAGCCATAGATGCCCTCGTCGCGATAATAATGGCGATAGGTGGCTGCCCGCCTTCGCAGGAGTGGCGTGACAATCCAACCGGCGAGAAACCCGCCGATATGCGCCCACCAGGCGATCCCGCCCGTGGCCTGATCGCCGCCGAGCGACAGAAAGCCGGGAATGACCTGCATGAAGAACCAGATCATTGCGAAAATGAACGCGCGCACTTCGAAGAACAGCGGAATGAACAGAATCGGCACGATCACCACCAGCCGAGCCGCCGGAAACATGCGTGCGTAGCAACCGATCACGCCCGCGATCGCCCCCGACGCGCCAAGCGCGGGAACGACCGAGTCCGGGTTCGCCAGCGCGTGAGCCAGTCCGGCCGCAACACCACAGAACAGATAGAACAACGTGAATCTACCCGGTCCGAGCCGATCTTCGACGGCGGGGCCGAAGATCCAGAGCGTCCACATGTTCAAGATGAGGTGCAGCCAGCCCCCGTGCAGGAAGATATTGGTCAGGAATGGGGTCCAGTCGGACGGGGCGACGAGGCTCAGCTGTCCGAAGAAGCGCGAGGGCACCAGCGCGAACTCGAACAGGAACCAGTCCAGCACGCGCGGCGGCAGGCTGGTCTGATAGAGAAACGCGACGACGTTCATGCCGATGACCGCCCATACGATGACGGGCGGGTAGCGGCGCGCGACGCTGTCAAGATAGGGAAACAAGCCGCAGATCCTCGCTCGCGCTGGCCATTCCGTTCATTGTTCTTTCCCGGCTATCGTCACGCCCGTCCAGGCCGGCGGATCGGAGGCCGGGAAGGATTCGAGCGAGGCTTCGAGCACCGGATCGAATTCGGCCTGTTCTTGCGACGACAGGTCCACCGTGCCTTTCTCCTCGACCGCGCGCCGGAGGCGGTGATCCGTGCGACCCCGATCCAGGCGGGACGGTATGCGAAAGGCGTCCGGGGCGTCGGCTCCCTTGTAGAGGCGATGCCGCTCCTCTCCCCGCCAGCGGGCAGGCGCATGCTGGTGAGCTGTGTCCTCACGCACGAAATAGCGCCAGTCCTGCCGCTCCGCGAATTCGACCGCGCTTTCGCGGTCAGGGAATTTCAGCCGGAGCGGACGATAGGGATCGTCGCTGGAGGTATATCCCATCAGCGGCTCGATTTGGGGCGGGCGCGACGGTTCGAATTCCAGTATCCAGTCGTTGGGCCGCGGCGCCGATGTCATCGCGGAACGAGCCGGCCGGTAGATGATCGCCGTCGGAACGTCCCACGACCTCATATCGGTCCCGGGTATCTTCGGCGGAAAGGGTGGACGATTGTGACCGCGCATCATGGTGCTACCCCTCGGTTGTCTCCCAGAAAAGCGTGTTCCAGCCGGGCGCGATCCCGCAGGGGCTGGGGAATTCGCGACCCTTTCTGATGAGCACTGTCAAACAGCGCATGAACGGTATCGGAAGACTGACCTGAGTCGCGCAGTTTATCGCGAAGATAATCGCGCGCCGCTTGGGCGATCCGGGTCACGTCGTCTTCGGGAATGCCGAGAACCGAGGAGGCCGTTTCAAGCGGGGTGTCGTTCAGGTCGACAAGAAACAGAACCCTGCGCCATAGCGCCGGCAGACCGGCGATCGCCCGGTGAAGGGCCAGCCCGTCCTGCCGTTTCGCGACCGCCGTTTCGGGGTCGTCCCCGCCGTCGTCGGCGATGAGCTCCTCGAGCAGCAGCACGTCGTCGGGCTGGTAGAACTCGAACATCTCCTCGTCCGACTCGATGGGTTCCTCGGCCGGAGTCTCGGGTTTCGCGTCGATCGAGGCGGCGTCCTCCGGCACCGCGCGGCGCGCGGCGCGCGCCTCGGCCTCGATGGTCTCGAAAGCCAGTTTCAGCAGCCAGTCGCCTATGGAAAACTCGGTGGGCCGCTGCTCGAACCTTTCCAGTCCCTTGAGGATCGTCGCATCGACAAGATCGCGAACGCTGAGGTAACCCTCCGGCACAGATCCGCTGCATTCGAGATAGGTCAACTCGCGCCTGACGGTGTCGTAGACCGTATCGAGATGATCCTCGATCAGGTCGAAGAAGAGTTGGCGCCGCTCCGCCTCCGCCGCATCCCGCGCGGGCGGCAGCGGGGCGCCGATCCGGCGCCGGCGGGCGGGACGCTTGTACTCCGGCTCGTGCTTGAGGCGCGCCACATGCCGATCGACCTGGTGGCGCAGGTCGGCAAAGGCCTTGCGCAGGACCGGCTCGATCTCGAACCCCTCTTCCTGCGCCGCGATCACGCCCGATGGCAGTTGCAGGCGCAGGCCGCCTTTGATGCGCGTCTTGCCCCTCGTCTGCGAGGCGACGACTTCGAGCCGGACGAGATTCTCGCGGAAGCGTATAAGATGCGGTTCAAGTTGCCGCACCTCTTCCTCGATGACCTCAGGCGCGCGCTGTTGGCCGTGCCGGTCAAGATTGCGAAATGCTCTGATGACTTCCATGCCGCGGATCCTTCCTGCAACCCTCCGACGAAATGGGCCGGCGCGACCGTCATCGCGCCGGGCCAGTCCTTCGCAAAGTCACCCGGCGGATTTGTCGTCCTTGGACTGCACCTCATCCTTGGCCTCGGCCGGGACGTCGGGCGTCGGAGCGTGCGCCTTTTCTTGGGCAACTTTGCCGGACTCGTCGATCCCGGCCTTGGCCTGATCGTCCGGGCTGTCGTCACCGGTGTCCTTTGCGATCTTTTCGAACACGACCTTCTGCTCGTCCGCCGACCAGGCGACGCGGACCTTGTCACCATCCTCGATCCGCCCGGAGAGCATCTCGCGAGCCAACTCGGTCTCCAGCTCCGACCGGATCAGCCGGCGCAGCTCGCGGGCGCCGAATTCGGGGCGGAAGCCGACCGCGCCGAAGTGATCCACGACGCTCACGTCGAACTCGAGCTCGACGCCCTGGCCGAGGGCGGTCCGTTTCACCCGGTTCAGCTGCAACCCCACGATCTGGCGGATTTCCGACTGGTTCAGCGAGTGGAAGACGATGATCTCGTCGATCCGGTTGATGAACTCTGGCCGGAAATGACCGCGCAACACCTCCATCAGCTCGGACTTCTGCTTTGCCTCGTCGAACTCCTTGGTGCCGCGCTTCTTGAGGTTGCGCTGGATGATGTCCGAACCGAGGTTCGACGTGGCGATGATGATGGTGTTGGTGAAGTCCACCACGCGCCCCTTGCCGTCGGTCAGCCGACCGTCGTCGAACACCTGCAACAGAATGTTGTAGACATCCGGGTGCGCCTTCTCGATCTCGTCGAGCAGCACGACCGAGTAGGGCCGACGGCGCACCTTCTCGGTCAGTTGCCCGCCTTCGTCGTATCCGACGTAGCCGGGAGGCGCGCCCACCAGCCGGGCGACCGAGTGGCGCTCGCCGTACTCGGACATGTCGATGCGGATGATTGCGTCCTGATCGCCAAAGATTACTTCGGCGAGCGTCTTGGCCAGTTCCGTCTTGCCAACCCCGGTCGGCCCGAGGAAGAGGAATGTCGCGGTCGGGCCGCGTCCCTCGCGCAGTCCTGCGCGCGCCAGGCGCACCGCATCCGCCACGGCGCGGATGGCCTCTTCTTGGCCGATGACGCGCTCGTGCAGCTTCTCCTCGAGCTTGAGGAGCTTGTCTTTCTCCTCGGTGGTCAGCTCAGTGACCGGAACGCCGGTGATCTTCGAGACGATCTGCGCGACATGATCGGCGCGCACCTCGGCGGTGGCGGAGGCCTGGTCGCGCTTCCAAATCTCCAGAAGCTCGTCCAGTTCCTTCTGCTTCTGTTCGAGTTCCTTCTTCAATTCCGCTGCCCGGTCGAATTGCTTGCGGGCTGCGGCATAGTCCTGCTCGCGCTTGATCTGCGCGACCTCGGCCTCCAGCTCCTGGACGTCCACGGGGCGCGCTGTGGCGCTGATCTTCACACGTGCGGCGGCCTGATCGATCAGGTCGATCGCCTTGTCAGGCATGAAACGGCCAGTGATGTAGCGGTCCGAAAGCTCGGCCGCCGCGACGATGGCCTCGTCGGTGATCGTCACCTTGTGGTGCGCCTCCAGCGTGTCGCGCAGACCGCGCAGGATCATGATGACCTGAGCCACCGTAGGCTCCTCGACATAGACCGGCTGGAAGCGACGTTCGAGTGCTGCGTCCTTCTCGATGTATTTCTGGTACTCGTTGAGCGTTGTCGCGCCGATCAGGTTCAGCTCGCCCCGCGCCAGCGCCGGCTTGAAGGTGTTGGCGATGTCTAGACCGCCTTCGCCACCGCCCTGACCGGCGCCGACGATGGTATGGATCTCGTCGATGAACAGGATCAGACTGTCCTTCTCCTCGGTGATCTCCTTGAGGATCTTCTGCACCCGCTCCTCGAACTCGCCCCGATACTTCGACCCGGCCACCATCGAGTTGATGTTGAGTTCGACCAGCCGCTTGTCGCGCAGCGCCTCTGGCACTTCCCCTGCGACGATCCGTTGTGCAAGTCCCTCGACGATGGCGGTCTTGCCCACGCCAGGCTCGCCGATCAGCACCGGGTTGTTCTTTTTCCGGCGGGCCAGCACTTCGATCGTCGTCTCGATCTCACGGGCGCGGCCGATGACGGGATCGAGCTTGCCCTCGCGGGCGAGCTTCGTCAGGTCACGGCTGAACTGGTCCAGATCGGGCGTGCTGGAAGGCGCCTCCACGCGGCCTTCCTCGGCTCCCTTGCCCACGACCTTGGTCACCTGCTGGCGAAGCGCCTGCGGCGTGAGGCCGTACTTGCGCAGGATAGACGCGGCCAGGCCCTCGCCCTCCTCGGCGAGGCCGATCAGCAGATGCTCGGGGCCGACATAGGAATGGCCGAGTTCGTTCGAGGCGATGAAGGCCCGGTTCAGCGCGTCCTTCAGGCGAGGACTGACGCCGATTTCGCCCTCCGTCTTGGCCTCTCCACGCTTCGCTTCCTTCTCGATCTGGCGCCGCAGATCGTCCACATCGACCTTGAACTGTTCCAGGATCGTCTTGACGACGTCGGACGAGGTCAATGCCAAAAGCAAATGTTCGGTATCGACCTCGCTGCGCCCGAACTCTCCGGCCTTCTGTGCGGCATCCTGCAACAGCTTGTTGCCCTGTTCGCTCAGCCGGTCAGCGATGGTGCGTCCACCGCCGCGCCGCGATCCACGCCGCGGGGCACCCTCACCGAAAGTGGCGTCGACGACATCGTCATCGCCGTCACCCATGGAGCCGAGCGTGCCGCCCCGCAGCGGGCTGTCGCCGAGAAGGCTGCCGAAACCGCTATCGCCGAAGAATTCGTCGAAAAGGGAATGCCGCCCGAACAGGGACTCCAGCGGCGATGCGCTGCGGCCCGACCGGCGCACCATTTCACGGTAGTGCTGATCGCACAGCTCCATGTTCTGAACTCTGCCGTTCACCGAAGCGCGCACGCGCGCCGTCGCCGGGCGACCGCAAATATCGCAAGTTCCATTTGCCATTTTTGCTCTCCGTTTCTTTATCCAGTCAGGGTTGTCCGCCGATCATCTGCGTCAGTTACGGCGTCACGCAGCGACCGCTTCCGTTCTTTTCACCTGGGACCCAATTGCCACCAGATCGGGCTCGTCCAGTGTCTCGCGTTGCAGGAGATCCTGCGCCGATTGCTCGAGCAGCGCCCGGTTGGCTTCGAGAAGCGAGAGGGTGCGCTTGAACACGCCATCCACGATGTCGCGCACCTTCGCGTCCATCCGCTCGGCAGTGGCGTCGCTGTAGCGGCGGTTCAGCCACGACGACTGGTCGCCGGTGCCGAGAAAGCCGGGCCGATCGGTGTCGTAGCTGACATGCCCGAGGTCTTCGTCCATCCCGTACCGCGCGACCATGGCGCGGGCGATATCGGTAGCCTTGACCAGATCGTCGGCCGCCCCGGTCGAGAGGTGGTCGTAGACGATCTTCTCGGCCGCGCGCCCGCCGAGGAGGACGGCGATCTTGTTCTCCAGCTCCTCGCGCGTCATCAGGAAGCGGTCCTCGGTCGGGCGCTGGATGGTGTAGCCGAGCGCGCCGATGCCGCGCGGGATGATCGAGACCTTGTGCACCGGATCCGTGCCGGGCAGAGCCATCGCCACCAGCGCGTGCCCCATCTCGTGATGCGCCACGATCTCGCGTTCGCGCGGATTGAGCACGCGGTTCTTCTTTTCCAACCCTGCGATGATGCGCTCGACGGCATTGTTGAAGTCGTCCATCGTCACCGCATCCGCCTTGCGGCGCGTGGCGAGCAATGCTGCCTCGTTGACGAGATTGGCGAGGTCCGCCCCGGAAAAGCCGGGTGTAAGCGCTGCGACCTTCTCGGCATCGACGTCCGGGGCGAGCTTCACCTTTTTCATGTGAACGCCGAGAATCTGCACACGTCCCTTCTTATCCGGCCGATCCACCAGCACCTGCCGGTCGAAGCGTCCCGCACGCAGCAGCGCGGGGTCGAGGATCTCTGGTCGGTTGGTGGCGGCCAGGAGCACGATGCCCACCGAAGGGTCGAAGCCGTCGAGCTCGGTCAGAAGCTGGTTCAGCGTCTGCTCACGCTCATCGTGGCCGCCAGCGATCTGGCCGGAGGAGCGCGCCCGCCCGAGAGCGTCGAGTTCGTCGATGAAGATGATCGCCGGCGCGGATTTCCGGGCCTGCTCGAACAGGTCGCGCACCCGTGCGGCACCGACGCCCACGAACATCTCGACGAACTCCGATCCCGAGATCGAAAAGAAAATCACGCCCGCCTCACCCGCCACCGCGCGGGCCAGCAGCGTCTTGCCGGTGCCCGGCGGCCCAACGAGCAATATGCCTTTGGGGATATGTGCGCCCAGCTTTCCGTATTCGGCGGGGTTCCTGAGGAACTCCACGACCTCCTCGAGCTCGGCCTTGGCCTCGTCCACGCCGGCCACGTCGGCGAAGCTGACGCCGGTTTCTTTTTCCATGTAAACTTTGGCCTTGCTGCGGCCGACCTGCATGAACCCGCCGAAGCCCTGCTTGTCGGCGAACTTGCGGAACAGCAGCATCCAGATTCCGAAGAAGACAAGCGCTGGCGCTACCCAGGAAATCAGCGTGCCGAGAAAAGTGTTTTGCGGAACGCCAGTGATCTCGATACCTGACCGGTCTATCCGCTCCAGGATTGCGGGATTCACTACGGTCGTCACAAACTGCTTCTTGCCGTCGACCGGTTCGGCGAAGGTGCCTGTGATAGTGTCTGCCCCGACCGCGACAGAGGAAATTTTCCCGTCAGCGAGATACTTCTCGAACTGGCTGTAGCTGATCGGCGCGACGGATTGCCAGCCGGCGATCAGGTTCTGGATGAAAAGCACGGCTATGAAAGCCACCACCCAGTACCAGATGTTGTATTCGGTCTTCCTTTCCATACCTATTCGCCCCCCTCTAGCGTAAAAGCCGCGACTTGATCCGCTCGAGCAGCGCCAGCAGAATGCGCCTTTCGTCCGCCGACAGATCCTGCAGGATTTCATCTTCGAGCGCCGACTGCCGCGGCGCGAGTTCCTCCAGCATCGCCCTGGCCTTAGGTGTTGCCGTGACGATCTGCGACCGCCGGTCGTCGGGCGAGGGCCACCGCTCGACCCAACCGCCCTGTACCATGCGATCGACGAGCTGGCCCGCAGTGGCCCGGCCTACCTCCAGCCGCCCGGCCAGATCGCCGATGGTCAGCCCGGGCGAATCCTCGACATGTGTCGCCGCCATCCAGGACAGGCGGGTCAGGCCGCTGTCGCCGATCTCGTTGTCGATCCGCTGCTGGATGAGCTGCGCGACCCGGTGGATCGTCGTCCCGATCAGGGCAAGATCAGAAGAGATCATGGGTATCCTTCCTCCACTGCATGAGAAACAGGATAGACTGCTCTCCATCCAAGGCGCAATGCATGCACCATATATGCTTGCATAATAAATGGGACCGCCTATCTTGATAGGCGGTCTCCGAACCCACATCCGGCCGGCACCGTTGCCCGGTCCGTCCATGCCGACGGTTCGGGGGCATCGATCAGCAACAGGAGGCCAGCAATGCTCTACCCGACATATCTGCGCCGCAGCGATCCCTTCGCGCTGATGCGCTCCATGATGCGCGATCTCGACCGTGGTTTCTGGCCGCCGTCCCGCGCGGCGTTCCCGGCGGTGAATGTCTGGCAAGGCCCTGAGGCCGTTGGAGTCACCGCTGAACTTCCCGGCATCGAACCGGGCGACATTGAGATTTCGGTCAAGGACAGCGTCCTGACCCTTTCGGGCGAACGCAAGGCGCCCGAGGTTCCCGACGGTGCGCGCTGGCACCGCAACGAACGCGGTTACGGCAGGTTTTCCCGCGCTATCCGCCTGCCGTTCGCGACCTCGGATGACAAGGTCGAGGCGAGGATGACGAACGGCGTATTGCGGATCGTCATCTCCCGGCCCGAGGAAGAAAAGCCGAAGAAAATCGAGATCAAGGCAGCCTGAGAAGAGCTGGCACGATGAGCACCGACATCACGCAAGCCGCCGAAAAGACGCCGACCGACTCGCCCGAAACCACCGGCGACGGACGCATCTACCGCCCGTTGACCGATATCGTCGAGACCGATCAGGGCGTCTCCATGATGCTTGAAATGCCTGGGGTCGCTCCCGATGCGGTCGAAATCACGCTCGAAAATCGCGTGTTGACGATCCGCGGCAAGGTTGACCCGGTGCGGCCGGAAAACCTCGAACTTGCCCATGCCGAATATGGCGAGGGCGATTTCGAGCGTGCCTTCACGCTTTCCGAGGACTTCGACCCCGACAGGATCGAAGCCGAGATGCGTGGCGGCGTCCTCACCCTGACGCTCCCCCGAGCCCCTGAAGCGCAGCCGAAAAGGATCGTCGTCAAGGGCGCCTGAAAACCGAAGGAGACCATATCATGCAGATCAAAGACTTCATTCCCTGGGCGCGCAAGGACGGCGCGCCAGATGCCAAGAGCGGCGAAGACAACCCGATCGCGACACTCCAGCGCGAAATGAACCATGTGTTCGAGAACTTCTGGAACAAGGTCGGTCATTTCGAATGGCCCTGGGGCAGCGGCGAAGCCAAATCCGACATGGTCGAGACCGACAACGCGATCGAAGTGTCGATCGAGCTGCCGGGCATGGAGATGAAGGACATCGAGGTGACAGTTAACGATGACATGTTGACTGTGAAGGGGGAGAAAAAGATCGAGCGCAAAGAGGAGAAGAAGGGATACTATCTCTCCGAGCGCAGCTACGGCGCGATCTACCGGACAATTCCGCTCCCTCCCGGTGTGGATGGCGAAAAGGCGCAGGCATCCTTCAAGAACGGGGTTCTGACGATCAAGCTGCCCCAGACTCCCGAGGCGCAGGCGAAGGTCAAGCGCATTGAGGTCAAGAACGGCTGATTTGCCACATTGGGTGTCGCAGGTTTGCGGCGTCCCCTCCGCTCCTTGCGATATCGCACCGTCTGGAGAAGCCCCGGGGAGCTTGTCTCTCCGGGGCGGCCTTCGAGAGGCAATCATGAAAGACTTGCAACGATCCGGGCTGACCCGTGAACAATGGTCGGCGATGACGCTCTACGAGAAGTTCGAGCAAGTTGTCATCTTCGTCCTCAGCGTCATCATTGCGGCGATCGTCGTGGCGTCGGTCTGGGCGCTGATGCGCGAAGTCGTGAACCGCCTGGTTCTGGGGGCATTCGACACTCTCGATTACGCCACCTTCCAGGTGGTGTTCGGCATGATCTTCACCGTGGTGATCGCGCTCGAGTTCAAGCGCTCCCTTCTTGTTGCGACCGAACGCAGCTTCGGGATCCTCCAAGTCCGCACGATCGTGCTGATCGCGCTCCTCGCCGTCGCGCGCAAATTCATCATCCTGGACCTCGGCGAGACGGAGCCGGCAAAGATTGCCGCACTCGCCGCCGCAGCGCTTGCACTGGGCGCTGTCCACTGGCTGGTGCGCGATCAGGACCGGCGCGAGCAGCACCATGCCGGAACGGCGGCAGGCGGGCGATGAGCGGGGGCTTCCATGCGCGGCTCGTTGCGGCGACCGCGGCCGCGCTCGTCCTGATGGTGGCCTGGCAGAGCCTGCCGATCCTCCAGTCCGCCATCCTCGGCCGCTTCGCCGAACCGCGCACCGTAGCGCCGCGGGGCGATCTGGCCGCCTCCGAACAGAGCACCATCGCGATTTTCGAAGCCGCCCGCGACAGCGTCGTCTTCATCACCACGGCCGAACGGGTGATCGACCCCTGGACCCGCAACGCCTATGACATCCCGCGCGGCAACGGCTCGGGCTTCGTCTGGGACGAGCTCGGCCACGTGGTGACGAACAACCATGTCATCGCCGGGGCGAGCGGCGCGACCGTGCGCCTGGCCGACGGCCGCGCCTATCCCGCGCGACTGGTCGGCCGCGCCCCCGAGCACGACCTTGCCGTCCTGCACATCGGGGTGGGCGCGGACCGGCCGCCGCCGATCCCCATTGGCACCAGCGGCGATCTGCGCGTGGGCCAGAGCGTCCTTGCCATCGGAAATCCCTTCGGGCTCGACTGGACGATGACGACAGGCATCGTCTCTGCCCTCGGTCGCGAGCTTCCGGGCGAGGGCGGACCGCCGATCCGGGGCCTGATCCAGACCGACGCGGCGATCAACCCCGGCAATTCGGGCGGACCGCTGATCGACAGCGCCGGGCGGCTCATCGGCGTCAACACCGCCATCTTCAGCCCCTCGGGCGGCAGCGCCGGGATCGGCTTCGCGGTGCCGGTCGATACCGTCAACCGGGTGGTGCCGCAGCTGATCGCGCGCGGCCGCTATGACCCGCCGCGGCTGGGCATCCTGACCGATCCCCGCATCGATGCTATGATCGCGCGCGAGGGCGGGTCTGGTGCTCTGGTCCTTGGTGTGGAACCGGATAGCCCCGCAGCCAGTACCGGGCTGATCCCGGCGCGGGTGTCCCAGGACGGACTGATCGTCGTAGGTGACCGTATCGTCGGTCTCGGCGCCTCGAGGATAGGTGATTCGCGGGATTTATTCGCTGCTCTCGAAGAGTATCGGCCGGGTGACAGGGTCGAGTTGCACATCCAGCGCGGCGCACAGCTCCTGCGTCTCGAGATCACGCTTCGCCAGCCGATGTAGGACGGGCGACATGACGACCATGCTGATCCGGCACCGGCTGTTGAACCTTGTCCAGTCTGCGCTTCTGCTGACCCTCATGGCGGCCATCGCCTGGGTATCGGTGACTGCGGTCCTCGGTGCGCAGGCCGGTCTCCTCGCGGCGCTCGGCATGCTCCTGGGCCTCGCGTTCGCGCCCGACCTCTCGCGGCGGATGCTGATGTCGGCCTACCGGGCGCAGCGCCTGACCGCACGTGAGGCGCCGGGCCTCGTCGCCACCCTCGCCGAACTGGCGCGCCGCGCCGGCCTGCCGCGCATCCCCGCGCTCTATCGCGTGCCGAGCTCCCTGCCCAACGCCTTCGCCATGGGCAGCCCCGAGGACAGCGCGATCTGCGTCACCGACGGGCTGCTCGGGCTACTTGACGGGCGCGAACTGGCCGGTGTGCTGGCCCACGAGGTCGGCCATGTCGCCAATCGCGATCTCTGGCTCATGGGGCTGGCGGATGTAATGTCGAGGCTCGTGTCTCTGGCAAGCTGGATCGGACAGTTCCTGCTGATCCTCAACCTGCCCCTTGTCCTTGTCGGCGCCGTCCATGTGCCCTGGCACATCGTGCTGCTGCTCATCCTTGCCCCCACCCTGATGACGCTTGTCCAGCTTGGCCTGTCTCGGACCCGCGAATATGATGCCGACCGGGCCGCGGCCGAGCTGACCGGCGACCCGGAAGGCCTCGTTCGCGCGTTGCGCAAGCTCGACCGTCAGCTCGGCCGCTTCTGGGAAGAGATCCTGCTTCCCGGGAGGCGGATGCCCGATCCATCGCTGCTTCGGACGCATCCGCCGACCGACAGCCGGATCCGCAGGCTCCGCGAACTGGCCGCGCGCAGGACGGCCCCGATCCCGCCCCTCGCAGACTTTCCGAGCGACAGGTTTCGTGCGCCGAAGACGGCGCCCCGCTTCCGAAGCTTCGGCCTCTACTGGTAGGAGACGGCAGCGGTCCGTCTTTCCCTGTGACGGCCAGCGATGGCAAAGAAGCAGAGAAGGTTGGATATCAGACCCATCCCCTCCGCCATTATCTTGTAGCGAACCAAAGATGAGGCTCCCGTTGGGGGCCTTTTTCTTTTTGTCTCAAAGGCGTTTAGCCGAGACGCCCGAACCTCGGAGACTGGCGCCGGGTCCAATTTCCGTCTCTGAACGGCCCTCCGTCTCTAACCGAGCGAACCTTGTCCGGTCCGGTTCGGTTTCGCGAAGGGCAGCGTTTCCAAGGGGTCTCGCAGGTCGCTCAACAATGTATTCAGCGGGCTTTCTTCCGGTTGGCTTCGCGAACGAGAGAACGCAAGGTGGGCGTTCGGGCGCGCAGTAAAGCGCAGTGTGCGCGTCCGAATGCTCAGAAGCTATGAAGACAGGATTCCATCACTGGCCACAATCGGTTAGGGTAAACGTCAAAGGGCAATAGGCATGGCGCAGAAATCTGAAATCGAGTGGACGGACGCGACATGGAACCCGGTGACCGGCTGCAGCAAGGTCGGCCCAGGTTGCGACAACTGCTATGCTGAGCGCTTCGCGGAACGCTGGCGCGGTGTTCCAGGCCACCCTTACGAACAGGGCTTTGACCTGACGCTTTGGCCATCACGTCTCAAGCAGCCTTCACTGTGGAAGAAGCCTCGGATGATCTTTGTCAACTCGATGAGTGATCTCTTCCATAAAGACATCGATCGGACATTCATCGACCGTGTGTTCGATGCCATGGAGCACGCAGACTGGCACGTCTATCAGGTGCTCACCAAGCGCAGTTCGCTCATGCGCGATTATCTTCGCAAGCGGTACGATGGGGGACGAGTTCCGACCCACATCTGGCTTGGTGTCTCAGTTGAGGATGCAGCGCACACCAGCCGGATCAACCACTTGAAGCAGATCAACTCGGAGGCGCGCTTTATTTCGTTCGAGCCTCTCTTGGGGCGGATCGAAGAAGTGGACCTGCGGGGCATCGCTTGGGCTATCATTGGCGGCGAGAGCGGCCCTGGTGCCCGACCAATGCAAGCTGATTGGGCACGCCGGCTTCGCGAAATTTGCGATCGCGACGGAGTAGCCTTCTTTTTTAAGCAGTGGGGCGGAGCCCGGCCGAAATCAGGTGGCAGATTGCTTGATGGTGAAGAGTGGAACGGGTTTCCTTGGAAGATCGTTCCAAAATCAATCCTGGCCGAGCTGGCATGAAGAAGGGCCACCGGGAAAATACCGTTGGACCTTGGGCGGCGGCTAAGCTGGACGCGTTGGAGGCTTATCTCAAGTTCTACGGCACGGCGCTCAGCAAGCAACCATTCACCCGTGTTTACATAGATGCCTTTGCGGGGGCCTGCGTCACAAAGGTACGCGTCAATGACGCTGCAAGCGAACCGAGCCCATTTTTCGACGATTTGGACGATACAACGGCCCAAGCCGAATTTATCTTGGGGTCACCTGTTAGAGCGTTGAGTGTGCCGAACGGGTTCCATCAGCACTACTTTTTCGATCTTGATGAGACTCGTGCGGAGACCCTGCGCGACCTTGTGAAAGGTAAAGATGGCGTGAAAGTGCAGGTGGGCGATTGTAACCCACTCATTCGTCAGCTCGCACCGTCCCTTAAAAAGCGGAACCTGCGCGGGATTGCCTTCCTCGATCCGTACGGCGCGCATCTCGAATGGACGACGCTCGAGGCGTTGGCCGATACAGGCACCATGGAAGTCGTGATCAACTTTCCGGTCGCAATGGCGATCAACCGGCTGATTACTCGATCTGGCGACGTGCCCGAAAAGTGGAGCGATCAGTTGACAGCATGCTTCGGGACAGACGAATGGCGCAAGGTCGCATATAGCCGCGAAACCGATCTGTTCGGGAATGAAGTGACGACAAAAAACGGAGGCGTGGCTGAGCGCCTGCTCGACCTTTATGTGCGGCGCTTGAAAGAGTTGTTTGCTCACGTAGCAACACCCCGCCTTATTCGCAACACGCGGAAGGCGCCACTCTATTATCTGCTCTGGGCTGGACCGAATAAACTTGGCCTAAAGGGAGCGGAATACATCCTTCGACAAGGCGAGAAAGTCAGGGCCTGAGGGAGCATCTGTTTTGGCTCTCGGGAGAAGCCAATCGTCCATCAAAAACCATTCCCATCTGCTCCGCCCACGGCCGGTCGGCGACCGCAACGAGGTCGTTCAGCGAAAGCGCCGGTGGCACGCGCCTGATGACGAGGTGTTCGAGCACCTCCGGCGACAGATAGGCGAGCCGCATCATTCGACTTACGAACCGGTCGGAGACCTTCTCGGCCGCAGCGATATCCTGAATGGTGGAAGCGGCACCGGATTCCAGCTGCCGCCGCCAGTTCCAAGCGCGGGCGATRGCGCGCAGCACATGAGGGTCTTGCGACCGGCCGTCCCGGACTGTCACCTCGTCGGGCGGGAGGATCTTCGGCCGCCCATTGCGTTTGCGGATCGTCAGGGGGATGACGACGCGGATAGTGTTCGTCGAGTCGGTCATGCGTGGGCCTCCGTCTGGCGGGTGGCCATCATGTCCCGCAGGACCGAGCCCAGCCCC
>NZ_VLJP01000040.1 GCF_007829525.1 Mesorhizobium sp. J18
GGGGCGCGCCGGAAAAGGCCGACGCCATCCGGGCGGACATCGCTTCCCTGATAGGGGACGATCTTTCGCAGCTGAAGCCCGGCTCGGCGGAAGCGGCTGTCTGCAAGGAAAAGCTGATGGCGCGTGGGRTCTGGTCGCAATATCTGGAAGTCGGCATTGGCCCGGATGCGGAAATCTTCAGCAAATGCCAGCCGATGGCCTCGGTCGGCTTTGGCGCCGATGTCGGTGTGCATCCGGTCTCCAACTGGAACAATCCGGAGCCGGAAGTCGCGGTGGTGGCTTCGAGCCGCGGCCGGATTGTCGGCGCCACGCTTGGCAATGACGTCAACCTGCGCGACGTCGAGGGGCGTTCCGCGCTGCTTCTGGGCAAGGCCAAGGACAACAATGCGTCCGCCGCGCTCGGCCCCTTCATCCGCCTGTTTGACGAAAGCTTCTCTCTTTCGGACGTGAAGCGGGCCGAGGTTCGCCTGCGCGTCGAAGGCGAGGACGGGTTCTCGCTCGAAGGGGCAAGCTCGATGGCCGAGATCAGCCGTTCGCCGGAAGAGCTCGTGGCTGCCGCCATGGGGCCGCATCATCAATATCCGGACGGCATGGTGCTCTATCTCGGCACCATGTTCGTGCCTTCGAAGGATCGCGGCGAGGCCGGCAAGGGCTTCACCCACAAGAAGGGGGACATGGTCACCATCCAGACGGACAGCCTTGGGGCACTGGTCAACCGCGTGCTGCCTGCAACCGAATGCGCACCCTGGACCTACGGTGCCAGCCACCTCATGCGCGACCTCGCCACAGCTCAGATCATCTGAGGAGCGCGCTCTGCCCAAGGGCAAACCAGCCGTTACGGCAGGCTGGGCAGACGATCGAGGTAATGCAGGACCCAGATAAGGCTGGTGATGGTAAAGAATGAAGCAGTCGTTCCTGCAAGCAGGATGGCGGCGCAGATTTCGCCCTCCCCGTAGCGTTCGCCAAGCACCGCGTAGACGGTGATGACGGGAACCGATGCGAAGAGAACGGCGGCGGTAAGAAGGTCTCTATCTGAAGCGCCGACCAACATGAAAGCGACGAAAACCGCCAGCGGGTGCAGCAGGAGCTTGGCGAAGGAAACCGAAATCAGATCAAAAACCAGGCTTTTCACCCGAATGCCCACAAGCGTCCCACCGATCACGAAAAGGGCCACCGGCCCGGCCGCGGTCGCGACCATGTCAATGGCCCGGAAAACCGGCTCAGGCAGCGTCAGACCGGAAAGGGCGAACACGAGCCCAACAAAGATCGAGATCATAAACGGGTTGCGCAGCAGTCGCCTGAGCGATTGCAGGATTGCTGCCCACATTCCTCCCTTGCCCTCGCCAGCTTCGGCAAGCGTCAAGGCCAGCGGGATCATAATGATGTTCTCGACAACCATGTTCAACGCCAGGGCGACCCCGGCGATCTCACCGAGCACCATGGCGGCCACCGGATAACCTATAAACCCGCTATTGGAAACAGACCCGCCGAGAGCACGCATTGCACTGCCCGCCATGGTTTCACCGCGCAGAAAACGCGCCGTTGCGAACACCAGTGCGAACACGACCAGCGAGGCTGCGGCATAGGCGACCAGATAGTCAGCCCTTACAATTTCGCCTATGGAACGTTGGGATAACGCCTTGAAGATCAGGGCCGGCAAGGCGACGTAGAGCGCAAAAGCCCCCAGTGCGCGATTGGTGGCCTTGTCTATGATTCCGGTGCGGATTGTCAGGTAGCCGACGGCTACGATTAGGAAGATGGGGGCCGTTATGGCGGCGATCGCAAGCAAGTTACCTATCCTTCAACCTGCCGTACGGGACCGCGAGGCTTCCATGCAGTTCCAGGTAAGATCGATGACCGTATCGGCATACGACAGGTCCCGGTAAAGTGGAAGCCCGCGATGTCTTTCGGACCCGCTACGACAGCAATAGGCGCAAGACATCCCGTTGCACCGGAAGATCATTTGACTTGCTTGAAGACGCCCGATAGCGTTCGATCCAGAGCCGGGCGGAGATCTGGGCAAGACAAGGGGAACGGGAGGAAAATGGCTCGAAACGCCATTCAGTCCGACACATATCACGGCAGGAAATCCGAGGAATTTCCTGGCAGGATTTGTCGGCCCGTTCTTTGCCATCCTTTTGAAACGGGGAGCCTTCTTAATTCCCCCCGAAGTCGATCTCATACCCGGATCGAGACTTTCCGCCGCTGCCGCGCAGCCTGGATCTATGTTGAAGCCAAGGAGGAGAATTGAATGAAGAAAACCGGTTTTCTGCTGGCATCCCTTGCCGGTATATTTTTCACCACGACAGCACTGGCCGATACGGCCGTCAAGCTTGGCGTGCTCAACGATCGCTCAGGCATCTATTCCGATGTCACCGGCGAAGGTTCAGCAATTGCGGCCCGAATGGCGGTCGAGGACTTCGGTGCGGCGGAAAAGGGCATCACGGTCGAAATCGTGTCGGCCGATCATCAGAACAAACCCGATGTCGGTTCGAACATAGCGCGCCAGTGGTATGATCAGGATGGCGTTGACGTCATTCTAGATGTGCCGACCTCGTCAGTGGCATTGGCGGTAAGCGATATCACGCGCGAGAAGAACAAGATCTTCATCAATTCCGGCGGCGGTACGTCAGACCTTACCGGCAAGGCCTGCTCACCAAACACCATTCACTGGACCTACGATACCTGGCAGCTTGCACACGGTACGGGCACGGCGGTCGTGCAGAACGGTGGCAAGACATGGTTCTTCGTCACGGCTGACTATGCATTTGGTCACGCATTGGAACGCGACACAACCGCCGTAGTCGAGGCCGCTGGTGGTGAAGTCGTTGGCACGGTCCGTCATCCTTTCCCGAATACTGACTTCTCCTCGTTCCTGCTGCAGGCGCAATCTTCCGGCGCGCAGGTCATCGCATTTGCCAATGCAGGCGGTGATACAATCAATTCCATCAAGCAGGCGGCCGAGTTCGGCATCGTGCAGGGCGGGCAAAGCCTGGCTGGCCTGCTTGTCTTCATCAATGACATACATGCGCTTGGTCTTCAGGCGGCCCAAGGCCTGATGCTCACCGAAAGCTTTTATTGGGATCTCAACGACCAGACCCGCGAGTGGTCCGCCCGCTTCGAGGAGGAGGCTGGAAAGAAGCCAAACATGGTGCAGGCCGGCGTGTATGCCAGCGTGCTCCATTACCTGAAGGCCGTGGAAGCAGTCGGCGGCAAGGAGACCGAAGCGGTAATGGCGAAGATGAAGGAAATGCCCACCGACGATCCGCTTTTCGGCAAGGGCCAGATTCGCGTCGACGGCCGCAAAATCCACGATTCATACCTCTTCCGGGTGAAGTCGCCGGATCAGTCGGAGGGGCCGTGGGACTATTATGAGACAGTTGCGACCATTCCCGCGGAAGAAGGATTCCGGCCGCTGGAAGAGGGCGGCTGCTCTTTGGTGCAATAGGACACTGAACGCATGCGGCATGCCTAATGACATGTCGCATGCACCATGGGTGGGGCGGATTGACTTTACGGTTTATCCGGCCGCGCGCCGGGCCACGGGCGGAACATATGTCTCCAATTCGGGCGCCGGGAACTTGATCGTCTGGCCGATTTCAGCCGAACGATAAAGGCCCATTAGTATTTCCACCACCGCCAGGCCGTCATGGAACGTCTCCAGCGGCGTTTCACCCTTGCGGAAGCATTCCACCATGTGGCGGTTCTCATCCGTATAGCCATAGATCCCCGCTTCGTCCTCCAGCACGGGCATCAATCCCTGTTCGGCATTTTGCTTTTCGACGAGATCCTCGCCTTCGGCGCCGGTGACCGCACGCGACATGAATATCTTGAGTCCGGTGCCGAGCGAATTGAACTCCATGGCATATTCCGGCCCGAGCAATTCGAGCTGGATGCGCAGGCCGGCGCCGACATAGGCCCATGAGGTCGTCGCCTCGATCATCACCTCATTGCCTTCCTCATCAGCCAGCGTGACGGTGGCGCGTGCGAAGTCCTCGGACGGCCGCTTACGGTAGTCGACCTCGGCCCCGAAACGTGCCTTCAATTGATCAACATAGACAGGCCGGATCCATTTGAGGTTCGCTACCGTGCCGTTGACGGATTTCACCGTCAGGGAATTGCGCGGCGCGCCCGGCCTGGTCAGTAGGTGACGCGCCACCTCTACGCTATGGCACATCATGTCGGAAAGGACGCCGCCTCCCTGCTTGTCGCCTTGC
Organism: Mesorhizobium sp. J18; assembly: GCF_007829525.1. Classification (GTDB taxonomy): domain Bacteria; phylum Pseudomonadota; class Alphaproteobacteria; order Rhizobiales; family Rhizobiaceae; genus VLJP01. Next base: position 4,218 of record NZ_VLJP01000040.1, read on the forward strand.
CAAAACCAGGGCTCATGCGGGCCGGAATGCTCTTCCGCGGCTCGCGCGAGATACGGTCTGCCGGTGGTCGAGGCGGCCCGGCGCCAAATGATTTCCTTGCCGCGCAATACCGGAGTCGAAAAGATCTGGTTCTCGAGATAACCATGGTTGAGGCTGGCATCCTCCGCCAGCTCCAGCATCTCGCGCGCTTCGGCGATCGTTCGCGCCAACGGCTTCTCGCAAGCCACGGCGAACACTTTGGAACGCCCGGCCTTAACCTCGGCATGGAGCGCCCGCATCACGTCAAGCCGCGTGTGGTTGGGCGACAGAATCCAGATCGCATCTATATCATCGGCCTGCAAGAGCGATTCCAGAGTCTCGTGGCTACGGCATTGTCCGAGACCAAGTGCGGCGACTTCATCGGCAAAGTGGCTACGGTTCCTGGGCTTGCGGCTGTAGACCCCGGCCACCTCGACATTGCGCACACCTATCATGGATTTCAGGTGGAAATGCGCGATGAACCCGCTTCCCACGAAACCGACACGCAGCTTCTCCTTCGGAAAATCCGTCATTCCAGCAACTCCTTGTCATGCTAGGATCATCAGACCGGCGGTGGTGCCGTCGTGCCGCGGATCTTGAGTGTGGTCGGCATGACCAGCGGCCCGCTTGGTCCGTCCTTGCCGGAAATCATGGACAAGAGGATCATCATGGCCTGCCGCCCGATTTCGGCGCGCGGCTGGCTCACCGTGGTGAGCGGAGGAAAGAAGGCTTCGCTCAGATAGAGATCGTCGAAGCCGATGACGGAAATCTCTTCCGGCACCGAATGGCCCATACGACGCAGCTCATGGATCGCACCGAAAGCCATTTCGTCATTGGCAACAAAGATGGCCGTTGGCGGCACAGGCAATTCGAACAGGGCACGGCAAAGTTTCTGGCCCGTATGAAGCAGATAGTCGCCCCGCTGCTCGTAGCCTTCAGGAATCGGCAAACCGGCCGCTCCCATGGCATTCCGGTAGCCGTTGAGCCGATGCGTCGCCATCACCTCCGGCAGAGGCCCTGCTACATGCGCAATGCGGCGGTGTCCGAGCGCAATCAGATGCTGGACTGCTTCCCTTGCGGCTGCCTCATTGTCGATCTGCACATGCGGAAAGTGGGAGCCCGGAATGGTTTCCAATGCGACTACCACCGGCAGGTTCTCAGGCAATTCATACAGATCGTCCTCTCTGGAAGGCAGCTTGCCGGTGATCAGAATCATCCCGTCGGCATGGCCGTCCCGCAGCATGTCGAAATATTCCGTTTCGCGGCCCGGGTCGTTTTCCGTATTGCCCATGAGCACAGCGTAACCGGCTGCGCGCGCGGCTGCTTCGACACCCTTCATCACGTCGAGATAGAATGGGTTGCCGATATCCCGCACGACCATCAGCACGGCCATCGCCTTTCGGGTGCGCAAATTGCGGGCGCTGACATTCGGCCGATAATTCATCGCACGCGCCGCCTCACGGACGCGCGAGAGGGTCGGCTCAGCCACGAGACCGGAATCGGAGAGAGCGCGTGAAACGGTCGCCGGGGAAACGCCCAGGCTTTCCGCGATATCCTTGATTCTCGGCCGGCCGCTCATGCCCGCATCGCCCGGCCTCGGCCGTAGAAAAGCATCAGGACAAGGAGCGTTGCACCGAACACCATTTGACGGCCGGATTCGTCGATATTGATCGTGGTGAGAATGCTTTGCAGCACGACGAGCAGCACCGCGCCGGCCATGGTCCCGGTATAGCCACCCTTGCCGCCGGCCAGTGGCGTGCCGCCGAATACGACCGCAATGATCGATGGCAGCATATATTGCTCGCCGACATTGGCGAAGGAAGACCCCGAATAGCCCAATAGGCAGATGCCGGCGATCGCGGCGAACACGCCCGAGAGCGCGAAGAGCGACACCCTCACTGTCCTGATCGGGACTCCCGCCATGAAGGCAGCACGTTCATTGGAGCCGATCGCATAGATGCGGTGGCCGAAAACGGTGCGCTGCAGCAGGAACGCCATCAGCAGTCCAACGGCGATCCAGAGCCAGATGATGCCCGGCAGGCCGAAAAGGAAGGGTTGGGTCACGAATTGCGACAGGCTGGGCGCCGCGCGGCCGGAGGGGATGCCCTGCCGTACGACCACCAGAAGCCCTTGCAACACACCCAGCATGCCAAGGGTCATCACCAGCGGCGGGATGCGCAGTAGCGTGATCCCCAGTCCATTCAGAATGCCGAAGAGCGCACCGGTCGCCACGCAGGCCAGAATGGCGAGCGGGATACCGGCATCGGAACCACTCATCAGATTGCCGGCGATGAGCGCGGAAAGCGAAACGACCCCGCCGACCGAAAGATCTATACCCTCCCGCCCGCCGAGAATGACGAGGTTCTGTCCCGCCGCCACAATGCCGAGCAGGGCGGCGACGATGAGGAGACGCAGTATCTGCCTTCCCGAGGCGAAGCCGGGGGACAGGATCTCACCCAAAAGCAAAAGCGCCAGGATAAGGACCAGCGCAACGACAAGCGGCTGCCTGATGAATGCCAGAGCAGGACCGCCTGTCATCGCCGCGCCCTCCGGCCGATCATCACGCCGGCCATCAGGGCGAGAAGGATCGCGACGCCCTGGACGAGATTCTGCCATTGTGAGGGCACGCCCATGAAATAGACCAGCGAATTAATAAGGCCGATGATGAGCGCGCCGATGAGCGATCCGACCACGGTTCCGAAGCCACCGGAAAGAGCGGTCCCGCCAAGCACCACAGCCGCGACGCTGAAGAGCGTCATCTTGCCGCCTACCAGCGGATCACCGCTCGCTGTGTCGCCGGTGATGCAAAAGGCGGCAAGCGCGGCGAAAAGACCGCAAAGCACATAACCACGGATACGGATCGCGGTGACTGGTAGACCGCTCTGGAAAGCCGCCTGTGCGTCATCCCCCACAGCCAGCAGACGCGTGACGAGGCGCGTGCACGCGAGGAGATAAAGAACAGTGGCCAGCACCGCCACGGCGTAGAAAACGAAGGGCACCTCGAAGAAGCGTCCGCCGTAAGTTCGCCAGAATGCAGCCGGCGCGGGCATCCCCGCAACGGGAAGCACATAAAGCGCAAGACCGGTGAAGAAGATGCTGGTGGCGAAGGTTGCAACGATCGCCTGCAGGCGCAAACCAGCCACCACGAAGCCATTGATGATGCCACAGGCAAATCCCGCAAGGATGCCGACACCCATTGCCGCGAGCACCATGAATGGACCGCCGCCCCATTGCTCCATCAGAACGATGATGACGACATTGACGAGAGAAACGATGGCACCGGCGGACAGGTCGATATCACCGGCAAAGACGACATAGGTCTGGGCGACCGCCAGCAGCATCAGCGCCAGGTAAGTCTTTACCAGGCCCGTTATGCCGACGAGGCTGACACTGCGCGGCTGATAGATACCGTTAAGCGCCAGCAGCACCACGAGAATGGCAAGCGCCGGCAAGAAGGGATAGCGCTCGACAAGACGCTTTAGGCCGCTGCCGGCCGATTGCTGGGTGGCCGCCGTTGTCACTACGCAGCCTCGTAAGCTGCTTGGTAGAGATTGTAGCGCGTGCGCTCGCTGCCGGTCAGGTCGCGGCTGACGGAGCCTCCGTTGAAGACCAGAATGCGGTCGGCATTGTTGAGCAGTTCGGCGTCTTCCGAGGAATAAAGCACGATGCCCATGCCTTCCTTCGCAAGCTTGCGAATGAGCGTGAAAAGATCGGCCTTGGCGGACAGGTCGATGCCCTTCGTCGGGTCATCGAGCAGCAGCACATCCGGACGGTCGATCAGCCAACGCGCGATGACGATCTTTTGCTGATTGCCGCCCGAGAGCGAATTGATCGGATGCGAGAAGCCGGCGAATTTCGTATGCAGCGCCTCCACGGCCGGCTTGGCTTTTTCGCGCAGGCTGGCGGGGCTCGCAAGCAGCAGACGATCACGCAGATAATGGATCGGCATCAGATTCTCGAGAATCGGCCGGCCTTGAATAATGCCTTCTCGCCCCCGATCCCCTGACACATAGGCCAAGCCGTTGCGGATCGCCGCGCGCGGATTGCCGGTTGTGATCGTTCTGCCGTCGAGGACGATTTCCCCGCTCGTGACCGGAGAGGCTCCGAATATCGCCCGCAGAACCGACGATTGTCCTTGCCCGTGCAAGCCGCCGAAACCTACGATTTCTCCACGCGCGACATCAAAGCTGATATTCGCAAAACCCTTGCCCGAGAACCCCCTCACCGAAAGCAATGTATCGCGTGAGGCCGGAGAGGAGGTTGCCGGTGCCTCGGTCGGTGGTGCAAGCTCATCCTCGTTGCCGACCATGAGGCGGATCACAGAAGCGGAATCGGTTGCCGCAATAGCGGATGTCGCGACCGTTTCGCCGTCGCGTATCACTGTCACCCGGTCGCCAATGGCGAAAATCTCGTCCATGCGATGCGAGATGAAGACGATGCTGCGCCCTTCCGACTTGAGGCGGCGCAGAATATCGAAAAAGCGTTCGACCTGGGCCCTGTCCAGCGCCGAAGTTGGCTCGTCGAAAATAAGTACCGGCGCCTCGCTCGCCAACGCTTTCATGATCTCTACGAGTTGCCGCTGGTCAGCGCGTAAACCTTCAACGACGGTGGCGGCTGAGAAGCCATCCCCCGCTACGCCGTCGAAAAGGGCTATATAATGCTGCGCGCGCTCGGTAAGCGCCTCCCGATCGATGAAGATGCCGGCCTTCATTGGCAAATCGGCGAGGCAAATATTCTCAGCGACGGTACGGTGCGCGGCGAGACTGAGCTCCTGATAGAAGATGCCTATTCCGAGCGCACGGGCCGCGCGCGGACCAGAGACGTCTACGGGCTTGCCGTCCAGCAGCACTTCACCACCATCTGGACGAACGCTGCCGGCAACGATCTTGCAAAGCGTGCTCTTGCCGGAACCGTTCGAACCGATGAGGACATGAACCTCTCCGCTCTCGATCTCCAGGTCGCCGCGCCGCAGGGCCTGCGTCGCGCCGTAAGCCTTGCTAACGCCGATGAGCTTCAGCTTGGACATGGAAGAGCTCTCGTCACGCAACCCCGGGGTAGGGGCTTGCCTAACCCCGGATTTGCGACCTGTCCTAGTTGAAGAGCGCCTCGGCCTCTTCGATCGAAAGCTGGCTGGTGTAGGAGTAATAGCCGGGTTTCCCTTCCACCGCCTTGGCCACTTCCTCTAGATTGGAAGAATCGATGAAGGGGATCGGCAGATACATGGCATTGCCATACTGACCGGCAGTCGCGGGCTCCTTCAACTCCCTGCCCTGCAGCATCAGGACGGCGACATTGAGCGCACTTGCCATGACGCCGGGAGGATTGACCGATGCGCCGGAATTCAGCTTATGCTCCGACCACAGATCGATGAAGTCTTTGCGGATCTCGCCGGTAGCCGCGATGTCACCCGTCTTGCCCGCATCCATGATCGACTTCCAGGCGCCGGCGGCCATGCCGTCCTGCACCCAGACGCCGTTGATGTCGGGATAGGTGGCGAGGAGGTTCTGCATGGCCTGCTGGCCCTGCGCTTGATCCCAGTTCGCATTCACCTCGTTGACGACCTTTATGTCGGGATATTCGGCAAAGACTTCCTTGTATCCGGCTACGCGCATCTCGTTGGCCGGATGGCCCGCGACGCCGTTGATGGCGACGACATTGCCCTTGCCACCGAGCGTCTCGGCGAGCCACTTCGCACCGGCAGSACCCCAYGCCTTTTGGTCAATGCCGACATAGATCGCATCGGTCGAGGAAACCTCGGCGTCCGTGGAAATCACCAGGATGCCGGCTTCTTTCGCCTGGGCAAAAACAGGGTCGAATGCCGTTGGGCTGTTCGGATTGATGATGATTGCGTCGACGCCCTCATTGATGAAGTTGCGGACATGGGCGATCTGGCCTGGTACGTCGACATTGGCGCTCTGCACCACCACCTCGATATTGTGGCCCTTCTCTTTCCACGCCTCGGCGGCCGCCTGCGCCTCCTCGATCATCTGCGTGCGCCATTCGGAGCCGACCCAGCCGTTCGAAAGTCCGATCTTGAAGTCGTCAGCGCTGGCGGAGAAAGCCGAAACGGCCAACACCGCGGCGGTCGACATGGCAATTACGGTTCGTTTTTTCATGCGTTCCTCCCAGAGACAAGTTTGTGCGAATGATTGTAAAACGACAATGAAATCGATTTCAATCCAGATTCTTCGCCGGACGATCTCCTCCATCTTGCGAAGGAAGGGCAGCCATTGATCCATGCTGTTTCACGTCGCTGGCTGCAGGTCTTTTCCGCCCTGGAACCGGCGCATGTTTCCTAAGCGCCGCTTCCGGTCTATTGCTCTGAGAATTCGGCCAACTGGCCGATAGCAATGAATTCCGCTTGCTGGGTCAGCCGACCCATTCCAGGCTTCGGGAAAGCTGATGAAGTTTCTTTCCAGCGTCTTTCGCACAGGACATTCGGCCGGTCGAAACCGACGCGCGCGCCTGGAGCTTCGCAGCACGGAAATGGCCATCTATGCAGTTGGCGACGTGCATGGCTGCCTGGATCAATTGCTTTCGCTTGAGCGCAAGATTCTGGCCGATGCGGCCGAAATTCCTGGTCCAAAGCTCATCATCATGCTCGGCGACTATATCGACCGAGGTCCTGCATCCGCCCAGGTCATCGACCATTTGGCCGCGGAACCTCCCGAAGGCTTCGACCGCATCTGCCTTGCCGGCAACCATGAAGTCATGATGCTTGACTATCTGGAGAGGCGGGAAAGCCGAGCACGCTGGCTGAGCCTCGGAGCCGATGCCACTCTTGCTTCCTACGGCATCGATCATCGGCGCTTGCGTGAGCTTTACAGGAACGGCGAGGGAATCGATGAGATGATCCGCGAGACGGTTCCTGCCGCGCATGCAGCCTTCCTGCGTTCGCTGCCGGTTCTCGTCTCCGCACCGGGCTTTCTTTTCGTCCATGCCGGAATCCGGCCGGGCGTGGAGCTTGCCGACCAGAAGGACGAAGATCTCGTCTCCATACGCTCGGAATTCTACGCCAAGGCTCACCTGATCGACAGGCTGGTTGTTCACGGCCACACGCCCGTGGAAAGACCCATGCTCGAAGGAAAACGCCTCAACATCGATACCGGCGCTTATTTCAGCGGCCGGTTGACAGCGGTGCGATTCTGGCAGTGCCAAGCCCGCATTCTCATGACATAGGCTTTTGCGGTGTCGGCACGCCCGCCTGTGGCTGATCGCCGTAATAGGCAGCATAATGGTCGAGATAGTTCTCTGCACCCCCGAAATCCGCATAGCGGGGAAGTTTCTTCATATCGGTCTTGTTGAGCACAACTCCGAGCACCTTTGCCGCAATACGGCGCTCAGCCTGCATCGTCGTGCGAACCAGAGCCCGTGGCGTTTCTCCCCATTCGGAAACCAGGATAAAACCGTCCGCCAAAGGCTCGAAAGCCTTCGCGTCGATAACCGGACCGAGCGGCGGCAGATCAACGATGATATAGTGGAAGAGCTGCCGGGCATCTTCGACCAGATCGTGCATGCCCGGACTGGCTAGCAACTCGCTGGTATGGGAAATGCGCCCCCGGGTGGCCGGGAGGATCGCGAGCTTGGTGCTGCGGTCGACACGCACGGAGCTTTGCCAGCGCTCACCGATAATCGCCTCTACCAGACCCTTGCCGGATGAGACCGACAATTCACGGCTTAGGCCGGGATTGCGCAAATCTGCGTCGATCAGCAGCGTCTTGGCCCCACCGGCGGCCAGAAGGGCAGCGAAATTCGCTGCAGTCGTGGTCTTGCCTTCTCGCGGCAGTACGGAAACGAAGCCGAGCACTTTGCATGGCCTGTCCTGCAGCACGACATCGGCAGAAAGCCGGGCATTTCTCAATGTCTCGGCAAAGGGCGAGGCAGGCTGGTCGATGGCCGCGCGCAGTATGGGCGGCGTAACGACCACGGGAGTCTCGCCGGAACCCGCGGTGTCCGCGGTCTGTAGCTGGGGGACCAGAGCCGAGCGCTCAAGCTTCGGCAGATAGCCCAGGAACTTGAATCCGAGCGATGACCGAACGTCTTCGCCCGTTCTGAAAAAGCGTTCCCGAAACTCCTGCAGGGCCGCCACGCCGGCGCCGGCAAAAAGGCCGAGGACAAGCGAGAAAGCCAAAGTAAGGGATTTTCTCGGGCTGGAAGGGGAAATCGGATTTGCTGCTGCCGAGATGACGCGTGCTTTGGCAATCGGCAGCGATTGCAATTGCGAGGCTTCCTCGTAACGCGAAAGATAGTTCTGATAGAGCGTGGAAAGCGCGGTCGCCTTCTGCTCCAGCTCACGCAATTTGACCAGAGATTGACCTGTCTCGGAGCTCTCTCCCTTCATGAGTCCAAGATTGGCGCGTAAGGATTCCTCGCGGGAACGCGCCACTTCATATTCATTCCGATAGGTCTCGGTAAGCTGCTCGAGTTCTCGGTAGATCTGTTGCTCGATGTCGGCCTTCTCACGGCGTAGAGCGACAGCCTGGGCATGATCTTCGCCAAAACGCTCCGAAATATCGCGTTCGCGGGTGGAGATGCTGAGATAGCGCGCCTTTAAATCCGTCAGGAGTTGGCTATTCGGCTGATCGGACGGGATGGTGGCATTGCGGACTGCGTTTTCGGCACCGCTTTCTATGATGGATTTGAACTGATTATACCGTGCACGGGCGTTGGCCGTCTCGGCCTGCGCAAGGATAAGCTGGCTGTTGAGATCCGTAAGCTGCTGCTCCGAGATCAGTTTGCCGCTGGCCGCCGTCAGTCCGTGCTCCGCACGATAGCGCTCGACTTCCAGGGCAGCGGCCTGGGAGCTCTGACGTAATTCATCGAGCCTGTCCTGCAGCCATACCGTCGCGCGCTGGGTTGCATCGAAATTGGCATCGAGCTGGTCCGAGAGATAAGCTTCCGCGTAGGTCCGGGCGATCGTGCCGGCGAGAACCGGATCATTTGCCCTGACGGTCAGTTCGATGACGAAGCTGCGGCCGACCCTCTCTGCGTTGACGGCTTGCTGAAGCAGCGCTGCTGCTTTCCCGAGTTTGGCTTCCTCGGGAGAAAGAGGAGTTTGCGAAGGAGGTGATGGAGCCAGAAATGCGATGACTCCCCTTACCTGAGCCTTCAGCCAGCTCAGCGGCGAGCGGGGTGGGTTCAGAAACGCCTCGTTCTCGTTCAGTTTGGCGGCAATCGCCACGGAACGCGCGAGGCGCTCCGACTGCATTATCTCGACCTCGCTCAACACCATCGCATCGGCCTGGCTGCTGGACAGCGACGGCGACTGCTCCTGTACGAATTTGGCGAGCTCCTCATCAATCAGCACGCGCGTGGCGGCCGTATATGTGGGTGGCGTCACCAAAAGATAGACGATGCCCAGAACCAGCCCTGCCGCAGCGAACAGCGCTATCAGACCTGCCCGACGCCAAGCGATGGCGGCCAGCCGTTCCAGATCGATATATTGCTCGTCCGCCTCGGAGCTTTTGTAGATGCTGCTCTCCAGCGGATGGCTTCTCTGATGCATCTTGCCTCATTCCACCTGCGTCATGCCGCAGGCCTGTCTGCCGCCAAGCAGGTCCGCTTCAGACCGGCCCTTTAGATATGGTCAGCGGAACCGGCTTCCCGGTCCGGATAGGGAAATTATACCTTATGCCGCATCACTCCGTTTCTGTTGTCCCGACACCATCGCCTCGATGGGACCGAGCACAAGATCGCGAATGTCGCTGCGCGCAAGGGCAAAGGCGACGTTCGCCTTGATGAACCCGTCCTTGGCGCCACAGTCGAACATCTGGCCATCGAAGGGCGCCGCGTGGAAGGCCTGGGTGTCCGAGAGGCGTTTCATGGCGTCGGTCAGCTGGATTTCATTGCCGGCGCCGCGCTGCTGGGTACCGAGAAGCTCGAATATCTCCGGCTGGAGAATGTAGCGCCCATTTATGTAATAGTTGGATGGCGCAACGGCCGGTTTCGGCTTCTCCACCATATCGGTGATGACGAAGCCGTTTCCGACCTTTTCACCCTTGCCGACGATGCCGTATTTGTCGGTCTCGGTCGGATCGCATTCTTCCACCGTTACCACATTGCCGCCAGTCTTTTCATAGAGCTCCACGGCGCCGGCTAGGCAGCCGCGCCGGCCGAAGGAGACCATGTCGGGAAGCAGAATGGCGAACGGCTCGTCGCCCACGATGTCGCGAGCGCACCATACCGCGTGCCCCAGACCGTTGGGCAGTTGCTGGCGCGTGAAGCTCACAGCCCCGGGGCGAAGCTGCAGCCGCTCCAACTCCTCTATCTGTTTGGTCTTGTTGCTCGCCTTGAGTGTCTCGACGAGTTCCGGCTGTATATCGAAATAATCCTCGATGGCACTCTTGTTGCGGCCGGTTACGAAGACGATGTGTTCGATACCGGCTTCCAGCGCCTCATCCACCGCATACTGCACAACAGGCCGATCGACGATCGTCAGCATCTCCTTAGGCATCGCTTTCGTGGCAGGCAGGAAACGCGTGCCGAGACCGGCCACCGGAATCACCGCTTTCTTCACTGGCTTCATGTCAGTCCTCTCGTTGAAGTGTTGCACCCGCCCGGTTGGATCGAAACGCGCGCGCCTCAGTTGGCCTTCAGGGCGATCAAAGGTCCTGCAAAACGGCGCAGACGCGCGCCGATCGGCATTTTCATGTGCCGCAAGGCAGCCGGCTCCCTGCAGGCGGCAGCGAGGGCCTTCAGAAATCTCCGGCCCTTCAGATGCTCCACGATGGAAAGAAAACTGGCCGCTTCATCGAGGCTGCGGCGCCGTTCGATCAGTGCCCGGCGCTCCTCGGACGTGAAGTCATAGGCCGCCTCGAATGCCGTATCTGCCGCCCGCATCGCCTCGACATGTCCCTGCTCAAGGACGCGGGAGATGGAGCCTTGGCGGATGTGATAGACATAGCCGGCAGAGGGATCGACCGCGCATCGCGCACCGGCGGCAAGCGCCGATGCGAGAAAGAGATAGTCTTCCCCGATGCGCAGCGTCGTATCGTATTGAAGTCCGTGACGCTTGAGAAAGGCGCGGTCGAAGACCGGCTTCATATAGCCGAAATTGAAAGTCGACTTGAAAAGCAGGTTGGATCGGATGAAATCGGCCAGCCGCATCTCAGGATAGCCAGCCAGAAGCGATTGCGGGAACATCTCCCGACTGCTGCCAACCGTCTCTCGCACCACCATCAGATTGTCTACCACGATCTGAGCCTTTGCGGCTTCCGCGCGATCGATCATACGGGCGAGCCGATCGGGCCGCATGGTATCGTCAGCATCCAGCACAGCCACCCACCGTCCCGAGGCTTTGGCCAACCCGCAATTGCGTGCACCTCCCGGCCCGAGATTCTCTGTGAGAGGAATCACCTTCACGCTATCAGACTGGAAGGAACGGGCGATTTCCGCGGTCTGGTCCTTTGAGGCATCGTCCACGACAAGGACTTCAAAACTGACGCCATGCTGATCCAGAACGCTTGTAATCGCGCTGGCGATCGTGTCCTCGGCATTGAAGGCTGCGATGACAATGCTGACGTCAGGCTTCATTGCCACGCTCCCCGCCTGCAGCCACGCCATATTGGCTGATCTCGCGCACGCCCATGAGGCCGACAATGACGCCGGCATGCATGATTCCGCGCAAAACAGAGGCATTGCGGTGCGCCGGCAGCAGGCCGGCAATCATCGCAAAGCCGAAACAATAGCTGGCCTTGGCGCCGGCCAGAGCTATTTCGCGGAACTGGCGCGCGCCCCGGGCTTTTTCCGCCAGCAGACGGCCGTGGGTCTGGCCCATCCGGAACCGGCGTTTCGCCAGCCAGGCGAAGCTTGCCCTTTGCCGTGGAACCAACTCATGCACCTTGGCATCCGGCGCATATGCGATACGGCCGCCTGCCTGAAACAGCCTGGTGAAGAAATCCGTATCTTCTCCGCCAGATCGACCAAACGCCAGATCGAAGCGCCGGCGGGATAGCCTGGGGGAGCGCCGGTCGAGAAGAACATTGCAGGTATAGCCGGTCCGGATCACACCCCTTACCCAGACCGGAAAAGTCGAATGGATATCGGCCTTGCGCATCCATGCCGGCGCATCCTCGCCATAGACAGCATGGACTGGCCCGAGCACGACATCAGCGCCTTCCCTTTCGGCAACGGCGAGCAGCTCTTTCAGCCAGTCCGGCGACACGATCTCGTCATCATCGACAAAAGCGGCATAGTCCCCCGTGCAGTTTTCAAGGCATGCATTGCGCGCAATGGATATATTGCGGGCCGGCGCGTGGACATAAGTGATCGGATGCGGAAAATCCCGCGTGATCTGCTCAACTCGGCCGCGCGCGCTCGGCATGACGTCATTGTCGACCACAATCACGCGGATCGCCACATCCTCCGGCAGCCGCAAAGCGGCCACTGAGCGCAGCGTGTCTTCGATTTCCCGCCTGCGGAAGGTGCAGACACAAATATCGACATTGTGGATATTGCTCATGGCGATGGCTTCCTCCTGCGAAGGAATTCCACGATCTGTATCCAAAAGCCTGTGGACCAGGCAAAATGCATGACCATTGCGGCAAATCCTGCGAGCGGCGCGAGAAGATCGCGCCGCCCAACCCCCATGATAATTCCATAGCCGATGCAGATGGCTGCCCATAGGCCGAAGGGCACCGCCGCCCACCAATAGACGAGAGCAAGCGAAGCGCCTACCGCAGTGGGAACAACCAGTGCAGGCAGAACCTGGCGCAGCTTGGGCCGGTCGCCATGCTTCAGGAAATTCGCTGCTCGGCCGCGGCCATAACCCAGATATTGGCGGAAAAGAGCAACCGGCGTGGTGCGCGGGTAATAGACCATCGTGGTCCTGTCGGTCATCCAGATCCGATATCCAGCGGCCCGCAGGCGGAAATCAAGTTCCGCGTCCTCATTATGGGTGAAAGACTCGTCATAGCCGCCAACAGCACGGAAGGGCGCGATGCGCATCAGCGCGTGATGTCCGTGATCCGTCCAATGCCCTTTCGCGCCCGTGCGGTGCTTCGAACCTCCATTGCCCAGCTTGGAATTCTGCGCCAGTGCCGCAGCCTTCTGAAACAGCCCGGCACCCCTGGTGACCATGGAGACAGTCACCGAATCGGCGCCCGTCATCTCGGCCTCCTCGACCAGACGGTCGCAATAATCAGCGGGATATTCCCCGTGAGCATCGATGCGGACGAAGCAATCGAAACCGTCGCCGAATTCTTCAACCGCGCGATTGACCGCCGCGCTCTGTATCCTTCGCGGATTTGGCAGAATCGTCACCCGAGGATCGGTCATGGCGATTTCGGCAAGAATGGAGAGCGTCCCGTCTGTGCTGCCGCCATCGACGAAGACGATCTTCATGTCGAGCCGGTCCGCTGAAGCGCGGAGCCTGTCATGCAGGGCAGCAACGTGATCGGCTTCATTGAGACAGGGGATGACCACCATGCAGCGAAGTCTTGCCTTCATGCCATCGACTCCACGGTTCGTGCCGCCATGGCCGGGCGGGACAATCCCGACAGTCTCGCAACCAGTGCGCGGCAATCCTCTCGGTCGCAGACCCAGGTTTCACTGGGCTTGGACGTGACGCGTCTTCGCTCGGCGGCATAGGTTTCAGGATCGATATCGGACAGCAGAGCTTCGACAGCTTCCGCCGTAACTTGCTCCAGCAGCAGGCCGACGCCGTGCTCAAGAAGGAACCGCCCGGTTTCCGTTCTTCGCATCGCTATCGGGACGACGCCATGGCGACAGCCTTCATAGAGACGATTCGGCAGCAGCCAATCAGAATTCAACCCTTCCTCGAAGAAATCCATCGCCCAGGTAAAATGCACCTCTCCATAAATGGCCGCGAGATCATCGGGATTGCGATATGGCCCCTCGAAGCGGATAAAGGGCTCTTCCGCCACCGCGGCGTCGAAATCGGCGAATTCGGACCGGGCGGGCCGGCCCCGGAGAACGACCTCGAACCGGCCATTCATCCTTTTGGTCAAGGCAGAAAGCAATTCGAGTGAGCGACGGCACCTTAACGCCCCGAACCAGCCGATCTTCCAAGGCTGTCCGGAAGCCGGAACCGGCGCAGGCGTAATCGATGCGCGGGAATCGGCGAGCTCGAGAACCTTGTTCTGCAGGAGAAGGGTCGGCACCTTGATCTGTCCGTGAGGGACAAAATATTCCCGCAGGAATGCCGGCGAACTGGTGATCAGCAAAGCCGCGTCACGGCCAAGCCAGCGCTCGGCCGCGCGCATCGCACTCCCGATAAAATCCTTCTTCAGAAGCAGACGATGAATGTCCAGGCACTCATAGACGATCGGAATGTCGGCTCCGAAAACCGCATTGGCACGATGAGCCAGCGCCAGCATCTCCAGATTGCGCGCGATGATGACATCAGGCCTATCGAGAGCATGAAAGGCTGCGCCGAGCCTGACCGAAGCCCTGGCAACAGCCATGAGCCGTTGGGCGAACTTGCCATCCCTGGTCATCCCAAGATCGACCGGCCTTATGCCGTCAATCTCGAGTATCGGTTGCTCGGTCCGTCGGAACCCTGCCAGCGCGATCTCGGCCCCGCCCGCCCGCAGCATCATCACCCGCCGGCGGGTCGCCGGGTCGGCCAGATCGTGCACCAGATAAAGCACGTTCAGCATGGGCAAATCCGCCGTGATTTGCCCCCCATAAGGCAAGCTAATACACCGATTGTTGCAGCGCAACAATTTCTGCTGCAGTGAAGCATCCAAGACTCCGTCGCGTTAGTCCAGAGAACAGGCGACCGATTCCGGGAACTGGCATTCGTCGCCGAGCGCCGTGAAAGCAATTCTGTCGACCTCGGCTGTCTTGGGTTCGCTCAGTTCGGCAAAGCTGCCTAGCCAAGACTTCAGGTTGTCGCTGCCCCACAGACTGAAGTAGATCTTGGCGGCATGACTGGGCAGCCGGGCCGGATCATCGGCCGTGTGTACGAGTTCACCATTGATGAACCAGCGGATGCGGTCCTTTTCCCAAACAAAGGCATAATCGTTGAAATCAGCATCAGCGCCGCCGGGCACGGGAACGAGTTTCTCATTGCCGCCCTTGCCGTTCACATACTGATTGAGCTGTACCTTTGACGGATCCTTGCCGAGGATTTCGAAATCGATCTCGTCATGCGGCTGCTTGTGCGTCGGCCCGATATAGGTGAAGAAGCCCGTATTGAGACCCGAACCTGCGGCAGCCTTTATCCTGGCTTCGTAGGTGCCGTGACCAAATTTTTTGTGTGTCTGGATCTCGCCGCAGACATATTCCCTATCCTTAGCCTGCTGCTTGGCGATGCCGAGCTTCAATACACCGTCGGAGATCGACACCATGCCCTTGGACCAGACGCAGTTCTGATGCTCGCCGTTGGCCCAGCCGTCCGATATGTACCAGCGCTTCGCATCGAGTCTGTCGAACTCCTCGACGAAGGAGCCGGCGCCTTCCTGAGCGGTGGCCGGAAGTATGCCGATCGCCAATGCGCCGAGCGCACTAAGCAGGATTCTGCTATCTCGTGAAACAGCCTCGAATGGAACAAGCATGGATCGCCTTTTCTGCTCGGCCGCCCCTCCCAATACCCTGGCCGCCTTCGTCTGGAGTGGGCGCACAAGTGACCTCCTTTTCGGTCTAAATGTGACGCAGCTGGTGGTTCAAATCCTGCGCCGGATCAATCATTTCGGATGTCGGCAACAAATTTTGAGAGCTGAGCTGTCAGCTTCGATTGGCGTCTTCCCCGACCACTGCGCGAATGTCGGCGATATGCTGCTCCGACAGTTCCGATTTCCACCGGTCCAGTGAGCCTTCCTTGATGCGTGGAAAGGGGATCGGTTTCTCGACCCCGAGGAAGTTCTGCAAACGGGAAAGCTCCTGACCGGTATTCCTGTGCAGCTCGTGATAGCGTATGCGCAGCATCCGCTCACCTAATACGGTCTCGAGTTCATCGAGCCTGTATAGATGCGTCCGCCAACGTACCGCGCAACGTGCCGCCAGCGACATGTTGGCATATGCATCCCGATTTTCCTCGGTGATGCCGAGAAAACGGTTTGGTATCGGGAAAGCTTCCCAGTTTTCCACCCAGTAGCGCACTCCTTTGTGCCGGAGGCTGCTAGCAACCGTACCGAAGACGTCGCGCAACACTCCAAGGAATTGCGCGCGCGGAAATGCCTCCGCCAGTTGCTCAGCCAGCCAGATATTGGGATGACTCTTGTCCAGGAGCCGCTTTGGGCGCGCGCTGGCGGCTTCCAGCCTGTAGCGGCGCAGGAGCGATTTGAACAATCTGTCTTCCGCAGTCGGATCGATCGCCATTTCCGTGACCCAATTGAAAATGGGCGGCTTTTCGATGAGCGTTTCCAACTCCGAATGAGGTTCGAGGATCCAGGCTACCCAATGGGTTCCGGAACGGCCGGTGCCCAGCACGAAGATAGGATCGGGTTGCCATCCCGGCTCGATGGCCAATCGAATCCATTGGGCCCCAAGGCGCACAAGATCGGCACGTCGGCTCGAATGTCCACTGGCAATATGTTGGGGCAGTTGGATGGACATGGCAGCTCCTCGAATATTGGCCCGCTGATAGCCGGCCGACTGAGCCCACCCACCCCAATATGCACTTTATGCGCTTCCGCGCATTACTCCTGAACGATCAGACGTCCGGGAAGCAGGCAACGCCCTGCCTGCGAAGAATCAGCTTCCCGGCGACGAACAAGACCATCGAGTTTGTCGGTCGCGATTCCACCAGCGATCGCCGGCAGCGAAGAAGGCGCGCGCAAAGCGCCTATTGTTGCCGCGAAAAGCCCCTGGCTCGCCTTCTTGTCCAAGAAGTGTCTCAGCTCGTAACGTGCTTTCGTGTCGCGCATGTGACGGCGAAGAGCGGCCGCTATAGGCGACGAAAGACCCGCTGTCGCGAGCATTTCCACATCGGCTTCATACAAGTTTTTTAAGTCGATGGTCCTATGACTTCCGCTCAGTGAATCCGCCCGCACGACTGCCCCATAACCGCAGGAATGGATGAGCTTGTATCGCGCACCTTTCAGCAATGCCCGCGTATAAAGGTCATAGTCCTCCCCAAGGCGCAGTGCCTCCCGGTAGCGAAGACCGTGGGTGTCGAGAAAAGACCGGCGCATCACCGGCTTGAGAAATCCGATCTCGCCCCTGCGCACGCCTCGCTTCGCGATATTGCCCTCGATGAATTCAACGGTGTCCAGGGTCCTCGGCTCGGCCTCGTAGCAAGGAGCCGCAGGCTCGGAGAGATCGGCCTTGGCCTCGTCGATGAACAGAATATTGTCCGCCACAAAATCCCAGTCGTCGCCTTCCAGAAGACGCTCGAAGCGTCCGGACAGGAAAAAATCGTCCGCATCGAGAATGGCAAGCAAGGGGGCACTGGAATTCTCTATTGCATAGTTGCGGGCAGCAGCAGGCCCTCTGTTACCCTCGAAGGAAAATACACGGAGACGATCACTCCCGTCGTCGGCCGAGCGGGCCGCCTCGGCGGTCCCATCGTTCGAAGCATCGTCTATGACCAGCACTTCCGCGACCTGAGGCTCGCGCAAAGCCGATCTGACGGCGCGAGAGATCGTTGTCTCCGCATCCTTGGCGGCCACGATTACGCAGACTGCATCCTGATCATTTGCATGCGAGAGCAAAACGGCGTCACACCCTGATTTTGCGAGGCGAGAAACGAAACTGTCTCTGTTCCTAGAAAGACAATCCACAGGCTGAAGGCGATCTGTAGCGATTTCAAGGCAGAACTTGTGCATCGCAGCAAAATTTGATCGACTTAGAGCTTGTCCTTGTCTGAGCAGTTTAAAACGAATCTGTTACAATGGCTTTGAGGTGGCCGTGGGCCGCACGTTTACGTGAAGGAACTTTGGGGAGAGGAATCGGTTGAACGCGTAGGCAACATTCGACAGGCAACGGCCTCCTTGCAATCAAATCGGCCTGTCACGAGAGAGCGTGATGCATAGGAGCGAATCCGACGTCTTTGATCTCTTTTCAGAGATTTACACCAGTGCAGCGCAAGAGGAGATGAGTCTCCAAGAGTATCTCCTCGCATGCCGCGACGACAAGAGCATGTATGCCACCGCCGCCGAGCGGATGGTGGATGCGATCGGAGAGCCGACCCTCGTCGATACCAGCGCAGATGAGCGTCTGGGCCGGATCTTTGCCAACCGGACCATCAAGATCTACCCGTCTTTCGCCGATTTCTACGGCATGGAAGATACGATCGAACGGATCGTGGGTTATTTCCGCTATGCCGCTCAGGGTCTCGAGGAACGCAAGCAGATCCTCTACCTTCTCGGCCCGGTGGGCGGCGGCAAGTCCTCGCTTGCCGAGCGGCTCAAGAAGCTGATGGAGCAACGCCCCATCTATACCTTGAGTGTCGGCGGCAAGATCAGCCCTGTATTCGAATCTCCTCTCGGTCTGTTTCATCCCGAGCGCATGGGCGATCTCCTGGAGGAGAAATACGGAATAGCGCGTCGGCGACTGACCGGTCTGATCTCGCCATGGGCAGCCAAACGCCTTGATGAGATCAATGGCGACATCTCAAAGTTCAGCGTCGTGAAGCTTACGCCGTCGCGGCTACGCCAGATCGGCATCGCCAAGACGGAACCGGGCGACGAAAACAACCAGGATGTTTCGTCACTGGTCGGGAAGGTCGACATAAGACAGCTCGAAAACTATAGCCAGGCCGATCCCGACGCATATTCCTATAGCGGTGGGTTGAACCGCACGACACAGGGGCTCCTGGAATTCGTCGAGATGTTCAAGGCACCTATCAAGGTGCTCCACCCGCTCCTGACGGCAACCCAGGAAGGCAACTATAACGGCACTGAGAACTTCGGCGCCTTCCCCTATCAGGGTATCGTGGTTGCCCACTCGAACGAATCGGAGTGGCTGCAATTCAAGAACAATAAGAACAATGAGGCTTTCCTGGATCGCATTCTCGTGGTGAAGGTGCCTTACTGCCTGCGGGTCACCGAAGAGAAGCAGATCTACGAGAAGCTTCTGCGGGAAAGCGAGCTGGCGGACAATCCCTGTGCTCCGGAAGTGCTTGAGATCCTCAGCCGCTTCACCGTTTCGACCCGGCTTGCCGAGCACGAAAATTCGCCCCTCTACACGAAGATGCGGGTCTATGACGGCGAGAACCTCAAGGATATCGATCCCAAGGCGAAGTCCGTTCAGGAATATCGGGACGCGGCCGGTGTCGATGAAGGCATGACCGGCGTCAGCACGCGGTTCGCCTTCAAGGTGCTGTCGGAGACCTTCAACTACGACACGAAGGAAGTTGCCGCCGATCCTGTCCACCTCATGTATATCCTTGAGCAGGCGATCAAGCGCGAGCAGTTTCCCAAAGAAGTGGAAGCGTCCTATCTCGATTTCATCAAATCGGAACTGGCAACGCGCTATGCGGAGTTCATCGGTCACGAGATCCAGAAAGCCTATCTGGAATCCTACAGCGAATACGGTCAGAACCTCTTCGACCGCTATATCGCCTATGCCGATGCCTGGCTGGAAGACCAGGATTTCAAGGATCCTGATACCGGACAGATTCTCAATCGCGAAATCCTTGATAGTGAGCTTTCACAGATCGAGAAGCCGGCCGGCATCGCCAATCCGAAAGACTTCCGCAACGAAGTGGTCAAGTTCACGCTTCGCGCTCGCGCAAGAAACCACGGTCGTAATCCGTCCTGGACGAGCTACGAGAAACTGCGTGAAGTCATCGAAAAGCGGATGTTCGGCCAGGTCGAGGACCTGCTGCCGGTGATCAGCTTCGGGTCGAAGAAGGATTCACAAACTGAGAAACAGCATGCCGAGTTCGTCCAGCGCATGGTGGAGCGGGGATACACTCCGCGGCAAGTGCGGCGACTGGTCGACTGGTACATGCGGGTGAATAAAGCGGGCTAAGGGTCAGGACCCAGTGACGCGGATATTGGCTGATGCCGAATTTCATCGACCGGCGCCTTAATCCCAAGGACAAGAGCCTTGGCAACAGGCGGCGCTTCCTGAAACGGGCAAAGGAGGAGCTCAAGCAGGTCATCAAGGAGCGAGTCAAATCCGGCAGGATAGCAGACCTGGACGCGCAGCACAGCGTTCCCATGCCCGATCAGGATACCAGCGAACCGAGTTTCCAGCATTCCCGCGGCACTGGCCAAAGGGAGCATGTTCTGCCCGGCAACAGGGAATTTTCGCCGGGCGACCGCATCCCCAAACCGGGCTCAGGGGGAAGCGCCAATGAAGGGGGTGCCGGAACCGGCGGCAGTGATGACGATTTCCAGTTCGTTCTTTCAAGGGAAGAGGTGCTCGACCTGTTCTTCGAGGATCTTGAGTTGCCTGACATGGTGAAGCTGAGCCTGAAGGAGGCCGTGACGTTCAAGCCCCGTCGGGCTGGCTTTGCGACGACCGGCTCGCCGACCAACATCAATGTCGGGCGAACCATGCGCAATAGCTATGGGCGACGTATTGCGCTGCGGCGCCCCAAGACGGCCGAGATGGAAGCCTTGACCCACGAGATTGCGGCTCTGGAAGCAGCGCCCAATCAGGATGCGGTGCGCGATCGCCTCGAAGCGTTGCGCCAGGAATTGGATGCCCTGGAGCGTCGGCGCAGGCGGATTGCCTATGTCGATCCGGTAGATATCCGCTTCAACCGTTTTGAGCCGCAGCCATTACCGAACGCCAATGCAGTGATGTTTTGCCTCATGGACGTGTCCAGCTCCATGGGAGAGCGGGAAAAGGATCTCGCCAAGCGTTTCTTCGTCCTGCTGCATCTGTTTCTCAAGCGGCGCTACGAGCGGATAGACATCGTTTTCATTCGCCACACCCATGAGGCGGGGGAGGTGGATGAGGAAACCTTCTTCTATTCGACCCAAAGCGGCGGAACGGTCGTCTCCACCGCGCTCGAAGAGATGCGCCGGATCATACAGGCGCGCTATCCTTCACAGGAATGGAACATCTACGCCGCACAGGCCTCCGATGGCGACAATATCGCCGGCGATTCGGAACGTTGTGCATCATTGCTCCATGGCGAGCTGATGCAGCTTTGCCAGTATTACGCCTATGTCGAAATCATTGATGAGCGTGAAACCGAGATTTTCGGAGCGACCGACAACGGAACTTCTCTTTGGCGCGCCTATCGTACGGTCGAGGATAAATGGCCCAATTTCCAGATGACCCGGATCGCGCGGCCGTCCGACATTTATCCTGTGTTTCGGAAACTCTTCGCCAGGCAACCGACCATGCAGATGAGCAGGTGAACGCTGGCAATGGCAAAGAGCGCTTCAAAACTGCTTTTCGAAAGTTCCGACTGGAATTTCGACAAGATTTCCCGCGCCTATGATGCGATCGAGGAGATCGCCGTCGAAGACCTGCATCTGGATACTTATCCGAACCAGCTCGAGATCATCTCCTCCGAGCAGATGCTCGACGCTTATTCCTCCATAGGCATGCCGCTGATGTACCAGCACTGGTCCTTCGGCAAGCGCTTCGTTTTCGAGGAACATTTGTATCGCAAGGGGCATCGTGGCCTTGCCTATGAACTGGTCATCAACTCCAATCCCTGCATCACCTATCTGATGGAAGAGAACACCATGGCCATTCAGGCCCTGGTGACTGCCCACGCGGCTTTCGGACACAATCACTTTTTCAAGAACAACTATCTCTTTCGCCAATGGACCGATGCCGGCGCAATCCTGAGCTATATGGATTTCGCCAAGAAATATGTCGCCAGATGCGAGGAGCGTTACGGCTTGCCTGCGGTCGAAGCCATACTCGATTCCGCTCACGCGCTCATGGAACAGGGTGTCTTTCGGTACCGCCGCCCGCCTCGCCTTTCGTCGGAAAAGGAGCGCGAGCGGGCCCGAGAAAGGCTGGAGTATGAGGAACAGACCTATAGTGATCTATGGCGAACGCTTCCAAAGTCCGGCGGGGAAGGCGGGGCCGACGCGGCAGACGAGGCTTCAGAACGGCGCAGGAAACTCAACCTGCCGGAGGAGAACCTGCTCTATTTTCTGGAGAAGACCTCAATAGTCCTGGAGCCATGGCAGCGGGAGCTTCTCAGGATCGTGCGGGTCGTCGCTCAATATTTCTATCCCCAGCGGCAAACGAAGGTGATGAACGAGGGCTGCGCGACCTTCGTTCACTACACGATCATGAACAAGCTGTTCGATCAGGGACGGATAAGTGAAGGCGCAATGCTGGAGATTCTGCAAAGCCATTCCAACGTCGTCTTTCAGCCCGCCTTCGACGATCCGCGCTATCCGGGCCTCAATCCCTACGCGCTGGGCTTTGCTCTGATGCAGGACATCCAGCGCATCTGCACGGAACCTACCGCTGAGGATCGCGACTGGTTCCCTGACATAGCAGGCAATGGCGACTGGCGCGACACGCTCCTTGACGCCTGGGCCAATCACCGGGACGAATCTTTTATATTACAATACCTTAGCCCCGCACTTATGCGCAAATTCCGCCTGTTCCTTCTGGCCGACAAAGCCAGCAACAGCTATCTGGAGGTCGCCTCGATCCACAATGAACGCGGCTACGAAAATGTCCGGGCCGCGCTCGCCCGCAGCTATGATGTGAGTGCCAATCAGCCCAATATCCAGGTCGTGGATGTCGACCTCCTGGGTGATCGTCATCTGCGGCTGCAGCACAATGTGAAAAATGGCATACTCCTGGATGAAAGCACCCGCGACGCCACGCTCCGACACGTTCGCCATCTCTGGGGTTACGATGTCAGCCTGATAGGTGTCGACGCGAAGACCGGAGCAACGCTCTACGAATGCTCGACAGCCGCAACGGATGGCTGATTTTTTTCCTCGGCTTGGCGATACCGGACCAACGCCTATCGGTGCTTTCGCAAATCGGCTCGGTATCTCTCAGTGAATGGTCTGCACTTGATCCTGTGCGGAAGGATCTTGCGCGGTAACGACTGGCTGGCCGTCCATCCGGGGTGCTTCGAGGCCGGCTGCAACGACGGATACCTTGAATCTCCCTTCGAGTTGATTGTCGAAAATGGCGCCGACAATGATGTCCGCGTCGTCACCGACCTCCTCGCGAACGCGCGTAGCGGCCTCATCCACCTCGAACAGCGTCATGTCCATGCCGCCGGATATGGAAACAAGGACACCCTTTGCCCCATGCATGCTGGTCTCGTCCAGCAGCGGGTTGGCGATGGCCGCCTCGGCTGCCTTCCTCGCCCGGCCTTCACCGGTACCCTCGCCGGTCCCCATCATGGCTCGGCCCATGTCTCGCATCACTGTTTTGACGTCGGCGAAATCGAGATTGATGAGGCCCTCCTTGACGATCAGATTGGTTATGCAACTGACCCCTGAATAGAGCACCCGGTCGGCGACCGCGAAAGCATCGGCGAATGTGGTATTGGCATTCGCTATCCTGAACAGATTCTGGTTCGGGATAACGATGACGGTGTCGGCACATTCGCGCAGCAGTTCGACACCTTGCTCGGCCATTCTCATACGCCGGGTGCCTTCGAAGGCGAACGGTTTGGTGACAACCGCCACCGTCAATATGCCGGCTGCGCGCGCGGCCCTTGCTATCACCGGTGCCGCGCCCGTTCCGGTTCCGCCGCCCATGCCTGCCGTGACAAAGCACATATGTGTTCCCGAAAGATGGTCCATGACCTCGTCGATGGATTCTGCGCCGCCAGCCTGCCCGATATCGGGCAGGCTGCCCGCGCCAAGTCCTTCGGTCGCGTAAGCACCGAGCTGAATCACCCGCGGAGCTCTAGACATGCCTA
>NZ_VLJP01000041.1 GCF_007829525.1 Mesorhizobium sp. J18
TATCTTACTTTCTTACCAATGGCAAACCTGCGCCTGTAACAGGCGCCGTGGGTTGAGGGCGCTATGGACGCGACCCGCCCTTACAAAGCTGGCGAAGCCGCACCGGCAGCAAGGCAAGTATCGGTTGCGAAAAGTTTGCTTTGCAATTCGTGTTGCCGTGTTACCTTGGGGCATGGGACGGCATCCACTCCGCACTCTTGCTGGCATATGCCTTGCTGCAGCGACAGCCGCCACTCCCGCATCTGCTCAATCACCGGACAGGATCGACCTCGCACAGGAAAAGGTCGACCTTGAACTGGTGCTGGCGGTCGACATCTCCGTGTCGATGTCGAGGGACGAGCTCGAAATCCAGCGCGAGGGCTATGCCGCCGCGCTGACCGATCCTGAAGTCGTAAGGGCTATCACCTCCGGCCCGTATGGCAGGATTTCGCTGGCCTATTTTGAATGGGCCGGTGTGACGTCACAGAAGCTCATCGTGCCCTGGACGATGATCGCCAGTGCCGAGGACGCGGCGGCGTTTGCCGCCAGACTGGACCGGATACCCGCACAGCAGCCGCGCCGGACGTCAATCTCCGGCGCCATCAATTTCGGCGTCGATCTTCTGGCCGAGAGCCCGCATGAAGCCAGCCGACGGGTGATCGATATCTCGGGCGACGGCAGCAACAATGAGGGGCCCCCGGTGACGGCGGCGCGGGACGTCGCAGTGGAGCAGGGGATCGTCATAAACGGTCTGCCGGTGATGGCCGACAAGGTGAACTTCAGCGGCAACGATGTGGCGCATCTGGATGTGTATTTTGAGAATTGCGTCATAGGAGGGCCAGGCTCCTTCGCCATTGCGATCAATGACTGGGCCGAATTTCCGGCGGCCATACGCCGCAAATTGCTGCTGGAAATCGCGCGGCGGCCGCCAGCGCAACCGGCGCCGCCTCCCGTGATCCTGGCGCAGGCGGCGGCCCCGTATGACTGTCTGGTCGGCGAGCAGCTCTATCTCAACAATCCAGGCCGAAACATGTACAGTCCGGAGAATTTCCAGTGGCCTTCCAACAGGCCGGAAAATTGGCCGAGACGATAATGATGCCTCCGCTCGCCCGACTGGTCGCCGCTTCGTGATCCCGGCGCAGGCTCGCACTGGATGAAGCGGACCGGCGCCGAGCCGACGATCGCGGCCGCATCAGGAGACGCATGTGAGCCAGACGACACTGGTTATCGAAACCTCCGGGCAAGGCCTTTACGAGTTCACCGAGAGGGCGGAAGCCTTTGCCCGGAGCTCGGGCGTTGAAACGGGCCTGCTGACTGTCTTCGTCCGCCATACCTCGTGCTCGCTTCTCATCCAGGAAAATGCCGATCCGGACGTTCGCCGCGATCTCGACGCCTTCTTCCGCAGGCTGGTGCCGCCGGCCGACGATCCGGCGATGGACTATCTCGTCCACCGGCTCGAAGGGCCAGACGACATGCCTGCACATATCAAGGCCGCGCTCACCTGCGTTTCGTTTTCCATTCCGGTAACGGGCGGCGAACTGGCGCTCGGCACCTGGCAGGGCATCTATCTCTTCGAACATCGCGACCGGCCCCACCGGCGGGAAATCGTCCTGCATCTCGCCTGAATCAGGCAGTCTCATGAGCGGCGGCAGGCCGCGTTGCGATTTATCTTAAGATATATCTTGATTATGGGTAACCGCGCGCGTATCTAAGATATATCGTAAGAAACAATGTAAGGAATCAAACATGCATAGACACAGGCATTCATGCGGGGGCGATGTTCTCCGCTTCATGGCCGGCAGGGGCGGCCCTTTCGGTTTCGGCCCGAGAGGCCGCAGGGGGCGAGGCTTTGGCGGAGGCGGGGGCGGGCGCGACATGCTCCGCGCCGGCCGGCTGTTCGGCGATGGCGAATTGCGGCTCATTGCACTTGCGCTGATCGAGGAGACGCCCCGCCACGGCTATGACATCATCCGGGCTTTGGAAGAGCGCTCCAGCGGTTTCTACAGCCCGAGCCCGGGTGTGATCTACCCGACGCTCACCTATCTCGAGGAGGCAGGCTTTGTGCGCTCGGAGGCCGAGGGCAACAAGCGGATCTATTCCATAACGGAGGCCGGCAGCGAACATCTCGCCGGCAATCGGGCAACCGTTGAGGCAGCGCTGGAGCAGCTCGAACGCTTCGGCCGCAAGATGGCGCGCGCCCGCGAATGGTTCGACTGGCGGGACGGCGGCGAAGGCCCCGATCCGCGCGAACGCGAAATGCCCGAGAGCCTGCGCAAGCTGCGCCAGGTGCGGCGGCGGCTGCGGGCAGCGCTGGCCGACGCGCTCGATGCCGAAGCGGCGCGGCGCGAAGAAGCCATCGCGATCCTCGAAAACGCGGCCGACGCGTTGGAAGCACTCTTTCGCCGCTAAAGCCATAAGCCTTGCCGACCGGCCCGCGGGCCGGTAGTGACAAAGCCGGTCCCCGATTTGCGGGGCCGGTTTTCGCATGGAGGTAGCCCATGTCCTTCCTGAAACGTCTTTTCGGTCTCAATTCCGGGAATGGCAATGATGCCGCGGCACCGGCCGTGACTGCCGAGACCGAGCACAATGGCTACACCATCCGGGCAACGCCTTTCGCCGAGGGAGGGCAGTATCAGACCTGCGGCGTGATTTCGAAGGAGATCGACGGCGTGATGAAGGAACATCGTTTTATCCGCGCCGACAGGTTCCCCTCCGCCGACGATGCGGCCGCCCATTCGCTGCGGAAGGGGAAACAGCTCGTCGACGAGCAGGGTGACGCGATCTTCCGTTGAGCGTTATGGCCGAGCGGCATCACCCGCCGGCGCCAGCCCGTCGATGAGGGCTGCCAGCACCTCCCGATAGGCGGTCGGGTCGCCGCCTGCTTCGATTGAGAGGGCGGTGCGGTCGAAGGCAGCAGCCAGCAATGCCGTCAGCGGCTCGACCGGCAGCTTTCTGATCGCGCCGGCGCGCATGGCGCCCACGAGACCCTCGCGCAAGGTGCGATTTCCGTGCCGCCCATCGATCTCGTCCATGACGGCGCGGCCGAGGATTGCCGGTCCGTCGAGCAGGAGCAGGCGTGTCCGTCCGTCCTTGGCCATGGCGTCGAGGAAAGCCGTTCCGCCGGCGACAAGCTGCTCGCGCGGAGAAAATGAGCCGACCGAAGCCTTTTCTATCTCCTCGGCGACGCGGGCGGATTCCTGCTCGACGACCGCGAGGAACAGAGCCTGCTTGTCCGCGAAATGGTGGTAGAGGGCGCCGCGCGTGACGCCGGCAGCGGCGACAATCTCCGGCGTTCCGGTCTCGGCATAGGATTTCTCCACGAACAGCTTGCGCGCGGCCTCGATGAGAGCGGTGCGGGTGGCCTCCGTCCGTTCGACATTGGTGCGAGGTTTTCTATCTTGCATACATGCAGCCTGTATGTTATTTGAAAAATACATGCAGAATGTATGTTACTTGCGACAGGAACAAAAGCCCGAAAGGAACCCCGATGAAAACGACCAGCTACTATCCCGTCATCATGAGTGACGATGTTGCGGGGACGACAGCCTTCTATGTCCAGCATTTCCGCTTCAAGCCGCTGTTCGAGAGCGACTGGTATGTTCATCTGCAGTCGGCGGAGGACAAGCGGGTCAATCTCGCCATCCTCGACGGCAACCATTCCACCATACCGGCAAGCGGCCGCGGCAAGGTGTCGGGCTTGCTTCTGAACTTCGAGGTGAAAGATCCCGACGCGGAATATGAGCGCGCGAAGGCTGCCGGCCTGCCAATCCTGCTCGAACTGCGTGACGAGGATTTCGGCCAGCGGCATTTCATCACCGCCGATCCGAATGGCGTATTGATCGACATCATCAAGCCGATCCCGCCGAGCAAGGAATTCCTGGAGCAGTACGCGCCGGATGCGCTGCCGCAATAATCCGGTATTCGCGGCTTAGAGCCCGCTCAGGCCGCTGCTACGATCTCCACAACCTCAACGTCGAAAATGAGATCACGGCCGGCCAGCGGGTGATTGGCGTCAACGGTCACCTGATCGTCACGGATATCGGTAACCGTCAACGCGATCTGCCTCCCGTCTTGGGTATTGGCCTGCAGGCGGGAGCCGACGGCAAGGTTGAGATCCTGCGGGAATGCCTCACGGGGCACTATTTGCACCTGGCGCTCGTCTCGCGGTCCGTAGGCCTCGTCGGCGGGAATGGTGACGGTTTCGCGCTCGCCCACGGTCATGCCTTCCACCTGACGCTCCAGCCCGCTTATAATCTGTCCCGCTCCGACCTGGAATTCGAGCGGCTCGCGGCCAGCCGAGGAGTCGAACTCCGTGCCATCTGCCAGCTTGCCGGTGTAGTGAATACGCACGACGTCGCCGCTTTTGACTTCGGTCATATCTGGCTCTCAATCGTTCCTGGGGTTTTGGTTTGCAGCGCCGAAATGCTGACGCCGGTGAAGAGGCAGGCGATGGGCGCACCTCTTCAGGAAGCTTAGGGCATGGGCCGGCGATGTAAACCGTCAGGGACGAAATTATGTCGGGGGACCAGATCCATACTGATCGCCAGTTTTTGTCGGTTAGCCGGAATGGCAACAGGAGGCATGGTCCCTGGCGTCATCATATTCGTCGTGGCGGCGCATCCACCCCATGATCTCGTCTTCATTGCGGCCTTTCGGCGTCAGGTCAAGATAGTTGTAGGCTCCGATCAATATGTCGCCGCCGCGCGCATAGGACGAATAGGTATGGAAGACGGCGCCCTTCTCGTCCTTGTAGAATACGCTGATGCCGGGCATCTCGCCTTCGTGGAAATCGCGCCAGGGCGTCGTCAGCTCGTAATTGTAGAAGACCTTGCCGTCGACCAGATCCTCGTCCCTGACGGAGACGTGGAAGTCGTAGTTGAAGTCGCTGCCGCTGGACGAGACCCAGTCGAAGGTCCAGCCCATGCGCTTCTTGAAGGCTTCCAGCTTGGGCAGGGGCGCGCGCGAGGCTGCGACGAACTTCACGTCGTGGTGCTCGAAATGCCGCCGCGCACCGTCGACATGATCGGAGAGGAAGCAGCAGCCCTTGCAGACATCCTGCTCGTCGCTCGGCGCGAACATGAAGTGATAGACGATCAACTGGCTGCGGCCCGCGAACAGGTCGGCCAGCGTCTGCCTGCCTTCCTGCGCGTCGAAGACATAGTTCTTTTCGATCTTCACCCAGGGAAGCCGGCGCCGTTCGGCGCTCAGCTTGTCGCGCAGACGGGTGAATTCCTTCTCCCTGGCGAGAAATGCCTTGCGCTCCTCCAGCCATTCCTCACGCGATACGATACGGTGTTGCATCTTTGCTCTCCTCTCCGGGGCGCTTCCCGCCCCGATGCATCAAGGACGCTGCGGGCGGCAGCGATCCCGACAAACGGGCCTGAAAAACTGCTGCCTGAAAAGGCTCTTCAGGCAGAAGCCTTGTTTTTTGCCCTTCCGCTTCCCTCGGCCGCCAGCCGATCGATATGCTGACGGATGTGAGCCGCTTCGGCGGGGGTGCGGGCCAGTGAAATGGCCTTGTCAAAAGCAATGCGCGCCTCGCCGGTACGGTCGAGCTCCATCAGAAGGGCGCCGAGCACGCCATGGAAATAGAAGTAGCCGGAGAGGCGGTCTGCCAGCGGTTCGACCAGTTCGAGAGCCGCTTCCGGCCCTTTCGCCTTGAAGACGGCGACGGCGCGGTTGAGCGTGACCACGGGTGAGGGCTGGAAACGTTCGAGTGCGCGATAGAGTATCTCGATCTCTTGCCAGTCTGTGTCCTTGGGGGTTGCCGCGCGGGCGTGGAGCGCGGCAATCGCAGCCTGGACCTGATAGGCTCCGGGGCGCCGATGACGCATGGCCTTGTCGACCAGCGCCAGACCTTCCGTGATCCTGTCGTGATGCCACAGGCTGCGATCCTGCTCCTCGAGGAGGACGATATTGCCTGCGGCATCGATACGGGCAGGGGTTCGCGCATGCTGCAGGAGCATGAGGGCGAGCAGGCCCATGATCTCGGGCTCGGCGGGGAAGAGACGCAGCAGCAGCCGGGCCAGCCGGATTGCTTCGTCGCAAAGCGGCTCGCGCACCTGAACCTCGCCGCTGCTCGCCGAATAGCCCTCGTTGAAGATCAGGTAGATCATGGCGGCCACGGAGGCCAGCCGCTCTGCGCGCTCGACGGCGCCGGGAGCGCCGAAAGGCACCTCGGCTTTCGAGACGCGGCGCTTGGCGCGCGTGATGCGCTGCTCCATCGCTTTCTCGTTGACGAGGAAGGCGCTGGCGATCTCCCGCACGGTGAGGCCCGATATGATGCGCAGGGCGAGCGCGATCTGCTGTGTGGCCGGCAGGTCCGGATGGCAGCAAATGAACATCAGCCGCAGGATGTCGTCGCGGTAATGCGCGTCGTCCAGCCGCTCGGCCATGTCCGTCTCCGCATCACCTAGATCGGAAATGGCCGCGTCCTCGGGAAGCACGGTGTTGCGGCTGTCGCGGCGCACCGAATCCAGCGCCGCATTGCGGCCGACGAAAATGAGCCAGGCGGCCGGATCGCGCGGCGGCCCCTTGACCGGCCAGGTCTTCATTGCGCGCAGGCAGGCTTCCTGAAAGGCTTCCTCCGCCCGGTCGAGATCGCGGAAATAGCGCAGAAGCGCGCCCATCGCCTGCGGGCGGGCTCCGGTCACCGCGGTCTCGATCCAGGCAAAGTCGTTCATGATGCTACTTTCGCCGTTTCAGGCAGGACGCCCTTTTCGAAGATGCGCAGAGGGCGGATTTCGAAGGTAACGGCCTCGCCTTCCTTCATGCGCTTGGCGAAGTCGATGACTTCCTCGAGGCTGTCGCAATCGACGATATAGAGGCCGAGCAATTGCTCCTTGGTCTCTGCGAAGGGCCCGTCCAGGACGATCTGCTCGTTGCCCGAGGCGCGGATGGTGGTGGCGCCGGTGGTCGGCMCCAGCCGGATCGCCGGGCCCATGCGGCCCCTGTCGACCAGTTCCTGTTGTACGCGCCGGCGCTTGGCCAGAACGGCATCGTCCTCGGCCTTCGACCAGGAATTGACTACGTCCTCGTCGTGGTAGCAGAGAATGGCGTAAAGCATGAGGGTTCACCCCTTTCGGTTTCAAGACGGTCGACAATGCCCCAATCCGACAAGGTCGGTCGAGAAAATTTGCCGATTATTGCGGCGTGATCGGGGAGGATGCTTGCATGGCGCGGATTTGCCGGTAAGTGTCCGTCCGACATGAAGACGCTGACGATCCGACGCCCTGACGACTGGCATCTGCATCTGCGCGATGGCGCGGTGCTGAAAGCCGTTCTGCCGGAAACCTCCTCCCATTTCGCGCGTGCCATCGTGATGCCCAATCTGGTGCCTCCGGTGGTGACCACGGCCGATGCAAGGGCCTATCGCGCCCGCATCATGGCCGCGCTGCCCGAGGGGCACCGCTTCACGCCGCTGATGACGCTCTATCTTACCGAGCGCACCGAGCCCGACGACGTGGCAGCAGGCTTCGAGAGCGGCGAGGTGACGGCGGTGAAGCTCTATCCCGCCGGCGCGACGACCAATTCCCAAAGCGGCGTACGCGACATCGAAAAGGCGTTACCGGTGCTGGAGCGCATGGCCGAGATTGGCATGCCGCTTTGCGTCCATGGCGAGGTGACCGATCCGGCGATCGATATTTTCGACCGCGAGGCCGTCTTCGTCGAACGGGTCCTCGATCCCCTGCGGCGCCGTTTGCCTGAATTGCGCGTCGTCATGGAACATGTGACGACGAAGGAGGGTGTCGACTACGCCCAGGATGGCGGCGACAATCTCGCCGCAACGATCACCACACATCACCTGATCATCAACCGCAATGCCATTCTCGCTGGCGGCATCCGCCCGCATTACTACTGCCTGCCGGTTGCAAAGCGCGAGAAGCACAGGCTGGCGCTGCGCAAGGCGGCGACCTCGGGGCATCCGCGCTTTTTCCTCGGCACCGATTCCGCGCCGCATGTCGATCCGCTGAAGGAATGCGCCTGCGGCTGCGCGGGCATCTTCAATGCGCCGAACACGATGGCCTGCCTTGCCCATGTATTCGAGGAGGAGGGTGCGCTCGATAGGCTGGAAGCCTTCGCTTCGCTCAACGGGCCGGCCTTCTACCGCCTTCCGCCGAACGAGGAACGGATCATGCTCGCCCGGCAGGAGGAGCCGGTGCGCTATCCTTCCAGGATCGAGACCGGCGACGGCGCGGTAACCGTCTTCGACCCGATGTTTCCCATCCACTGGAATGTCGAAACCAAGGCTGGATAGAGGCCGACAATCCTGATACCCAGCAGGCCCGTCGATATGCGAAGGGCCTCCCGATGTTTGCGAATACTTTTCCCGACCGTGCGCTGATCGCCGAGACAACAGCGAAGATGCTGCTTGAGATCGAGGCGGTGCATTTTCGCGCCGATCAGCCCTACACATTCACCTCCGGTCTGGCGAGCCCGGTCTATATCGATTGCCGGAAGCTGATCTCCTATCCGCGCATCCGCTCGGCTGTGATCGACTTCGCCGCATCGACGGTGCTGCGCGGTGCCGGCTTCGAGCAGTTCGACGCGGTGGCGGGCGGCGAGACGGCGGGCATACCGTTTGCGGCCTGGCTTTCCGACCGGCTCGCCTTGCCGATGCTGTATGTGCGCAAGAAACCCAAAGGTTTCGGGCGCGACGCGCAGATCGAGGGCAATCTGGCGGACGGCGCGCGGGTGCTGCTGGTGGAAGATCTTACCACCGACGGCGGCAGCAAGCTCAAATTCGCCGAGGCGATCGGCAAGGCAGGCGCGAAGGTGACCGATACTTTCGCGGTGTTCTACTACGACATCTTTCCCGATACGCCGGAGCGGCTGAAAGCCGCCGGCATGCGGCTTCACTATCTCACCACCTGGTGGGATGTGCTGGAGGTCTGCCGCAAGGAAAAACGCTACGACACCGAGACCCTTACGCAGGTGGAGAAGTTCCTGAAAGCCCCGCTGGAATGGTCCGCCGCCAATGGCGGCATCGCGGAACTGCCGAAATAGCAGCATCTGGGGTGACGGTCGGTTTAAACTTCGCACGCAAGTAATTACTATGTGATGCCGAGGAGAAAAATCGATGGAAGCGAAGATCGTCCGGATAGGCAATTCGCGAGGCGTGCGCCTGCCCAAAGGCGATGCTGGAGCAGGCCGGACTGACCCGATACTGTGGAAATCTCGGTCGAAGGGGGCAGGATCCTGATCGAGCCGCTACAGAAGCATCCGCGCGACGGTTGGAAGGAGATGTTTTCATCCGAGCCAAGAAAACTGGAGTCGGAGGATTCGGAGTGGCTCGACGCGTCGCTCACGGATGAGGAAGACAGGTGGTAGGGCGGGCCGTCGCTGGCTTCGAAATCTGGCTGATCAGGCTCGATTCCGCACAGGGCTCCGAACTTCGGAAGACTCGTCCGGTCGTCGTTGTTTCTCCCGACGAGATGAACGCTGCAATCCGCACAGTGGTCGTTTGTCCGCTGACCTCCACGCGCAGAAACTGGCCTACGCGAATAGCTGTTGATTTCGACAAACGTGCCGGCGACGTTGCATTGGATCAAATCCACGCAGTCGACCAGTCAAGGTTGGTCCGCCGCCTTGGCGCGCTGACACAAGAAGAAGCGGTAAAGGTTTCTGACAAACTACAGGCCATGTTCGCCTGGTAAAAGGCATGATGGCGCGGTCCAAATGTGCGGCCGCGCGCGCAGGCAGCGCAAGTTTCGTAAGGAAGGTCCGGTCATATGTCGCTCAAGGGAAAGACGCTTTTCATCTCCGGCGGTAGCCGGGGTATCGGTCTTGCCATCGCCGTCCGCGCGGCGCGGGACGGAGCCAATGTGACCATCGCCGCCAAGACCGCCGAGCCGCATCCGAAGCTGCCGGGCACGATCTACACGGCGGCAGGCGAGATCGAGGCGGCGGGCGGCAAGGTGCTGCCGGTGCTTTGCGACATTCGTAACGAGGATCAGGTTGCAGAGGCAGTGGCGGCCACGGTCGAAGCCTTCGGCGGCATAGACATCTGCGTCAACAATGCCAGCGCCATACAGCTCACCGGCACGCTGGAAACGGATATGAAGCGCTTCGACCTGATGCATCAGATCAACACGCGCGGCACCTTCCTTGTCTCCAAGCTGTGCATCCCGCATCTGAAAAAGGCGGAAAACCCGCACATACTGAACCTGGCACCGCCGCTCGACATGGACGCCAGATGGTTCAAGAACCATGTCGCCTATACAATGGCGAAATTCGGCATGTCCATGTGCACGCTTGGCATGAGCGCGGAATTCGCCAGCGACGGCATCGCCGTCAACTCCCTTTGGCCGCTGACGGCAATTGATACGGCTGCCGTGCGCAACCTTCTCGGCGGCGAGGCGATGGCGAGCGTCAGCCGCTCGCCCGAGATCATGGCCGATGCCGCCCATGCCATCCTGACGAAGCCGTCGCGCGAATGCACGGGCAATTTCTTCATCGACGAATTGGTGCTGCGCGACGAAGGCGTGACCGATTTCTCGAAATATGCGCCTGACGCGAAAGGGCCTCTCGCCGGCGACTTCTTCGTGCCGGATACGGTGTTCGAGAAGACGGACACCAAGGTCAATCTGATGGGTTCCTGACAAACTCTTCTTGTCCATCCCGAACGGCACGAACCTGCATTGACGCTCGCTTCGCGCGCGTGGCACATACGCGGCAATCTTTATCGGCCGGCCGTCCTGCC
Source organism: Mesorhizobium sp. J18 (assembly GCF_007829525.1). GTDB lineage: Bacteria > Pseudomonadota > Alphaproteobacteria > Rhizobiales > Rhizobiaceae > VLJP01. The sequence continues at coordinate 10,682 of NZ_VLJP01000041.1, forward strand.
CATCTGCCTGGGCCGAGTAGCCGTCTGAGTCTTGCCAGTTCGAAAGGAAGTTTCGCATGGATATCAGGAAGGAAACTGCTGAACTCATGGCCCGTTTGGGCGTGCCGTCCGAGGCGATTTCGGGCGGCGACCTGCGGGTTGCGAGTCCGGTGACCGGCGAGGAGATCGCAGCGCTGAAATCCATGTCCGCAGCGGAAACCGACAGCGCCATCGATCGTGCCGACGAGGCGTTTCGCACATGGCGCATGGTGCCGGCGCCGAAACGCGGCGAGCTCGTGCGGCTGCTCGGCGAGGAGCTGCGTGCGGCGAAGGAGGATCTCGGCCGGCTTGTTTCGATCGAGGTCGGCAAGATCCCTTCGGAAGGGCTCGGCGAAGTGCAGGAGATGATCGACATCTGCGATTTCGCGGTCGGTCTGTCGCGCCAGCTCTACGGCTTGACCATCGCCACCGAGCGTCCCGGCCATCGCATGATGGAAACCTGGCATCCGCTCGGCGTCGTCGGCGTCATCTCGGCCTTCAACTTCCCCGTCGCGGTATGGTCATGGAACGCAGCGCTCGCCTTCGTCTGCGGCAATTCCGTCGTCTGGAAGCCGTCGGAGAAGACGCCGCTGACCGCGCTGGCCTGCCAGGCGATCTTCACCAGGGCTGTGAAGCGCTTCGGCGAGGCACCGCAGGGCCTGCTAACGGTGCTGATCGGCGACCGCACCGTCGGCGAGGCGCTGGTGGACAACGAGAAGGTGCGGCTGGTCTCGGCGACCGGCTCGACGCGCATGGGCCGCGAGGTCGGTCCGCGGCTTGCCAAGCGCTTCGCCCGCGCCATCCTTGAGCTCGGCGGCAACAATGCCGGCATCGTCTGCCCGTCCGCCGATCTCGACATGGCGCTGCGCGCCATCGCCTTCGGTGCCATGGGCACGGCGGGCCAGCGCTGCACGACGTTGCGCCGCCTCTTCGTGCACGAAAGCATCTATGACCAGCTCGTGCCGCGGCTCAGGAAGGCCTATGAGAGCGTTTCCGTCGGCAGCCCGCTGGAAACGAATGCGCTGGTCGGGCCGCTGATCGACAAGGCGGCGTTCGAGGGAATGCAGAAGGCGCTGGAGGCGGCGAAGGCAGAGGGCGGCAAGGTGACCGGCGGCGAGCGGGTCGAGAACGGCCATGCCAATGCCTATTACGTGCGGCCGGCGCTGGTCGAGATGCCGAAGCAGACGGGACCGGTGCTGGAGGAGACCTTCGCGCCGATCCTCTATGTGATGAAATATTCCGACTTCGATGAGGCGCTGAGATTGCACAACGCGGTGGGCGCGGGGCTTTCCTCCTCGATCTTCACCCGCGACATCCAGGAATCGGAGCGCTTCCTCGGCGCGGATGGTTCCGACTGCGGCATCGCCAATGTCAATATCGGCACCTCAGGCGCGGAGATTGGCGGCGCCTTTGGCGGCGAGAAGGAGACGGGCGGCGGCCGCGAGAGCGGTTCCGATGCCTGGAAGGCCTATATGCGCCGCGCCACCAACACGATCAATTACTCGAAAGCACTGCCGCTCGCCCAGGGCGTCTCCTTCGATATAGACTAGGGTGTAACCTCACGGGACAAGTGTCCTTGAGGCTGCAAGCTATGAAAGGGGCGGTCGCATGGTTGTCAAACGCATTATTGCGAACATAGCGGCGTCGGACATCCAAGCAGCCAAGCCTTTCTATCACGACATCCTTGGAATGGATGTTGTGATGGATCACGGCTGGATCGTTACCTTCGCGACCAAGGCAAACACCACGCCTCAGGTGAGCATCGCGGTTGAAGGCGGATCGGGCACGGCAGTGCCCGATCTTTCGATAGAAGTCGATGACGTAGAGGACGTCCATCGCAAGGTGGTGCAGGCCGGCATTGCCATAGAATACGGGCCCGCAACGGAGCCCTGGGGCGTCCGCCGTTTCTACGTGCGCGATCCTTTCGGCCGCTTGGTCAATATCCTCGGCCATATCACTGACGGTCAGGCTGACAGCCGCTGATAGTCGGCATAGACGGCTTTGGTCATTTCCTCGTCCCATGGCATCAAGGGCGGCAGGACCGCAGCCAGGCCGGGATCGTCATGCCGTTTCGCGAGGATTGCCTTGACGCCCGACACCAGCGGCTTGCCGTCGAAAAGGGCGCGGATCTTCTTTGCGGCATCCAGGGCATCATCGTCCGCCTGATGAAAGGCGCGGGCGCATAATTCGGCATTGAGATTGGCCGTGGCCGAAATGCAGCCGGCAAACGTGCCCTGCCGCGCCTCGGCCAGAACCGCCTCGGAGGAGGGAAAGACGTCGAGTTCGGGCGAGATCGCCGCCACCGCTCGCGCATAGGCGAGGTCGCCGGAGGAGTCCTTGAGGCCGGCGATGCGATCGCCGAAATTTTCCACCAGCCTGCTTACCAGATCGACCGTGTAAGCGATGCCTGACTGCGCCGGAAAATTGTAGAGGTAGATCGGAATCGGAGTCGCTGCAGTCCCTTCGGCTATGCGCTCGATATAGCGAATGACGCCCTCCTCCGGGACCCCCTTGTAATAGAAGGGTGGCAGGACCAGTGCGCCGGCAAAGCCGAGCTCGGCCGCTTCCTTCGTCAGATCGACGGCATCCTGCATCGCCGCGGCGCCGGTGCCGACCAGCATTCGACCAAGAGGCAGGCCGGATGAGGCCGCGTGCCGCATCAGGCCGATGCGCCGGGACAGCGGAAAGGACGTGGCTTCTCCCGTCGTGCCGAGGACGTTCAGCCCGTCACAGCCGTTTTCGAGAAGATCGGATGCAAGACGCTTGAAACGGGCGGCATCCAGCTCGCCTTGCGCCGTAATGGGGGTGGCGATCGCCGCTATGACGCCGCGTAGTCTCTGATTCGTCAATTTCTTCTCCGTGCTTGCGTTCGGACCATCCCGATTTCAACCGCCTGCAATCAGATCGGCGGATCGACTTTCCAGCACATACCAACTTTGGAGGTGCAAAACACACCCAATTGGCGTTTTCCGCACGAGCGCGAAAGCTGGCAGGATCGCTTACTCCAAATCCTCAACAACAGAGGCCGCGGGACGGCAACATCGGGGGCGGTATGCTAGGGGGCTATGGCAGAAACAAGGATTATCTGAGCCTATCGGGAGGCTCCAGGGAAAAGCCTGCAGTGCCGGCCGACAAGGAAGCGGGCAATGTCGCCGAAGGCGTGCCGGCCGATGGTTCCGGCGCAACGGACGGTCAGACATCCGCCGCCCTTCTGGTCGCCCCGTCGGCAGGCGATCCGGCGGGTTCCTCCACTGCGGGGGAAACGGCCCAAGGGATGTCCGGCGCCACGCTGACATCCGGTGGCCGAATCGTCGCGCTGGCAGAGAGCGCGACATTCCTGCAGGTGGATGGTGTATCCATGCCGGCAGGTGCCGCTGGTGCATCCTCCACCCCCGCGACTTCGATCGAAGCCGCAAACGCTCCTTCTTTGGACGGCGCCCCTTCTAGCGCACCTTCTTTGTTGGACGATGCTCCCTCATCAGGCAACGCACCTTCATTGGACGTGGCAGAGCCGGCCCCTGCTGGCTTTTCCGAGATAGTCAATCCGGCAATGGGTTCTTCTCCGCTGGAGCCCACGCCCGAAACCGTCGGGAGAAGCATAACCACTCCGCCGGGCGACAGCATACTTGTTCCGAGCGACGAACTGGAGGAACGTACGATCAATGAAGGAGGAGGTGTCGCTCCTCCGGCGGCCGCTCCGGCAGCGGCTCCTTCGGCTGCACCGTCGGCTGCCGCCACCCCGAACAAGATTGCGCTCGAAAACCAGAAGCAGGGTAATCCCGAAAGCGAATGGGGGATCGATGGCGACGGCGACATGAACATCCAGGGTTTCGCCACCGAGATCAGCACCAATATCGGCGGCACCGTGGAGTTCAAGATCGCGACGGATTCGACCAATTACCGCATTGATATCTACCGCCTCGGCTATTACGGCGGCATGGGCGCGCGCAAGGTGGCGACGATCGACAAGGATCTCACCACGGCGCAAATACAGCCGCATCCGATCGTCGACTATACGACCGGCCTGATCGATTGCGGAAACTGGTCGGTTTCGGCGAGCTGGCAGATTCCAGACGACGCAGTTTCCGGCGTCTATATCGCCAAGCTCGTGCGCGAGGACGGCACCGAAGGCGAAAGCCATATCCCCTTCATCGTGCGCGACGACGGCTCCACCAGCGATATCGTCTTCCAGACCTCCGACACGACCTGGCAGGCCTATAATGCCTGGGGCGGCGCAAGCCTCTATTTCGGGCAGGTGCCGACCAATCCCGAGGACATGATGTCCTATATGCCGCCGAATTGCAGTTGCGGCCTGACGGCGATCGGCCGCGCCTATGCCGTCAGCTACAACCGGCCGATCCTTACCAATACGAGCCCGGCCGGGGGGACTCACGACTTCATTTTCGGCGTTGAGCATTCGGCCATCCGCTGGCTGGAGCAGAACGGCTATGACGTCTCCTATATCTCGGGCGTCGATACTGCGCGTTCGGGCAGCGAGCTTCTGAACCACCAGGCGTTCCTGTCGGTAGGCCACGACGAATACTGGTCGGCCGAGCAGCGCGCCAATGTCGAAGCGGCCCGCGACGCCGGCGTCAATCTCGCTTTCTGGAGCGGCAACGAGTGCTACTGGAAGGTGCGCTGGGAAACCAGCATAGACGGCAACGGCACGCCATACCGTACCATGGTCTGCTACAAGGAGACCTGGGCCGGAACGGATATCGACCCCAGCGACGTCAACACGGGAACCTGGCGCGATCCGCGCTTCCAGGATCCGGGGCAGGAGCCTGAGAACTCGCTGACCGGAACATTGTTCACGGTAGACAGCTACCGGCTCGATCAGATCACCGTGCCTTACGACTATTCGCAGCTTCGCTTCTGGCGCAACACCGATATCGCCAATTTGCAGCCGGGCGAGACCGGTACGCTGGTGCAGAATCTGCTCGGCTATGAGTGGGATTCGGATGTCGAGAACGGTTTCCGGCCCGCCGGCCTCATCAATCTTTCGTTGTCGAATGTCTTCGTCGACACCTATCTACGCGATTACGGCACCTCGATCGGCTCCGCCGATGTAACACACAGCCTGACCATGTACCGCGCCGAAAGCGGCGCGCTGGTCTTCGGCGCAGGCACCGTCTTCTGGTCCTGGGGTCTCGATTCGAACCATCAGGGCCCGGCGACCCCGACCGATCCGAATGTCCAGCAGGCGATGGTCAATATGTTCGCCGATATGGGCATCCAGCCGACGACGCTCGATGCAAGTCTCATCCTGGCGACCCAGTCGACCGATTCCAGCAAGCCGACTTCCACCATCACTACGCCGATCGTCGGCGCGAGCTTCGTCGAGGGGCAGCGCGTCACCGTCACGGGTACCGCGCAGGATTTCGGCGGCGGTCGCGTCGCCGGCATCGAGATATCGGTCGATGGCGGACAAAGCTGGTGGAAGGCCACCGGCCGCGAGAACTGGAGCTATAGCTGGAACGTCCAGGCGAGCGGCACCTATACGATCATGTCGCGGGCGGTGGATGACAGCCTCAACCTTGAGACTCCAGCCGCGGGCAAGCAGGTGACGGTCACCTTGCCCGATACGTCCAGCCTGTGGACGCTGGCAAGCGTGCCGACGCAAGAGACAGCGATGGACCGTGATCCGGTCGAACTCGGCGTCCGCTTTCAGGCTACCACAGACGGCACCATAGAAGGCATCCGCTTCTACAAGGGCTTCTACAATATCGGTGAGCACAAGGTGAGCCTGTGGACCTCCACAGGCCAATTGCTGGCGACTGCAACTTCGAGCGGCGAATCGCTTACGGGCTGGCAGACGGTCACCTTCTCCAATCCGGTTGAGATCGACCCGGGCGTCACCTATGTCGCCTCCTATCACACCAACGGCTACTATTCGGTCGACGAGAATTATTTCACGGCGACCTATGCCAGAGGTCCCTTGCAGGTGATGACGGGTGGCGGCGTCTTCGCCTATGGCGACAACCAGTTCCCGAACAACAGCGCCAGCAATGCCAACTACTGGGTGGATGTCGTCTTTTCCACCGGTCCCAATGCGGCGCCGACAGCAGTCAACGACAGCGGGTTCACCGTCACCCATAACGGCACGATCACTCTGCCCGCCTCGGCACTTCTCGGGAACGACACGGACCCGAACGGGGACAGTCTCTTCATCACTGGCGTGAGCGGCGCGCAGAACGGTGTGGTAACCTACAATGCCCAGCAGGGCACCGTCACATTCGCGCCGACGAACGGCTATAGCGGCCCGGCAGGCTTCACTTACAACATATCGGACGGGCGCGGCGGTACCTCTTCCGCAACTGTTAGCCTGACGGTCAACGAGCCGAATACCGGCCTCACGCTCTTCTCGGATGGTGACGGACCGACCGGGTCGGCACAGGTGGACGGGATGCCGCTGGAACTCGGTATGAAGTTCACCTCATCTGCGAATGGCACGATCTCAGGGTTGCGTTTCTACAAGATGGCGGGCGATACCGGCCCGCATACCGCCTCGCTATGGACGGCCGGCGGTACCCTGCTCGGCCAGGTGAGTTTCACCAACGAGACGGCAAGCGGCTGGCAGACGGCGACTTTCTCGCAGCCGATCCAGATCGCCGCTGGCACGACCTATGTGGCCTCCTATCATACGACAGGGACCTATGCGGCGACGACCGATTATTTTTCCTCCGCCCATACCAGCGGCCCGCTTACCGCGCCTTCGTCGGTCACCAGCGGCGGCAATGGCCTGTACACCTATTCGACGGGAAGCGCCTTCCCGACCACAAGCTTCCAGGCGACGAACTACTGGGTCGATGTCGTGTTCAACCAGACGGTCGGCAACAGCGCGCCGGTGGCTAGCAACGACAATGGCTTCACTGTCACGCATGATACGCCGCTGGCAATCGCCTCGTCGGCGCTTCTCGCCAACGACACCGATGCAGACGGCGACCCGCTGACGATCACCGCTGTCTCCGGCGCCGCCAACGGCACGGTCGCGCTCAATTCCCAGACGGGTCAGATAACCTTCACGCCCAATTCGGGCTATATCGGCTCAGCCAGCTTCTCCTACACCGTCTCGGACGGGAACGGCGGCACCGCCTCGGCTACCGTCAGCCTGAACGTGAACGCGCCGGGAGGCTCCGTAAGCCTGTTCCAGCCGTCGCAGGGGCCGACCGCCGCACCGGCCGATGATCCTGATTCCGTCGAACTCGGCCTGCGCTTCACTGTTTCCTCGGCCGGCACGATCACCGGCATGCGCTACTACAAGAGCGCACAGGACACCGGCACCCATGTCGGCTCGCTGTGGTCGAGCACAGGAACCCTGCTTGCCTCGGCGACCTTCACCAACGAGACGGCAAGCGGCTGGCAAACGGTGACATTCTCGCAGCCCGTGACCCTGTCGGCCGGCCAAACTTATGTCGCCAGCTACCATTCCAACGGCTTCTATTCGGCAAGCCCGGACTATTTCACGGCGCCTGTCACCAGCGGTCCGCTGACCGCCGGTACGGGAGCCGGCGTCTATGCCTACGGCACGAACCTGACATTCCCCAGCCAGAGCTTCAACAACAGCAACTATTGGGTCGATGTGATCTATACGCCGGCAGCTGGAAATGTGGCTCCGGTCGCGGCCAATGACAGCGGATTCACCACGGCCTACAACAGCCCGCTTGTCATCCAGGCAAGTGCGGTACTCGCCAATGACAGCGACCCCGACGGCAATCCGATTGCGGTAACGGGCGTCGGTGACGCCGTGAACGGCACGGTCGCCTTCAACAGCCAGACCAATGCCATCACCTTTGCCCCGACCGCTGGTTTTTCAGGGCAGGCGAGCTTCGGCTACACGATCTCGGACGGCAATGGCGGCACGGATACGGCCGAGGTTTCGCTTACCGTCCAGCCCCAGGATGCGGAGCAGTCCATCTTCGCAGCCGACGACATTCCTGCGACGATCACGGTCAACGATCCGCTCCCGGTCGAGCTCGGCATGAAGTTTCAGGCCGATGTCGCAGGCCAGATCACCGGCATCAAGTTCTACAAGGGACCTCAGAATACGGGCACGCATGAGGCCCATCTGTGGACCGGGACCGGCACGCTTCTCGCCAGCGCGACCTTCACCAATGAGACGGCGAGCGGCTGGCAGACCGTGAACCTCTCTAGTCCGGTCACGATCCAGGCCGACACGACCTATGTGGTTTCCTATCACACCAACGGCAATTATTCCGCGACCGGCAACGGTTTCGCATCGGAGAAGACGAGTGGCGATCTGACCGCCCTTTCAAGCGCCTTGAGCGGCGGCAATGGCGTCTATGCCTATGGGGCGAGCGGAAGCTTCCCCGACAGCACGTTCAACGCAACCAACTACTATGTGGACGTGGTCTTCAAGCCGCAGCTTGCGGCATAGACAAGGCGCATGGGGGCGCGGGTGGAAGACAACAGACTGCCGGTGACGGTTCTCACGGGATTTCTCGGCGCCGGCAAGACGACGGTTCTCAACCATGTGCTGACGAACCGCGAGGGTCGGCGCGTCGCCGTCATCGTCAACGACATGAGCGAGGTCAATATCGATGCCGATCTCGTCCGTGACGGCGGGGCCGATCTCTCGCGCACCAGGGAGACTTTGGTCGAGCTCACCAATGGCTGCATCTGCTGCACGCTGCGGGACGATCTTCTAACGGAGATCCGTCGCCTGGCCGGGGAAGGGCGGTTCGACTACCTGCTGATCGAGGGGACCGGCATCGCCGAGCCGCTGCCGATCGCGGCGACCTTCTCCTTCCGCGACAAGGACGGGGCCGCCTTGTCCGACATTGCCCGGCTCGACACGATGGTGACGGTGGTGGATGCCATCAATCTTCTTGCCGACTATTCCGGCCACGACCTGCTTTGTGACCGGGGCGAGACGCGTGATGCCGATGATCGGCGCACGCTTGTCGATCTTTATGTCGAGCAGATTGAATTTGCCGATGTGGTGATCCTCAACAAGGTGTCGGACGTGCCGCCGGATGTCCAGGCCAGGCTCCGTCAGGTCATCGCCAGCCTCAATTCGGATGCACGGGTGGTGGAGGCGGATTATGGACGTCTGCCCCTCGGCTCCATCCTGAACACCGGCCTGTTCGACGAGGCGAAGGCGGCGACGCATCCGCTCTGGCACAAGGAACTCTACGGCGCGGCCGACCATGTGCCGGAGACGGAGGAATACGGCATCGCCAGCTTTGTCTACCGCGCCCGCCGCCCCTTCGATCCGGGCCGTTTCCATCATTTCCTCGAACAAAGATGGCCAGGCCTCATCCGCGCCAAGGGGCATTTCTGGCTGGCGACGCGGCCCGATCGGGTCGGGCTCCTTTCCATCGCCGGTTCGCAATGCCGGACGGAGGCCAAGGGTTTCTGGTGGGCAGCCGTGCCGCAGGCGCAGTGGCCGCGCCATCCGCAGTTCCGCGCCCTTCTCGATCGGCACTGGAGCAATCTCTGGGGCGACCGCCGGCAGGAACTCGTCTTCATCGGCACCGGTCTCGATAGGGACGCAATCACCGCTGCGCTCGATGACTGCCTGACAGGCGCCGAAACGGGCTTCGACGCGGAAATCACAACGGGAATGCGTGACCCGTTCCCATCCTGGGAGCATCTGCACGCAGCAGAATGAATGCCTGAACCTTCAAGGAGAGTTGCATGAGTCAGGAACTTTATGCCGACGGCATCAGCGAGATTACCGTCACCGGTTCGATCGTCAGGATCGATTTCACCAGCCTTTCCGCGACGGAGCGGGACGCCGGCGGCAAGCCCAAGGCAGTATTCCGCCAGAGGGTGATCATGCCAGTCGATGCCTTCGCCAATGCCGTGGACCTGATGCAGAAGGCGCTCAACGGCCTTGTGGAGGCCGGAGCAATACGCCGCATCGGCGATACCGGCAAAGGGGCCGAGACCATGAATGTCGATGTCTCGAAGGCCGGGCCGGATGTGAACGCCTCGCCCAATTTCAACTGACACGGACGCCGGTCCGGGGGCTCCTGCGATGACCGCTGTTCAGCATACCGGCCTGCAATGCCTGGCGCTGGTCGCGCGGCATCACGGCATCGACCTGTCGCCGGAGCGGCTCACGCACGACTATGCCGTCGGAGAGAAACCGCCTACCATGCGCCAGCTCCTGCGCATGGCCAAGGATGCGGGCTTGCGCGCCCGCGCCGCCAAGCTCTCATGGCAGGAACTGGTTCGGCTCGGCAGTGCCTATCCCGTCCTTGCCGAACTGGAGAACGGCAATTGGGTCATCGTCGCCGGCGCCGGACAGGGCGACGAACTGCTGATCAGGGTTCTCGATCCCCTGGCGTCGCGTCCGGAGCTTTTCCTGCTGTCGGAAGAGCAATTCACGCGGCGCTGGAACGGCTCCGTCGTGCTGGCCAAGCGCGTCTACCGGGCCATGGACGCCGAGCAGCCCTTCGGCTTCCGCTGGTTCGTTCCCGAGATCGTGCGCCAGCGCAGCCTGTTCCGGGACGTGGCGATCGCCGCCTTCGTGCTTTACGGGCTCGGCCTTGCGACGCCCATCTTCTTCCAACTCGTCATAGACAAGGTGCTCGTCCACCAGAGTTATGCGACGCTGACCGTGCTGACCATCGGCATCGCCGTGGCGCTGATCTTCGATGCCGCCTTCACCTTTCTCAGGCGCTACCTCCTGCTCTACGCCACCAACAAGATCGACATACGGGTGGCGACGCGGACATTCGGCCACCTGCTCAACCTGCCGATCGCACTTTTCGAGCAGACTTCGGCAGGCGTGCTGGTCAAGCATATGCAGCAGACGGGCCGCATCCGCGAGTTCCTGACCGGCAGGCTGTTCCTTACCCTTCTCGACGGGTTATCGCTGCTCGTCTTCATCCCGATTCTCGTGCTTTACAGCGTCAAGCTCACCTTCGTCGTGCTCGGCTTCACGGGGCTTGTCGGGCTTGTGGTGATGCTTCTTGTCGGGCCTTTCCAGCGGCGGTTGCAGGCGCTCTACCAGGCTGAAGGCGAGCGGCAGGCGCTGCTGGTGGAGACTGTGCACGGCATGCGTACCGTCAAATCCCTGGCGCTGGAGCCGCGCCAGCGGCGTGTCTGGGACGACAGTTCCGCGCAGGCGATTTCCGTGCGTTTTCGCGTCGACAAGATCTCGACCGTCGCACAGGCGCTGATCGGGCTTCTCGAAAAGCTGATGAGCGTGGCGATCATCGGGCTCGGCGCGCTGGACGTCTTTTCAAGCGCCATGACGGTCGGTGCGCTGGTTGCCTTCAACATGCTGGCGGGGCGGGTCTCCGGGCCGCTGGTGCAGATCGTGACCATGATCCACGAATATCAGGAAGTCGCGCTCTCCGTCCGCATGTTGGGCGAGATCATGAACCAGCGCCCGGAACAGTCGGGGCGGGGCAGGGGCATGCGGCCCGAGATCAAGGGGCGGATCGAGTTCGAGAACGTCTCCTTCCGCTACGGCGCCGACGGGCCACCCGCGCTGGACGACATTTCGTTCACCGTACCGGCGGGTACGGTCTTCGGCGTGGTGGGCAAGAGTGGTTCCGGCAAGACGACCGTGACGCGACTGATCCAGGGCCTCTATCCGATCCAGCAGGGCCTTGTGCGCATGGACGGCTACGACCTGCGCGAGATCGACCTCGTGCATTTGCGCAAGAGCATCGGCGTCGTGCTGCAGGACAATTTCCTCTTCCGCGGCTCGGTGCGCGACAATATCGCTGCGGCCAAGCCGGATTCGACGCTTGAGGAGATCGCCGAGGCGGCCCGCATGGCGGGCGCCGACGAATTCATCGAACGGTTGCCGCGCGGTTTCGACACCATGCTGGAGGAGAATGCGGCCAATCTCTCCGGCGGCCAGAAGCAGCGGCTCGCGATCGCGCGGGCGCTGCTTACCGATCCGCGGCTGCTCATCCTGGACGAAGCCACCAGCGCCCTCGATCCCGACAGCGAGGCGATCATCCGTCGCAATCTGAGCCGCATCGCCAGGGGCCGGACCGTCATCATCGTTTCGCATCGGCTATCGACGCTAGTCGATGCCGACGCCATCCTGGTCGTGGAACGCGGCAGGATCGCCGATATCGGCCGGCATGACCAACTGGTCTCGCGCTGCGTCCCCTACCGGCATCTGTGGAACCAGCAGACGAGGGAAGTCGCATGAATGCCCCCGTCAGCAAAGGCGAGCAGCTTCCGGCCCCGGTCAGGAAGCAGGGGCAGGAACTCATCTTGCAGCGCCCGCTGCCGCCGGTCATAGCCGAGTTCCAGCCCGACGCGGTCGAGCTCGAGGAGAAGGTGCCGCCAAAGGTGGCGCGCCTGACGCTTTACGGCGTCACTGCACTGATCGCCGCCGCGATCGCCTGGGCCAGTCTGGCTTCTGTCGACCAGATTGTGACGGCGACCGGAAAACTGGTGACGACCGAGCCGACCATCGTCGTCCAGCCTTTGGAAACCTCGATCATAAGGTCGATCGACGTGAATGTCGGCGATGTCGTTCAGGCAGGGCAGAGGCTGGCGTCGCTCGATGCCACTTTCAGCCAGGCCGATGTGGACCAGCGGCGTACGCAATTCGCAGCACTTGACGCGCAGGTCGACCGCATCGAGGCAGAACTCGGCGGCCGGGATTTTTCGCTCGTGGCGGGCGATACGCCTGACGAGCGCCTGCAATTGGAACTCTTTGGCCAGCGGCGCGCCTTCTACATGGCGCAGTTGCACAATTTCGATCAGCAGATCGCCGCGCAGGCAGCCGCCATCGCCGCCGGCAAGGACCGCGAGACGATCCTGCTCGACAGGCGCGCCACGCTCGGCGAGATCGAGCAGGCGCGCCAGACCCTGCACGAGCGCGAGGTCGGATCGCTGCTCAACCTGCTTCTGTCGCGCGACGCTCGGCTCGATGTCGATGCAAATCTGGCCCAGCTGCACGGCGCCACGATGGAGGCACAGCACACGCTGGCGAAACTGAGGGCCGACCGGCAGGCCTTCATCGAGGACTTCCGCCGCGCGACCATGGAACAGCTCGTCGAATTGCGCAGCCAGCGCGACGCGGTGGGCGAGGAACTGAAGAAGATGGAGCTTCGCCGCACCATGGTAGCGCTAACAGCGCCGGCCGATGCGGTGGTGCTCGACCTGGCGCAGCGCTCCATCGGCTCCGTCGTGCGCGAGGCGGAGCCGATCCTGACGCTCGTGCCGCTGAATGTGCCGCTGGAGGCGGAAGTCTCCGTCAATGCGCGCGACATCGGACGCATCGCGGCCGATGACTCGGCGCGGATGAAGTTCGATGCCTTCCCGTTCCAGAAATTCGGCACGGTCGATGGCGCCGTCCGGACGATCAGCCGGGACGCCTTCACGCCCGACCCGCAGGAGGCGGCATCCGGAGGGCTGCCTTATTTCAAGGCGCGCATAAAGCTTTCCGATATCGGACTGGAAAACGATGGAGAGCCGGTGAGACTGCTGCCCGGCATGGCCGTCACGGCCGAAATCAAGGCCGGCAGGCGCAAGGTCATCTCCTATTTCCTCTACCCGCTGATCCGCGGACTGGACCAGMGCATCCGCGAGCCGTGAGACTGCGGCTGGCAGTCGAGGATAATGTCTCAGGGAATCTGGTGGGCCCGGAGGGACTCGAACCCCCAACCAAGCGGTTATGAGCCGCCGGCTCTAACCATTGAGCTACAGGCCCCACGGGGGCTGAATTAGTTTCTTTTTGGCGCGGGCACAAGCCGGCGTTGCCGCAATCAACCCATAATCGCAAACTATCAGCCGCAAAGGTGGGAGGCGGTGCTGCTCGTGCGGTGCTTCCTCGCCGCAATGCCGCAAAGGCATGGCTGATTGCGGGAATAGTTGAAGGCAACAGTTTCAATATCGGAGATTGCGATGAAGCGTTTTCTTATGCCGCTGATGATTGCGGCGCCGCTCGCTCTGGTTTCGACCGCCCAGGCCCAGGAGACCCGGCCCATACCCAAGATCACCGTCAGCGGCGAGGGCGAGGCAACGGTGAGCCCCGATATGGCGCTGTTGACGCTGGCCGTCGTTCGCCAGGCAAAGACCGCACGCGAGGCCCTGGACGCCAACAACGAGGCGATGACTTCCGTCATCGAGGCCATGAAGGAAGCGGGGATCGAGGCCAGGGACATCCAGACCTCCGGCCTCTCGATCAGCCCGCAATATGTCTATCCAGATGAGAAGAACGGCGAGAAGGAGCCGCGCATCACCGGCTATGAGGTGACCAACACGCTTTCGCTGCGCGTGCGCGATCTGACGAAACTCGGGGAAGTGATCGACCAGTCGGTGACGCTCGGCGTAAATCAGGGCGGCGGCATCACCTTTACCAATGACGATCCTTCGGCGACACTGAAAGAGGCGCGCAAGCGCGCGGTCACCGAAGCCCTGGACAAGGCGCGCACGCTCGCCGAGGCCGCAGGTGTCGAGCTTGGCGACGTGATCGAGATTTCCGAACGCTCGATCAATCAGCCGCCGATGCCCTTCCAGGCAAAGGCGATGCGGATGGAGGCCGCCGCCCCTGCGTCGGTTCCGATCGAAGCGGGCGAAAACAGCTACCATGTGCAGGTCAATGTCACGCTTGAACTGAAGCAATAGATCGAGCGGGCAATGCAAAAATGAAGACGCCGGCAGTTTCCTGCCGGCGCCTTTTGCTGTCTGGATCTTGGCGTTCCGTTACCGGATGATCGGGCAATGCGGCGCCCGAGCGAAAGTCATGCTGACGCGATGGTGATATCTGTGGCCGCCTACCCTGATGACATTGCGGTTTGCCTGGACGACACGCGCATTGCGAACACCGTGGCGCTGTGCCTTGTAGACAGCCTGGCCGGGCGTGCAGGCATGGGCAGCGCGGTAATGGCGATGCGAATAGCGGCTCGGAGTCTGATAGACGCCGACATGCGGGCCGCCCTGGCCGAAGCTGAAATAGATGCCGTCGGCCTGCGCGGAGGCGGGCATGGCGGCGAGGGTGCCGAGGCCTAGAAAGGCCGACAATGCTGCTATCTTGATCTTCCTGAACATCCTGTTGCTCCTCATCGTCCTTCGATTGCTTTCGCCGTAGCGACGGGAGCGACAATGGCATTGCCAGGCTGAATGCAGCGCGAACTCGATGTTCATTCGCCGTTCAGGCTCGATGTCAGTCCGAGATCTGGGAAATCCAGCCGGCGAGACTGTAGTAGCTGCTCGTGCGGGAAATGAGCCCGTCATCGATCTCGAAGAAGGCCCCGCCGGAAAGGGAGTAGCTCTGGCCGTTGGCTTCGGGCAGGCCTTCGGCAGTGGCCAGATAGGTGCCGCGCAGGGTGAATTCGGCCGCGGCGCGGTTGCCGTCCTCTGCGACCATTACAACAATGTCGGAGACTTCCTCGCGATAATGCCGCCGTCTCGTTGCGAGAAACCACCGGAACTTGTCCTTGCCGATCTCACGGCCGTTCTCGTTGATGTCGTGGACGACATCCTCGCTCAGGCAGGAGAGCATCTCGTCATGGTCGCCCCGGTTGAAGGCGGCGAGGAAGCGCTCGATCAATTCCCTTGCGGCTGTCCTGTCCATAGGTCCCTTTTCCCTCTCAGGGCTCGTTGTCGAGCATATAGGCGAAGTAATCCTCCGGCTCACTGAGCTCGCTTTCAAGTGCCTTTACCCGGCCACTCATGGAAATGCCCGCCTCGTGCACGGTTTCGCGGCTGCCGGAGACGAGATGGTGCCAGGGATACAGATCCTTGCCTTCGGCAATGAGGCGATAGGCGCAGGTGGCGGGCAGCCAGTGTATGCTGCGCACATTCTCGGGTGTAAGGCGAACACAGTCCGCCACCCGCTCCAGGCGGTTGTCGTAGTCGCTGCAGCGGCATTTCCCGGCATCGAACAGGCGGCAACCAACGGTCGTCCAGTGGATTTCACCGGTGTCCTCGTCCTCCAGTTTCGCCAGGCAGCATTTGCCACAGCCGTCACAGAGTAACTCCCACTCCTCGGCGCTCATCTCCTCGAGCGACTTGGTTTTCCAGAAAGGGGTGTTCATCGCACGGCATGTGACGCGCGCTCCCCGCGCCGTCAAGCGCAGCTAGCCGCAACATCTCGTTTCGGCGCCAATTTCGGCCATTTTTCGCCCTGTTTTGGTCCCGCCACAGCCCAGATCAGATGTTTTCGAGGGTCATCGGCGGCACATCCGGAACCAAGTTCGAGGCTTTCCTGTTAGGGCGGGGATGGGACAAGCGCAACGAGGAGCTCTTAGATGATCAAGCGAAACCGGATCCTTGCCGGCACGGCGATCGGTCTGTTGATGACGGCCACATCGCTGGGCGCAAGTCCTCTTTCCAATCCGCTGCCGACCGGCGGCGTTTTAGATTCCATCCCGGACAAGCCGTTGATCCTGGTGCAGAACGCCGAGGAAGAACAGCGCCTGCCGCCGGGGCAGGGGGAGCAACCGACCGAGGAGCCGGCGGCCCAGCAGCCTCCGGCAGAGCAGGAGGCCCCTGCGGAGCCACAGCCCGAGCCGCAACAGGAAGCTGCGCC
>NZ_VLJP01000042.1 GCF_007829525.1 Mesorhizobium sp. J18
GGTTGTGTTGCAAATTTTCTGGAGGGCACTCGGCGCCACTTTGCCGGACGCAATTCAGGCGGCAATTGCCTCGAACTGTTGCTTGAGTGACGGAGCTGGGTTGAAGGCGAACCGCCCTTGCCGCTTGCGCATCATATGAACCATCTCGATGCCGGCCAGGGTGATGGCTGCCGAGGAGAATGCTTTGAAGCCCATCATCGGTCGTACCCGCCGCTTGATACGTCGGTGATCCTGCTCGATCCGGTTGTTGAGGTATTTGCTGCTTCGGATGCGGATCGCCTTCAATTGGCGCCGTGACCGATCCTTCAACCGGCTCTCGGCGTCGCAGAAAATGATTGCTTCCCGGTTGGTTTGGCTGCCGTCGATGACGATACGATCCGGGCGGCCATGGCGGGCCAAAGCCTTGCGCATGAAGCGCTTCGCCGCCGGCAGGTCACGGTGTTTGCTGAACCAGAATTCCACCGTGTCGCCTGCGCTATCGATCGCCCTGTAGAGGTACATCCACTGGCCGCGAACCTTAATATACGTCTCGTCCAAATGCCACTTGCCACCGACGGCTCGCTTCCGTCGATTGAAGCTCTTCAATAGCACCGGCGAGAAATAGACCACCCAGCGGTGTATCGTCGAATGATCGATGCCGATGCCGCGCTCGGCCATCATCTCCTTCAGATCTCGCAAGCTCAGGCCGTATGCCAGATACCACCGCACACACAGCAAGATAACGGATCGATCGAAATGACGGCCTTTGAACATGCAATACGCTCCGAAATTGGAGCTGACCTCATGCCATCACCTCGTTGCTGAAAAGTTTGCAACAGATCCCTTCCGCGACGTAGCGCACGCGCGCCTTGGATTGGACGACTTCGAGAAAGACCACGCTCCCACCCGAGGCCGCGCCGACGCAAACAGTCTCGTCAGTCCGCTCGTTCAGGTCGCCTGCGAGCCGCACCAGCGTGTCGGGTATGGGTTCGGCTGCCGAAATAGTATGCGCGATCGCCAGCCACCGAGGCGTTGGATAAAATCGCCCGCGGCCTTCCGGTTCGAAGAGATAACCCCGCGCGCCGAGGGTCGACAGAAGGTTGAATGTGGACGAGCGCGGCCAGCCGAAGTGCTGCGATATCTCGGCGAGACTGGCAGGTTTTCCGTGGGCGGCAAAGAACTCGAGCAGATCGAGCACATTTGCGACTTGTCTGACCAGCATACTATTGTCCCGCACTAAAGGTCAGACGCAGACGGAAATCGCCGCGGCCGGTTGTCTACATATATGGGCAAATCAGCTGCCATGAACCCCGAAAACCCGCTCCAGTACGTCTCGGTCTCGCTCGACGGCTTCGCCACAGGGGACGGCCTCAGCCGCGACGCGCCCTGCGGCCATTCCGAGAGGCTGCACAGATGGATGTTCGCGACGCGCTGGTGGCGCCAGAGAACCGGCCAAACGGGCGGCAGCGCTGCGGCTCTTCGCGCCCGGGGTCGGCGCCAAGATCGGAGCGGGAAAGTTCGGCAATCCCGGATGGCACGAGGATCCCGAATGGAAGGGCTGGTGGTGCGCCAACCCGCCGTTCCATACACCCGTCTTCGTGCTCACCCGGAACCGACGCCTGTTGCTCGCGATGGAGGACTGAACGACGTCCCACTTCATCGACGCCTCTCCGGCCGAAAGGCTGGCGGAGGCGCGCAAGGCCGCGGCGGGCCAGGATGTGCGCATCGGGGGCGGCCCCACTACGATCCGCGACGTCCTTGCAGCCGGACTCTTCGACCACACGCATGTGAACATCGTACCGATCGTGCCCTTTCTGGAAAGGCCTCGATTACATGATGACTCCTTCCTCCAACTTTTTTCCGCTCCCGTTAGAGTGACACCTCGGAATTCTGCTGCCGCCGCTTCTCGGCGACCTGACGGTCGACGCGCATCGCCATCGGCTTGGACGCTGATCTGGCCGTCCCGCTGCGTACGTAGTCGCGAGCCAGCATTTTCCTATAGCGATATGGGTCGAGTTCCAGTCCATACCGTGGGCTATTGGGAAATTGCTTCTCCTGGAAGGCATGGTCCGCTCGGATTGCTTCTCTCATCTCGTCTGGCGACGGAAGCTTGATTTTGCTCGCGGCGATCGCCGAAAGATACTCCGCCTGGTCATCCATCATGCGGATGTTGCTGCCGCCCGATACGTCGAAATAGCCAATGAAGAACACGTTCGGCAGCGCCGGGTGGACGACGCGATTGTAGAGGTCGAGCCGCGTGCCGTTGAGCGGCGACGTGCCTTCAGGCAAAAACGGCAGATCGGTGAGATAGCCGGTGGCAGCAATGATAGCATCGACGGTTTCCTGCGATCCGTCGGAGAAGAAGACCTGATTTCCTTCCGCCCGTTCGATGCCCGGCTTCACCTTGATGCGCTCCCACGCGATGTGCGAGATCAGGGTTGGATGGCTGATCGGGTGCGTGCGCGTTTTTGGCGTGCGAAAGCCCCACTGCTCCATGCGGCCGTGAAAGATTCGCGTCAGCATGTTGCGCATCCAGATCCTCAGGCTCCAAGGCACCCAGGGCTTTTCGAGCTTGACCAGGATTCGCGACTGCGGCACGCCGAACATCAGCCGGGGCATGATTAGCACTGGCGAGCGCGCCGAGAGATACGTCATCTCGGTGACGGTGCAGATATCCGCTGCAACGTCGACGCCGCTGTTGCCGGCGCCGATGACCAGCACCTTCTTGCCGGCATAAGGTTCGGGCACGCGATAGTCGTGCGAATGCAGATATTCGCCGGTAAACCCTTCGACCTGCGGCGGATGGCGCGGGATGCTCTGGTGCCCCGACGCCACGACCACGCCGTCGAATTCCTCAGCCTTCCCGTCACCGGTCGTGACCCTATATCCGTCGCCCGTGCGTTCGATGGACTTCACTTCACTCTTGAAACGGATGCGCCTTGTCAGGTCGAAATGCTCCGCATAGTCGCGGAAATAGCGCTCCATCTGCGCCGTGTCGGGATACAGCGGCGTGCCCTCCGGAAAAGGAAAATCCACAAAGGAACTGACTGCGGCTTCCGAATTGATGTGCAGGCTGCGATAGGCGGGGCTGCGTCCGCTGTCGTTGTTGTAAACCCAGAGGCCGCCAATGCGGCTTCCAACCTCGAAGATCGTCGGCTCTATGCCGACTGCGAGCAGATTCTTCGCCGCGCACAGTCCGCCTGCTCCAGCGCCGATGACCGCATATCGTTTCACCATGAGGCTCTTCTCCTCGTTTCAGTTGGCGGTCCTTGGGCTCACCCGCCGTGATTGCTACGATGGCTGCTGCTAGAAGAACAAATTGGGCAGTAACAGCGCGACGATCGGGAAGAATGCGATCAGCAGGATGCGACCGATGTCCGAGACGATGAAGGGCAGGATGCCACGGATGATAGTCCCAAGCCTTACATCCGGCGCGACCGACCGCAGGATGAAGAGATTCATGCCTATTGGCGGCGTGATCAGACCCAACTCCACCAGCATGACCACGAATATTCCGAACCAGACGGGATCGTATCCGAGGCCGGTGACGATCGGAAAGAACATCGGCAATGTCAGCAATATCATTGCCAGGCTGTCGAGGACGCACCCCAGCAGGATGTAGATCATCATGATGATCAGGATCACCAGCCATGGCGGGAAGCTCGAATTGCTGACAAGCGAAAGAACGGCCCGATCCGCACCTGTCAGATTGATGAACTCGCCGAAAATGGTCGCTCCAAGTATCAACGCGAACAGCACGGCCGTCGTCTGGACCGAATCCTTGAGGATGCCGAAGAACGACTTCAGCGTCATTCCGCGGAATACGGCAAAGACAAGTGCCCCGACCGCGCCTATGCCGCCCGCCTCCGTGGCCGTGAACAGCCCGGAATAGATGCCGCCCAATACCAGGACGAAGAGCGCCACCACCGGCCACACATCCTTTATCGCATCGATTTTCTCTTTGGCATCGGAGCGTTCCGCCGGCGGCGCGGACTCCGGACGGCGATAGACGGACCAACGCACCGCCAGCGAATAGCCGATGACACCGATCAGGCCCGGCAGGAGGCCGGCGGCAAAGAGCTTGCCGATATGCGTCTCGGTCTGCACGCCATAGACGACCATGATGACGCTCGGCGGGATAAGGATGCCGAGAGTGCCTCCGGCAGCGACCGTAGCCGTGCTCAAACTATCGGAATATCCATATTTGCGCATCGACGGGATCGAAACCTTGCCCATCGTGACAGCGGTCGCGACGCTCGATCCGCAAACGGCCGCGAAGCCCCCGCACGATATGATCGTCGCCAGCGCCAGTCCTCCGCGCCAATGCCCGATGAAGACCTGCGCGGCGCGATACAGTTGCGCCGAGATGCCGCCGCCGGCGACGAAATTACCCATCAGAATGAAGAGCGGTATCACCACAAGCGGATACGACATTGTGGAGCCGCTGGTGATCAACGTTATCATGCTGAGCGCTGGCGTCATGCCGTTGACGTAGGCAAAGCCGGCAAAACCGATCACGGCCAGCGCGATCGCGACGGGGACGCGCAGAAAGATCAGCACGAAGGCGATAATGAATCCTATCGCAGCTGTTAGCATCCTATTCGATCCCCAAGCTAGGTGCGTGGCCTTCTCGCTTCGCATCGCGCGGGGCGATGAAAATCGTCAGGATGAAAGCGATTGCAGTAAGGGCCGAGAGGACGGCCATGAAATAGTAGGCCGGCCCCAGCGGTATGTGCAGGTAGGTTGTGATATCTCCGTAGGAGGAGACGCGCCCACCCTGGACAACCATGCGCCACGACAGTGCGGCGAAGAACAGCGCCCCCAGCACGCCGGCCAGAACGTTCTGGACCGCCTTGAGCCATTGGGGGGCCACGCCATCGAAGAGATCGATGACGATATGATGACGCCTCAGCGCGATCTGCGGATAGAGCAGGAAGGTGATTCCCACCAAGCCGAGTTCGGTCAGCTCCGTTGTGCCGGCTAGGGGCTGATGGAAGATGTTGCGTCCGATGACGTCGCCCAACGTTAGAAGTGCCAGGCACATAAGAAGCACGCCGGCGATAACGCTGATCGCACCTTCGATGCGGTCAAGCATGGTGTCGGTCCTCCAATGTGTTCCGGAGCTCAGTGCTGAACGGCAGCTTTGTTCAATTCGGCGCGAAATTCGTCGAGAACCGCCTGGGCGTCATTCAGTCCCTTGGATTGCGCCACTTTGACCCAGCTCTTGTCCACCGCCGCGAGAGCTTCCTCGATCTGCCCCTGAAGTGCGGGCGACGCATCCTCGATCGTCACCCCGGCGGCCAGAAGGGTTTCACGGGCCCTGTCCTCGCCTCTGGCATATTCCTCGCCCACGGCACGTGACAGCTTCTCGCCGGAGATGGCCATAATCGCCTCTCGGTCCTTTTCGTCGATCGACTGCCACTTCGCGTCGTTTATGAGGATCGCCAGCACCGACTGGCCCATGCCGCCACGCACCTTGGTGACGTATTTAATGATGTTCTCGACCTTCCAGTCGACGATGGGGCTCAACGGGAAGAACGTGCCATCCACGATGCCGGATGATGCCAGTTCATACATTTCGGACACGGGCTTCTGGACAGGAACAATGCCCAGCGCCTCCATTTCCTCCACTGCCGTCTTGCTTGGCGCCCGCATCTTTAGTCCGGTCAATTCGGACTTTTCCTTGATAATCCCCTTGGTGGTGACGATCTGGGTCGGCGTGCTGGCCCAGATCGTCAAAAGATGCGTTCCCTTGAAGGGTTGCAGTTTGTCCAGATGCTTCTGGTAGATCCGCTCGAAGATAGGAGACAGGACAGCGGGGTCGTCCGTAAGGAGCGGCAGCTCGCCCATTTCCATTACTGGAAAGCGTCCCGGCGTATAGCCGGGCAGGATGATGCTCATATCAGCAAGCCCGTCGCGGACGACATCGAATTGCGCGGCAGCCGAACCGACCGCCTTCGGCAGCCATTCGATCTTCACGCGCCCTTCCGTAACTTTTTCTACTTCGGCCATCCACGGTTTGAGGACCGGCTCGTTAAGCACGTACGCGGGCGGCAGCCATGGAGAATATTTGATAATCGTCTGGCACAACGCTGATGTCGTCATCGCCGCGAGGGCGGCGCCCAGGGTGGCTGCGACGGCCGCACCGCGCGCATACGGAAAATTCCAAGGCATTTGCGAACTCCTCCCATTCACGGAACCTAATTATACCAATGAGTATAATTGAGGTATCGTCGAGTAGCAATAGAATCTTTTTAGTAGACGGCGCTTAATCAGGACGACGCTTCTGCCGAAGCCAGCCCCCATTCCGCGAGAACCTCGCGGGTGTGCTCGCCGAGGCGAGGAGGCAACCGGCGGATCGAGGCGGGCGAGTCGGAGAAGGTCAAAGGGCTCGACGGCAGCCGCATCAGCCCCTCCGTCGGATGAGGAAGCATTTGCCAGAATCCCGTCGCCTCCAGATGCGGGTCATCAAGAAGGTCTTCGAGGTCGTTGACGGCCGCATGCGGAATATCCGACCCTTTGAGAAGCGTCATCCACTCCGCGCTGCTGCGCGTGCTCAGAATTTCAGCCGCTTCCCGCCAGATCAATCCGAGGTTCGCCTGCCTTCCGGCCTGCGTCGTGAATCGGCGGTCGGCAAGCAGGTCGGATCGGCCCGCGATCGTCAGAAAGCGATGCCAGTTGGCGTCGTTGTAGGGCAGGAAGCAGATATAGCCGTCGCTCGTTGGAAACGGACGGCGCATTCCGTGGCGAATGGGTTCATATCCCATTTCCCCCTCCGGCGGCTCGAAGATGCAGCCGCCCAGATGCTCGGCCGAGATGAAGGCTACCAGCGTTTCGAGCATCGGCACCGAGACTTGCTGGCCGCGCCCGGTGCGCTGGCGATGGAAAAGAGCCAGCGCGATCGCATAGGCCGCGTGGACACCCGTGATCTTGTCAGCGATTATGGAGGGTACGTAGCGAGGCTGGCCTGCGGCTATCTTCTGCAGCATTGCGAGCCCCGACAGCGATTGCACGATGTCGTCATAAGCCGGGCTGCCGGAGTAAGGGCCGCCTTCGGCGAAGCCCAAGAGATGGCAGAAGATCAGCCGGGGATTGATCGAGGAGAGCCGCGCATATGAAAGTCCCAGCCGCTCGGCTGCCGCCCCGCGAATTGAGTGAAGCAGCACGTCGCTTTGTCGAATGAGGCCGTCAAGGACATGGCGATCCGCCGGCGTCTTCAGATCAAGGACTATGCTGCGCTTGTTGCGATTGTTGGCGAGGAAGAGCGCCCCCATGCCCTCCGAGCGTCGTGGTCCGATAGTGCGTGTGATGTCCCCGCCTGGAGCTTCCACCTTGACGACGTCGGCACCCATGTCGCCGAGATACTGACCCGTCATGGGGCCGAGCACCACCGTCGAAAGGTCCAAAACCCTCACCCCCTCCAACGGCCCCGACCCCGTGTCCTCGTTTGTGTTCTCCATCACTCCATCCTTTGAACCCGAGCCGGCTACGCAGCCCGATCCCTGGCATCCACCAGTTGCAAAATGAGCTGGGACATCTCATCGGCGATCCGTTGCACCGAGAGACGGCCTGTCGGCCGAAACCAGACATAAGCCCAACTGACCATGCCGCCGATCGACAGTGCCGCGACGTGCACATCCTTCAGAGAAAATTCGCCTGCTTCCATTCCTTCCCTGAGAAGGCCCGTAAGCTTCTTGTCGAAGTCGCGGCGCATGTTGTTGATACGTTCGAAATCGTTCGGCGCGAGGTTCTTCTCTTCGCGGGAAAAGATCGCGATATGCATCTGGCTGTCGAGAACCGCTGTGACGAAACGCTGCGCCAGAACCTTGAGCTTCTGCGTCGGGGAAGCTTTCATCGGTATGACACTGTTCATCGCTTCCAGTGACGAGCCAATGCCGCGCGAACAGATTTCCGCGAGCAGTTCAGACTTGGAACTGAAATGCGTGTAGATGAACGGTTTCGTCACCCCAAGGCGCTCTGCCACCGCCTCAAGCGTCGTGTTCTCGTATCCGTGCTCGTAGAAGAGCTCCACGGCTGCCGCGATGATACGTGCACGCTTCAGTGCCGCGATCTCGTCGCGGATTCCCATACGCTGCGAGTCGGATTTCGACGTCATGAGTAGATTCCTAGGCTGGTTAGTATTTTTGCCTACCCACTACAATACCAACTCGGATCGAAACGCAACAAAGTGTCTCATCAGGTCTTTCCACCTGCAGGCTTGAGCATGCTGCGCGCGATGATCTGTTTCATGACTTCGACGCTGCCGCCGCCGATTCGCCCCATGCGTGCATCGGCGAAGGCGCGTGCGATCGGATATTCCCACATGTAGCCCCAGCCTCCGAAGAACTGGAGGCACTGGTCCATGACCTTTCCCTGAAGCTCCGTGGAGACGAGCTTGGCCATCGCCGCATCGACAGAATCGAGTATTCCAGCTACGTGCAGATCGATGCAGCGATCTATGAATACGCGCTGCATCGTCAGCTCGGCCTGCATCTCGGCCAGCTTGAATTGCGTATTCTGGAAGTCAGCCAGTGTTTGGCCGAACATCTTGCGCTCCTGCGCATATTCGACCGTCCACTCCAGCGCCGCCTCGGACGAACCGATCGCACGGATGGCCTGAATAAGCCGCTCCTGCGCCAGCTCCTTCATCAGCACGTAAAAACCGCGGTTCTCCTCTCCGAGCAGATTCGTCGCCGGCACGCGCAGGTCGGAAAAGAAGAGTTCGGCCGTGTCCTGCGCCTTGCAGCCGATTTTCTCCAGCATCCGGCCGCGCTTGAAGCCGGGCCGGTCGGTCTCGACGAGAATTAGGCTGACGCCCCTGGCGCCCTCGCGCGGATCGGTCTTGCAGGCGAGGACGAGTAGATCCGCCGCGTGACCCGAGGTGATGAAGACCTTCTGGCCGTTGATGACATAGTCGTCGCCGTCGCGGCGTGCGGTGGTCTTTATGTTCTGGAGATCGCTCCCGCCCGAGGGCTCGCTCATGCCGATCGCCGTCACGACCTCCCCCGTCGCCATTCTGGGAAGCCAGGTCCGCTTCTGCACTTCCGTCCCGTGATGGAGGATGTAGGGGGCGACGATATCGGAATGCAGGTAGAAGGTCGGGCCGGTGGCGCCGGCGCGCGCCATCTCCTCGACCATGATCGCGCTAAGCAGGAAGTCGCCGCCAGCACCGCCATATTCTTCCGGTATCGTCATGCAGAGGAAACCAGCCTGTCCGGCCTTCAGCCACGTCTCGCGCGGCACGATCCCCGCCTTCTCCCAATCGCCGTGGAAGGGCGTGATCTCTTCGGCGATGAACCGTTTGACCGACTGCCTGAACATCTCGTGCTCTTCGGAGAAAATCGTGCGTGGGATCATGGCGGGCTTCCGTAAGTACGTATTGGGACGCGGCGACACCGTGCCGCCGCGCTCGCTTTCAGACGATCTCGAACCAGAAATCAGTCAGGTCGCCGATCCTCTTCTCGGCGAACTTGGCCTCGACGCGGGTTCCGACCGCGAGCTTTTCGGCCGCTTTCGCCGGGTCCGCGAGATCGACGCCCTTGAAGAACCCGCCGATCGCCGTGTCTGCGCCGTCGAGTTGGACGAAACCGAACGCATAAGGCGGCTCGGGCAGATTGTGGAACGGCTCGTAGACGATCGTGAAGGTCTCTATCTTGCCGCCAGGCCCGACCTCGACCCATTCGGTCGTCGGCTCGAGCGTCTGGTCGGAAAAAGCCCTCGGCGGCACGAGCACCCGGCCGCTTTTGGCGCACCGGCGGCCGTAGATCTTGGCGTTGTCGCGGATCTGCACGAAGAACCAGCTCGCGATCTCGCCGAGCGCGTGCGTGTAGGTGATGTTCCAGTTTTCCTGGCGTTTCAGAAGTTCCATCGTTTTCGTCCTATCGTTGCTTAAGCCTCGACGACCATCGTTCCGAAGAACTGGTGGTCACCGCCATTGCCGCTGGCGATTCCCAGCTTGGCGCCCTTGACCTGATGTCCGCCTGCGCGGCCAGATACCTGCAACGCCACCTCGGCGACACGGATCATCGCCGTGACCGCGATGGCGTTCGTGCATAGCGTTCCGCCGGACGGATTGACGGGTATCTCGCCGCCTATGCTGAAACGCCCTTCATTGACCTGAGCAACGGACTCGCCGAGGCCCGCCAGGCCCGCCGCTTCGATTGAATGGTATTCGGTGTTGCTGAAGGGCGCATAGAGTTCGGCGACATCGACCTGTCGCTGTGGGTCGGTGACGCCAGCCATGCGATAGGCGCGCTCGAACGAGTTCCGAAGAGCATAGGCGTCGGCATGGTCGGCGGTGTAGCCGGTGCCCATCCGGTCACCGATATAGTACGTTTCCGAGCAATGCCCGACCCCGGTGATCCAGACCGCATCAAGACGGTTCTCCTTGATGTATCGCTCGGAAGCCAAGATCATCGCACCGCCGCCGCTCGACTGCGGGCAACAATCCATCAGCTTGATCGGCCAGGATATATAGCGCGACGCCATGACTTCCTCGACGGTCACCTCCTTTCGCAGGTGGGCGTTCGGATTGAGCGAAGCGTGCTTGCGGTTCTTGACCACGACATTCGCCATGTCCTCCTGGGTCATGCCGTATTTGTCGGCATAACGGATGCCTGACATGGCGAGCATCGTGATCGTACCCTGCGGCAACGGGCGCTCGTAGATGGGATCCCAGATCTTGTTGAGCACGGTCTGGGAATCGCCGCACTCGCCGACCTTGTCCGCGCCCGCGGTCATCACGACGTCGCATGCTCCCGCGGCAACGTGATAGTAGGCGGCCGCAACGCTTGAGATGCCGGTCGCGCCACCCGTGTTGATGCGCAGGAAGCGCTTGTTTCGGCCGCCCACCGCATCAACGCCGAGACGTTCCGCGTTGCCGATGCCGACCATGGCGTCGGGCGACAGCGAGTAGACGATCGCCTCGATGGCATCGAGGTCGAGCGAGGCCTCGGAAAGCGCGAGATTCACCGCTTCCCTGACCAGGTCGGGATAGCTGGCATCATCCCGGCGTGGCTTGAAGGCCGACTGGCCGATACCGATGATTCCTACTCTGGGAGCGCTCATGCACGGCCTCCTTCCGCGTTGGTTCCGAAAACAATGACTGTCTGGTACATCATCGCCACGCCGCTGGCGGCATGGGCGAGAGCGAGGTTCGCCCCGTCGATCTGATGCTTTCCGGCTTTGCCGCGGATCTGACGCGCGGCTTCCTCGATCCGCATCAGGCCCGTGCAGAAGACGGGATTGAGGGCCATCGCGCCGCCCGATGGGTTCACGGGCAGCTCGCCCGACATCGTGAAGCGCGGCGACTGAATGTCCGCCTTCCAGTCGTCACGGCGCGAGATGCCGAGAGCATCGTAAGCGATCAATTCCTGGAATGGGGTGATGCCGGTTAGTTCCACCAGATCGAATGAACTGCGCGGATCGTCGATGCCGGCTTCCTCATATGCACGGCGCGAAGCCTCCTCGAGAGCCTCTGCGGCAGCAAGGTCGCGGTCGCCCAGAAATGCCGCCTCGGTCGCCCATCCCATTCCGCGAACCCATGCCGGACACTCGATGCCGCGCTCCCGGACATGGTCCTCCGAGGCGATGACCAAAGCCACGGCGCCACTCGTCGCCGCTGCCATCATCCCCTCCTTCACCGGCCAGTGGGCATGACCGGCCGCGGGATGAGTTGGAATCGCGGACGAATCAATCCCGGCCGCCGCGCCGTTCTCTCGCCCGCGACGGCAGATCGGTTCCGCGAGCTCGTGAGCCACTGGCGATCGAGCACCGAGTGCCGCCGCTTGCAGGGCATAGGCAGACGACTCGTCAAGCGGCAGGCGCCGGTGGAAATAGGGATCGGCGCCGAGCCTCTGGGCCTCCGATAGAGAGGACGCCTCCAGCGGGCTCCAGGATACGATGAGATGGGTGTCGTACTGCCCTGAGGCCACGCGCAGGACGCCCATGACGAAAGCATGCTCTCCCGCCGAGGGCGTCGACAGGATATCGCGGTCAACTCCGCCGACCGAACCGGATGCCGCCATGATCGAGATGGCTCGACCGTCGAACTGGTCGTTGGAACCAACGACGATGCCGTCGATATCGTCCATCGTCAGCCCGGCGTCCTTCAATGCCTGCTGGGAAACCTCATATAAGATTTCCTCCAGCGACCGGTCGTCACCGGAAAATGGCGCAAGGACTGCGCTGCCTATGACGGCCGTCTTGCGGTTCAGGCCCATGACCTACCTCATTTCTCTTTGGTTTCGCATTCGATCGGAGCCGGTCGGCTGCGCGGTGGCGCACCGTCGATCCACACAGGGAAAAGCGCCTGAAGCTCGCCCGAAGGCCCCTTGCGGACGAGTTGCCTTTCGCGCACCTGCGCCTGATCCAGCGCTTCGCCGAGGTCGTTGACCACCGTCAGGCAACAGTCGGCCGCCGCAAACGTTTCGGCGAGCTCCGAGCGGGTTTTGGCGCCGAACCAGTCGGCCAGTTCGGCCTTCAGCGCCCACTGCGGAAGAGTGTCCCCATGCCGCTCGATCCAGTCGGGCCGTTCCGCCGTCTCGCAGAAGGCGCGCCAGAATTTGAGCTCCACGGCGCCGAGGACCACGAAGCCTTCATCAGCCGTCCGGTACACCTCGTAATAGGCGGCCGCACCGTTGAGATACGTCGTCCCCTGGTGAGGGACGGTACGGTTAGCTCCGTAATCGGCCACCTGCATCATCTGCAGCGGCATGATCGTGTCGGCCAGCGCTAGGTCGATCTCGCAGCCCTGTCCTGAGCGGCTGCGTCCGTGCAGCGCGCCGAGCATGACGGTCACCGCAAAAAGCGAGCCAGCCACGTCGGAGATCGGAGGATCGAAGAAGGCCGGTCGGCCGCTGCCGTTGCGCTCGAGCATGCCCATGAGCGCGAGATAATTGGCATCATGGCCAGCGCTGGACCGCAGCGTCGAATTCTTGCCGTAACCACTGATCGAGCACAGAATGATCGACGGATTGGCTTCGCGCAGCACCGGATAATCGATGCCGAGCCGTTGCATCACCCCCGGCCTGAACCCTTCGAGCACGATGTCGGACTCGGCGACCAACTCGAGAAAATCGCGGCGCGCCGCCTCGTCTTTCAGATTCATGCGGCGAATGATCTTGCCGCCGTTCATCGAGCGATAAAACACAGGCCGGCCCTGATCGTCGCGGGGGCCGAGATGGCGCATCTCATCACCGTCCGGCGGCTCGATCTTGGTGACATGCGCACCCATATCGGCGAGAAACAGCGAAGCCATCGGTCCGGGGATATATTGCGACAGGTCCAGGACCCGAACGCCTGTGAGGAAGCTGCCGAGATCAGCCACCGTAGCGACTCCCGGTCACGAGGACGCCCATCACAGTATGGCCACCGGATTGACGGGGCTTGCGGTCGCGCCGACAATGCGCAGTGGCGCCGTCACAAACAAGAACGGCCCGGGCCGCGCCTCGGCGAGTTCGGCGAGCACGAGGCCTTCTAGAAGTGGAATGCCGAAATCGCGCATCAGCCGCTGGTGTACGGGAAAGATCTTTCCGGCCGGGAAAGGCAGCACTTCTATCGCATAGTTGTCGGCTCCGATGAGGGCCACGTCGGCTTCTGCCAGCATTGTCGCCGCCTCGACATCGATGCCCGGCTCGGCATTGAAGTCGACCGCTGCTCCCGGTTCTTGCCGTTCCAGCCAGCCGGTGCGCAGGAGGATGCAGTCACCCTTTCCGGGGTTTGCGCCGGACGCGGCGATCGCTTCGCGCAGTAAATCCACACCGATAGAATAGCCATCTTCGAGCGGCGCGCCGTTGATGCGCACGAAATCGAGCAACAAACCGCGGGTTGCGATTGCGGGAAGCTTTTCCGCTCCGAGGCGCTTGGCGCCGTCGCTGCGCACCTCGGTCGCGGCGAAGCCGTTATACAGCGCGTCGTCGTACCAGCAGTGGCATAGCGCATCAAGATGCGTGCCGGCATGCATCGGCATCACGATTGTGTCCTCGGCGAACTGGAATCCGCCCGGTCGACGACGGCCGGCCGCATAGTCTCCACCGTCGCGCCCCATAAAATGCATCATACCGGGCCTGTGCCCCGGGATCGGCAGCCTCGGCGATATCATCTGGCCGAGCGAGAACACTTTACCTTCGCTGACCAGATTGGCAGCGGCTTTCGTCTCGCCCCTGCGAATCGTGTTGAGAGCGCCCGCCTCATCGTCTTCGCCCCAACGGTTCCAACCTTCTTTCATCGCACGCCATCCGCCGTGCGGTCGGACATGGCTTCGACGGCCGACTGCTTGAGTTCCTTCCGCGCCAGCTTTCCCGTTGGCGTCAGCGGTAGCGCGGTGCGAATTTCGACGCGATCGGGAATCTTGTATTTTGAGAGGGCGGCCCGGCAATGCGTGCGGATTTCGTCGCCAGTGATCGCCGCGTTTTTCTTCGGCACGACAAAGGCGACGATCGCCTCGCCACGCTCGCTGTCGGGAACGCCGACTACCGCCGCCGCGGCGATCACGTCGTGCGTCAGCAGCACGTCCTCGATCTCGGCGGGGGAGACGTTGATGCCTGCGCGCTTGATCATCTCGACGCTTCGTCCAATGAAAACGAAGGCGCCGTCCTCGTCAACCATGCCGACATCGCCGGTGCGATAATACCCATCCTCAGTGAAGGCTTCACCGTTCAGCACCGCGCTGGCGCCGGAATAGCCGGGCGTCACGTAGCCGCGGATTTCAACCATACCCGCCCTACCCGCGCCGAGGATTTCGCCCGTCTTCTCGTCGCGCACCCGGATTTCCTGGCCGGGCAGCAATGGCCCCTGGCAGTGCGCGCGCCTCTCCATTGACCAGTGATGCCAGGCGACGGCGCAGTTGCCATAGGTCTCTGTGGCACCGTAGACGTTGCAGAGCTCAGAGATGCCAAGATCTTTCGCCGCTGCAAGAAAGTCCTTTGCTGCCCCGATCGTCAGACCGGTGCGCAGGCTCGCCGTGCGGCGCTTGTCGAAGCCGGGCTCGCGCAACAGCGCGTTCGTCATCCCCGGCAAGGTGTAGATCGCCGTGCACTTTTCCTGCTCGATGATGTCGAGGGCGTGCGCTGCTTCGAACTTTTCCATAAGGACGAGGCAGCCGCCATGGGAAAAGGTCGCAGGAAGCGCATTCGCGCCACCATAGGACCAGAAAAGAGGAGCGGAAAGGAACACGCGATCCGTAGCACCAAGCCCTTGACGCTCACCGATGTTGAACCCGTTTTCGACTACGCCGTACTGCTTAAGCCGCACCCCCTTCGGCGCACTGGTCGAACCAGACGTATAGAGGACAAAAGCGTCGTCGAACGCGCTTGGACCCTCTCCCGGCGCAAGCCGAAAGTCCCTGGCGACGCCGCCGGCTAAGTCCTCGTATCGCTCGAATTTCGAGGTGGCTTCGCTGCCCAGCAGACAAACCTTCACCTCGCCGAGATTCATCGAGCCGAGATCCTCGGCAAAATTCCGGTCGCCGAAACGGCTCAGCGAAAAGAGCATCTTCACCTTTGAATCGGGGATAAGGAATTCCAGCTCCTTGCGCGTCGACCAGGTGCTGAACGGAACCGCCACGGCACCGGACATCATCGCGCCGAAAGCGATCTCCAGCCACTCGATCCTGTTGCTCACGATGAGCCCGACCCTGTCGCCGCGGGCAATCCCTCGCCCTGCGAGCACGGAGGCCACCATTTCGCTGCGCTCAAGAAGCTCGCCATAGGTCACGCGGCGGCCACCGCCCACTGCAGCCAAGGCGTCCGAATCGACTTCGGCCCTTTCGCGAAGGAGGTCTGGGAGGGTGCGACTGAAAGGCGGTTTCATAGGGTGCCGAAGCTCACTCTGGACATGCAACGCATGCGACTCTTTATATACTAATTAGTATATATCACTTCCGACTGGTATGCAAGCAGCCTCGGATGGGTTTTTCAGCGATTGCGGAATTGAGGACCTGTCGCAGCGTCACTAGGGCCGGCCCGCTGACGGAGCGTGCCGGCTCGCCGATGGTCAATCGGCCGATTTCTGGAGCTCCGCGCGGAATTCGTTCAGCACGGCTTCGGGATTCTCCAGGCCGGCCTTCTTCGCGCTTTCGAACCATTTCTGATCTACCGACGCCAATTTTTCCTTGAGTTCGCCGACCAGCCCGGCTTGGGCGTCCTCGATCTTCACGCCTTCCGCTTCGAGCTTGCCATAGGCGACCTTCTCGGAGGCGGCATAGTTCTCGCCGGCCTTGGCGGCGAGTTTTTCGCCGGACAGATCCATGATGGCTTTTCGGTCGGCTTCACTGATGGACTCCCATTTCTGTTCGTTCACCAGGATCGCCATGACCGGCTGGCCGATGCCTCCCGGTATCCTGGTCATGTAGGGGAGCAGCTTCCCGAGCTTCCAGTCGACCACCGCGGTGGCCGCGAAGAAGGTGCCGTCCACGATCCCGCTCGATGCGAGCTCGTACATTTCCGAGACGGGCTTCTGCACCGGGACCGCATCGAGGGCATTGATGATAGGGATGCTGGTGACGGTCGGGGCGCGCAGCTTCAGCCCCACGAAATCCGCGGTCTTATCGATAATGGATCTGCCCGATACGACCTGGTTCGGTGTCGTCGAGAAGATGGTGATGACATGAGTGCCTTTGAGCGGGTTCAACTGCTCCAAATGCTTCACATAGAGTCGATAGAAGGCCGGAGCAATCACTGCAGCGTCGCTGGAGAGCAGTGGCAATTCGCCTATTTCAAGGAGCGGAAACCGCCCGGGCGTATAGCCCGGCAGAATCACTCCCATGTCGGCCAGGCCGTCGCGAACGACGTCGAACTGACCGGCGGCGTTTCCCACCGCCTTCGGCAGGAATTCAATCTTCACACGCCCTTCGGTAGCCTTCTCGACCTCCTCGATCCACGGGTTAATCAGTCCGACATGGACCGCGTGTTGCGGTGGCAACCACGGTGAATATTTCAGAACCACATCGGCAGCCGCCGGCGAGCTCGCCGCAATCGCCGCAGCCAAAGCCGTTGAGGCGGCGAGCACCAACGGACATAACACATTCAAAAGGCGCTTCATGATGGTTCCTCCCAGATCATAGCGCGGAATGACCGATGACAAATGGGTCATCGAGCGGGTGTTCTACTCATGCGTATCACATCATTCTGATGGATAGACAATTCTTCCGAAACGTAAATTGACGCCGCTAGCGCCCTTTCCAGATTGGTTGGCGCTTCTCGGCGAAAGCTCTGGCTCCCTCCCGGGCGTCTTCGGAAGCAAGGAGATGTCCCGTGATCGGCTCCTGCCGTTCGAACAGCTCGTCCAGCGCCCAGTCCACCTGCTCGGTGATCACGCGCTTGCTGGCCGCGACGGCAAGAGGCGCGTTCGCCGCGATGCTCTCCGCCAGCCGCAGAGCTTCGGCCAGCGCCCCACCCTTCTCGGTGAGACGATTGACGAGCCCCAGTTCGTAAAGCCGCTCCGCGCTTACCATTTCACCCGTCAACGCCATTTCCATCGCGACGCGAGGGGGAATATTGCGCGGAAGGCGCATGAGTCCCCCTGCCGCGGCGGCCAAGCCGCGCTTGACTTCGGGGATGCCGAAGCGCGCGTCGCGAGCCGCCACGAGGAGGTCGCAGGCGAGTACGGATTCGAATCCCCCTGCGAGCGCATAGCCTTCAACGGCAGCGATCACCGGTTTCTTCGGCGGGGTCTGGGCAATACCGAGTATTCCGCGGCCCTCGACCCGCGTCGTCTCGCCCCTTAGGAAGGCTTTGAGATCCATGCCAGCGCAGAAAGTGCCGCCGGCACCAGTCAGGATGCCGACCCGGAGACCGGCATCGGCGTCGAGTTCGTCCACTGCCGCGCAGACGCCATAGGAGACGGAACGATTAACGGCGTTGCGCACCTCGGGCCGGTTGATCGTGATGACCATCACGCCCCCGCGGCGTTCCACGATGACTTCGTCGCTCATATCGGCCTCTCAATCCGAAGGCATGAGAGCGGACATCCGCTCCAGCGCCTCGATATACTCGGCCTGCATCTGGTACATGACCTGCTTGACCGATGTTTCCGAAGTCATCGTTCCGACCACCTGGCCAGCGGGAAACGAATAAAGGTCGCCGCGCCTGGCGCGCACGACGCGGGCGTGCGCCTCATTGTAGAGGATGCCCTGCAGTGGCGGCAGCAGGTAGGGTGGTGCGCCGGGCTCCTCCCATGCCTCCGATAAGGCGCTTTTCAGCATGCGGACCGGCTTGCCGGTTCGCGCGCGACGTCGCACCGCATCCTCGGTCTTCGCCTTGAAGAGCGCCTCCTTCTCGAAAGCATCGAGTTCGCTTTCCTGCGTGCCGAGCCAGATCGTCCCGCACCAGACGCCTTCGGCGCCAAGCGCGATGGCGGCCGCGACCTGGCTGCCCCGGGAAATGCCGCCGGCCGCCAGCACCGGGATCGTGCCTTCGACGGCGTCGATGATCTGGGGAACCAGGATAAGCGTCGAAATCTCGCCGGTATGCCCCCCCGCTTCCGTACCCTGGGCGATGATCAGCTCGACGCCGGCCGCCTTCTGCCGCACCGCATGGGCCGGCTTACCGCAGAGCGCGCCGAGCATCACCCCCCTTGCGCGCAGCATGTCGACGATGTCGGCAGGAGGCGCGCCAAGGGCGCTGACAACGAGCTTGACCTGGGGATGGTCGAGCGCGGTCTCCACGAGTCGCCGGGCGCCCTGTGGAGTCATGGCGCCCCGTCCTTCCACAATCTCGCGATGCACCCTCTCGCGCTCGACCTCCGGAAGCTCGGGCACGCCGGCCTCTCGCAGCACGCGTTCCATGAACGCCTTGTGCTCGTCGGGGATCAGATCGTGCAGGTCGGTTTTTCCCGTCTGGGCTTCCGCCTCATTGTCGTATTTGGTGGGAATGATGACATCGACGCCATAGGGTCGCCCGTCGACGTGATCGTCGATCCAGCGTAGTTCGGCTTCAAGCTGTTCGGGAGCGAAAGTCGCCGCACCGAGCACGCCGAAGCCGCCTGCTCTGGAAACCTCCACCACGACATCGCGGCAGTGCGAGAACGCGAATATCGGCACCTCGCAGCCAAGCTTCTCGCAAATGCTGGTCAACATTGGTCGTCACCTTTCACTAAGCGAGGTCCTTGCCGCGCGAGGAAAAAATGGAGGACGCTGACGCCGTCGCCGCGCCGCTCGAAGCGCCCCGTCACCGCTGCACCGGGCGCGAGCTTGCCGTCCGCCGGGGCGTCCAGTATTCCGAGCGCGCGGACCCCCTCTTCGAGATCGATGGTCGCGAGCACATAGGGCACGTCTTGCGCGAAGCCGGGATGGAAGGCATGATGCGCCACTGTCCAGGAATGCAGGGTGCCTCTCCGCGAGGCTTCCACCCAGTCGCTTTCCAACGAATGGCAATTGTCGCAGACGAGGCGCGGATAGTGGCGGAGTTTGCCGCAATGTGCGCAGCGCTGGATCATGAGAGCACCGCGTTCCGCGCCCCGCCAGTATGGCCGTGACTCTTCCGTTTCGTGCGGCCGGGGCTTTTCGCTTGTCGACA
This sequence comes from Mesorhizobium sp. J18, assembly GCF_007829525.1. Classification (GTDB taxonomy): domain Bacteria; phylum Pseudomonadota; class Alphaproteobacteria; order Rhizobiales; family Rhizobiaceae; genus VLJP01. The sequence goes on from NZ_VLJP01000042.1 coordinate 19,494, forward strand.
TGTTTCCTGCCCTTTCAGACACGCTGCATGATGGCGATGGCGCCGTCGCCGAGGTCTCCATACCCGGTGGCAAGGCCGAGCCGCGCGCCCTCGACCTGCGTTGCGCCGCCCTGCCCGCGGAGTTGTCGGACCAGCTCCACGATATGGTTCATCCCGAGCATGTGCGCCTGCGAGAGAAGGCCGCCATGGGTGTTGGTGGGAAGAGCGCCGCCCAGCTTGAGCCTGCCGTTCTCGACGAAAGCGCCCCCTTCGCCCTTGCCGCAGAAGCCCATGTCCTCCAACTGGCAGATGACGATGTAGGTGAAGCAGTCGTAGATCTCGGCCACCTGGATGTCGGCGGGCGTGACGCCGGCCATGGCGAAGGCACGCGGCGCGGCCTTGGCGATGCCCAGACGAGTCATCTCTGCCCGCTGGGTGATCGAACTCGGCGAATCGGGATGACCCTCGGCGATCCCGGCAACGACGACCTTGGCCTGGCGCATGTCGCCAGCCCGCTCGGCGGCACTGACCACCAGCGCCGCGCCACCGTCGCTTTCGAGACTGCAGTCGAGCAGGCGGAACGGATCAGCGATCATGCGCGAGGACTGATGATCCTCGATCGTGATCGGCTTCTTCATGACCGCGTTGCCATGCAGGATGGCATGTTCGCGCATGGCGACCGCCACTTCCGCGAACTGGCGGCTCCTGGTGCCGTAGAGCTCCATGTGGCGCCGCGCCATCGGCGCATAGAGCTGCGCCGGCGCAATCGCGCCGAGCGGATATTCGTATTCCGTCACGAGATGAAATTGCGGCATCTGGTGGATGCGCACGCCGGCGCGCGCCCCGGCGCTGACATTGCGGCCCGAGGGGATGAGCACGTGATTGCAGATTCCTGCGGCGATCGCGGCGGCCGCCGACTGAACGGCCGCGATGCCGCTGGCCCCGCCAAGCGGCGTGACCGCCGAGTAGCGCAGGTCGCCAATGCCGAAATTCGTGACGAATTCCTCGGCGGGAGCGCCGGTAATGCCGATCGGGATGATGCCATCGATATCCTTCGGCGTCAGTCCGGCGTCTTCGATCGCCTTGAGCGATGCCTCGACCTGGAGCCTGAATGCGCTTTTTGTGGAGCCACGCACATAGTCCGTCTCTCCTATGCCGGTGATCGCGGCCTTACCGCTCAGTGACATCACGCCTCCTCAAATTAGTTCGTCCGCCGTTCAGGCCGGATCGGGTGAGCTCGCTTCCGGCTCCCAGTCGAACAGCGCGTCAAGAGCCTCGACCTTGTCGCCGCGCACCCAGAGCGGATTGACCTCGAGCGCGCGGAGATCGGGGCCGCAGGCGGCAGCGGCGGCTCCGATGCGCATGACGGCGTCCGCAACCGCGTCCAGATCGGTCGCCGGAACCCCGCGCTGGCCGCGCAAAAGCGCCGCGCCGCGCAACTCGCCAAGCATGCGTTTCACCTCGACAGCATCGACGGGTAGAAGACGCAGCGAAACATCCTTCATGACCTCGACCCAGACACCGCCAAGGCCGAGGGCGATAACCGGACCCCATTGCGGATCGCGCGTGCAGCCGACGAAGAGTTCGAGGCCGTTCCTGCGCATGGGTGAAATGATGGCTCCATCGATACGGGCAGCGGCGTGATGCCTGCGCGCGGCGCCGACGACCTCGTCGAATGCACGCCGGACATTGTCCAGCCCTAAGACACCCAGCACGACGCCGCCGATATCGCTCTTATGGGCGATATTCGGAGAGGCGATCTTCACTGCCACGGGTTTGTCGATTTCGGCCGCCATGGCTGCCGCCTCTGTGCTTGTCGTGGCGAGCCGTGTGGGAACCACCGGAACGCCGAACGATTTCAGCACCAAAAGCGCCTCGTGCTCGCTGCGCGGCCGCGCGGCCAGCGACGCCTGCATCGGCTCCGTGTGCGTCGCTGGGGAGGCGCTACGCTGGCGCTCGGACCAGCGCATGACTCCGGCGATGCCTGCGACGGCACGATCCAGGCCGCAAGCGTGATACGGGAGGCGATCGCGCTCGACGATCCCGCGGGAAAGCTCGGTCTGGTAGGTGCTCGTATAGCTGACCAGAAGACCGGGCACACCTTCGTCGCTCAGCCCTCTCGCAAGGCCCGAATGCAGAGCGCTCAAGCGCTCGCTGATCTGATCTTGTTCGGTAGGTACCGGATAATAGGGGCACAGTATCGCGGCATAATCCCCCTGTCGGGACAGAAGGCGAACGATCTGCTCACAATTGGCAGGGTCGATCCCGCCGGTTAGATCGAGCGGATTGTGCGGCGTGCCGTAGCCGGGGATGAGCTCCCGCACTTGTGCGGCGGTCTCGGCCGTCAGTTCAGGCAGGGATACGCCGCGCTCTTCCGCCCGGTCCGCGGCGATCTCGCAGATGCCGCCGGAATTCGACAGGACTGCAAGGCCTCCAGGTCGCAACACGCCGGTGCGCGCAGCGATGTCGGCGGTCGCCAACAACTCTTCGACGGAGCCGACACGGATGATGCCATACTGCCGGCATATGCCTTCGAAGACACGATCATCTCCGACCAGCGCGCCCGTATGCGCCTCCGCCGACCGCGCGGTGACCTCGCTCGTACCGACCTTCAGCACGACTATTGGCTTGCCCCTCGCAAGGGCCTTCTGCGCAGAGCGGATGAAGGCCGGCGGATTGCGGACCGTCTCGATGAAGAGCGCGATCGCACGTGTTTCCGGCCGCTCGATAAGATGATCAAGGAAGGCGGTGCCATCCGTATCAGCCTCGTTGCCAGTGGCGATGACGTGGCTGAGCCCGATATCCTGCTCGTAGGCGAGATTGGCCATGAAGAGCGCGGTGGCGCCGCTTTGCGAGACGATGCCCACGCCGTCGCTGCGCGAAGGCGCTTTGATCGGCGTCGCCCAGGCGAGTACGCGGTCGGCGAAATTCAGGTAGCCAAGGCTGTTCGGCCCGAACAGGCGGAGGCGCCGCGCACGGGCGAACTGTACCAGTTTTTCCTGCAGCACCACGCCCTCGCCGCCGGTCTCGGCAAAGCCGGAGGTCAGGATCATTGCCGACCGCGCCCCGGCATCAGCGAGATCCGTCACCACGTCGAGCACGGCGCTGCCTGGAACCAGCACGACACCCATGTCGATGCCACCGTCGACCTCACCGCATGAGCGGAACGCCTGGCGGTCGTGCACGATCCCGCCGCGCGGGTTGATGAGCGAGACCCTACCCTGGTAGCCGCAATTGTCGAGATTTTCGACGAGTGTCCTCGACCAGCGCGAACGATTGGAGGCGCCGACGACTGCGATCGAGCGTGGCGCGAGCAGGCGCTGGATCGGATCTTCACCGCCAGGATGAACGTCCGCTGGCGGCGCCAGGCTTGAAACGGCTGATGGCATGAACGGATACCCTGGCGTCGCGGTTGGAAGGCTGGCTGCGTGCATATTCTCAATAGTATCTTAGGATACTTATAAGAATCAAGCCTGCCTTTTCGTATTCGTTTCGCGCGTTATGCGACAAGCGGCGCGTGGTTCGGCTGGCCCATATAGAGCTTGCGATAGCTGTCGCTTGTCTCGGACGGTGAGACGCGCGCGTCGATGACGAACAGCCCCTTTTTTGCAAAGCCCCGCCGCATCGCACCCCCTAGGCCGTCGAGCGATTCCAGAAGTACCCCGTCGCCGCCGACGGCCCGCGCCACCGCGGCGAAATCCGGCGTTTCCCACTGCGCCGGCGTCGGCGAGAAACCTTTCAGAGGCAGCCGCTGCGCCTCCGCCCCATAGCCGCGATCGTTCCACACCAGCAGCACCATCGGCAGCTTGCTTCTGGCTGCCGTGTCGAGTTCCTGCATGTTCATCATTAGGCTTCCGTCTCCCTCGATGACGAGGTGCGGACGGTCGGGCTGAGCCATGCCGATGCCGATTGCTACCGGCAGCGTCTGGCCCACGGCGCCGAACTGGCTGGAAAACTCCACCTGCGTTTCCGGCCTGAGTTCCATATAGGTCGCGACGAACCCTTGGAAATGCCCGACCCCGCAGGTCAGGAGGGCGTCGTGCGGTATGAGCGATCCCAGCGCCCGGCCGAGCGCGCGCGGATCGATGCCGTCCTTCGCGGCCGGCAGGGGCATGGGCCGGGTGGCAATCCTTGCCTTCGTTTCGGCGTTGCGAAATCCTTCGTGACGCACTTGGCTTTGCTCAAGTCCCGCATTCAGCCTCATCAAGGTCTTTCGGGCGTCCGCGCTAATGTGGCGGCCTGTCGCCGCCTGGAGCTCGACGGGAGGTTGCGCGATATCGATGCGTATGAGCGATGCCTGCGGAAAGAGCGTGCCGCCCCAGCTGGTATAGTGCCCGACTTCCGCCCCGATGCCGATCACCAGATCGGCTTCGCGACAGAACTCCTCCGTCACGGCGCTCGAATATCCGCCGACAATACCGATGGACCACTCATCGTCGGAAAACATGCTTTTGGACTGAAGCGAGGTGCCAAGAAGCGCTCCGATCCGCCGGGAGAGCGAGATGATTTCCTCGCGTGCGCCCGACAGCCGTGCGCCCTTGCCGGCAATTATGAGAGGTTTCCTTGCTTTACGGACCGCATCGACCAGCATGTCGACGTCTTCGTTGCTGGGAGCGGGCGCAAGATCGGAAAGAAGGTCGGCGGAGGACCGATACTGCCAGGCCGCGCTGAAATCCCTCTCTTGAATGTCATTAGGAAGATTTAAAACCACGGGGCAGGACTGCGCGCGTGCAACGTAGAATGCCTGGACGATCTCCTTGGCCAGGTTTGACGATCCGGTGATCGAAAAGTAGCGGGTCGAGCAAGCCTCGACGAAGCGTCGCTGATCCATGGACTGCAATTTGTTGACGGCGTCTGCGGGGATCTCGCCGCAAATCACCACCATCGCCGTACGATTGCGCGCCGCGGCCATTAGAGAGGTGCCTATCTGGGTGAGCCCAGGCCCGCATGTGACCGTTGCCACGCCAACCCGCCCCGTGGCGCGGAAGAAGCCGTCGGCCATCGCGACGGCGCCGGCCTCGTTGCGCGCCGAGACCATCGTGGCCGTGCCGCGTGCCACGATGGTCGACCACAGCGACATGTTACCGTCGCCCATCACGCCGAAAATCGTCGACACCTTCTCGGCCTCTAAGGCCTTGCTCACTGCCTCGAATATCTTCATGCCGATCCCAGCCATAAGATAAGTTCCATATGGTATCTATTTATACTAATAAGTAGCCAAGGTCCAGAGCCGTAGCACGCACGGTGCTAGTCTTAGTCTAGGGAACTTGAGGGCCGGCCGTAATCGGCGGGTTAGCGCGCAGACTGCGGCGGTTGTCGCGGAAGGTCCTCCGTCGGTTAAAACAGTCGGAGTTCCCAAAACGAAGAGGCGACGGCAGATGGAGTATTTTTGCGGGCTTGACGTATCGATTGACGAAACTGCGGTTTGCGTTGTCGACGAGCAGGGTGAGGTGCATCTTCAGGCGACGGCGGTGACGGACGCCGAAGCGCTGTTTGCGGTTCTCAAACCTTATTTGCCGCGGCTGCGGCGTGTCGGCCATGAAGCTGGCTCGTTGTCACCATGGCTGCACCCTGAAATGCTGAAGCTCGGCCTGCCGGCGATCTGCCTGGAGACGGTGCATGTGCGCGCGGCAATGTCGGCGCAGCGCAACAAGACTGACAAGGCGGATGCGCTCGGCATCGCCCATATCATGCGCACCGGCTGGTTCCGCCGGGCGCATGTGAAGACGGAAGGTTGCTACCGGATGCGGCTTTTGCTGACGCACCGGCGCAACCTGAAGCGCAAGTTCCTCGATCTGGAAAACGCCATCCGTCATTCGCTGAAGGCGTTCGGGATCAGACTCGGCGGCATCGGGCGCGGCAAATTCGACGCGGCCGTGCGGGAGGCGGTGGCGGATGATCCGTTCACCACCGACCTGATGGAGGTGATGCTGACGGCGCGCGCGGCGCTGTGGAAGGAATATTGCCGGCTGCACGATCTGGTGGTGAAGATGGTGGCGCAAAGCGAGCTGTGCCGTCGCTTCATGGCGATCCCTGGAGTCGGGCCGGTGACGGCGTTGTCGTTCATGACGGCGATCGACGATCCGTCGCGCTTTCGACGCTCACGCGACGTTGCCGCCTACTTCGGGCTGACCTCGCGACGATGGCAGTCGGGTACGTCGATCGACGTGAAGGGGCGCATCTCGAAGGCTGGCGACGCTGATGTGCGCCGCGCGCTCTACGAAGCGGCGTCGGCGCTTATGACGCGGTTCAAGGGCAAGGACAGTCTCAAGATGTGGGGTGCGGCGCTCGCCAAACGCTCCTGTCATCGCAAGGCGGTGGTGGCGGTGGCGCGCAAGCTGGCGGTGATCATGCACGCCATGTGGAGCGCTGGCACGTTCTATACAGGCGCTCCGAATGACGGGGCAGCGCAGGCTGATGCGCGCCAGATGCGCAAGGAACGCAAGCTTCTGGGGGCGCACGCATGATCGCGACAGCGCTGATGAAAACTCCACGGCCGTCACGGTGACGGCCGCAAACTGAACAGAGGAATCCGCGCGAGCGGATGAGGACTGGTGCAGACGAGGAATGACGGGAAGCACGATATCTTGCCTGCGGCCGCGCCGATCGTAAGACGGCCGGGCCGCGCCGGAGTGCCTGTGATGTGCCCTGTGAATCCGATGGCAAAATGCACCGCGACGGAAAAAGCGCTGCCTCTCAAACGCAGCCCGATCACCCCGTCGCAGAGTGCGGACAAGTGCACGGCGCGCCAGAACTCATGCTTGTAGATGTTCTTTTGCGAACAAACAGTGTGCAGATCATGATGAGGAAAAAGGATGTATCAAGATGAGCAAAACAGTCGTGAAAGTAGAGCCGATTACAAG
>NZ_VLJP01000043.1:0-17053 GCF_007829525.1 Mesorhizobium sp. J18
GCCGACCACCGGCGCCACCACCATCCGCGCCTCGGGCAACGAGCAGATCGTCCTGGACGGGCCCTTCGCAGAGACCAAGGAGCAATTGCTCGGCCTCTATATCGTCGATTGCGACAGCCTCGAGGAAGTCATCGACTTCGCCAAGCGCATGAAGGAAGGCGAGGCCGTTACCTTCGAAATCCGCCCTCTGCGCATCTTCGAAAAGGGCGTCCTGCCTGAAACGGCGAAAGTAGCATCATGAACGACTTTGCCTGGATCGAGACCGCGGTGACCGGAGCCCGCCCGCAGGCGATGGGCGCGCTTCTGCGCTATTTCCGCGATCTCGACCGGGCGGAGGAAGCCTTTCAGGAAGCCTGCCTGCGCGCAATGAAGACCTGGCCGGTCAAGGGGCCGCCGCGCGATCCGGCCGCCTGGCTCATTTTCGTCGGCCGCAATGCGGCGCTGGATTCGGTGCGCCGCGACAGCCGCAACACCGTGCTTCCCGAGGACGCGGCCATTTCCGATCTAGGTGATGCGGAGACGGACATGGCCGAGCGGCTGGACGACGCGCATTACCGCGACGACATCCTGCGGCTGATGTTCATTTGCTGCCATCCGGACCTGCCGGCCACACAGCAGATCGCGCTCGCCCTGCGCATCATATCGGGCCTCACCGTGCGGGAGATCGCCAGCGCCTTCCTCGTCAACGAGAAAGCGATGGAGCAGCGCATCACGCGCGCCAAGCGCCGCGTCTCGAAAGCCGAGGTGCCTTTCGGCGCTCCCGGCGCCGTCGAGCGCGCAGAGCGGCTGGCCTCCGTGGCCGCCATGATCTACCTGATCTTCAACGAGGGCTATTCGGCGAGCAGCGGCGAGGTTCAGGTGCGCGAGCCGCTTTGCGACGAAGCAATCCGGCTGGCCCGGCTGCTGCTGCGTCTCTTCCCCGCCGAGCCCGAGATCATGGGCCTGCTCGCCCTCATGCTCCTGCAGCATGCGCGAACCCCTGCCCGTATCGATGCCGCAGGCAATATCGTCCTCCTCGAGGAGCAGGATCGCAGCCTGTGGCATCACGACAGGATCACGGAAGGTCTGGCGCTGGTCGACAAGGCCATGCGTCATCGGCGCCCCGGAGCCTATCAGGTCCAGGCTGCGATTGCCGCGCTCCACGCCCGCGCGGCAACCCCCAAGGACACAGACTGGCAAGAGATCGAGATACTCTATCGCGCACTCGAACGTTTCCAGCCCTCACCCGTGGTCACGCTCAACCGCGCCGTCGCCGTCTTCAAGGCGAAAGGGCCGGAAGCGGCTCTCGAACTGGTCGAACCGCTGGCAGACCGCCTCTCCGGCTACTTCTATTTCCATGGCGTGCTCGGCGCCCTTCTGATGGAGCTCGACCGTACCGGCGAGGCGCGCATTGCTTTTGACAAGGCCATTTCACTGGCCCGCACCCCCGCCGAAGCGGCTCACATCCGTCAGCATATCGATCGGCTGGCGGCCGAGGGAAGCGGAAGGGCAAAAAACAAGGCTTCTGCCTGAAGAGCCTTTTCAGGCAGCAGTTTTTCAGGCCCGTTTGTCGGGATCGCTGCCGCCCGCAGCGTCCTTGATGCATCGGGGCGGGAAGCGCCCCGGAGAGGAGAGCAAAGATGCAACACCGTATCGTATCGCGTGAGGAATGGCTGGAGGAGCGCAAGGCATTTCTCGCCAGGGAGAAGGAATTCACCCGTCTGCGCGACAAGCTGAGCGCCGAACGGCGCCGGCTTCCCTGGGTGAAGATCGAAAAGAACTATGTCTTCGACGCGCAGGAAGGCAGGCAGACGCTGGCCGACCTGTTCGCGGGCCGCAGCCAGTTGATCGTCTATCACTTCATGTTCGCGCCGAGCGACGAGCAGGATGTCTGCAAGGGCTGCTGCTTCCTCTCCGATCATGTCGACGGTGCGCGGCGGCATTTCGAGCACCACGACGTGAAGTTCGTCGCAGCCTCGCGCGCGCCCCTGCCCAAGCTGGAAGCCTTCAAGAAGCGCATGGGCTGGACCTTCGACTGGGTCTCGTCCAGCGGCAGCGACTTCAACTACGACTTCCACGTCTCCGTCAGGGACGAGGATCTGGTCGACGGCAAGGTCTTCTACAATTACGAGCTGACGACGCCCTGGCGCGATTTCCACGAAGGCGAGATGCCCGGCATCAGCGTATTCTACAAGGACGAGAAGGGCGCCGTCTTCCATACCTATTCGTCCTATGCGCGCGGCGGCGACATATTGATCGGAGCCTACAACTATCTTGACCTGACGCCGAAAGGCCGCAATGAAGACGAGATCATGGGGTGGATGCGCCGCCACGACGAATATGATGACGCCAGGGACCATGCCTCCTGTTGCCATTCCGGCTAACCGACAAAAACTGGCGATCAGTATGGATCTGGTCCCCCGACATAATTTCGTCCCTGACGGTTTACATCGCCGGCCCATGCCCTAAGCTTCCTGAAGAGGTGCGCCCATCGCCTGCCTCTTCACCGGCGTCAGCATTTCGGCGCTGCAAACCAAAACCCCAGGAACGATTGAGAGCCAGATATGACCGAAGTCAAAAGCGGCGACGTCGTGCGTATTCACTACACCGGCAAGCTGGCAGATGGCACGGAGTTCGACTCCTCGGCTGGCCGCGAGCCGCTCGAATTCCAGGTCGGAGCGGGACAGATTATAAGCGGGCTGGAGCGTCAGGTGGAAGGCATGACCGTGGGCGAGCGCGAAACCGTCACCATTCCCGCCGACGAGGCCTACGGACCGCGAGACGAGCGCCAGGTGCAAATAGTGCCCCGTGAGGCATTCCCGCAGGATCTCAACCTTGCCGTCGGCTCCCGCCTGCAGGCCAATACCCAAGACGGGAGGCAGATCGCGTTGACGGTTACCGATATCCGTGACGATCAGGTGACCGTTGACGCCAATCACCCGCTGGCCGGCCGTGATCTCATTTTCGACGTTGAGGTTGTGGAGATCGTAGCAGCGGCCTGAGCGGGCTCTAAGCCGCGAATACCGGATTATTGCGGCAGCGCATCCGGCGCGTACTGCTCCAGGAATTCCTTGCTCGGCGGGATCGGCTTGATGATGTCGATCAATACGCCATTCGGATCGGCGGTGATGAAATGCCGCTGGCCGAAATCCTCGTCACGCAGTTCGAGCAGGATTGGCAGGCCGGCAGCCTTCGCGCGCTCATATTCCGCGTCGGGATCTTTCACCTCGAAGTTCAGAAGCAAGCCCGACACCTTGCCGCGGCCGCTTGCCGGTATGGTGGAATGGTTGCCGTCGAGGATGGCGAGATTGACCCGCTTGTCCTCCGCCGACTGCAGATGAACATACCAGTCGCTCTCGAACAGCGGCTTGAAGCGGAAATGCTGGACATAGAAGGCTGTCGTCCCCGCAACATCGTCACTCATGATGACGGGATAGTAGCTGGTCGTTTTCATCGGGGTTCCTTTCGGGCTTTTGTTCCTGTCGCAAGTAACATACATTCTGCATGTATTTTTCAAATAACATACAGGCTGCATGTATGCAAGATAGAAAACCTCGCACCAATGTCGAACGGACGGAGGCCACCCGCACCGCTCTCATCGAGGCCGCGCGCAAGCTGTTCGTGGAGAAATCCTATGCCGAGACCGGAACGCCGGAGATTGTCGCCGCTGCCGGCGTCACGCGCGGCGCCCTCTACCACCATTTCGCGGACAAGCAGGCTCTGTTCCTCGCGGTCGTCGAGCAGGAATCCGCCCGCGTCGCCGAGGAGATAGAAAAGGCTTCGGTCGGCTCATTTTCTCCGCGCGAGCAGCTTGTCGCCGGCGGAACGGCTTTCCTCGACGCCATGGCCAAGGACGGACGGACACGCCTGCTCCTGCTCGACGGACCGGCAATCCTCGGCCGCGCCGTCATGGACGAGATCGATGGGCGGCACGGAAATCGCACCTTGCGCGAGGGTCTCGTGGGCGCCATGCGCGCCGGCGCGATCAGAAAGCTGCCGGTCGAGCCGCTGACGGCATTGCTGGCTGCTGCCTTCGACCGCACCGCCCTCTCAATCGAAGCAGGCGGCGACCCGACCGCCTATCGGGAGGTGCTGGCAGCCCTCATCGACGGGCTGGCGCCGGCGGGTGATGCCGCTCGGCCATAACGCTCAACGGAAGATCGCGTCACCCTGCTCGTCGACGAGCTGTTTCCCCTTCCGCAGCGAATGGGCGGCCGCATCGTCGGCGGAGGGGAACCTGTCGGCGCGGATAAAACGATGTTCCTTCATCACGCCGTCGATCTCCTTCGAAATCACGCCGCAGGTCTGATACTGCCCTCCCTCGGCGAAAGGCGTTGCCCGGATGGTGTAGCCATTGTGCTCGGTCTCGGCAGTCACGGCCGGTGCCGCGGCATCATTGCCATTCCCGGAATTGAGACCGAAAAGACGTTTCAGGAAGGACATGGGCTACCTCCATGCGAAAACCGGCCCCGCAAATCGGGGACCGGCTTTGTCACTACCGGCCCGCGGGCCGGTCGGCAAGGCTTATGGCTTTAGCGGCGAAAGAGTGCTTCCAACGCGTCGGCCGCGTTTTCGAGGATCGCGATGGCTTCTTCGCGCCGCGCCGCTTCGGCATCGAGCGCGTCGGCCAGCGCTGCCCGCAGCCGCCGCCGCACCTGGCGCAGCTTGCGCAGGCTCTCGGGCATTTCGCGTTCGCGCGGATCGGGGCCTTCGCCGCCGTCCCGCCAGTCGAACCATTCGCGGGCGCGCGCCATCTTGCGGCCGAAGCGTTCGAGCTGCTCCAGCGCTGCCTCAACGGTTGCCCGATTGCCGGCGAGATGTTCGCTGCCGGCCTCCGTTATGGAATAGATCCGCTTGTTGCCCTCGGCCTCCGAGCGCACAAAGCCTGCCTCCTCGAGATAGGTGAGCGTCGGGTAGATCACACCCGGGCTCGGGCTGTAGAAACCGCTGGAGCGCTCTTCCAAAGCCCGGATGATGTCATAGCCGTGGCGGGGCGTCTCCTCGATCAGCGCAAGTGCAATGAGCCGCAATTCGCCATCGCCGAACAGCCGGCCGGCGCGGAGCATGTCGCGCCCGCCCCCGCCTCCGCCAAAGCCTCGCCCCCTGCGGCCTCTCGGGCCGAAACCGAAAGGGCCGCCCCTGCCGGCCATGAAGCGGAGAACATCGCCCCCGCATGAATGCCTGTGTCTATGCATGTTTGATTCCTTACATTGTTTCTTACGATATATCTTAGATACGCGCGCGGTTACCCATAATCAAGATATATCTTAAGATAAATCGCAACGCGGCCTGCCGCCGCTCATGAGACTGCCTGATTCAGGCGAGATGCAGGACGATTTCCCGCCGGTGGGGCCGGTCGCGATGTTCGAAGAGATAGATGCCCTGCCAGGTGCCGAGCGCCAGTTCGCCGCCCGTTACCGGAATGGAAAACGAAACGCAGGTGAGCGCGGCCTTGATATGTGCAGGCATGTCGTCTGGCCCTTCGAGCCGGTGGACGAGATAGTCCATCGCCGGATCGTCGGCCGGCGGCACCAGCCTGCGGAAGAAGGCGTCGAGATCGCGGCGAACGTCCGGATCGGCATTTTCCTGGATGAGAAGCGAGCACGAGGTATGGCGGACGAAGACAGTCAGCAGGCCCGTTTCAACGCCCGAGCTCCGGGCAAAGGCTTCCGCCCTCTCGGTGAACTCGTAAAGGCCTTGCCCGGAGGTTTCGATAACCAGTGTCGTCTGGCTCACATGCGTCTCCTGATGCGGCCGCGATCGTCGGCTCGGCGCCGGTCCGCTTCATCCAGTGCGAGCCTGCGCCGGGATCACGAAGCGGCGACCAGTCGGGCGAGCGGAGGCATCATTATCGTCTCGGCCAATTTTCCGGCCTGTTGGAAGGCCACTGGAAATTCTCCGGACTGTACATGTTTCGGCCTGGATTGTTGAGATAGAGCTGCTCGCCGACCAGACAGTCATACGGGGCCGCCGCCTGCGCCAGGATCACGGGAGGCGGCGCCGGTTGCGCTGGCGGCCGCCGCGCGATTTCCAGCAGCAATTTGCGGCGTATGGCCGCCGGAAATTCGGCCCAGTCATTGATCGCAATGGCGAAGGAGCCTGGCCCTCCTATGACGCAATTCTCAAAATACACATCCAGATGCGCCACATCGTTGCCGCTGAAGTTCACCTTGTCGGCCATCACCGGCAGACCGTTTATGACGATCCCCTGCTCCACTGCGACGTCCCGCGCCGCCGTCACCGGGGGCCCCTCATTGTTGCTGCCGTCGCCCGAGATATCGATCACCCGTCGGCTGGCTTCATGCGGGCTCTCGGCCAGAAGATCGACGCCGAAATTGATGGCGCCGGAGATTGACGTCCGGCGCGGCTGCTGTGCGGGTATCCGGTCCAGTCTGGCGGCAAACGCCGCCGCGTCCTCGGCACTGGCGATCATCGTCCAGGGCACGATGAGCTTCTGTGACGTCACACCGGCCCATTCAAAATAGGCCAGCGAAATCCTGCCATACGGGCCGGAGGTGATAGCCCTTACGACTTCAGGATCGGTCAGCGCGGCGGCATAGCCCTCGCGCTGGATTTCGAGCTCGTCCCTCGACATCGACACGGAGATGTCGACCGCCAGCACCAGTTCAAGGTCGACCTTTTCCTGTGCGAGGTCGATCCTGTCCGGTGATTGAGCAGATGCGGGAGTGGCGGCTGTCGCTGCAGCAAGGCATATGCCAGCAAGAGTGCGGAGTGGATGCCGTCCCATGCCCCAAGGTAACACGGCAACACGAATTGCAAAGCAAACTTTTCGCAACCGATACTTGCCTTGCTGCCGCTGCCGCATCGCCAGCTTTGTAAGGGCGGGTCGCGTCCATAGCGCCCTCAACCCACGGCGCCTGTTACAGGCGCAGGTTTGCCATTGGTAAGAAAGTAAGATATCTTACCATCATGCGCAAAAAAACCGCCACATCGCGAATAAGCTCGAAGAGCCAGACTGTGATTCCGCGCGAAATCCGCGAGAAGCTGAACCTCGCGCCGGGCGATCAGCTCCAGTATATCGAGACCGATCACGGCATCATGATAGAAAAGGCACGGACCATCGAAGACGATCCGTTTGCGGCTTTCGGCGAATGGTCGAGTGCAGCCGACGAAGAGGCCTATGCCGACCTCTGACACCCCCGAAGCGGGTTCGATCGCGGTATTGCCATTTCCCTATGCGGATCGCCTTGCCGAAAAGCGGCGCCCCGCCCTGGTGGTCTCTGCGCCCGCCTTGGCACGGGGTCACGGAATTGTCTGGGTCGCCATGGTGACGAGCGCGAAAAACGAACGATGGCCCGATGACATAGCAATATCCGATCTCGACCGCGCCGGTCTGACCAGCCCTTCTGTCATCCGGCCGGTGAAAATCGCCACTGTGGACAGTACACGGATATTGCGAATAGCCGGTTCTGTGTCGAAGGACGAGCTGAACGCTGCCAGACAAACGCTCACTCGACTTCTTGGCAATCTCTGACGGAATACACTGGTTTCAACAGAAAAAGGGCAGCACATTGGCCGCCCCTTTATTCTGTCTTCGGCATCACCTGCCGTCAGCTATCCAGGAAGCTCCTGAGCTTGCGGCTGCGGCTCGGATGCTTCAGCTTCCTGAGCGCCTTGGCCTCGATCTGGCGGATACGCTCGCGCGTCACCGAAAACTGCTGGCCGACTTCCTCCAGCGTATGGTCGGTGTTCATGCCGATGCCGAAGCGCATGCGCAGCACACGCTCCTCGCGCGGCGTAAGCGATGCCAGCACCCGCGTCGTCGTTTCGCGCAGATTGGCCTGGATCGCCGCGTCGATCGGCAGGATCGCGGACTTGTCCTCGATGAAATCGCCGAGGTGGCTGTCCTCCTCGTCGCCGACAGGCGTCTCCAGGCTGATCGGCTCCTTGGCGATCTTCAGCACCTTGCGCACCTTTTCCAAGGGCATTGCGAGCTTCTCCGCCAGTTCCTCCGGCGTCGGCTCGCGGCCGATCTCGTGCAGCATCTGGCGCGAGGTGCGCACGATCTTGTTGATCGTCTCGATCATGTGCACCGGAATGCGGATCGTGCGCGCCTGGTCGGCGATCGAACGGGTGATCGCCTGCCGGATCCACCATGTCGCGTAGGTGGAGAACTTGTAGCCACGGCGATACTCGAACTTGTCGACCGCCTTCATCAGGCCGATATTGCCTTCCTGAATGAGATCGAGGAACTGCAGGCCACGATTGGTGTATTTCTTGGCGATTGAGATGACGAGCCTGAGATTGGCCTCCACCATCTCCTTCTTGGCGATCGCCGCCTCGCGCTCGCCCTTCTGCACCTGATTGACGATGCGGCGAAACTCGCCGATCGAGATGCCGGTCTCGGTCGCCAGGTTCTGGATCTCGGCGCGCAGGTCGCGGATCGCATCCTTCTCGTTGCGGGTGAACTCCTTCCAGCCGGCGCTGGAGAGATTGGAGATTCGCTTGACCCAGTTCGGATCGAGCTCCGATCCCTGATATTCCTTCAGGAACTCCTCGCGCCTGACGCCGTGGCTCTCGGCCAGCCGCGCCAGCCTGATTTCGTTCTGGACAAGCCGCTTGTTGATATCGTAAAGCTGCTCCACCAGCGCCTCGATGCGGGCGTTGTTGAGCGACAGCGACTTCACCGCCGTGATCAGTTCGTCCTTGAGCTCCTTGTAGCGGCGCTCCTGACTGGGCGACAGCGTGCCGGCCGCAGCCAGCCGGTTCTCGACCTGCTGGTCCTGCAGCTTGCGCAGCTTCTTGTAGGTGTCGGCGATGAGGTCCAGCGTCTCCATGACGCCTGGCTTCAGCTCGGCTTCCATCGCCGCCAGGGACAGATTGGCCTCGTCCTCTTCGTCGTCATCTTCCTCCGTCGGCGTCTCGCCGCCGACATTGGTGATGTCGTCGTCATCGCGCGAAGCGCGGCGCGGCTTTTCCTCCGCCGGCTTCTCGTCATCGTCGATGCGGGTCACAACCGGCGCCTGCTTGGCCTCGGGGCCGGCATAGGTGGCCTCGAGATCGATGATCTCGCGCAGCAGAATCTTGCCTTCGTTGAGCTCGTCGCGCCAGATGATCAGCGCCTGGAAGGTCAGCGGGCTTTCGCAAAGACCGGCGATCATGGTTTCGCGGCCGGCCTCTATCCGCTTGGCGATGGCGATCTCGCCCTCGCGCGACAGAAGCTCGACGGAGCCCATCTCGCGCAGATACATGCGCACCGGATCATCCGTCCGGTCGGTTGGCTCCTTCTTCGCCACCTGCACGACGGCGGTGCCGGTCTGCTCGGTCAGCTCGCTGCTTTCTTCCTCGCCATCGGCGTCGGAATCCTGTTCCTCGGCCGCCTCGTCATCCTCGACGACATTGATGCCCATGTCGGAAAGCATGGCCATGGTGTCCTCGATCTGCTCTGACGTCACTTCTTCCGAAGGCAGAACCGAGTTGAGCTCGTCCATGGTCACATAGCCGCGTTTCTTCGCGGCCTTGATCATTTTCTTGACTGCATCGTCGGAAAGATCGAGCAGCGGGCCGTCGCTGGCCTCGCGTTCGGTTTCGACCTCTTCCTTTTCCTTTGTCGCCATCCTGTCTCTTCTCCAAGCGGCCGAGGATCTCACGGCGCCGACGGTATCGCCGGCATAGCGGGTAACACGCCAGAACCCGCGAATCCTGCGCTATCCGCGGTTCCTTAAAGCGCGCTTAACCCTGACATCTATGGCGGGCTCCCACCCCCGTCCATATGCGGCGTCTTCGGCTCGATCCTGTTTTGATGCGGGAAGCCCCCGCAGTCCGTCGTTTCGAATCGTTCCTGATTCCGTCATTCCTGCGTTAGGTCAAGCGGCTCTGCCATGATTCGCGCGAAAAAAGCGAATCAATTCCCGAATTCGGCCTGCGCACAAAACAAGGCCCCGCTTTTCCGCGAGGCCGTCGAATATCGCGAACATCCGGTCTAGCTGCGGCCCACCCGACCGGACAGGACCCCAAAGCCTTCGATAAGCGCTTCGGTCGCCTGCACGTCACGAAACTGTGTCTGGACTTCGATCAGATGGCGGTAGTTCTCTTCCGTCGGATCGCTGGCCAGCGCCAGTTCGGCCGCTTTCAGCTCCTTATGTAGAGCGCCGGCGCTGCGGTGCAAGTGCACGGCCTGCGCAAATGCTTCCCGCGCATCCTCCAACGCGGCTTCGGGTAGTGCGGTCCACAGATTGGTCCGGCGCACCAATCCCTCGGCATTCTTCCAGATCCCTTCCAGACCCGCCGCTTCGATCGCGGCGATGACCGATGCCCTTTCATGGGCCTCATCATGCGCGACCGTATCGAGCAGCACCGCGTGCAGCCGCCGCAACTCGGGGCTTGTCAGCACGAGTTCCGCCACGGCATCGAAATATTCGTCGATCAGCGCGGGGTGGTTGACCAGGGCCACGATGATCGAGGTTTCCCTGAGCGGCAGTGCGGCGCTGGTGGAACGCACCAGCGCCGAACGGGTGAGGCTTTCGCTCACGGCGAGACGCCCGGCAGCCGCGCCGGGCCCCCCGCCATAATGGCTGCCCTGCCGGAAACCGCCGCCCTGACCTTGCCTTTGCGGCCGCGACGAACCGAAGAAGCTGTGTGCCCTTTCGCGCATCTCCTGCGCATAGTGCCGGCGCACGCTCTCGTCGCGGATGCGATTGGTAAGCTCCCGCAGTCGCTTTTCCAGCTCGGCACGCCGCTCCGGCGTATCGAAGACGCCGCCCGCGGTCTCCCGTGCCCACAGGAGATCGGCCAGCGGCTTGGCATCCGCCAGTATGGCGGCAAAGGCGTCGGGTCCGGAATCGCGCACCACATCGTCCGGATCACGTCCCTCCGGCAGGAGCGCGAAACGCACCGTGCGGCCCGCCTGGATCATCGGCAGCGCCATATCGGCAGCTCGCCAGGCCGCCCGCAGCCCGGCCTGATCGCCATCGAAGCACAGCACCGGTTCGCCGCTCATGCGCCACAGAAGTTCGAGCTGGTTTTCCGTCAGAGCGGTGCCGAGCGGCGCCACGGCATTCTCGAAGCCTGCCTGGGCCAGGGCGATCACATCCATATAGCCTTCGACGGCGATCACGGTTCTGGCCCCGTCCGGGCCGCCCTTTTGCAGGGCCTTGCGCGCGCGGGCGAAATTGTAGAGCACATTGCCCTTGTGGAAGAGCTCGGTCTCCGGCGAGTTCATGTATTTGGCCGGAATGTCGGCTGACATGGCCCGCCCGCCAAAGGCAATGATGCGCCCGCGCGAATCGGGGATCGGGAACATGATGCGGTCGCGGAACCAGTCATAGGAGACCGGCACGTCCGGCCCGTGACGCACCAGCCCGCAGGCTTCTATCTGTTCCTTCGTGACGCCCTTGCCGGCAAGAAACTCCTTCAGCCCGTTGCGGCTGTCGGTGGCATAACCGAGACGGAAGGCCTGTTGAGTGGCCGAACTGATGCCACGCTGACGCAGATAGGCGCGCGCATCGGCGCCTTCCTGCCCCTGCAGCCGTTCCTGGAAATAGCGCGCCGCCATTTCCATGACATCGGTCAGCGTCGTACGCACCTTCTCGCGCCGCTCCGCCTCCGGGTCCCGCGCCGGCATCGGCACACCCGCCATTTCGGCAATGCGCTCCACCGCTTCAGGAAAGCTCATGCCGTCATGTTCGGTCAGGAAACGGAAATGATCGCCCGAAACCCCGCAGCCGAAGCAGTGATACCGGCCCTTCTTGTCCTCGCAATGAAAGCTCGGCGTCTTTTCGCCGTGGAACGGACAGCAGGCCCACCAGTCGCCGCGCGCCGCATTGGTCTTGCGCCTGTCCCAGGTCACACGCGTGCCGATCACCGACGAGATCGGCACCCGGTCACGGATTTCATCGAGGAAAGAGGTCGGAAAGCGCATCGCTAATCGGTCCGGTCAGACGACCATATAAGCACCGACGCCACCCCATGCGAGCCCGGAAACCAAGTGTACCCGCTTTTCACAAGCAGTCCGGTCACAAGGCGCGGGCCTGCTCGCCCGTCCGTCCATAGGCGGCGAGGAACACGTCCACCGCCTCATTGATCAGCCGGTCCGCTTCCGCCTCGCCGATCGTGCCCGCCATTCCGAGCGACATTGCGAGGTGGTGCCTGTCCAGTATCATGCCGAAGAAGCAGCGCGCTGCGAGGTCGCTATCCTCGAATTGCAGAAGCCCCGCCTTGCGCAGATCATCCAGGAACAGCGCGAAATCGTCGCGCGCCTTCTTGGGGCCGCCCTCGAAATAGAGCCGGGCCAGATCGGGATTGTGGCGCGTCGCTTCCACCGCAAGCTGATAGAGGCTGATAATGTCCTCGTTGAGCACATTGTCCACAAGGCCGTGGCCGATGCCGATCAGAACCTCGCGCAGGGCCTCGACGCTTACCGGCCGCAGCAGAGAATGCTCGCGCTCGCCGATCCGCTCGGCCGCCCGGCGCAAGATGGCGAAGAAGAGCCCTTCCTTGTTGTTGAAAAGCTTGTAGAGCGTCGCCTTGGAGCCGCCCGAACGAGCGACGATCTTGTCGATCGAGGCACGCTCGAAGCCCTCCTCCCGAAAGACTTCGAGGGCCGCATCCATGATCTTTTGACGGCGCGCCTCGATCCGCTTGTTCACGCTCCTGCCTTCGGCTTGCTCACGTCACCCCTCCTCGACGCTTTTGGCACTCCCTGTTGCCATACCGCAAGAAGAAACAGCCTTTTGGCGGCGGAGGCATTCAGGAGGCAACGGCATTTTTCATGGGAGGGACAGTCCCCGTCAATGGAAGATGGTGCCGCACCGCATCGCGGCGAAGGGAGATCAGGTCGCCGGAGACCCGGAAAGTCTTTTTACCCGGCTAATATGATATAGTGGGAACCAGACAAGGATTCGGGGGTTTCAGCCCGATGAAAATCAATAGCTTCGGCGCCCTTCCTGATGCGCCTTTCACGGCATTCCGGGAATGAGCGGTTCGGTTGTCCTGCTGCACCTTGCTGGTGCCGTCGCATTGCTCCTGTGGGCAACGCGCATGGTACGGACCGGAGTCGAGCGCGCTTACGGAGACGTCTTGAAGCGCCGGCTGCGCGCCACCATGAACAATGCGCTGCTGGCGACGAGCTTCGGCTTGGCGCTGGCCGTCGCGTTTCAGAGCTCGACCGCCGTTACCCTGTTGGTCGGCTCCTTCGCCGGATCGGGCATCGTCACCGGCCTTGCGGGCATTATGGCGGTGCGCAGAGCGGAACTGGGCTCGGCCCTCGTCGTCAAGATCCTGAGCTTCGACCTGTCGCTGCTCGTTCCCGTCTGCCTCGTCGCGGGCACGGCGATCTTCATGACCACCGAACGCCGCGACTGGCGGCAGGTCGGACGCATCACCATCGGCGTCGGACTCATGATCCTCTCGCTCCAACTGATGGAAGAGGCGACCGAACCTCTCCGCCATAGCGAAATTCTGCCGGTGATCGTGCGCTATCTTTCCGGCGACCCGGTCACCGCCTACCTGCTCGCCGCACTTGTCACATGGCTGTTCCATTCCAGCATAGCGGCCGTCCTGCTTCTGGCCGCCCTCGGCCAGCAGGGCATCGTCCATGCCGAACTCGCAGTCGTCATGGTGCTCGGCATCAATCTCGGCAGTTCCGTCATCGCACCTCTGCTGACGCGGGGCGCCGCGCCGGCGGCTCGTGTCGTGCCCCTCGGCAATCTCCTGATGCGCGGGCTCGGCTCGCTCCTGATGCTTGCGGCATTCCTCGCCTTCGACCCGCCCGTCGGCTTCCTCGGCAGCGATGCGGAAAGGCAGATCGTCCATGCGCATATTCTCTTCAATGTGATCATCCTGGTCGCCGGGATTCCCTTGTCCGGCCTGACCCTGCGGGCAACGAAAGCGATCGTTGCCCGCATGTCGCCGCAGGATACCGCCAAGGATATCGCGGGGGTGGAGGTCAGCGCATTGGACCCGGAGGCGCTGAAGACGCCGCATCTTGCGCTTTCCAACGCCACGCGCGAAGTCGTGCGTGTCTGCGAGACCATCGAGCTGATGCTGGTAAAGATCATCGATCTCTACGAAGATGCCGATAAGGAGCGCATCGAAGCGTTGGCGGCTCTCGACGACCGGGTGGATCGCCGCCATGCCGCGATAAAGCTCTACCTGGCGCGCATCGCCAAAAGCGATATGTCGGAAGCCGACACGCTGCGCTGTCAGGAACTGCTAGACGCTTGCATCAAGCTCGAACAGGTCGGCGACATCATCGTGCGCAACATGCTCGTCCATGTGAAGCGCAAGATGCAGCGCCGCGTGGCCTTCACCCCGGAGGGCTGGCGCGAACTCGCCGCCTTTCACGCCTCGGTACTGGCCAATGCGCGCCTTGCCTTCAACGTGCTGATCTCGCGCGACAGGGAGACGGCCCTGCAGCTTGTCAAGGAGAAGGACCGGCTACGCGACCGCGAGAAGGAGACCAGCGGCCGGCATTTTTCGCGCCTTCGCGAGGGCGAGACGCAAAGCGTCGAGACCAGCACCATCCATCTCGATACGATCCGCGACCTGAAGCAGATCAATTCGCTGCTCGCTTCAATCGCCTATCCGGTGCTGGAGGAACACGGCCTCCTGCGCCACACGCGCCTCAACCCGGCTGGCTAGGGTCCTGCATGAAGGACTGCCGTCTCTGCCGGCAGTCCTTGCAGTCATGGTGAATTGTCGGGCTATGCTCTTACTGCAGCAGGCCTTTGACGATGCCGCTGGCCTTGCCGAAATCCATCCGGCCGGGGAATTTCTGCTTGAGCACGGTCATGCAGCGTCCCATGTCCCTGAGCCCGTCGGCGCCCACCTCGTCGATGACCTGCGCACAGGCCCGCTTCACGTCCTCTTCGGCGAGCGGCTTGGGCAGGAATTCCCGGATGATGGCGATTTCCTCGCGCTCCTGGTCGGCAAGCTCCAGCCGGTTGCCTTCCTCGAAGGCCCTGGCCGATTCCTCGCGCTGCTTCACCATCTTGGTGAGTATCTGCATGATCTCCTCATCGCTGACGGGGTCCTTGCCCACGCCGCGATTGGCGATGTCGCGATCCTTGATGGCGGTCTGGATCAGGCGCAACGTCGAGACCCGACGTTTATCCTGAAGTTTCATTGCGTCTTTCAATGCCTCGGCGATCCTGTCGCGCATGGCTTCATTCTCCCGTCGCAGCCACGAACCATAGCGCCGGCAACAAACCGACGCAAACCGTTTCTGGCTTTCCTAAGCCGTTGTTTTCTCGCAAGAAAATTTTTGCGGATACGGCCTGCGCGGTCATTGACCGCTCTACTGCCATCGCATATTGTCCGCGACCTGCATGGACCTTGTAGATTGAAGCACGGGGATTTGCGATCCGTTCGCGGCAGCCCGCGCTTTTCGCCGCCCATATGGCGCGAAACCGCCCTGCTTTCAAGGGCCTCTAACAATTGACGGAGTTTCTCCATGGCGACCACAACCGCTCCCTGGAGCGAAGCGAAGCCGACCGCGCTCATGGTGCTGGCTGACGGCACGGTCATCGAAGGCGTCGGTCTCGGCGCAACGGGATCGGCAGTGGGCGAGGTCTGCTTCAACACCGCGCTCACCGGCTATCAGGAAATCCTGACCGATCCTTCCTATGCCGGACAGATCGTCACCTTCACCTTCCCCCATATCGGCAATGTCGGTGCCAATGACGAGGACATCGAGGATCTGCACCCCGCTGCCCGCGCCGGCGCGGTGGGTGCAGCCTTCAAGGCCGATGTCACCAATCCTTCCAACTACCGCGCAGCCGGCCACCTCGACGATTGGCTGAAGCGGCGCGGCATCGTCGCCATCAGCGGCATCGACACCCGCGCGCTTACCGTTCTTCTGCGCGAGAAGGGGGCCGCCAACGCGGTCATCGCCCATGCGCCTGACGGCAGGTTCGACATGGAGTCCCTGAAACAGCAGGCGAAGGCCTGGTCAAGTCTCGTCGGCCTCGATCTGGCCAAGGAGGTCACTTCGGGCCAGTCATCCGTATGGACGGAGACGCCGTGGGTCTGGGATGAAGGCTATGGCCAGGCGAGCGGCGAACCGGCCATGCATATCGTAGCCGTCGATTACGGCGTGAAGCGCAATATTCTGCGCCTGCTTTCGAGCCTCGGCGCCAAGGTCACGGTGGTGCCGGCGAAGACGTCGGCGGAGGACATCCTCGCCATGCGCCCGGACGGGGTTTTCCTTTCCAACGGCCCGGGCGATCCGGAGGCGACCGGCGAATATGCCGTGCCGATGATCCGCGGCCTGCTCGATGCCGATATCCCGATCTTCGGCATCTGCCTCGGCCATCAGATGCTGGCGCTGGCGCTTGGCGGCCGCACGGTCAAGATGCATCAGGGCCATCACGGCGCCAACCACCCGGTAAAGGACTTCACCACCGGCAAGGTGGAGATCGTTTCCATGAATCACGGCTTCGCGGTCGATCGCGATTCTCTGCCGGAGGGCGTCGAGGAGACCCATGTCTCGCTTTTCGACGGCTCCAATTGCGGCATATCGCTGACCGGCAAGCCGGTCTTTTCGGTACAGCACCATCCGGAGGCCTCGCCCGGCCCCCAGGATTCGCACTATCTCTTCCGCCGCTTCGCCAACCTCATTCGTGAGCGCAAGGGCGAACCGGCGCTGGCCGAGCGGTAGAAATCATTCGCTGGCAGGGCGGACCTGGTAGCTCTGCTTCGGGTCGCCCTCGCCCCAGGAGAAGATCTGCCAGCACGTCTGTTCGCGGCTCTCCAGATCGCAGTTCGAGCCGTCCACCCAGACTTCGACAACCGTCCTGTCTTGCCTCTGCCTGATCACCGGTTCGCCGCCGAGCACGGAAAGCGGTTCCTTGTAGCCGTCGCCCGACAGCAGAATGGATAACTGGCAGCCTCCATTGCCGCAGAACGCGGTCGCGGACCCATCGCATTGCAGGTTTTGCGGATTAAGTACGTAATCCTGCTCCCCGTCGCCGTCGAAATCCGCGGTCATGATCCATGGCGAGGCTGCTGCCTGCGATATGCTGCCGCCCAGTTCCTGGCACTGTCGCCCATAGCCATCGATCACCGCTTTGACGCCGCCCGGCAGACTTCCCGCTGCGAAAGCTGGCATGGCGGC
>NZ_VLJP01000043.1:17085-23586 GCF_007829525.1 Mesorhizobium sp. J18
CGCCGCCCGGCAGACTTCCCGCTGCGAAAGCTGGCATGGCGGCTGCCAATAATGCGAGCAGAGCCGCGCCGAAGAATGCCCGCGGATTGCAAATCATCGGCATTCCCCCTGAATGGTCGCCATCAAACAGGGTTGTTGAAGGTGTCGCAGTCTGCCAGCCTTCCGCTCTGCAACCCGCGCTGGAACCATGTGGCGCGCTGCTCGGACGTGCCATGGTTGAAGCTGTCAGGCACGACATAGCCCTGCGTGCGCTTCTGCAGCGTGTCATCGCCGATCTGATGCGCGGCGTTCAGCGCCTCCTCGATGTCGCCCGACTCCAGCAGCCCCTTCTGGTCGGTATAATGCGCCCATATGCCGGCGAAGCAGTCGGCCTGCAGCTCGACGCGCACCGACATCTGGTTGGCTTCGGCCTGCCCCATGCTCTGCCGCATCTCGTTGAATTTCGGCAGAATGCCGATCAGGTTCTGCACGTGGTGCCCGACCTCATGGGCAATCACATAAGCCTGCGCGAAGTCGCCCGACGCGCCGAATTGCTGGGAAAGCTGGCCGAAGAAGGAAAGGTCGAGATAAACCTTCCTGTCGAGCGGGCAATAGAACGGTCCGCTCGCCGCAGACGCGAGACCGCAGGTTGACTGAACCCGGCCACTGAAGAGCACCATGGCCGGTTCCTGATAATTTTGCCCTTCGGCCTGGAAGATGCCGTTCCAGACATCCTCGGTCTCGGCCAGCACAGTGGCGGCGAACTGGCTCATCTCGTCGCTCGCGCCCGGCTCGACACTTTCATCCATCGTCACCTGTCCGGGGCCGGTCAGACCGCCGCCCGTCAATATCGCCAGCGGATCGATGCCGCAGGCTCTCAGCGCGAAGAACAACACGACGAGGATGATGATGGTGGAGAAGCTCAAGCCGCCGGAAGCGCGTCCCACCGGGATGCGGATCGGATTTCCGGCGCGGCCGAAACCACCGGGGAATCCTCTGCCTCCGGCTCCCCGCCGGTCCTCGACATTGCTGCTCTGACGACGACCTTTCCAGCGCATGATTTCCTCCTCGTCCTCGCGGGCCAAAGTGCAGCCGCCCCGCGATCCTGGGAGATATCGGAACGGTCGGATAAAAGTTACAGCGTTTTTTTACTCGCCGCTATCCTGATCGGGAAGCGGCGGCATCGGTTACGGACCGTTCGCAGCCCGCCGACCATCCGGGCCAGCCCGGCCTGACCGGGCAAGGAACCGGATGGTGCCACGTGGCGCGGCATATGCGGCGTGGAGACGCGATTTCCGGGGTTCCCTCCCTCCGCTCCTTCCCCTATAAGGCCCGCCTAGCCTGACTCAAGAATCTGCATTCGCATGGCCCGGCTGGCCCCGTCCGCCGGGCGTTTCGCGCAAGCCCACGGACCACGCCACATGCCAAAACGTACCGATATCAAGTCGATCCTGATCATCGGGGCCGGCCCCATCGTCATCGGCCAGGCCTGCGAATTCGATTATTCCGGTACCCAGGCCTGCAAGGCACTGAAGGAGGAAGGCTACCGCGTCATCCTGGTCAACTCCAATCCGGCCACCATAATGACCGACCCGGAACTGGCCGACGCCACCTATATCGAGCCGATCACACCGGAGGTGGTCGCAAAGATCATCGCCAAGGAGCGGCCAGACGCGCTGCTGCCCACCATGGGCGGCCAGACGGCGCTCAACACCGCCCTGTCGCTTCGCCGCATGGGCGTGCTGGACCGCTACAATGTCGAGATGATCGGCGCCAATGCCGAGGCCATCGACAAGGCCGAGGACCGCGCGCTGTTCCGCGAGGCCATGGCCAGGATCGGGCTCGAGACGCCGAAGTCGATGCTTGCCAATGCCACGGAGGTCAAGGACGCCGACCGGCGCCGCCACGAGGAAGAGCGCGCCAAGCTCAAGGCGGCCTATTCCGGTTCCGATCTCGATGCCGCCCTCGATGAACTGGAGAACCGTTGGAATCTCGGCGAAGGGGACCGCAAGCAGCGCTACATGAGCCATGCCATGGCGGTGGCTGCCCAGGCCCTCGACCATGTCGGCCTGCCGGCGATTATCCGCCCCTCCTTCACGCTCGGCGGCACCGGCGGCGGCATCGCCTACAACC
Organism: Mesorhizobium sp. J18; assembly: GCF_007829525.1. Lineage (GTDB taxonomy): Bacteria > Pseudomonadota > Alphaproteobacteria > Rhizobiales > Rhizobiaceae > VLJP01. The sequence continues at coordinate 19,198 of NZ_VLJP01000043.1, forward strand.
GTTCCGAATTCTTCGAGATCGTCGAGCGCGGCCTCGACGCCTCGCCGACCACCGAAGTCCTCATCGAGGAGTCGGTGCTCGGCTGGAAGGAGTACGAGATGGAAGTCGTCCGCGACAAGGCGGACAACTGCATCATCATCTGCTCCATCGAGAATGTCGATCCGATGGGCGTGCATACGGGCGATTCCATCACCGTCGCCCCTGCCCTGACCTTGACCGACAAGGAATACCAGATCATGCGCAACGCCTCGATCGCGGTGCTGCGCGAGATCGGGGTGGAGACGGGCGGCTCCAACGTCCAGTTCGCCGTCAATCCGGACACCGGCCGCCTCGTCGTCATCGAGATGAATCCACGCGTGTCGCGCTCCTCCGCCCTGGCCTCCAAGGCCACCGGCTTCCCGATCGCCAAGGTCGCTGCCAAGCTCGCCGTCGGCTACACGCTGGACGAGCTGGAGAACGACATCACCGGCGGCGCCACACCCGCCTCCTTCGAGCCGTCCATCGACTATGTCGTGACAAAAATTCCGCGCTTCGCCTTCGAGAAGTTCCCCGGCGCCTCGCCGGTGCTGACCACGGCCATGAAGTCGGTCGGCGAGGTGATGGCCATCGGCCGCACCTTCCAGGAATCGCTGCAGAAGGCCCTGCGCGGACTGGAGACCGGCCTTACCGGCCTCGACGAGATCGAGATCCCCGGCCTCGGCGATGGTGACGACGACAAGAACGCCATACGCGCAGCACTCGGCACGCCGACGCCCGACCGGCTGCGCATGGTGGCGCAGGCATTGCGCATGGGCACCTCAGTCGAGGAGGTCCATGCCATGTGCCAGATCGACCCCTGGTTCCTTGAGCAGATCGCCGGCATCGTCGCCATGGAAGCGCGCATTCGCGAACATGGCCTGCCGGAGGATGCCAATAATCTGCGCATGCTGAAAGCCATGGGCTTCTCCGACGCCCGCCTAGCCTCGCTTGTGAAGAAAGACGCGCAAGAGGTTCGAAAGCAACGCCAAAAGCTCGGCGTGCACCCGGTCTACAAGCGCATCGACACCTGCGCCGCCGAATTCGCCTCGCCCACGGCCTATATGTATTCCACCTACGAGACGCCTTTCGCCGGCCGGCTCGCCGACGAGGCGCAGGTCTCCGACCGGAAAAAGGTCGTCATCCTTGGCGGTGGCCCGAACCGGATCGGCCAGGGCATCGAGTTCGACTATTGCTGCTGTCATGCCGCCTTCGCGCTGGCGGATGCCGGCTACGAGTCGATCATGATCAACTGCAACCCGGAGACGGTCTCGACCGATTACGATACCTCCGACCGTCTCTACTTCGAGCCGCTGACCGACGAGGACGTGCTGGAGATCCTGCACGCGGAGCAGCAGCGCGGCGAGCTCGTCGGCGTCATCGTCCAGTTCGGCGGTCAGACGCCCTTGAAGCTGGCCGCCGCCCTGGAGCAGGCTGGCATTCCGATCCTCGGCACCGCGCCCGACGCGATCGACCTCGCCGAGGATCGTGACCGCTTCCAGAAGCTTCTCACCAGGCTCGACCTGAAGCAGCCGAAGAACGGCATCGCCTTTTCGGTCGAGCAGGCGCGCCTGGTCGCTTCCGATCTCGGTTTCCCGCTCGTCGTGCGTCCGTCCTATGTGCTTGGCGGTCGCGCCATGCAGATCATCCACAATGAGGGCATGCTGCAGACCTATCTGCTCGACACCGTTCCCGGCCTCGTGCCGGAGTACATCAAGCAGAAATATCCCAATGACAAGACCGGCCAGATCAACACGCTGCTCGGCAAGAACCCGCTGCTTTTCGACACTTATCTGAGCGAGGCCATTGAAGTGGACGTCGACTGCCTGTGCGACGGCAAGGACGTCTATGTTTCCGGCATCATGGAGCATATCGAGGAGGCCGGCATCCATTCCGGCGACTCGGCCTGCTCGCTGCCGGTCCATTCGCTGGATGCAGGGCTGGTCGAGGAACTGGAACGTCAGACAGCGGCGCTGGCGCGCGCGCTGAATGTCGGCGGCCTGATGAATGTGCAATATGCCGTCAAGGACGGCGAGGTCTATGTGCTGGAGGTCAATCCGCGCGCCTCGCGCACGGTGCCCTTTGTCGCCAAGACCATCGGCCGCCCAATCGCCAAGATCGCCGCACGCATCATGGCCGGCGAGACGCTGAAGGAGGCTTTCGCCCATTACGGCGCCATGCCCCGCGCGAAGGATCTCGGCCATATCGCCGTCAAGGAGGCCGTGTTCCCCTTTGCCCGCTTCCCCGGCGTCGACACCCTGCTCGGCCCCGAGATGAAATCCACCGGCGAGGTCATGGGGCTCGACCGCGACTATGCGCTGGCCTTCGCCAAGTCGCAGCTCGGCGCCGGCGTCGACCTGCCGCGCTCCGGCACGCTTTTCGTCTCCGTGCGCGACGAGGACAAGCCGCGCGTGCTTCCGGCGGTCAAGCGGCTGGCTGGCCTTGGCTTCAAGGTGCTCGCCACCGGCGGCACGGCGCGTTTCCTGCGCGAGCATGGCGTCGAGGCGGAGAAGATCAACAAGGTACTGGAAGGCCGCCCGCATATCGAGGACGCCATCCGCAACCGGCAGGTGCAACTCGTCTTCAACTCGACAGATGGCCAGAAGGCGGTTTCGGATTCGAAGTCGCTGCGCCGCGCCACCCTGATGCAGAAAGTACCCTATTACACCACCATAGCCGGCGCTGAAGCCGTCGCCGAAGCCATCGCCGCCCTCAAGGCTGGGTCACTGGAGGTCAGGCCGCTGCAAGGGTATTTTTGAGCCTCCCACCCTCCCCCCTTGAGGGGAGGGTCGGCCGGCAAAGCCGGTCGGGTGGGGATATTTCCGGGTATCTCGCCGCCCTTATCTCTCCCCTTGCGGGAGATAATGCCTCACCCCCCATACTCTTCGTCAGTAACATGCTCCAGCCACTCCACGGCCGAGCCGTCGAGCTTTTCCTGGATGGCGATATGCGACATGGCCACCGTCGGGCTGGCGCCGTGCCAGTGCTTCTCGCCCGGCTCGAACCAGACCACGTCGCCCGGCCGGATGTCCTCGATCGGCCCGCCCTCGCGCTGCGCCCTGCCGAGGCCGGATGTGACGATCAGCGTCTGGCCGAGCGGATGCGTGTGCCAGGCCGTTCGTGCGCCGGGCTCGAAGGTGACCAGCGCGCCAGCGACCCTCGCCGGCTCCGGCGGGCTCATCAACGGATCGATCCGCACCGTGCCCGTAAAATATTCCGCCGGCCCCTTGCCGGAAGGCTGCGACCCGCTCCGTTTGATCTGCATGGTGGTCCTTTCCTTGGCTACTGGCTTGCCGATACCAGACTTAACCCCGATTTGCAGCCTCAGGGAAGACGCAGGAGCACAGGGAGAATGCCCTGAAGTTGAAGTTCTCCCAATAGCTCAAACAGTGGCATGGCAAGTATGAAGGGGGCGGCGTCGAATAAGGTTCTGACCACGCGAGCGGGCTCGATCTCGAGCTTCTGGGGTGCGTTCCACCGGCGAATATCGGGAAGAAATCTGGGTACTCTACGACAGTATTCGATATATTCCTGACCGAAAATTGCCCGAAGTGCTGCTTCCTCACGGAGCACAACCGGGCGAAAGATAACAAATGCCAAAAAGAAGAAGAGCATCGCCAGGGTTATGCTTCCGCTGCATGCTCCCATCCCGATCGTGCCTATAAACGAGAATACATAAAGAGGATTCCTGACGATCGAAAAGGGGCCCTCGGTCACAAGTTCCTGTATCTTGCGTCCTCCAATATATAGCGAAGCCCAGCAGCGGCCGATAATGGCAATCAGCACCAGCGAAAAGCCGATATTTTCGATCCATTCTTGAACAGGACCTTGCCAGCTCCACAAGGACCGAACGAACGGCAGCGTGCAGGCAATCAAGAAGAATATCGCAAACAGGATGCGCTTTCTTGCTCTTTGGACCCTGGGCAGGTTGGACGCTTCAGATGACACTAGGATATTCATCGTGGTTCCCTCGATCTCAACGGCTGATGGCGGCGAGTAGTTGTGAAATCAGGCGGAATTGCGTGGGCGCCGCATCCTCCTTTCCTCTCCCCGCAAGCGGGGGAGAGGTGCCCCGTGCAGCCCTGAGCCTGTCGAAGGGACGAGAGGGGGAGAAGGATGAAGGGCAACGCGGTGAAGGAACACGCGGGGATAGATTCTTCGCCCTCTCCGCGCCAAGCCGTTGCTTCCATTCACCATTCACCGATCCCCATTCACCATTTCATCCCCGCCTTCCTAACCTGCGCTATCCTTGCCCCATCCCTTTCCGCGGGAAAGCGGGTCGCGACGGCGGTCCCGCGGGAAAGGGACCGGCGCCTCCGTCCTGCCCTCGTAAGGCAGGGCCGGGGAGGTTCCGTCCAAGGGTTCCCCTCCCGG
>NZ_VLJP01000044.1 GCF_007829525.1 Mesorhizobium sp. J18
ACGCCCCGGCCGTAGTACCGGGAGGGGAACCCTTGGACGGAACCTCCCCGGCCCTGCCTTACGAGGGCAGGACGGAGGCGCCGGTCCCTTTCCCGCGGGACCGCCGTCGCGACCCGCTTTCCCGCGGAAAGGGATGGGGCAAGGATAGCGCAGGTYAGGAAGGCGGGGATGAAATGGTGAATGGGGATCGGTGAATGGTGAAGGGAGACAATGGCTTGGCGCGGAGAGGGCGATGGATTTGTCCCCGTGCTGTTCGCTTGGCCGCATCCCCTTTCCTCTCCCCGGGGGAGAGGGTCCCGCGCAGCGAGACGGAGAGGGGAGAATGCGATACCGGCGGGCAGATCAGGCGGGCAGATCAGAAGATGAGCCAGAGAGGCTCCGTTCCGCCGCTGGCGCCCGCCACCAACCGTCGAGACCAGGATTTCTGTGACAAGCACAGAAATGACGATGGCATAGATGACCTTAGCTAAGCGTCAATGTTGGCGACTGGCCCCAGAGTTCATGCCGTCTGACAGCCACGCAAGAGGCCGGCTGAGGAGCGAAGCGGTGCGCCTAGATGTGAGCTAGACCCGCCTCTCCACCATCATCTTCTTGATCTCGGCAATCGCCTTGGCCGGGTTCAGGCCCTTCGGGCAGGCCTGCGTGCAGTTCATGATGGTGTGGCAGCGATAGAGCCGGAACGGATCTTCCAGATTGTCCAGCCGCTCGCCGGTCGCCTCGTCTCTGGAGTCGATCAGCCAGCGATAGGCCTGCAGCAGCACCGCCGGCCCGAGATAACGCTCGCCGTTCCACCAGTAGCTCGGGCAGGAAGTCTGGCAGCAGAAGCACAGGATGCATTCGTAGAGGCCGTCGAGCTTAGCGCGGTCCTCATGGCTCTGCCTCCACTCCTTGGCCGGTTCCGGCGAAACGGTCTGCAGCCAGGGCTGGATGGAGGAAAGCTGCGCATAGGGCACCGTGAGATCGGGCACCAGATCCTTGACGACGGGCATATGCGGCAGGGGATACACCTTTACAGCGCCGGAGATATCGTCCGCACCCTTTGTGCAGGCGAGCGTATTGGTGCCGTCGATATTCATGGCGCAGGAGCCGCAAATGCCTTCGCGGCAGGAACGGCGCAGGGTCAGCGTCGGATCGATCTTGTTCTTGATCCACAAGAGCGCGTCCAGCACCATCGGCCCGCAATCGTCCATATCGACATAATAGGTGTCGATGCGCGGATTCTCGCCGTCATCGGGCGACCAGCGATAGATCTTGTACTCACGAAGGTTTGTCGCACCTTCGGGCTTCGGCCAGGTCTTGCCCTGCTTGATCCGCGAGTTCTTGGGAAGTGTGATTTCGACCATCGTCGTCTCTCCGGATCAGTATACGCGCGCCTTGGGCGCGATCTTTGCCGGGTCGATGCCGCCTTCGTCTACAGGCAGCATGGTTTCGGTATGGACCGGCCGATAGGCGAGCGTGACCTTGCCCGCATCGTCCACCCAGGCCAGTGTATGCTTGCGCCAGTTCACGTCGTCGCGCTTGTCGAAATCCTCGCGCGCATGGGCGCCACGGCTCTCCTTGCGGGCCTCGGCGCCATAGACGGTGGTAATGGCGCAGGCCATCAGGTTTTCCAGCTCCAGCGTCTCCACCAGGTCGGAATTCCAGATCATCGAACGGTCGAAGACCTTGAGATCGGGAAGCTCGCGCCAGATCTCGGAGATGCGGCGGCAGCCCTGTTCGAGGGTTTCCTGCGTCCGGAAGACGGCGGCGTCCTCCTGCATCGCGCGCTGCATCTTCTCGCGCAAGGCAGCGGTCGGCCTCGCACCATTGGCGTGGCGGATGCGATCGAAGCGCTCCATGATCTTCTCGCAGGCTGCTTCGTTGATCGACGGGACGGGCGCCTCGCGGTCTATGACCTGTCCGGCACGGATCGCCGCAGCACGGCCGAACACCACGAGGTCGATCAGCGAATTGGAGCCGAGGCGGTTGGCGCCGTGAACCGATGCGCAGCCGGCCTCCCCGACGGCCATGAGGCCGGGCTGGATGCGGTTTGGATCGTCGGCGGTCGGGTTCAACACCTCGCCCCAGTAATTCGTGGGGATGCCGCCCATATTGTAATGGACCGTCGGCAGGACCGGGATCGGCTCGCGGGTCACGTCGACACCGGCGAAGATCTTCGCGCTCTCCGAAATGCCTGGCAGGCGTTCATGCAGGACGGCCGGATCAAGATGGTCGAGATGCAGGTAGATATGGTCCTTGTTCCTGCCCACGCCCCGGCCTTCGCGGATTTCGATCGTCATGCAGCGCGAGACCACGTCGCGCGATGCGAGATCCTTGGCCGAAGGCGCATAACGCTCCATGAAGCGCTCGCCCTCGGAGTTGACGAGATAACCGCCTTCGCCGCGCGCGCCTTCCGTGATCAGGCAGCCGGCACCGTAAATGCCGGTCGGGTGGAACTGAACGAATTCCATGTCCTGCAAGGGCAGGCCGGCGCGAGCGACCATGCCGTTGCCGTCGCCGGTGCAGGTATGGGCCGAAGTGGCCGAGAAATAGGCTCGGCCATAGCCGCCAGTCGCCAGCACCACCATCTTGGCGGCGAAGCGGTGGATCGTCCCGTCGTCGAGGTTCCATGCCACGACGCCGGTACACACGCCATCCGTCATGATAAGGTCGAGCGCGAAATATTCGATGAAGAACTGCGCGTTGTTCTTGACCGACTGGCCATAGAGCGTGTGCAGTATGGCATGTCCGGTGCGGTCGGCGGCGGCACAGGTGCGCTGCACGGGCGGACCGTCACCGAAATTTTGCATGTGGCCACCGAAGGGCCGCTGATAGATCTTGCCCTCTTCCGTGCGGGAGAAGGGCACGCCGTAATGCTCGAGCTCATATACGGCGGCTGGCGCTTCGCGCGCCAGATACTCCATGGCGTCGACGTCGCCCAGCCAGTCGGAGCCCTTCACCGTGTCATAGAGATGCCACTGCCAGTGGTCCGGTCCCATGTTCTGGAGCGAGGCGGCGATGCCGCCCTGGGCGGCCACAGTGTGGGAGCGCGTCGGAAAGACCTTGGTGATGCAGGCCGTGCGCAGCCCCTGCTCGGCCATGCCGAGCGTGGCGCGCAGGCCGGCGCCGCCCGCCCCGACAACGACGACATCGAACTTGTGATCGACAAATGTATAGGCCCGGCCGGTAGTGGCGGGCTTGGAGACGTTCATTCTGGTTTCGGCCACGTCTCAGCCTCCGAATGCGATCTTGAGCAGCGCGAAGATCGATGCCGCGCCAAGGATGATGATGAAGAAGAGGTTCAGCATGAGGAGGACGACCTTGGCGAGTTCGCCATGGACATAGTCCTGGATGATCTCCTCCATACCGGAACGCATATGGTCCAGGCTGATGACCACGAAAAGCCCCAGAAGCAGAGCCACGATCGGCTGCGCCAGCACGGCGCGCGTCTCGGCATAGCCGGCGTCGATCAGCGAGACGACGAGGCCTATGGCGAAGAGGCTGAGCGGAACCAGCGCGACAGAGGTGACGCGGACGCGCCAGAAATGGGCGGTGCCGTCCTTGGCCGAGCCGAGGCCGCGCACCTTGCGCAGGGGAGTTTGCATCTGTGCCATGATCAAGCCGCCACGAAAGAGATCACGCCCCACAGGAGCGCGGTGAGAATGAAGGAGCCGGCCATCGTCGCCCTGGCGAGCATGGTCGCGGTATGCTTTTCCATCGCATAGCCGGTGTCCCAGAGCAGATGGCGAAGGCCGCCGAGAAGATGGAAGAACAGCGCCCAGCTAAAGCCGATAAGGACCAGGATGCCGACCCAGGAGCCGAGAATCCATTGGGCGTTGGCGAACCATTCCTCGGAGGTCGATGCCGCAATAAGCCACCAGGCTATCAGGAGCATGCCGAAATAGAGCGCGCCGCCGGTGATGCGATGCATGATCGACATCAGCATCGTGGGAATGAGGCGATAGACCTGGAGATGCGGTGAAAGCGGGCGGTTGCGTTGCGTGGCGTGGGTGGCTGTCGACTTACTCATGGCTCCCCCAATTCGGCGCCATCAGGGCACGACACGGTGGAAGCGGCATCGCCTTGCCGATTTGCGCCCTTGGCACGTGGCTTTTAATGCGGTTTTTGCACCGCGTCAAAGTCGCAAAAGCTTTTTCGCAGCGGATATTTAGTGCGCGGTACTGGTTAATCGATTAGACGCTTCGTCAGCGGTTGCAGGTGACGGGTACTTCACCGGAAACCATCCACAGCGCCTCTGTTCCTTCTATCACCAGGGCGTAGGGCGGCGTACCGTATCGGCTGCGCTGAGTCGGGGGCGAGGCAGGCAATTCAACCTCCGTGCCATGCGGACCCACCACGTGGACCTTGTCTTGAACGGCTTCCACCGTCATCTCGGTGCCGTCATCGCAGCTATAGGTGGCGAAGCGCGGCTGCGCGCCATCCTGCGCCGTTTCGGTGGACGCTACGCAGGCGGACAACAGGATAACGGCCATAGCGACGAGGCTGGCCCTCAAGGCGGTCGCGTCGCTGTGTCGATGCCGAATCATGGCAGGCAGGCTAGAGCCGTTCATCTTCAAATGGAATCGTTTGAACGCCGGGATTTCGTGTCCCGGCCAGGAGCGCGGGGCGGCGCGGTACGCGTACCGTCAGCCGCGCGACGCCGTCGGGGGCGCGAAAGACCAGGTTGAAACGATTGTGGTCTGTTCCTGAAAGCCAATGCCTTGGATTCCATTCCGGCCTGGCGGTCTTTTGCGCGCCGGCAGTGTCGAAATCCTCGCACGATATTCATATCGCGCTGCGGTGTTCTTCTCGCCGGCTCGCAAAATCCCTGCCATCAAACCGCTTCCATCTAAAGATGAACGGCTCTAGCGACACCGGCGGCGGATCAACCCACGGAAAATGACGGCTGCGTTGCAGGAAATGACACTCAGCCTTGATCGAAACGGATGACGTAGCTGGCCCAATCGGCGGGCGCGGCAATCTGCTCGTAGAGCTTGCGCCCGTCTTCCGGCTGGCGGGGCGCGATCAGCGTCAGCTTGCACCAGCCGCGCTCCTCCGCTTGGTCGGCCAGCACGTCCACGAGCGCGCGGGCGATGCCGCGTCCGCGATGGTCGTGATGGACATAGAGGTGTTCGACCATTCCGCAACGGCGGCCGGAAAGCGGTTCGGGAAGATCATGGAAGACGGCAAAGCCGACCAGCGCCCCATCTATACGCGCGCCGAGAATCTCAGCGCTGCGATCCTGCAACAGCGTCTCGGCGTAATATTCGTCGGGCCGGCGCGGCGCCCCGCGCTTTAGCGATTGCGTATAGGCTGCAAGCAACGGCGCCAGTTGACGGGCGTCATTGAGGCGGAGAAGGGTGGTCTCGATCGTATGTTGTTCGCTCATATTGGCATCAATCGGCGAAATTAACCATGGCTGTCAATTGCCGTGTGCCGCCGGGAATGGCCCAGGTCGGCAAAGTCAATAAAGCCTTAGCACGAGATCGTGCGTAGGTAATCCGCGCAACCTCGCCAAAAAAGAAGGCGGCTTGCGGGCTGCCTTCCTTGATTTAATAGCGGTCGCCGCTCAAGCCCGGGGCCACTCGCGGATATCCACAAAATGGCCGGCGATCGCCGCCGCGGCAGCCATGGCCGGCGAGACCAGATGCGTACGGCCCTTGAAGCCCTGGCGACCCTCGAAATTGCGGTTCGAGGTGGAGGCGCATCGCTCGCCGGGCTTCAGCCGGTCGTCATTCATGGCCAGGCACATGGAGCAGCCCGGCTCGCGCCAGTCGAAGCCGGCTTCGATGAAGATCTTGTCCAGCCCTTCAGCTTCGGCCTGCGCCTTCACGAGGCCGGAGCCGGGAACGATCATGGCATCGACCCGCTCACTGACCTTGTGGCCCGTCACGACATCGGCCACGGCCCGCAAATCCTCGATGCGGCCATTGGTACAGGATCCGATGAAAACGCGGTCGAGCGCGATATCCGTGATCTTCGTGCCGGGCGTCAGGCCCATATATTCGAGTGCGCGCTTCTTCGAGGAGCGCTTGGTCTCGTCCGGTATGGCGTCGGGGTCCGGGACCACGCCCGTCACCGAGACGACGTCTTCGGGCGAGGAGCCCCAGGTGACGATGGGCGGCAGATTTGCCGCGTCGAGGGTCACGACGCGGTCGAAATGCGCGCCCTCGTCGCTGTGCAGCGTCTCCCAATAGGCGCGCGCCATGTCCCAGGCCTTGCCCTTGGGGGCGCGCGGGCGGTCCTTGATATAGGCGAAGGTCGTTTCGTCCGGTGCGATCATGCCGGCGCGCGCTCCGCCCTCGATCGACATGTTGCAGATCGTCATGCGACCTTCCATCGAGAGCGAGCGAATGGCCTCGCCGGCATATTCGATGACGTGACCGGTGCCGCCGGCCGTGCCGATCTCGCCGATGATGGCGAGAATGATGTCCTTGGCGGTGACACCCTGCGGAAGCGTGCCGTCCACCCTGACCAGCATGTTCTTCGCCCGGCGCTGAATCAGCGTCTGCGTGGCGAGCACGTGCTCGACCTCGGACGTGCCGATGCCGTGGGCCAGCGCGCCGAAGGCGCCGTGGGTGGATGTGTGACTGTCGCCGCACACGATGGTCATGCCGGGCAGGGTGAAGCCCTGCTCGGGACCGACGATATGGACGATGCCCTGACGGCGGTCGGCTTCGTTGTAATATTCAATGCCGAAATCGGCGGCGTTCCTGGCCAGCGCCTCGACCTGGATGCGGCTCTCCTCGTTCTTTATGCCTTCCTTGCGGTCGGGCGAGGTCGGGACGTTATGGTCGACGACGGCCAGCGTCTTTTCCGGATGCCGTACCTTGCGGCCGGCCATGCGCAGGCCTTCGAAGGCCTGTGGGCTCGTCACCTCATGCACCAGATGACGGTCGATATAGAGGAGACAGGTGCCGTCTTCCTGGCTGTCGACCAGATGATCGTCGAAGACCTTGTCGTAAAGAGTGCGCGGTTTGCTCATTGCTTGATGTCCGTTTGAAGAACGAAATTCGGAAAAAGGCCGATGACTGGAGGATGCGGTTCAGCGAAGTCGGCTGAGAAGCGCGCCGGAAAGGCGTGCGAAGAACCGGCCCGGCAGGCGCTTGCGATCCTGCAAGGTGAAGTTTCTATAGGCCGGATTTCCGAAAAGTTCTTCCATCGGGCTGGCTAATACCAGCCTTTTGAGGCTTCGGCAACGGAGCCGTCAGGAGCTCGGCTCTTCCGGATCGTCGCTTTTCCTGGCGGACCTGTTTTCCATCGCCCTGCCGAATTGCTGCATCACGCCGAGCACGACCAATGCCAGCAGGGTCGCGAAAGCCGCAATCTGCCAGAAGCCCAGCCCGCTCGCCAGGCCGATGGCCCCGGCAAGCCAAAGCCCTGCGCCAGTCGTCAGTCCCTTTACCTGTCCGCGGGCGAATATGATGGTTCCGGCCGCGAGGAATGCCACGCCCGCCGTCACCGCCTCGATGAGGCGGATGGGGTCGAGCCGCGCTGAATTTTCCTCGAATTGCGAACTGTGGACGATCTCGATGCCGATGATCGCGAAACCCGCCGCCGCAAGGGAAACGAGAATGTGGGTCCGGAGGCCAGCGGGATGATTGCGCCATTCACGCTCGAAGCCGACCAGCGCTCCGAGGAACGCGGCCAGCACCAGTCTTGCGGCAATGACGGTGAACGGCATCCAGGTTGGATGGCCGATATCGTTCAATATGTCCTGCATCCGGACCCCTCAGCTTGCCACGAAACGCGGGCGGCCTGAAACAGGTTCCGCAGGGCAAGCATCACGGCAACGCTGTCGCGGCCCGCCATTCGGGATGACGCCAAACAAAAAGCGCGGCATGTGGGCCGCGCTTTCGTTATTCCCGATTTTAGAGACAGGAGCTACTCCGCCTTGGCCTCCTCGGGAGCGGCATTGGCCTCCGCAGCTTCGGCAGCAGCCTTGGCCTCGGCTGCCTCGGCCGCGGCCTTCTCGGCGGCAAGAGCCTCAGCGGCGGCAATCTTCTCGGCCTCGATGCGCGCCTTTTCCTGCGCCAGCGCGTCGCGCTCCGCTTCATTCAGCTTGCGGGCACGCACGCCGGTGTTCTCGCTGATGCGGGCGGATTTGCCGCGACGGTCACGCAGATAATAGAGCTTGGCGCGGCGCACCTTGCCCCGGCGGACGACTTCGACGCCCTCGACCAGGGGCGAGTAGACCGGGAACACGCGCTCGACGCCTTCACCGTAGGAGATCTTGCGGACGGTGAAGTTCTCCTGGAAGCCGGAGCCGGAACGGGCGATGCACACGCCCTCATAAGCCTGCACGCGGGTGCGCGAGCCTTCGGTCACACGCACCTGCACGCGCAGCGTGTCGCCGGGCTGGAATTCGGGGAGCTTGCGCTTCTCTTCGATCTTCGCGGCCTGTTCGGCCTCGAGCTGACGGATAAGGTCCATCGCTTTCACACCTCTATTGTTCTTCGAACAGCCAGAGCGCCCGGCAATTGCCTGCAGCTTCCTGGCCGCGCGGCAGAGCCCTTTTATCGAAGGCAGGGGCGATAGTCCGTCCTTGTTGACGGGCCGGAAACACTTCTTCCGGATTTCGTGCGCGGCGATACACCAAATAAGCGGGTTTGTCACCTCTCCCGCGCGCTTTTTTGCGGCCAAGCCGCCATCGAGGCGTCGGTGCCGGGCATCTTTCAAGGTGGGATGCTGCTGCGGGCCACAAATGCAATTCAACGGGGACCCAACCTCACCGAGCAGGGGCCCCCTCAACCGCAAAGATCATCAGGCCTGCATGGCGGCCATTTCCGGCTTGTGCTTGACCAGGGCGACCTTCAGTTTTTCCAGCGCCCGGCTTTCTATCTGCCGGACACGTTCCTTGGAAATCCCCAGGCTTGCGCCGAGGGATTCGAGGGTCGCGCCCTCCTCGCTCAACCTGCGCTCCAGAATGATCTTGAGTTCACGTTCGCTCAAGGTGTCGAGCGCGTTGTGAAGCCATTCCGACCGGCGCTCGGTATCGATGGTCTCGCCGACGATCTCGTCGGGGAGAGGCGCATCGGAGACGAGGAAATCCATCCTGTCGGAAGAGCCTTCGCCGTCGCCCGAAAGCGGCGCATTGAGTGAGGTGTCCGGCCCCGAGAGGCGCGAATCCATCAGGGCGACGTCGGCCTGGGAAACGCCGAGCGCGCTCGCCACCTCGCGATAGATCTGGTTGCTCGGCAGCCTGTCCGACCCCTTCGCCAGACGCGCCCTCAACCGGCGCAGGTTGAAGAACAGGGCCTTTTGCGCCGAACTGGTCCCGCCGCGGACGATCGACCAGTTGCGCAGGATGTAATCCTGCATGGAAGCGCGTATCCACCAGGTCGCATAGGTCGAGAAACGCACCTCGCGCTCCGGCTCGAACCGCGCGGCCGCTTCCAGAAGCCCGACATGGCCTTCCTGGATAAGGTCGCTCATCGACAGGCCGAAATTCCTGAACTTGGAAGCCATCGCGATCACCAGACGCATATGGGCCATGGTGATCTTGTGCAGGGCCTCCTGATCGCGACGTGTCTTCCAGCGCAAGGCGAGTTCGTGCTCCTCCTCCCGCGCGAGATACGGCGCCTTCATCGCCGCCCTTATAAGCGCCCTCTTCGCTTCGTCCTGCATGTCATGCACTCCCGCGATCCGGAATACGCGCCGTGCCAGTGTCGTGACGGTTGCAGCCGGCTCCAGGTCCTGCCCGCCTGTCGCCTTGTTCCATTCCCCTGCCGTCGGCCCCTGCCGCCGGTTTCGCCCGAAATTGCTCGGCCATCGATGTCTCTAACGAGCGAGAAATGGAGAAAGTTCCCGGACGCGCGCCGATTGACAGAGCCGCGATTGGGATTTTCAATTTGACAAGGGCTGGTGCGACCCGAACGGGGGCCTCACAAATCTGGATTTCCGCCGACAGCTGGCGGATGACAGCAAAAAACCCGGCCACGGGGCCGGGTTTTCCTTGAAAGCAGAGAGAGAAGCGCCGGCTTATGCCGCCTCTTCCTGCTCCGTCTCCTCGTTGTCAGCCTTGGCGCCGCGCCGCGGTCCCTTGGCGAGATTGACCTCGATCAGGCGGACCGCCTCGGTCTCCGACATCTTGTTCACGGCAGCGATCTCGCGCGCCATGCGATCCAGCGCAGCCTCGTAAAGCTGCCGCTCGGAATAGGACTGCTCGGGCTGGTTGTCGGCGCGGTAGAGATCCCGCACCACCTCGGAAATCGAGATCAGGTCGCCGGAATTGATCTTCGCGTCATATTCCTGCGCGCGGCGCGACCACATGGTGCGCTTGACGCGCGCCCTGCCCTGCACCACCTTCAGCGCCCGATCGACATAATCCGTTTCGGAAAGCTTGCGCATGCCGATCGAGGTCGCCTTCGCGACCGGGACTTTCAGCCGCATCTTATCTTTCTGAAAATCGATAACGAACAGTTCCAGCTTGTGTCCGGCGACTTCCTGTTCCTCGATCGTGACGATCTGCCCCACGCCATGAGCGGGATAGACAATATATTCGCCCGTCTTGAAACCTTGACGCTGCGCCGACTTCTTTTGCTGGGTTGCCATACGCCTAAGACTCCTGTTTTTTGATGGGGGCCTGGAAACGAGTTGTTTCGCCGCCCCGGCCGCCAAGCCAGCCGCCGTTTGACGCATCAATGCAACGATCCGATAAGGCTGGGAGTGTGCCGGCGCAGACCGTGCTTTGCCTGGCCCAAGTCGCCCTGGTCCGGATGTTGAGTGTCACCTTTCAGTGATTAATGCGTCTGCGCCATAACGACGTTGTGTCACCGGCATGTCTAAAAACGGTAACACAAAAAGCTGAAAGATTCAACAATTTGCCGCATGCGCTAACATGTCGCGGAAAAGAACCTGCTCTTCCACGCAGTCCATATGGGTATTCTTGCCACCGGTTTCCAGAGCGCTGATCGGCCCTTCGCCTTAATCACCTTCGCCCGGTTCGGCGGAGAAGTATTTCTCGAACTTGTCTTCGACGCCGTCGAATTCCTTGGCGTCCGCCGGCGGCTCCTTCTTGGCCGTTATGTTTGGCCATTTTTCGGCATATTCCGAATTGATCTGAAGCCATTTCTCAAGGCCCGGCTCGGTATCGGGCTTAATGGCCTCGGCCGGGCATTCCGGCTCGCAAACGCCGCAATCGATGCACTCGTCCGGATGAATGACGAGCATGTTCTCGCCTTCATAGAAGCAGTCAACCGGACAGACCTCGATACAATCCATATACTTGCACTTGATGCAGTTGTCGGTGACGACATAGGTCATTTCGAATTCTCGGATTTCCTGCGGTGTCGGGCGTGAGGTAGACCCTTTGCCGGGTTGTGGCAAGAGTTCGTTGTTCCGTCTTCCGGCCCTCCCATAGAACCCGTTTCCATGAACCTGGCCGCATGGAACCCGTCAGCCTTCCCCGCGCCAGCGGTCAATTGCCCGCCTTTCCTTCTTTGTCGGCCTGCCAGCGCCCTGTTCCCGGATCGGCGGCAAGGCCGAGGGCGGTTCTTTCTCTGCCGAAGCGGACGGGGTGAAATCCTCGTAGAGCTGCCGCGCCTCCTCGGCAGGGCCGCGCCGCGTGCCGGGGTTCAATATCCGGTAGACGAGAACCCTGCGGTCAAGCGTGATCGTCAGCGTGTCGCCCGCCTTCACGTGATAGGAGGGCTGCTGGATCTTCTCGCGATTGACCCGCAGTCGCCCCGCCTGGACCAGCTTCGCCGCCAGCGAACGCGACTTCACGACGCGGGCATAAAAGAGCCACTTGTCGATGCGCTGGCGGGTTTCGGCCGTCATCAGCGAGGGGAGATCACTTCTTCAACTGTTCCCGCAGGGCCGCGAGCTTGGCGAAAGGCGAATCGGGATCGATGCGCGGCGGACGCTCCTCGCGCGGCCTGCCGCTTGCCTGCCCTTTGAAGCCCTTGCGGCCATCGTCGTTGCGCCGATGCTTGTCGGGGCGTCCCTTATCCTGGCGCCCCTTATCCTGGCGCCCCTTATCCGGGCGCCCCTTGCCCGATTGCGCTCCCTTGGACGGGTGGCTTTGCCGCTTGGCGCCCTCATGGCCCGGCCTGCCATCGCGACGGCGGATTTCGAAGCGGCCCGGTCGCCAGATGAGGACGGGCTTGGGCTCGTCTTCCGCCGTTTGTTCTGCCGCTTCCGCTGCGTCCTCGGCGGCTGCTTGCGCGTCAAGCCTCGGCTCGCCGCCTATGGCCGGCTGGTCCCCGGCTGCTACGGCCTGGTCCTGTCCGGCGGCCGGCAGCGCTTCGGAAGGCGAATCCCCCGGCTGTTTGCTATCGGCATTCTCGGATGCCTCGGCAGGTGCTGCAGCAACCGTCTCATCAGTGAAAGCCTCCGATGGCTCGGCGGGTGGGGGTGCCTTTTCCTCTTGCATGGAAGAGTCCGGCGCCTCGGCATCGGCCGGAACCGTCTCTTCCTGGCCTGCAGCCTCCGTTTCTGCCGGTTTGGCGGCGGCGTCGAACTGCTCGAGGCGCGCGGCCACCTCCGCCGCCGGCTTTGCCTCCGCACGGTAGCCGAGCCCCTTGAGGATGGCCTCCATATCGTCGGCCGTCGCTCCCAGGATGGACATCATGGCAGGGGTAACGACAAAGGCGTTGCCGTCATAGGCGCCCTCGGGCCTTGGCCCGCTGTTCGGCTTCCAGGCCAGGGCCGGACGGATGAGGTCGGCCAGACGTTCTAATATATCGACGCGCACGGCCCGGCGGCCAAGATTGCGGAAACCGGCAAGCTGATAGAAGGCCCGCTCGAAAGTGGGGTCGGTCGGCACGGAGGTGCGGCCGGCCGCCAGGGCGCTGACCACATCGCCATAGCCCGCCTTGTCCTTGCCGTCGTTGGCCAGCGCCCACAGAAGCGTCGCCAGCCCGGCAGGCGCGGGCTTCAGCAGCGCCGGCACGAAGATATGATAGGCGCCGAAGCGCACGCCCAGACGGCGCAGCGCGCCGCGAGCTTCCTGGTCGAGCGAGCGGACTTCTTCCGCCACGTCGCGGCGGTTGAGAAGGCCGAAATTCTCCACCAGCCGGAAGGCGAGCCCACGCGCTATGCCGGTCAGGTGCTCGGCTTGCCGAAGATCGACAAGCGGCTTCAGAAGCGTTTCCACCTGGAAATTGACGAAGCGCTCAGCGCGCGCGGCCACCTTGTCGCGCACCGGCCCGGTCAACTGCTCGTCGGCCAGCAGGATCACGCGCGGCTTCAGCGCGTCCTCGCTCGCCACCAGCGTGCCCACCGGCGCGCCGAGCCAGCGCAGGACGCCGTCAGAGCCGATCGCAAGATCGCCATTGGCGGCAGCGGCAAAACGCTCCGCCCGCGCCTCGAATTCGGCGGCAAGCGCCTTCTGGGCAGCCGCCTTGACGGCCTTGGCATCCTCGCCTTCCGCCGTCCGGTCGGCGGTAAAGCGGAACCCTTGCAACTCGCCTACGTGATGACCCTCGACCAGGACGTCACCCGCAGGGCTGATTTCTGCTTCCGGCATCGTATTCTCTCTAAGGCGCCTCATGAGCACCGATGTCCTGCGGTCTACGAACCTTTTCGTCAATCGCTCATGCAGCGCGTCCGACAGCTTGTCCTCTATCTGGCGCGTTTTTTCCTGCCAGTGTGCCGCATCTGCAAGCCATCCCGGCCGGTTCGACACGAAAGTCCAGGTGCGGATCTGCGCGATGCGATGCGACAGGGTGTCTATATCGCCATCCGTGGAATCGGAACGCTGCACCTGGGCGGCCATGTAATCCTCGTCCACATGGCCGCGACGGACGAGATCGAGATAGATGGCGCCGACGATATCGGCATGCTGGGCCGGCGTGGTCTTGCGATAATCCGGCAGAGCGCAGGCATCCCACAGCAGCGCAACGCGATCCGGCTTGTTTGCCAGCGAACGGATTTCGCCCTCGCGCGAAAGAAGCTCGAGCACGCGCAGATCGGCGACGGGCAAGGCTTTGGTCAATCCTTCGACCGGAGGCGGCACTTCAAGCGAGGCCTTGAGCGCATCGATGCCGGAGAAATCGAAAGCCGCCGTGCGCCACTGCAGCACCTTGACCGGATCGAAATCGTTGGTCTCGATCCGCTCGACCAGTTCGTCGCTAAACGGATCGACCTGGCCGGTGACGCCGAAGGTCCCGTCGCGCACATGCCGCCCGGCGCGGCCGGCGATCTGGGCAAGCTCGGCCGGATTGAGGTCGCGATACTGGAACCCGTCGAATTTGCGGTTCTGCGCGAAGGCGACATGATCAACGTCAAGATTGAGACCCATGCCGATAGCGTCGGTCGCGACGAGGTAGTCGACGTCGCCGGATTGATAGAGCGCAACCTGCGCATTGCGCGTGCGCGGCGACAATGCGCCTAGTACCACGGCCACGCCGCCGCGCTGGCGGCGGATCAGTTCGCCGATCGCATAGACCTCGTCGGCCGAGAACGCGACGATTGCCGAGCGTCGCGGCAGCCGCGTGATCTTCTTCGAGCCGGCATAGGTCAGCATGGACATGCGCGGCCTGGTGACGACAGAGAGCCCCCGCAGCAGTCTTTCGAGAATGCCGCGCATGGTCCCGGCGCCGAGCAGCAACGTCTCCTGCCGGCCGCGCAGATGCAATATGCGGTCGGTGAAGATGTGGCCGCGTTCGAGATCGGCGGCAAGCTGCACCTCGTCTATGGCGACGAAGGCGGCGTCCGTCTCGCGCGGCATGGCCTCGACCGTGCAGACGGAATAGCGCGCGCCCGGCGGCACGATCTTCTCCTCACCTGTCACGAGGGCGACATTGGGCGCGCCGACCCGGTCGCAGACACGCTGATACACCTCGCGCGCCAGAAGTCGCAGTGGCAAGCCGATGACGCCGGATTCATGGGCGATCATGCGCTCGATCGCCAGATGCGTCTTGCCGGTATTGGTCGGGCCGAGAACAGCGATCACATCCCGTCCGGAAAGAAGAAGAGGCTCTCTGGAATGGGGCTGGATGTTCATGGGCTCTGGGAACGGACCTTGCTGGCCGGACGGGCGGACAACCGCTTATCACGCTTTATCTGGACGCTCCAAGCGACCTTTCCACCCGCCGCAGGACGATTCAACCGGTGATGGATGGGCGTGGCGGATTAACACCTGGAACGAGTCTGGAACGAATCGGCGACGAATCGCTGACTCACGATGATTCCTCATTTGTTCACCACAATATGTAGAGGTTCCCGCGAATTCTCCACCAAATGCTGAATCTCCCGATTCCAGCCGGTATCGAAATCCGGCCCAATTTGGTTAACGTCGCAACGGCGATGGTCCCGCGCCTTTTCGGTTTGGACATAAGCCCCTGGTTTTCTTCGAAAATCTCAACAAATTATTACCGGATTTTCGCGCTGG
Source organism: Mesorhizobium sp. J18 (assembly GCF_007829525.1). GTDB lineage: Bacteria > Pseudomonadota > Alphaproteobacteria > Rhizobiales > Rhizobiaceae > VLJP01. The sequence goes on from NZ_VLJP01000044.1 coordinate 15,317, forward strand.
ACCCGTATTCGCGTTAAGCTTCGGGCCAAAACTGGAACAAACCGGCGACGAATCGCTGATAGGCCGATATTCCTGTTCCGTTCACCGCAACATATTGTGTTGAACACAGCTTATCCACAATAGATCCACATGCCGTGCACATGATTTTCCGGTGGGATCGGCCTTCGCGTTAACCTTTGTGCCCCGATATGGCCGGTAAAGGTAAGGACTGCGCCCGCCGTTCAATTTGATATACTGCCAGGCTGACCGGCCTTTTCAGGTGAGATACTGGCCGCCATTGGCCGTCAGCGTCGAACCGGTGATGAAGCCTGCCTCGTCGGAAGCCAGGAACAGGACGCAGCGCGCGATCTCGGAAGCTTCGCCCAGCCGGCCGACCGGAATCTGTGCGATGATCTTCTCGCGCACCGGCTCCGGCACCGCCATGACCATATCCGTCGCAACATAGCCGGGACAGACCACATTGACCGTTATGCCGGCGCGCGCGCCCTCCTGCGCCAGCGCCTTGGTGAAGCCGATGTCACCCGCCTTGGCGGCGGAATAATTGGCTTGCCCGGCCTGGCCCTTCTGGCCGTTGATGGAAGAAATATTGATGATGCGGCCGAATTTGCGCTCTCGCATGCCTGGCCACAGCGGATGCGTCATGTTGAAAAGGCCGGTGAGATTGGTGTCGATGACCTCGCGCCATTGCTGCGGTGTCATCTTGTGGAACATGGCGTCGCGCGTGATGCCGGCATTGTTGACAAGGATATCGACCGGCCCGAGAGCGGCTTCCACCTGGCGGATGCCTTCGGTGCAGGCCTCGTAGTCGGCGACCGACCATTTGTAGACCGCGATCCCGGTTTCGCCCCTGAACCTGGCCGCGGCCTCTTCATTGCCGGCATAGTTGGCGGCAACCTTGTAGCCCGCGTCCTTCAATGCGATCGAGATCGCGGCACCGATACCACGCGTGCCGCCCGTAACGAGCGCTGTTCGTGTCATTGGAAATCTCCTCCCAATCAACGGCAGTCGACAGTTCGGCAATCAGTGAATGTTTTTTTATTGCCGACTGCCTGATGCCGACGAGCGAACTTCCCCTATTCCGTCACAATGCTTCCACGCACATCGCCACGCCCATGCCGCCGCCGATGCAGAGGGTAGCCAGACCCTTTTTCGCGCCACGCCGACGCATCTCGTAGACGAGCGTATTGAAGATGCGCGTGCCGGAGGCGCCGATCGGATGGCCGATGGCGATGGCGCCGCCATTGACGTTCACGATGTCCGGGTTCCAGCCCATGTCCTTGTTGACGGCGCAGGCTTGCGCGGCAAAAGCCTCGTTGGCCTCGACAAGATCGAGGTCCTCCGCTTTCCAGCCGGCTTTCTCCAGCGCCTTGCGGGAAGCCGGAATCGGGCCCGTGCCCATGACGGCAGGATCAACGCCTGCCGTCGCCCAGGAGACGATGCGGGCCAGGGGCTTGATGCCGCGACGCTCGGCTTCCGCTTCGCTCATCAGGACAACGGCCGCCGCTCCGTCATTGATGCCGGAGGCGTTTGCGGCCGTTACCGTGCCTTCCTTGTCAAAGGCAGGGCGCAGCTTCTGCATCGCCTCGATCGTCGCGCCGTGTCGGATATATTCGTCCTGATCGACGATCACCTCGCCCTTGCGGGTCTTGACGGTAACGGGGACGATCTCGTCCTTGAACCTGCCCGCCTTCTGCGCCGCCTCGGCCTTGTTCTGCGAGGCGAGGGCGAACTGGTCCTGGTCCTCGCGCGTGATCTGGAATTGGCGCGCCACGTTCTCGGCCGTATTGCCCATGTGATAGCCGTTGAAGGCGTCCCACAACCCGTCGCGGATCATGGTGTCGATCATGGCATAGTCGCCCATCTTCACGCCACCGCGCAGATGCGCGCAATGAGGTGCAAGCGACATGGATTCCTGCCCCCCGGCAACGATGATATTGGCGTCGCCGGTGGCAATCTGCTGCATGCCTATGGCGATCGTGCGCAGGCCAGATCCGCAGACCTGGTTCAATATCCAGGCAGTGGTTTCCTTGGGCAGGCCAGCCATGATCGAGGCCTGGCGGGCGGGGTTCTGGCCCTGGCCGGCCGCCAGCACCTGGCCCATGATGACCTCGTCCACCTCGGCGGCGTCCACTCCGGCCCGCGACAGCGCCTCTTTTATAGCCGTCGCGCCCAGTTCATGCGCCGGGACGGTGGCAAAGGAGCCGTTGAAGGAACCGACGGGCGTGCGCGCTGCGCTGGCGACGACGATGGCGGTGGAAGCGGGCATGATCATCTCCGATTCAGGGACTTCTCATTTTAGCGACTTTTCTTGCCGTTTGGCGACAGGAAGTCAATTTCGCCGATCGGCACTTGCAGGATCGGCCGGAAGAACTCTCGCACTGCACAAATTGCTTTCATTTGCACCGCTTTTGCGCATATCCTCGCAAAATAAAGTCGAAATCGGCCGGATAAGGCCGCGCGTTCAGGAAGCTGGGAGGTTCTGATGGCCGCGAAGGGCGAACCGGTAATCATCAAGAAATACGCGAACCGGCGTCTCTACAACACCGGCACCAGCACCTATGTGACGCTGGAGGACCTCGCCGAGATGGTCAAGCGCGACGAGGAATTCACCGTCCAGGACGCCAAATCGGGTGAGGACATCACCCATACGGTGCTGACCCAGATCATCTTCGAGCTGGAAAACAGCAAGGACGGCCAGAACATGCTGCCGGTCCCTTTCCTGCGCCAGCTCATCTCCTTCTATGGCGACCAGATGCAGATGATCGTGCCGAGCTTTCTCGAGCAGTCGATGATCGCCTTCGCCAAGGAACAGGAGCGCTTCCGTCAGCAGATGAAGGACGCTTTCGGCAAATCGCCGATGGATATGATGAGCGTGACGGCGCCGATGAAGGTCATCGAGGAGCAGACGCGGCGCAATATCGAGCTTTTCCAGAATGCCATGCGCATGTTCACGCCCTTCCCCTCCAGCCAGTCGAACGGAACGGCGGCGGAGAAGGAAGCAGCCTCCTCCGGCAAGGAAGACGACCTCAAGGAATTGCGCGACCAGATCGCCGCCATGCAGCGCAAGATCGACTCGATGAGCCGGGACTGATCGAACCGTTACATGAACAAGGCAACAAAAAAGACCGGCCGAAGCCGGTCCTTTTTCACGCCCCAGCGAAAGAAGCTTATGCTTCCTTCGGCTCCAGAACCTGACGGCCGCGATACATGCCGGTCTTCAGGTCGATATGATGGGGACGGCGAAGTTCGCCGGAATTCTTGTCTTCGACATAGGTCGGCGCCTTGAGAGCGTCGGCGGCGCGGCGCATGCCACGCTTGGAAGGCGAGGTTTTCCTTTTGGGTACAGCCATTGTCCTGCTCCGCTGATCTGATCAAACGGCCTCTGCCGCCCTTGGCCCAAGGGCCCGGCGATCCGGCCATGAACTGGAATTCGGCGTGCCTATACACGTCAAATGCGACTTTGGCCAGTGGGGGTGCGCCAATTTTCGCGTCACTCCCTTGGCTGCGAACCTCAGCCTTCCTCCGCCCTCAGATCATAGCGCTCGACGACCTCCCTCTCCGCCAGGCCGGCATGCAGGGTAAGCAGGATCATCTGCGCATCGGCACCCTCGCCGGATTCCGGCGCTCTTTCGATGCGGCTTTCCACCGTTCTGCAGCGCTCCTCGCCGTTGCTGGCATTGAAATGTTCCTTACCAAGAATGCAATAGGCGACGAGATCGGCTACCGGCTGGTAGGCCTGCGGAGGCGGCTCTCCCGTGGGCGCATGATCCTTCATCAGGTTCACGATGGCGAGTTTCACACCCTCCGGCACCAGGGCCGGATGCAGCCCTGCGGCGCGCATCGCCGTATCGAGCCGGCGCAGATCCTCGGAACGGCCGAAAATCCCGAAAAAGCCTATCGACGAGCCGCGCCGCGCCATTCTCTCAATAGCTCATTGCAGACAGCCGACATAGGCGCCGGCCTGCCGGGCGCGCCTCTCGATCCGCGATGCCAGCCGGCTCAGTCCGGCCGACGGATTGCCGGGATTGCGTACGGCCGGATTCGGCAGCGTGACCGCCAGAAGCGCAGCCTGCCGGGCCGAAAGGTCGCGGGCAGAGCGGCCGAAATGATATCGGGCGGCGGCTTCGGCGCCGTAGATATTCGGCCCCCATTCGGCGATATTGAGATAGATTTCCATGATGCGCCGCTTCGGCAGCACCCAATCGATATAGAGCGCCAGAGGCAGTTCCATCGCCTTGCGGATATAGGAGCGGCCGCCCCACAGGAACAGGTTCTTGGCCGTCTGCATGGGAATGGTGGAAGCGCCTCGCGCCCTTTCACCGGCAAAGGCGTCCTCGAGAACGAGATTGAACGCCTCCCAGTCCACGCCTTCATGGCTGCAGAACTGCCCATCCTCCGACATCATGACGGCGTTCACGATCGCCGGCCCCATTTCCTCCAGCGGCATCCATTGCCTGTCGTAGCCCTGCAGGGTGACCGCATCGGCGAGCATCAGGGTGGATATGGGTTGAACGCCGGGCAGCCGGTAGAGAAAGGTGAGTCCCAGAGGCAGCAGCGCCAGCAGGACAAGCAGAAGCACGACGCGCCGGATCCAGCGGCGCAGCCCCCCTCGTTTTCTCAATACTCGCCGCGTACTGCGTTTCATCCGTTCGCGCGGTTCGGCATCGACTGTCGGCCCGGTCAAGCGCAACTCCAGAATTTCCTTCCCGCATAGCGTTCGTGGCCGGTCCATGCAACGGCGAAGCCTTGCACGCTCTTGACCGGCAAGGCAATTGCCGTCATCGCTCGCCGGCATGAAAGCAGATGAAAGTTCCAGTTTCGAGACACGGCTCGCCGGGCACGCACAGGCTGTCGAGAGCCTTTTGCGCCGGCTGCTCGACAACCGGCCGCGCGAAGGCGAACTCCACCGACCCGAGGGCCTGTTCGCAGCCATGCGCCACGGGGTCCTCAACGGCGGCAAGCGGCTGCGGCCCTTTCTGCTGGTCGAGAGTGCGGCCCTGTTCGACATGGGCGGCGAGGCAGTGCTGCGGGTGGCGGCCGCACTCGAATGCGTTCATTGCTATTCGCTCATCCATGACGACCTGCCGGCCATGGACGACGACGATCTCAGGCGCGGCCAGCCGACGGTCCACAAGGCCTTTGACGAGGCGACCGCCATCCTGGCGGGTGACAGTCTCCTGACCTATGCCTTCGACTTGCTGGCCTCCGACGAGACGGAACTGCCGGCCGATATACGGCTCGATCTGATACGCAGGCTTGCCAGGGCGGCCGGACCGGGCGGCATGGCCGGCGGCCAGGCGCTCGACCTGGAAGCCGAGCGCACAAAACCTGACGAGGCAGGCATCCTTACCCTGCAGGCGATGAAGACCGGCGCGCTGATCCGCTTCGCCTGCGAGGCGGGCGCCGTGGCCGGCAGGGCATCGGCGGCCGATCGGGAACATCTGGGCGAATTCGGCTCGGCAATCGGTCTCGCCTTCCAGCTTGCCGACGATCTTCTCGACCTGACCGCCAGCACGGAGGCCATGGGCAAGGCGACGGGCAAGGATGCCACGGCGGGTAAGGCGACGCTCGCTTCCCTGCATGGCGTCGACTGGACGCGGCGGCAGCTTTCGGGGCTGATCGCGCAGGCCGAGGAATTGCTGGAACCCTTTGCCGAAAAAGCCGACGTGCTGCGGCAGGCGGCCCGCTTCATCGCCGAAAGGCAGCGCTGAATATCGAACCGTCTAGCGGTTCCTCAACACGACGCAGGCGCCGCCGGCGGCCCGGAGCTGCTGGCAGACGACATCGGCCTCGGCGCGGCTGTCGGCGCCGATGCGCACCGCATAGATACCGCGACGCCCCATGGCCGAGCGTACCCGGCTGACAACAGGATCGTGGCCGGCCAGCAGGCCGGGCATCTGCTTGCGCAGGCGCTGATACTGGCGGATCGCAGCCGAGCGGCGGAAATTTCCGGCTACCTGGATACCCCATGGCTTGGTATGGATGCGGGCCATCGGGATCGTCGTGCGCATGATCACCGGCAGCTTGCGGCAGGCCTCGTCGAAGGGCATCCCCTTCTGCAGCGGGTGGACGATGCCCGCATAGGAGGCGTCGGCAAAACTGTCGGCCGGCTCGCCCATGATGTCGAGCACGTAGTCCTCCGTCTCCAGCGGCAGGAACCCGCCCGAGGACAGCCAGCGTGCGACGCGGTTCTCGCCCGAATTATAGGCCGCCGCGGCAAGGCCGAGATTGCCGAACCTCGCCTTGAGCTCGGCCAGATAGGCTGCCGAAGCCGAAATCGCCTGCTCGACGTCGAAACTGTCGGCCAGGCCGCGCATCTTCGCAGTACCCGGCATGAACTGGGCGATTCCTTCCGCGCCGACCGGGCTTACGGCTTCCGGGTCGAAGCGGCTTTCCTTCCAGATGAGCCGGGCGAAATAATCCGCCGGCAGGCCGTTCTTCCCGGCATGAGCCGCGATCAGGTCGCAGATGCGCTCGATGGTGACGTCAGGTTCCGGCTCGGCTTCGGCGCGAACCGGGACTGGCGCGCTCGCCGCAAGGATCAGGAAAGCGGCGAGGATCGCACGCAACGGCCTATTCCGCAGCGGCCTGCCTTCCGCCGCCGAAACGCCGCTCTATATAGTCGGCGACCAGTTGCTCGAATTCTTCCGCTATCGCCGGCCCGCGCAGCGTCATCGCCTTCTTGCCGTCGATGAAGACGGGGGCGGCCGGCATCTCGCCGGTACCGGGAAGCGAAATGCCGATATCGGCATGCTTGGATTCGCCCGGGCCGTTGACGATGCAGCCCATGACGGCGACTTTCAGTTCCTCGACGCCGGGATATTTCTCGCGCCAGACCGGCATGTTCTTGCGGATGTCGGCCTGGATCTTCTGCGCCAGTTCCTGGAAGACCGTCGAAGTGGTGCGGCCGCAGCCGGGGCAGGCGGCCACCACGGGAACGAACTGGCGAAAGCCCATGGTCTGCAGAAGCTCCTGCGCCACCTGAACCTCGCGGGTGCGGTCGCCGCCCGGTTCCGGCGTCAGCGAGATGCGGATCGTGTCGCCGATGCCCTGCTGGAGCAGGATGCCCATGGCGGCCGAGGAGGCGACGATGCCCTTGGTGCCCATGCCGGCCTCGGTGAGACCGAGATGCAGCGCATGGTCCGAACGCTCGGCCAGCGCCGTATAGACCGCGACGAGATCCTGCACCTGGCTGACCTTGGCGGACAGAATGATGTGGTCGCGCGGCAGGCCTATCTCCTCGGCAAGCTCGGCCGAAAGCAGAGCCGATTGCACGATCGCCTCGCGCGTGACCTCCTGCGCGGTCAGGGGCGAGCCGTTCTCCTGGTTCTGGTCCATCAGGCGCGTGAGCAGCTCCTGATCGAGCGAACCCCAGTTGACGCCGATGCGTACCGGCTTGTCATGCCTGATCGCGGTCTCGACAATGGCCGCGAACTGGCGGTCCTTCTTCTCCTTGAAGCCGACATTGCCCGGATTTATGCGATATTTCGCCAGCGCCTCGGCGCAGGCCGGATGGTCGGCAAGCAGCTTGTGGCCGATATAGTGGAAGTCGCCCACCAGCGGCACGAAAACGCCGACCCGCTCAAGCCTTTCGCGGATCCGCGGCACGGCGGCTGCACTCTCGTCGCGGTCGACGGTGATGCGGACGATCTCCGAGCCGGCGCGGTGCAGGGCTGCGACCTGCGCCACCGTGGAATCGACATCGGCCGTGTCGGTATTGGTCATGGACTGCACCACGACCGGCGCATCGCCGCCGACCATGACGCCGCCGACATCGACGCCGACCGATTGCCTGCGCGGAAAGGGCGATGAGAAATAGCCGGACATGGCGGCTGATCCAACTCCAAGCATATGCGGCCTTGAGGTGGAGGAGGATGGCCCGAATGTCAATGGACAACCGCGTGCAGGGGTGATTCTGCAGGCTGCCGTCCGGGCTGCCCGCCGCCGATATGCGACCGACAGTGCTTGGACATTTGAACCATTTGCAGCGCGCGAGGCGAGGGCACGAAATGCGAATGACAGCCCGCCGCTGGCACGCGTCCTCGGCCGCCGAGACCTGGGGCCCCGACACTCTTCGCCGCGCTGCGAGGTCGAGGACGACGGGGGTGGGGCGGCATCGGCAGATCGCCGACCTTCGCGACTGGCTGAAACGTCGCTGATGAACCTCGGTACCGCACCAGTCCTTGCCCTTTCCACTCAATGAACGTTGCCGGATGCTTCATACCCCC
>NZ_VLJP01000046.1:0-7721 GCF_007829525.1 Mesorhizobium sp. J18
AAGCCGCCGGCACCCGAGGTCTTCATCCCGGCATTCGCGCGGGCGGCCCTGCAACCCCAACCAGCAATGCCGCCCGCGCTGGCGCCGCGACCATCATTGCACTAACAATCAAATTGGACCCGTCCGTGGGGGCCGATCATTTGAATGCGTTGGGGTTGATGACCTTCTTGGAATCAAACGTAATCATGCCGCACCTTAGACGAGCTGTCTACAAAAGCCGAAAAATGCATCTGGCAAAATAGCAAGAATGTAGCTGCTAGATAGAAGCTAGATTATTTCTATCTACTAGATTTCTGCTCGTAGGCGTCAAGCGCCCTTTCGAGAATCTCGACCAACAGCACGCCGTCACGCTGCGCCAGGGCACGGATACGCTCGTCCCATTCGGGCGTTACCCGTGTCGCAAATTGCACCGTGCGGTTAGTTCGCCGGATGCTGCGACCGTCGATGCTACGCGCTGGCGTTGGCGTTGGTTTGGCCTTGGGCCGCGCGGTCGGTCGCATTTCCGGCACGGCAGGCGCTACCTCTGGCGCGGTTAGGTTCATGCTGGCTTCGTCCAGCGTCGGCGGCTCGCCCAGCTCGTCGCGCCGTCCCTTGAGCTTCTTGAGTTTAGATACGTCAGCCATTGGTCACCAAATCGATCAGTGATTGAATGAGAGTGTCGGCCCGTTCGTTCAGCCCCGAGTAACGGGTTTCCGTAATGCTGTGGCCGGTGTTTTGCGCCTGCCGATAGGCGGGCCGATCACGCAGGCTGCCGCTCAGAACGGTGTAGCCGGCCTGCTGCAAGTAGACGCGGGCGGCCAGTTCCTCGGCCGGGGTCCCGATGCGGTTTAGCGCGAAGGTGAGGCGATCGGCCGGAATACCTGCCTTGCTCAGCGCGTGAAACTCACGCACGGCCGGTATCAGGTCATCCCTCGATGCGCCGGACGGCTGCACGACCAAATCAGCAGCGCGGGCTATATCGAGCGTGGCCTGACTGGTACGCGCCGGGCCGTCGATGATGAGCAGATCGAAACCGTTGGCCGCTTCAAGCGCCTGCGCCGCTGTGGCGAACGCCTCGGCAGCGACAACCGGCTCAATGCCCTGGGAAAGCCGTAGGCGATGCCAATCAACCGACGTGCCTTGCTGTGTGTCGAGATCGGCAATCTTCACGCGCAGGCCGCCGGCGGCCGCTTCGCGGGCCAGGGCGCGGGCAAGTGTCGATTTTCCGACCCCTCCTTTCTGTGAAACGAACGCGACAATGGCCGCCATGGAATGCTCCTATCTTGCAGCTAGAATCAGGATTGTAGCAAGATAGCAGCTAGATATAAACTAGCTGCTTGATTTCGCCCTATGTGTCGCCCAAACTCGTTTGACCTGACTAGGGCTGCAACCCGCCAAGCGGGCCGTTTCCGCGATGCTCGCCCCGCCTGTGCGCAGGGCGATGATGCGGGCATGTAGGGCACCGTTGGGCTTGCGGCCTTCGTAGCGGCCGGCGACCTTGGCAAGCTCGATGCCCTGGCGCTGCCGCTCGCGGCGGTCCTCGTAGTCGTCACGGGCCATCTGCAGGGCGAGGCGCAAGAGCATGTCCTGTACCGATTGCAGGACGATGCGGGCCATGCCCTCGGCCGTCTCGGCCAGCTCCGACAGGTCAACCACGCCGGGCACAGCCAGCCGCGCGCCCTTATCGCGGATCGCCTGCACAAGCTGCTCGGCCTCGGGCAAGGGTAGGCGGCTGATACGGTCCATTTTCTCGGCAATGACGACCTCGCCGGGCTGCAAGTCCGCAACAAGGCGCGTCAGCTCTGCGCGGTCTGCCCGCGCGCCGGATGCCTTCTCACGGTAGACGGCCGCCACGTAGTAACCGGCCGCCCTGGCGTTCTCGATGATGGATTCTTGCCGCTGCAAGTCCTGCTCGTCGGTACTCACGCGGATATAGACCCTTGCCACACGGAGAGGGCGGTCGTCCCCGTTGCGGATGGTGTCCATGATTCCGCTGATCGTGGTGCGCTCCAGGCGACCCGCCTCGGCGTCCTCTATTGCCTGCCGCGTCTCCGGGCTTGGCTCGAAATGATCGAGTGGCGGGTATTTGCTTGTGCGCTTTGCCATGCTGCGGCCCTTTGGGTATTCCCTAAAGAGCCTATCTTATCAGCTATGGCGCATAACATGAAGAGGCAATGCTATTGAGCTAGGGGCAGGGGGACCGGCCTATCGTGGCCTATGCTGCAAGCCGATCTCCCTCGGAGCGTCGCCGCCGTGGGCGGAAGGCGGCGGCCCGCCTTACTGTGTGGCCGAGGGCAGGGCTTACGCCCGCCCGCTTGCCCCATATCTCGCCCTGTGGGCCATGTTCATCGTGCATTTCCCGCAAAAAGAAGTGCTCAAGGAAAGCAGGCTCTGTGCCCTTTACGAGATACTTTGCGAGTCGGTTGGCATGGGACGCCCGAATGGGCTTCTCACGATAGGTGAAGGGGGTTAGTGGCCCTTGGACCCGTTCAATCCAGCGCGGCAGCTTGCGCAGGAAGTCGGCCATCAGATCCTCGGGGACATGAAGAGCCCAATTTACGTGGGGGTTCTCCCCGGTCGGGTTCTCGAAGGTGTAGACGTAGGCCGGCGCAACAGGTTCCGCTCTCCGCTTCCCGTGATAGGCCAGCCAGTCCCGAAACTTATGTCGGATGCGCTCGAACAATGTTGCAGCGCAGGCCGCGTCCGTCTCGCTCAAGTGGATCACGACATATCGGTTCATCGGTCGTCCTGTTGCGGCTGCGAAGTCGAACGCCCGAAAGATGGACTGTGTGACACGGCGCTTGATGTGGTCGGTGCAGCGGGCTTTCCCCACTACATTTTTGGTCATGTTGCAGCCACCTATACTACATATGCCATTCCTCCCCATTGATTCCCGTTTAGTTTACAAAGAACGAAATGGCAACATCTGGCGAGGCTCAATCCCCGGTTTTTTGGATTGTGCAATCCAAAACAGGCATTGAATGCCCGGGCGGGGAATGTTATATTTTCATATAACTCAAAGGAGGTGCCCCCATGCACACTACCAATCTCCGCAAGGTCGGCGGCTCGGTCATGCTGGCCGTTCCCCCCGCGCTGCTCGATGTTCTGCATCTGTCGGCCGGGGCCAAAGTCGGCTTGGCCGTCGATAACGGCCGCCTCGTGGTCGAGCCGAAGGCACGGCCGCGCTACACGATGGCCGAACTGCTGGCCGCGTCCGACTATTCGCAGCCGCAACCGGCTGAAGAGCGGGAATGGATCGATGCGCCTGCCGTGGGCGGTGAGCTGATATGAGGCGCGGTGACGTCTACATGGTCGATCTGGAACCGACGCAGGGCAGGGAGCAACGCGGGCACCGGCCGGTGGTCGTGGTTTCGCCCGACGAGTTCAACCGGGCTACCGGCTTGCCTGTCATTCTACCGATCACCAATGGCGGTGAGTTTGCCCGGCGCATCGGCTTTGCCGTGCCCCTCTCTGGCACCAACACAACCGGCGTCGTGCGCTGCGATCAACCCCGAGTGCTGGACCTGAAAGCGCGCAACGGTCGCAAGGTGGAATCTCTGCCGCCGGAAATCATGGATGAGGTCTTGGCAAAGGCCGTCACGATTTTTGAGTGAGGCAGGGACCCGTTACCCCTATGGAAGAGCAACCTTCAGGGCGCCTCGTCGACCAACGCATTCGCAATAGGATCATGGAGGCCGTTGAAGCATTAGCCGGCGGAGATGAGACGGTACGTCGCGAATGGCCTGTTGAGTATTTTGAGAGTTTTTATGACTGGATCCCGCATCAGCTCGATGGGGAAATGCGCTACAACAGCGCGATTACACCAGAGGAACGAGCCGTATTGTTAGAGGTGAGCAGCATCCTCGATGCTGCCTGCGATGCTACCCCGGAGAATATGGATGCCGATGAATTTATCGCATCAGGTTGGCCAAAGCGGATACAGCCAGTAGCGTTGAAGGCCCTCAAATTTATGCGCAACAGAGGCAGTTTCAGCGAAGATCAGGAAGAGCATTCCCCGACTTGCTGAGGATAACCCCTACCGACCTTTGAAGAGATGGAGATGCCGAATTCATGCTTTGGATTTTCGTGTTTGGTATATTGGCTTCACTGCTTTTTGTTTTTGTAATTTCCTACAAGAACAGGCCATCGCAAGGCCCTAACCGTTTCGGCGAGACGGCTTCACCTGTCGACTTTCCTACGGCGGTCGTGAGATTCTTTACCGGATACTTTGATTTCAAGAGCAGAGCGAGCCGCACGGAATTCTGGTATGCGATGCTTTTCTATGTGCTGCTGCTATTCGTGCTCGGCCTGCTCAATCTTCCGGACATTGCTGTTTCGATCGTGCTGCTCATTACAATGGTACCGTTTTTCTCGGTGACCGCCCGCCGCCTGCACGACACGAACAGGAGCGGATGGTTTCAGCTTGTCTCATGGTTTATGCCTGTCGGGACGATTGTAGCGCTATTCTGGTTCAACGAACCGCCACGCGACTAAGCGCCAGAAACGAGGCTTTTATGAAACCTGTTGCCAGTTTGATCGCTGTAGGTGCCGTTGTCGGTATTGCTCTCTCATCCCTTCCAGCCGCTACTCATGATCTTCCGAAGAACATCCCGGCCCGCAAGCCGGGTCTCTGGGAAATGCGAACGACCGGCACGGTGGGATCAAACCAGGCCAAGGCGATAAAGAAATATTGCCTGGATGCGAGCTCCGACCGAGCCCTTTATGAGCTGGAAATACTGCGCAAGCAATTGCAGGTGATTTACAGCGACATCAGTTGCCAGGCGCCGAAGGTCTCCATGAGCGGCAACGTCATGACCGGCGAGATGGCGTGCCGGACCAATTCTCCGGATGACGACGAAACAGCCGGCATGGATTTCCGCTGGACGACGACATTCAGGAGCGACAGCGAAGTTGTAAATGAGGAGCATAGCCTGCCTCGCGGCGTGATGTTTCACACGGAAAACAACACGATTACGGAACAGCGGTGGGTCAGTGAATGCCCAGCCGACCTGAATCCAGGAGGGATCGTTGATCTGGGTTTTACTTACAACAGCGATGCGTGGCCGAACGAGAACATCCCCCCCGACACCATCCAGGATGCATTGAAGCGGCTTGAAAAATCCATGCAAGAAGGCATCGAGATCAACAAGCGCCTGGGGCCGATGTGACCCGGCGCGTTTGCCTTTTCCAGCCGTTTGCAGCGGTCCTCCTCCTTGGCCTAGGCACTTCCGCTTTTGGCTTCGAGCTTCCAGCCGACCTGCCGGCGCGCAACGAAGGTTTGTGGGGCATGGAACAGACCGGCACGATCAGCGACGGCGAGACCACATTCGAAATCCAGAAGACATGGGAAATCTGCCTCGATCCTAGCGCCGACCGCGCGCTGCACGAACTGGAGGTTCGAGAGCAGCAGGCTAGTGTCGCCAGCCTCAATGAGCGGTGCGAAGAACCGCAGCCAACGCTCTCAGGAAATACTTATGCATGGACGATGCGCTGCGCGGGTCCATCGCCGATCGAGGACAAGATCGGCAAGACGGACATCCGGCATACGGTCACATTCGTAGGAGGCGACGAGACACGCGCCGAGACCGTCATCATCAACCGCGACAACTTGATCCGAAGTCGCGGCCGCTTCGTCACGCAGATGAAGCGCACCGGCGCCTGCGAGAGTGGATCGAAGCCCGGCGACATGATGCTGATGCACTGGCGCGTCAATGGCGAGGAAACCTTGAAAGCGCGCCAGCGGCGCAACCTCTATGATGAGATCGCGAACCACAAGGCGTTTACGGCTTCCAGGTTCGCGCGATGACGTCGCAATTGGGGGAATACCACGCGGCGCGGCGGCACTTCATTCGCCTCCGAAGCCGCCTCCGCCGCCATCGGAACCGCCGCCATCACTACTTCCAGTTCCCTCCTCGCGCGTGCCGCGCAGGATGAGAACGGTTACCACGAGCAACACCGCCACGACTATTCCGTCGATCAAAAGCTCCTTGAAAAGTGGCGTTTCGGTAAAAGGCGTTTCGCGCGCCTCGAGCTCCGACGGAGGATCCTCGTTCAGTTCTTCACGCCCAGGCCAAAGGGGTATGAGCGCGAACAACCAATGGCGTGGTTTGATGTCGGCGCGGTGGCAGCTCATGTCACCGCTTCGATAGACGCGGCAGTACTTTACGTCGCCCGTGAAGTGGTTGGTGACCAGCGTGGTTTCGGGCCCGATCCGCTCGAACTCATGATTGAGCTCCATGAAACCGATCAAGAGGGCCGCCCAGCCCCAGACAAGAATGAGAGAAAGGAATCTCAGGCCCCCTGCACCTTGTTGAGACTCATCCATCGGATTAGAACTCCCGCGTTACATGAAAACGCTAATAACGACGCTGCGCAAAGGCTCAAAGGCCAAGGGTAAGGCAATGGCTGGCGAAAATGATGGCCCTATAGAATCCATGATGAAAATTTCACCGCAACCAAGGGCCAAGCTGTCAAAACTGCGCGATATTGGTTGGGAACTTTGGGACCCGATTGGATTGTTAGAGCCTGGGTTCTACCCAGGTAAATGGGATGAGGAAGCGAACCGACCTTTTGCTGATGAGTATGACAGTTATCTGCTGGATGCAGCCGGCCAACTGCGTAGGGGCGTGCCTCGCGTGCAGGTTGTCGATTACCTTGTTCGGATCGAGACTCAGCATATGGGCTTACAAGAAGGCCCCACGACCCGAGATCGAGCAGAGGCCGTTGTGGCCGCTATCCTAGCTGATGACGGAATATGGACTTGGCCGGATGAGCAGGGACGGTTTCCCTAAGAAAACGGCCGATGAACAAAGCGGCTCAGGGAGGCCGGAAGGTATTCCCGGCGAAGCCGATATAGGCCGTGAGGTCGGGCAGGTTGGCGATTTCCGCCGGCATCACGACGGTCCCATGTCCCCACGTGACAACGCTAATTACGCTGCCACGCCAATCACTTAACGGGCGTTACGGCCCGCGAGGAATTCCCGCCGGAGCTGCGGATAGACGACATGGCGATACCGCCATTGCAGCCAGCACAGCCCCACGCCGGCCAACCCGCTGATGATAGATTCTAGGGATTGGGAATCGCCTGAGCATAAGCCTTTCAGCAGGCCGGGCGATTGCAGAACGAGCACCATCAATAACAGGCCGCCTATGGCCAGAAACAGGCTTGCAAAGCCGATCTGAACCGCCCGATTTACACGCCGGAAAAGTGCTTTGATGTGCCCGGTTTTGTCGAACATTACTGCCTCCTATTTCGGTGAAATCTTGCGTTTGATTTCCTGCCCTGGTTCCCACATTTCGCCTTTGGCATGGCGCTGGACGTACTCGATGATTAGGGCGCGCAAAACGCGACTGGGGATAGCCCCATTTCGCTGTGCAGCCCCTTCGAATTCGGCCTTTAGGGTAGGATCGATGACGGCCCTGATGAGGTCACCGCTCGACCGGGAATATTCCTTGCCCAAGGCCAGGACTTTCCTCTTTGAAGCTCGCCACACGTACTCGCGGATGAGGTCTCGTAAGACCTGACTTAGCACCCGGTCATTACGCTTTACGGCCCGCTTGAATTCCGCTTTCAGCTCAGGGGAGATAACGGCTTTGATGAGGGCATTCTCGTCAGCCAATTTGCGCCTCTTCGGGGGTCCACGTTTCCACCCCGAGGCGCTTCAACTCGCCCCGGATGGTTGTCATGCGGTCGGGGCCAGCAATGGCCCGCAACAGCAGTAGCGTTTCGATCTGAACGGCGG
>NZ_VLJP01000046.1:7903-9214 GCF_007829525.1 Mesorhizobium sp. J18
GGCCGTCTCCGTCTGCCGGTCGCGGGCCTGCGGCGGCCAGGTCCTCGACCGCGTGATGCAGGCTCGCCAGCTCGCGCCGCATCGCGGCCAGCTCATCCCGCACACTGTCGCCGTCCTCAAGGCACTCCCGTAGGTAGGTGCCTAGAGGCTTGCCGCGCCGGGCAGCCGCGTCCTCGTATTGGGCATGTTTTTCCGGGCTGAGTCGAAGGGTCAGGGGGTTCCCCAACATACGTGCCTCCTGTAGTGCTTCGCGTAGTGCATCGAAGCCAGCATTTCTGCGGGTTTCCGGCTGTTTTGTAGTACGTGAACACTACAGCTAGAAATGATGCACTCTTAGAAATGTCTTATAAATCAACATGTTACATAGCACCGAAAGGTGCGTATTGTGTATAGACCTTTTAAGGGCTATCGGATGGCCATTTAAGGCCATCCGGGGGGTCCAAACTGGCCCCAATGCGCTGCGCGCATTGGGTTTCGGTGGCGATGATGCAAAGATGATGCAGAAATGATGCACATCTGATGCGGATATGATGCAGGGATGATGCAGGGATGATGCAAAAGTAGTGCATTTCTGCGGTCATCACGTTCTGCGACCACGGAAGTACCCGGCAGCAGCACGGGCAACGCCAGCAGCACCACCCGTTACAGCACCAGCTACAGCACCAGCAGCACGGCCAGCCTGTTTTTTCCCGTAGCCCACGGCCGCTCTTGCACCAGAGTGTTTGTAAGCTGCTCCAGCACCGCCACGAATGGCGCGCATCTCGTACCAATAGCTGATGCCAACGCCGCTGGCCAAACCGCTTGCAATGTTCGGCAATTGAAGCAGCAGCCCAACCGAAACGACGGAAATCACCATCATGCCGATCAGCGTATAACCAACGCTCTGCGTCCCGTCGAAATCGGCTTGCGCCATGTAGGTGCCAAAAATATCCATCAACAGCGTGAACACGACTGCAAACAGCACAATGGTCAGCGCATAGTTGAGCACTTGCGACACCCACAATTCAAAGTGGTCTGCCCCCTGAAAAGTGGTCCTCCCTGAAGTAGGCTATTGAGCCATTGGAGAGGACGTTGGAATGCCCCAGAAGAAGCATAAGCCCGAAGAGATCGTCGCGAAGCTGCGCCAGGTCGATGTTCTGCTGTCGCAAGGAAGATCGGTTGGCGAGGCGGTTCGCACGATCGGCGTGACGCAGTTCACGTATTATCGCTGGCGCAAGGAGTTCGGCGGCCTGAAGGGCGATCAGGTGAAGCGGCTGAAAGAACTCGAGAAAGAGAATGACCGGCTGCGCAAGGCTGTGTCGGACCTCACGC
>NZ_VLJP01000046.1:9241-23382 GCF_007829525.1 Mesorhizobium sp. J18
CCTCACGCTCGAGAAGCTGATCCTGAAAGAGGCTGCCTCGGGAAACTATTGAGCCCCGCCCGTCGCCGTCGCTGCGTCGACCATGTCGTGGCGAAGTTCTCCGTCTCGGAGCGGTTTGCCTGCAAGGTCCTCGGCCAGCATCGTTCGACCCAGCGAAAGAAGCCGCACTGCCGAGCAGATGAGGATGCGTTGACCGCCGATATCATTCGGCTTGCATCACGCTACGGGCGCTATGGCTACCGCCGGATCACAGCGATGCTGCGGTCCGAGGGCTGGACGGTGAACGCCAAACGCGTCGAGCGCATCTGGCGGCGGGAGGGGCTGAAGGTTCCCCAGAAGCAACCGAAGAGAGGACGGCTCTGGCTGAAGGACGGATCGTGCATCCGGCTTCGGCCGGAGCATCCCAACCATGTCTGGTCCTATGACTTTGTCGAAGGCCGGACCCATAATGGCAGGAAGTTCCGCATGCTCAACATCATCGACGAGTTCACCCGGGAGTGCCTGGCGATCCGCATCGATCGCAAGCTCAACTCGACTGATGTCATCGACGCCCTGTCGGACCTGTTTATCCTGCGCGGTGTGCCCGGCCATGTTCGTTCCGACAACGGTCCGGAGTTCATCGCCAAGGCCGTACGGGAGTGGATCGCCGCAGTAGGGGCAAAGACCGCGTTCATCGAGCCGGGCAGCCCATGGGAGAACGGCTATTGCGAGAGCTTCAACTCCAAGCTGCGCGATGAACTGCTCAACGGGGAGATCTTCTATAGCCTCGCCGAGGCAAAGGTCATCATCGAGGCATGGCGACGCTACTACAATACCGAGCGGCCGCACTCATCGCTCGGCTACAAGCCGCCGGCACCGGAGGCAATCGTCTGGCCCGGACAATCACCCGGATCGGCACCCCCATCTGCCCAGGCGATGGCCCAGATGCCCATCATGCACTAAGATTGAAACCGGACCACCCTATGGGGTCAGGCCAGGACCATTTGCGCACCTCGAATCCGATCGAGAGCGTCTTTGCCACCGTTCGGCACCGGACCGTGCGCACCAAGGGAAGCCTCTCACACAAGACGGCACGGCTCATGGTCTTCAAGCTGGTCATGGCCGCAGCCAAGACCTGGCGACGGCTGAAGGGAGAAAATCAGTTGCCAATGGTCGTCGAAGGCATCAAATTCGCCGACGGCGTCGCCATCACGACGACGCCAGATCAACACGCCGCCTGATCGGCCCCGTCACCCAGTTCCGACCATAGCTCGACTGTTCTCGGCCAATACGCCAAGGGGCTGGCGCATCATAATCCAAAAGAAGCCGAAGGCGCCGCGCGCGAACTGAAGCGCATCAAGGGCTATCTGTGGAATGGTAATCACCGGCGGGCGCTACCCTGCATCGAGTGGCTCATCGATGATCTCGATGCAGTCGAAACCGATTATCCCAGCATGATGGCATTCCGGAAGGCGACGGGAGAATTCAACACGTACATCGCCAACAACGCGGGCATGATCCCGAACTACGCCGAGAGGCGCCGCTACGGCGAACGGGTTTCGACGGCGTTCGTTGAATCGACCGTCAACGTTGTGGTTAGCAAACGCTTCTCAAAGCGCCAGCAGATGCGATGGTCGAAGGAAGGGGCGCATCTCTTGCTCCAGACCCGCACGCGGGCCCTCGACGGCACGCTGCGCGGAAAGTTCGAGCAGTGGTACCCCGGACTCGCCGCCAACAATCCCGTCCATCAGCTGGAGACTCCGAGGGCCGCCTGACGCCCCACAGATTTTGGTGCTCTCCAAATTGGCATCGAACCGACCGTGCGCCACGGGGCGGATCTGGGGTTTATCCCGGTAGTCGTTCGCGATGCATGCGGAGCCGGGCATCCCGAGGCCGCCGAACGCAGTCTTGCAAACATCGCCTTCGTCGGTGACGCTGTCTTGACGGACGTGGCAACACTCACAACGACGATGGCTTGAGGCGTCCGGTAGCCCAGCACCGCAGTTTGGTCTACAGCCCCGGTCATCATCCATACTACGGCCCCTGCACATTGCGGCAACCCGGACCTGAATCCGGAATGGTTTGAGTATCTTTGTCTCTTAGACTGGCATTGGACGATTGGACTGGGGGCGCATGTTGCGCGACTGGCCGAGCCAATTCGTCAGGCTTCCCGCAACAAGCGGAAATTCGCAAGCTTTGTGGGCGCGACATGCGATCGGTTCGTTACCATTTGTGGGAGCCACCAAGCGATATCTGCATTCCGGTGCCTATGAAGACTGGGTCGATCGGTTTGCCGCAAGGGGGGCTTCGGCCGGCGCGGAGGTTCTTGCCGGGGCGTCGCCGAGCCGCTTTGGCGCCTACGGCGCCGAGAACATCATTCTCATGCGGGTGAGGCCTGCCTTCTCAATATGCTGGCGTGCCGCTGCCTCCGCTGCGTCAGGATCACGCCTTTCGATGGCATCGAGGATTACGCGATGCTCCCTCGACGCCTCAACTGATCTGCCGGGAGCTTCGAACGTTGTCCCCGGAAGCAGAGCCAGGTGCGTCGCGAGCTGGGACAGGGATTTCGTAAGATACCGATTATGGGCGCTTTCGTGTATGGACTGATGGAACAGGCGATTGAGCCTAGCGTAGGACAGTGGCTCGTTTTCCGCTTCGCAAGAGTCCAGGATTTCCTTCATCACGGCGATCTCGCCAGCTGAAGCATGCTGGGCAGCAAGCCGGGCGGCCGCGCCTTCGAGCGTCGCCCGGATCGAGTACAGTTCGCGAACCTGCAACTTGTCGAGCTGCGCCACCATCATGCCACGCGATGGCGCGACCACAACCAGGCCTTCGCTCGACAGCCGTCGCATCGCCTCACGGATCGGCGTGCGACTGATGTTCAGCATCTTCGCCAGCTCGTTCTCCCGCATGCGCTGCCCGGGGCGCAACTCACCGTTGCTGATCGCCTCCAGAAGCGTGCGATATGCGAATTCGGCGCGCGACACCTCCTCGCTCAGTCGCTCGTCTTCATCATCGATCCATGGTTGCAAGGCCAGTTTCGTAGTCAAAGCCTGGGTTCCTGTTCCCGCCTGATTGTCCGCATCTACCTGGCCCCTGCCGACCCCTGCCTGTCCAGCCTCTGCGACATCGGAATCGTCTACCATAAGATAGCCGACTTGACACACGTGTGCAATTGTATACCAATGTACGCACTAGGGATGGAGAAATCGGCGATGATGGCCTCGTGCACCCTGAGCGGAATGAAGGCTCTGCGATGAGCAGCATTCGGCTCGAAGCGGTAACCAAGAGTTATGGCGCGGTGGATGCCGTGTCGAAACTCAGTCTTTCCATATCGCCGGGAGAGTTCGTGACGCTGCTTGGTCCCAGCGGTTCGGGCAAGACGACCACGATGCGCATGGTCGCCGGGCTCGAGAAGCCGACGGAAGGGGTCATCTCCATCGGAGACCGCATCGTCAGCGACGGTCGGAGCTTTATCCCCACCCACAAGCGCAAGCTGGGCATGGTTTTTCAGAGCTATGCGGTCTGGCCGCACAAGACTGTTACCGAAAACGTCGCCTTTCCTCTCAAGATGCGCGGACTGTCGCGCTCCGATCAGCTGCAGAAAACGGCCCAAATGCTGAAGCGCGTGGGCCTTGGTGACTATGGCGAGCGTTATCCGTCTCAGCTGTCCGGCGGTCAGCAGCAACGCGTCTCTCTCGCCAGGGCGCTTGTGGGGGAGCCCGAGGTGATCCTGTTCGACGAGCCGCTTTCGAACCTTGACGCGCAGCTACGTGATTCGATGCGGGATCTCCTTTCCGAACTTCACAAGAGCATCGGCACGACGTCGATCTACGTCACGCATGACCAGTCTGAAGCCATGGTCCTGTCCGATCGTGTCTACATCATGAGCAACGGCAAGCTGCAGCAGAGCGGTACGCCGGAAGATCTCTACGAACGGCCGACGAGCCGCTTTGTCGCGGATTTCATCGGTGCGGCGAACACCATGGCCGTCGATATGGTCGATCCGGCGAAGAACAGCGTCAGGCTGGGCAGCCAAGAGTTGCTCGTGGCGAGTGTCGAGCGCGCGACGGCTTCGCCCACGCTTGTGGTGCGGCCGCATCGGATTGGCTTCGTGACCGAAAGGAACGGCCAGAACGTGCTGTCCGCAACGGTCCGCACCGCCAACTATCTGGGCGACCGGATGCGCTACCAGCTCGACCTGGAGAGCGGCGACGGCGTCACCGTCGAAACAACGGCAACGGCTTGCCGGGCAAAAAGCGGCGATAAGGTTAGCATTCATCTGCCGCCCGAACATTGCATCGTCATCTGAGGGCGTCATGACAGTTCAGGCCAAGCAGCTTCACAACGCCACCCGTACGACTGCGACTGCCGAGAGGCCGCTCATTCCGTCGATCGACGCGGTTCTTGCTCGAGCGGCCGCCGCGTGCCCTGAAGCCCTGGCAGTGCGGGAATGGAGCAGCGGACGTACGCTGACCTATGCGCAACTCGACGGGGCGGTCTCCTCACTCGCCCGCTGGCTGAATGCCGGCGGCCTTGCTCCCGGCGCAACGGTCGCCATCCATCTGACGAACTCGCACGAGTTCCTGATCGCGAAATTCGCCGCTTTCAGGGCGGGTGGTGTCGCCGCCTATGTCAATTTCCGCCTTTCCGCGACAGAAGCCTCGCGCCAGTTCAAGCTGAGCAATGCGCGCGTGGTCGTGACGACGGCAGAAAAGGCGCGGATGTTCCGAGACGACGCGGCGCTGAAGGACATCCGCTTTGTCGTGGCCGATGGCGGTCCGCCCGTGGGCGACAGCCTCGCCGAGATCGTCGCATCGGCGTCGTCTCCCTACCCCAGCCAACCAGGCCACGAAGAAGGCGACGCCCTCATCCGCTTCACTTCGGGTTCCACGGGTTTGCCCAAGGGCGTGATCGTCACCCATCGCGCCTGGCTTCTACGGGCTCTGTCGATCCTGTCGGAGGAGATCCGGATCATCCCGCAATCGACGACATTGGTGCTCGGCCCGTTGTCGCATCAGGCGGGGCTCTTCGTCCTGCCCACATTCCTGCGCTGCGGCACCTTGCTGTTGGTCGACAAATTCGACGTCGATGTCGTCGCGACCATTTTGGGCCAGGAGAGGATTTCTTGCTCGCAGATGGTGCCCACCATGCTCGGCATGATGATGGATGCTCCGAAATCCCGGGACGCTCTGCGCCAGGCCGGCCTCAAGCAGCTTGTCTACGGTGGGTCGCCCATCAGGGCATCGCTCGTGAATGAGTTGCTCGACCTCATGCCCGAAACGGAACTGGTACACGGCTACGGATCGCATGAGGGCGGATCGATCACCTATCTCGACGGTGCCGGACATCGCGATCCGGCCGCCCGCCACAGCGCCGGGCGGCCGTTTTTGGCGGCTCAGATTCGTCTCGCGCGGCCCAATGCCGATCGGGTGGGCGAGATCGAGGTGAACTCGCCCTGGCTGCCGCATGCCCGGCTGACCGAAACGGGCCGGCATCCGATCGAAACCCCCTGGATCGCCACGGGAGATCTTGCGGAAATCCGCGACGGCTACGTCTTCCTGAGGGACAGGTTGAACGACGTGATCATCTCGGGAGGATTCAACGTCTATCCCGCGGAGGTCGAGCGGGCGATCGACGCCTCATCCAGCGTGCGGGCATCAGTGGTGGTCTCTGCGCCGGACAATCGCTGGGGGGAACGCGTGGTTGCCTTCGTGGTCCCGCGCGATCGGGAAAGCTTCGACGCGGAGGCGCTGCGCCTGCACTGCCGCGGCCTGCTCGCCGGCTACAAGGTACCCAAGGATATCTGCGTCGTCGCTGAAATTCCGCTGAATGCCAATGGCAAGCCAGACAGGCGAAGAATGAGCGATCCGCTCTGGGAGGGGCAGTCGCGCCGGATCAACTAGCTCGAACGAAAACGCCGGGAGGCCGTAATGATGAAATCCACATTAGCTGTCGCCGCCTTCGTCGCGATGACCCTCACTGCGCCGGTCCGCGCGCAGGAGAAGCTCGCAATCACACCTGAACTGGTGAGCGCGGCCGAGCAGGAAGGCGAAGTGACCCTTCTCTACAGTTCGCCGCTCAATGCCATGCATGCCTTCGTCGAGGCTTTCAACCAAGAGTATCCGAACATCACGGTCAATCTCGAGCGCAAGGCAGGCTCGGCCGGCGTTCAGATGCTGCTCGAGGAGAGCCAGGCCGGGGTGCACAGGATCGACGTATTCCAGGGCACCGATGCCGGCGCCAACGCCACGCTTGTCAAAGAGAATCTGTTCGTCGCGGTCGAGCCGGAAGAGGTGGAGCAGTTTCTGCCAAGCGCACTCCCAATGGCGCCGTACCTCTACTATCCGGACCGGAACCGCTCACTTATCATGTACAATCCCAACTACGTGACCGAGGAAGAAGCAGCCAAGCTCCAAAGCTGGGAAGGGATCCTCGATCCGGCATTCCGCGACAAGATCAGCCTGGTCGAGCCGACCTTCGGGGTGACGCTCGCGCCGCTGCTTTACATCATGGAAACGCCGTCGCTGGGCGAGGACTTCCTGCGGAAGTTGAAGCAGCAGAATCCGACGATCTTCGTCAACACGGCTCAGGCGCGCGACGCCGTGATCTCCGGACAGAAGCCCATCTCGTGGGGCGCGCAATGGGAGAGCGTTGCGTTCAGCGAATTTGAACGTGGCGCGCCGATCCGCTTCGCCTACCCGAAGCCAACCGTCGAATATGGAACCAATGGCTGGGGGGTGCTCGCCAATGCGCCACATCCCAACGCAGCCCGGCTCTTCTATGCATGGGGCGTCGGCCGCGGCGGCGCAACGGCCATGCAGGGCCCGGCTTACAACGGCTTGCCGGCGCTGAAGAAAGTCGAGGATGGGCGCGCGGTTGTCGCGAAGCTCAAGAGCGAAAGCTGGTTCAAGTTCCCCGAGGAGGTTTGGAATCCGAACCTCGACAGCTGGATCAACAACGGCACTGCCTACCAGCAGACCTGGACCAAGATCATGAAGTCCGCGAACTGACGGACGGAAGCGGCGGCTATCATGAAATCACAGTCCTCGACATCGAACGGTCCTGCTCGCTGGCTGCTGCTGATCGTGGTGGTCTGGCTGGCCGGCATGCCTGTCGCCGCGCTTTTCTTTGGTTCTGTCCGGACCCCTGAAGGCGGCTTCTCCACGGTCTATCTGGAGCGGGTGTTTCTCAGCGGTTCGTACACTCGCGCCCTGATTTCCACGCTCGAACTGGGCGCCTATGTCGGAATTGCCGCGACGGTTGTCGGCACGATCATCGCCTGGATCATGTCTCGGATGCGGCTGCCTGGTGGACAGTTGCTGGAGATCGGCATCATGGCGCCGATCTTTATCTCGCCGTTCATCGGCGCGGTAGGCTGGATCACGCTCGGCCAACCGAATGCGGGCATGCTGAACGCCGTGCTCCGCAGCATCGGCCTGCCCGAGATCAACATCATCAGCTATGGCGGGGCTGTCTTCATAATGGCTCTCTTCTTCGTGCCCTACGCCTATTCGCTTCTTCGGCACTCCATGGACCGCCTCAACCCGGAGCTGGAGGAGGCGGCCGCCATCAGTGGTGCCGGCCCGCTGGCAACTCTGAGGCACATCGTATTCCCGCTGCTCTGGCCCTCCCTGCTGTCGGCGGTGATCATCATCTTCATCCTGGCGGCCGAGATGTTCTCCATCCCTGGGTTGCTGCTGGTGCCATATGGCCACGAAGTGCTGTCGTACCTGATCTATGCCAAGACCGCCCACTGGCCGATCGACCGCTCCGAGGCATCCGCCATCGGGTTGATATTGCTGCTGGTGACGATCGTCGGGATGCTGCTCTACGGGCGTTCGGTCAAGCTCCAGGAGAGATTCATCACAGTTGGCCCGAAATCGCCGCGCTTGGGCGAAGCGGGGAGGTTTTCGGCGAAAAGGACGATCGGTTTCCTGATCGTGACTCTCTTCATCCTACTAAGCTGCGTTCTGCCAGTCGTGGCGATCGCCGTACGAGCCATGCTCCCCTACTTCTCCGGGACATTCAATCTCTCTGATTTGACGCTGTCGAATATCGAGATGACCTTCTCGGACCGTCTGGCATTGGTATCGCTGCGCAACAGTCTGATCGTGACTGCGGTTTCCACCGTGCTGCTGCTGGTCCTCGCCTTCCTGATTGCGCTTGGCCGCGTGCGTTACAAGGACAGGGTATCGACGCTCACCTGGCTCGTCGCCAGCATTCCGATCGCCGTTCCGGGCGTCCTTGTCGGTGTCGGACTCATCTGGCTCTACATCCGCACGCCGGTCTACGCGACGATCTATGTCATCATCCTCGTCATGCTGGCGCGCTTCCTTCCTGTGCTCGTTCGCCTTTTCGAGACCGGACTGCTTCAGTTCGGCAAGGAGCTGGACGAAGCCGCCCGCGTTTGCGGAGCCTCGGAGACGACGATAACGCGCGAGATACGGTTGCCTCTTCTCGCCGGCACGCTGCGCTCGGCAATGACGATCGGCGGAACCCAGGTTTTCAATGAGCTGACGGCATCGGCGCTGCTCTATACCAGCGCGTCCAGCGTGCTGCCGGTGGTCATCTTCAACTACATGTTCGACGGCGACTATTCGCGTGCAACGGCGCTGGCCCTGCTTCAGATCGCCATCATCGCCGCCGCACTGGCATCGGTGGCGCTGATCTCCCGGGTATGGCGCCGGCTGCGCGCACCGCGCCTCGCCTCTTCCGCAATTCCAGTTCCGCAGATGAGTTGAGAAATGTCCCTGATATCGAACCGCAAAGACAGCATCGCCGTCGTTGGGGTCGGGATGACCGACTTCGGCAAGCTACCGGACCACGACGCGACTTCCCTCGGCATATGGGCATTGCGCGAGGCCGCGGCCGATGCCGGCTTGACGCTTGCCGACATAGAAGGGCTGGTCATCCATCGGCTGGCCGACTACCAGAAATTCGTCCAGATCACGAACATGGCCCCGCGTCTGCTGACCGCCAGTCCGGGAGCAGGGCGCATGCTCGGCGGCTCCATGCAGATCGCAGTGCAAGCGATCCTGTCCGGTATGGTCGAGACCGTGGCGGTCGTCTACGGCAATGACGGAAGCACCGCCGGCGCGCGATATGGCGGCAAGGGCGACCAGTACGGCACCGGCGCGGAGCAGCTCTGGTTTCCGTATGGAATGACCTCGCCGGGCGCGATCCACGCGATGGCTTTTCAGAGGCATGCGGCGCTCTACGGCACGACAGTCGAGCAGTTGGCCGAGATATCCATGACGTTCCGCCGACATGCGGCGCTCAATCCCAAGGCCGTGATGAAGAAGCCTCTGTCTCTGGACGACTACATGGCGGCTCCCTTCATCTGCGAACCGCTGCGCCGCCTCGACTACTGCCTGATCAATGACGGTGGCGTCGCGATGATCCTGACCAGCGGGGAGCGGGCGCGAGACATGCGGCAGAAGCCCGTCTATCTCCGCGGCATCGCTCAGCTTTCCCGACTGGCCAAAGGCGAACTGCCCGACGACTTCGGCTATGAGACCATGCAGCAGGTCAGCAGCCGCGTGCACCGCATGGCCGAACTGTCGCGCGCCGACGTCGATGCGCTGATGATCTACGACAATTTCACGCCGACTGTGATCTTCACCCTCGAAGGGTTCGGCTACTGCGAGCGTGGCCAGGGCGGGGAATATGTTCAAAGCGGGACATTGAGGCTCGGCGGCCGCTACCCAGCCAACACCAACGGCGGCCATCTCTCGGAAAGCTACATGCAGGGCTGGTCGCTGAACGTCGAAGCCGTCAGGCAGGTCCGCGGCGAGCTTGGAGAGCGCCAGGTACCCGATGCCCGGAACGTTCAGTATCTCCAAGGCGGCCCGCTCAGCACATCGATCATCTATGCGAAGGAAGCCAACTGATGTCTTACGCCAAACCGCTGCCTCGTATCGACGATCACAGCCGCCCCTTCTGGGATGCGGCCAAGGCAGGCCATCTCATGCTGCCGCGCTGCGACGCGTGCGGTTCGTTCCACACCTATTTCGAGCCCTGGTGCAACAAGTGCGGCCATGAGGGCGTGCATTGGGAGCGCCTGTCGGGCCGCGGCCGCATCTGGGCCAATTGCCGCTTTCACAAGATCTACTTCGCGGGTTTCGAGAAGGACGTTCCCTACAACGTCGCCATGGTCGAGCTCGAGGAGGGCTGCCG
This sequence comes from Mesorhizobium sp. J18, assembly GCF_007829525.1. Lineage (GTDB taxonomy): Bacteria > Pseudomonadota > Alphaproteobacteria > Rhizobiales > Rhizobiaceae > VLJP01. The sequence continues at coordinate 19,400 of NZ_VLJP01000046.1, forward strand.
TCTCGTCACCAACATCGTCGGCCTGGAGCGCGGCACGCTGGACGAGATGCCGATCGGCATGGAGGTCGAGGCGGTCTTCGAAGCGGTGACGCCGGAGGTCACTTTGATCAAGTTCGCGCCGATGGCGTCAGCGGGGGATGCAGGCGAATGACCACGTTTGCCACGGTCGACGCGCCCGCCTGCGTCCTTGGCGAAGGCCCGATCTGGTCGGATCGCGACGACGCGCTGTACTGGGTCGATGTCGTCGCCAAACTGATCTTCCGCTTTCGTCCATCCGGTGGCGAAGTGGCCATTCGCGAACTGCCATTCGCGCCGAGCGCCATCGTGCCGCGCAAGACCGGCGGGCTCCTGCTGGTCACCAAGAAAGGCATGGCCATTCTGGACTCGTTCGAGGGCGCCCTGCAAAGCATAGCGGTCCCGTTGATCGACTTCACCAGGGAGGTATTCAACGACGCTGCCTGCGATCAGGCTGGCCGGCTTTGGATAGGCACGCGCGACATCAACGCCAGGGAGGCGAAGGGTCGTCTTTATCGCATCGATGCGGATTTCGACGTTACCGTTCATGCGGAAGGCCTTGTGATCTCGAACGGCATTGCCTGGAGCCCCGACGGCAGGACGATGTATCACGTCGACAGCCGGCCCGGCCGCATCGACGCCTATGACTATGATCCGGACCGGGGCGCGATAAGCGCAAGGCGCGTCTTTCTCGACTATGACCAGCCAGGCACGGCCGGTCATCCGGACGGGTGCACAGTCGATGCCGAGGGCGGGCTCTGGGTGGCGGAGGTCGAGGGCGCTCGCCTGGCGCGCTATACGCCGGACGGCCGCCTCGATCGTGAGGTGCCCCTTCCCGTCTCCAAGCCGACAAGCGTCATGTTTGGCGGCCCCGGCCTCCGGACGCTCTTCGCCACTTCGATGCAGTTCCGTCTGTCCCAGTCAGAACTCGCGGAACAGCACCTGGCTGGTCGGCTTTTTGCGCTGGATGTAGGTGTTGCCGGGCTGCCGGAGCCGCTGTTTGCGGGAACCCGGCCGGCGGTCCCTGCCGTAGAGATCGGCGCGAACGCGCCTCGGGCGACATCCGGAGGGACGAGGTGACCGCGTTGGACTTGCAGAGGGACTTTCAGGACTTTCTTTCCGATGGATGGAGCATCATCACCGATGACGGGTTTGTCGGACTTGTCGGCCCGTTCTTTTTCAGAGAAGGGGAAAACGGGCTTCGGTTTTGTTTTCCGACCCAGCAAAAGCACAGCAATCGCAATGGTTTCTGCCAGGGTGGGGCGCTGATCACCTTCGCCGATCGCGCACTTGGCATTGCGACGCGCGCAGCGACGGGCGCCTCCAGAACCGCAACCCTCCAACTCGACGTCCACTTCATCGATTCGGTGAAACTCGGAGAGGTAGTGGAGCTGGCGCCGGAGGTCGTCCGCGCCACCAAGCAGATCGTCTTTCTCACCGCCCGCCTCACTGTCGGGACGCGCACCGTGGCCTTGGCAAATGGGGTTTGGAAACGATTGGCGGATGCAATCCCGCCGTCGGGCGAGGCGGCACCGAACAAGCTTGTCTGACGCATCCGTCGTCGCTCGACCCCGGTCGGTGCGAGTGCCGGAGCGTCCGACGATGTGTGCAACTCCATGCAAGGGAATGGAGCATGAAAATCGATGTTGTTGTGGTTGGGGCGGGCAATGCGGCGCTCTGTGCAGCGCTTGCCGCCGAAGAGCAGGGCGCAAGCGTGCTGGTTCTGGAACGCGCGCCTCAGGAAGAAAACGGTGGCAACAGCCGCTTCACCGCGGGCGCGATCCGCTTCGCCTATCGTGGCGTCGAAGACCTGCTCGAGGTCATTCCGGAACTGACCGACGAAGAAATCGCCCGAACCGATTTCGGGACCTATACGGAAGATCAGTTCTTCGACGACATGTTTCGTGTCACGCGGTATCGCTCCGATCCGACCCTATGCGAGCTGTTGGTGCGCCGAAGCTTCGAGACGATGAAATGGCTGCGCGGCAAAGGCATTCGCTTTCAGCCGATCTACGGGCGGCAGGCTTTCAAGATCGACGGCAAGTTCAAGTTCTGGGGCGGACTGACGGTTGAGGCCTGGGGCGGTGGCCCCGGCCTGGTCGACAGCGAGACGGAGATCGCCCGCGCGARGGGGATCGAGATMCGCTACGGCAGCCGGGTCACCAGCCTGCTGTACGATGGCGACAAGGTGACCGGCGTGAGGGTAAAGGCCGATGGCCGGCTTTACGACGTGGAAGCCGGCGCTGTCGTTCTCGCGTCCGGCGGCTTCCAGTCCAACCCGGAAATGCGCACTCGGTATCTCGGCCCGGGCTGGGAACTTGCCCGCGTGCGCGGCACTCGGTTCAACAGCGGCGACGGCATCAAGATGGCACTTGCCATCGGTGCAGCACCGTTTGGCAACTGGTCTGGCTGCCATGCCGTAGGCTGGGACTTCAACGCGCCCGAATTCGGCGATCTCGCCGTGGGCGACGGGTTTCAGAAGCATTCCTACCCATTCGGGATCATGGTTAATGCCGACGGGCGCCGCTTCGTCGACGAAGGCGCCGATTTCCGCAACTACACCTACGCAAAGTACGGCCGGGTCATTCTGGAACAGCCCGGCAATTTCGCCTGGCAGATATTTGACCACAAAGTTGTTCATCTCCTGCGCGACGAATATCGCATCAAGCAGGTGACGAAGGTGAAAGCCGACACGTTGGAGGAACTGGCGGCCAAGCTCGAAGGTGTCGACGCGAAGGCGGTGATCGAGGAAATCAGGCGATACAATGCCGCGGTATCCCGGGACATACCCTTCAACCCGAACGTGAAGGACGGCCGCGGGACCGTCGGCCTTGAAGTCGACAAGACGAACTGGGCGAACACGATCGAGGACGGACCGTTCGAAGCCTACCAGGTCGGCTGCGGAATCACCTTCACCTTCGGCGGATTGCGCGTGACCGAGCAGGCGCAGGTGATCGATGTGGACATGAAGCCGATCGATGGGCTCTATGCTGCTGGAGAACTGGTCGGTGGCCTGTTCTACTTCAACTATCCGGGCGGCACGGGACTCATGTCGGGCGCGGTGTTCGGGCGCATTGCCGGCACAGCCGCGGCGAGCTCGTTGTCGAGCCAGGCTCGTGGCACCGCAATGAGAGCCTGATCAAGATGGTTGTGTTGCAAATTTTCTGGAGGGCACTCGGCGCCACTTTGCCGGACGCAATTCAGGCGGCAATTGCCTCGAACTGTTGCTTGAGTGACGGAGCTGGGTTGAAGGCGAACCGCCCTTGCCGCTTGCGCATCATATGAACCATCTCGATGCCGGCCAGGGTGATGGCTGCCGAGGAGAATGCTTTGAAGCCCATCATCGGTCGTACCCGCCGCTTGATACGTCGGTGATCCTGCTCGATCCGGTTGTTGAGGTATTTGCTGCTTCGGATGCGGATCGCCTTCAATTGGCGCCGTGACCGATCCTTCAACCGGCTCTCGGCGTCGCAGAAAATGATTGCTTCCCGGTTGGTTTGGCTGCCGTCGATGACGATACGATCCGGGCGGCCATGGCGGGCCAAAGCCTTGCGCATGAAGCGCTTCGCCGCCGGCAGGTCACGGTGTTTGCTGAACCAGAATTCCACCGTGTCGCCTGCGCTATCGATCGCCCTGTAGAGGTACATCCACTGGCCGCGAACCTTAATATACGTCTCGTCCAAATGCCACTTGCCACCGACGGCTCGCTTCCGTCGATTGAAGCTCTTCAATAGCACCGGCGAGAAATAGACCACCCAGCGGTGTATCGTCGAATGATCGATGCCGATGCCGCGCTCGGCCATCATCTCCTTCAGATCTCGCAAGCTCAGGCCGTATGCCAGATACCACCGCACACACAGCAAGATAACGGATCGATCGAAATGACGGCCTTTGAACATGCAATACGCTCCGAAATTGGAGCTGACCTCATGCCATCACCTCGTTGCTGAAAAGTTTGCAACAGATCC
>NZ_VLJP01000056.1:0-82766 GCF_007829525.1 Mesorhizobium sp. J18
TATGCGTGTTGGCCGTTGCCCCTGAAGACGGCGGAGCCGGCGACCAGCACATTGGCGCCGGCGGCAACCACCTGCGGCGCCGTCTCCGGCGTGACGCCGCCATCGACCTCGATATCGATCGGCCGCTCACCGACCAGCGCCTTGACGCGGCGGATCTTCTCCACCACCGCCGGGATGAAGGCCTGGCCCCCGAAGCCCGGATTGACCGTCATCAGCAGGATGAGGTCGAGCCGGTCGAGCACATATTCGATGACGCTTTCCGGCGTCGACGGGTTGAGCGAGACACCAGCCTTTTTGCCGAGGCTCCTGATCGTCTGCAGCGAGCGGTCGAGATGCGGTCCGGCTTCGGCATGGACGGTGATGATGTCGCAGCCGGCTTCGGCAAAGGCGGCAAGATAGGGGTCAGCCGGGGCGATCATCAGATGGCAGTCGAAGACCTTGTCCGTGCGGTTGCGGACCGCTTTCACGACCGGCGGGCCGAAGGTGATGTTGGGGACGAAATGGCCGTCCATGACATCGAGATGGATCCAGTCGGCGCCGGCCGTCGCCACCGCCTCCACCTCGTCGCCCAAGCGCGAGAAGTCAGACGACAGGATCGACGGCGCGATGAGAAGCGGCTTGGTCATGGATATCAGGCTCCAGGCGTGAGGCGAAAGCCTCCTCAGGCATCCGGCCTGACTAGCTTCTCACGCAGACAATGTCGAGCGGCAAGCCTGCGGGCGCTACAGGCGCGTTACCATCCGATGGGTCCCGGGATGTGCCATGCGCACCAACGTGATCGGCTTCTCCTTCAGCCATGTAATGCGTTCGCCGACGAACAGGGGAGCGCCAGCGCTCACATCGAGAAGACGCGCCTCCTCCTCATTGGCCGCTGCTGCCATGAAGGTGAATTCCGCGTCGGAGAAAGGCGCATGGGTGACCAGCCACTCGTTCGGGCCTATCGTTTCGAAGCTCTCCTGACGTGCCGCGGGAACAGCTGTGAGATTGATCCAGCGATCCTCGAACTGATAGGGCGCCCCATCAGCCAGATGCAAGCAGCGCACGTGAAGCACAAGCTCGCTCAGCGATAGCCCGAGCCGGGCCGCAATCACTTCCGGAGGCCTGTCGATCGTGCGGCTGAGGAGCCTGTAACGGTATTCCGCGCCACGGGCGGTTATCTCATTGCCCACAATGGGGATAACGAAACGCGCCTCGCGTAGCGGGTGCAAGGCGACGCGCGTGCCAGACTTGCGCCGGCGCTCCACGAGACCCGAGCGCGCCAGTTCCTGCAAGGCGCGATTGACCGTTGCCCGGGCCGCACCGAACTCGCGGGCAAGGACTTCTTCCCCCGGGATCAGCGTGCCCGGCGCCCAGACGCGTTCCGCGATGCGACGCGCCAGTTCTTCCTTGATGACGCGGAAGGAAATGCGGCCGTTTTTCACAGCCGGTCCATTATCAGGCGCATGGTCTCGCGATACCGGGCGCGGATTTCGCCTGCATGGATGTGCCGGCCGCTGCGTACCATGTGACGCCCGGCACTCCACAGATCCGTGATAGCGCTACCATTGCCGCAAAAGACCCAGCCGTCGAGGATCCCGTCGCCATCGCTGATACCGGGCAGGCGTTCCGTATCAATCGCCACAAGGTCGGCTAACCCGCCGGGAGTGATGGTACCGCATTCACGGCCCAATGCCTGCGCGCCGCCGGCAAGAGCCTTGCCGTAGAGCACGCGGCCGGCGGATTCCCCTGGGCCGGCAAGGACGACACGCGCCCTGTCGCGCAACCTTTGCGAATATTCGAGCTGGCGCAGTTCCTCGATTGTGCTGATGCGGATATTGGAGTCCGAGCCGACACCGAACGAGCCGCCCGCCTCCACGAAGCGCGGAGCGTCGAAAATACCATCACCGAGATTGGCTTCAGTGACCGGACAGAGCCCGGCAACCGCCCCCGTACGGGCAAGGCCGATGGTCTCTTCCGGCAACATATGTGTGCAATGGATGAGGCACCAGCGGCGGTCGACTTCGAAAGTGTCGAGCAGCCAGGCGACAGGCCGCGCGTCATGGACCGCCAGCATCTCGTCTATCTCGGCTTCCTGCTCCGCGATATGCATGTGGAAAGGGCTTTCCGGCCGCAGGGCCAGCGCAGCTTGGATATCGTCACGATTGGCGGCGCGAAGGGAATGCGGCGCCACACCGAGACCGACATCAACCGGCAGGGCCTTCAGAATGGTCGCGGCACGCGCCATGAGGGCTTCGAACCCGGGGAGATCATTGCCGAAACGCAACTGCCCACCGGCAAGCGGGCGGCCATCGACGCCGCCATGACGATAAAGAACCGGAAGAAGGGTCAGGCCGATACCCGTCTGCGAAGCCGCCGCGGCAATGCGCGCCGACAATTCGCCGACATCGTCATAGGGCGCTCCGCCCGGCTGGTGGTGCAGATAGTGGAATTCCGCCACGGCCGCGAAGCCTGCTTCCTGCATCTCCATGAATGCGAAGGCGGCGATCGCTTCGATGTCCTCGGGCGAAAGCAGATCGAGGAAGCGATACATGATCTCGCGCCAGGTCCAGAAACTGTCACGCCCAGCCGGCCCGCGCCTTTCGGCCAGCCCCGCCATGCCACGCTGAAAGGTATGGCTGTGGAGGTTCGACAGTGCAGGGAGAAGCGCGTCCACCTGTGTCATCTCGGGGCCAGGCCGCGTCTCCGAGTCGACCGTTGCGATACGGCCGTCAGCGTCGATGGAGACCTGCACATTCTTAAGCCAGCCTTGCGGGGTGAGGGCTATGCGCGCAAAAATTTCGGGCATCGGCAACACTTTCCGTTTGACTTGATTTGTATAGACATAATAGCGTTAAGTCCATACAAGAAACGGGAATAGCAGCCGATGGCCCGGAAGACGATTACGGGAATCCGTCTTGCGACGATGGAGCTGAATATGGGCCCATACGGGCTTGTCGATCGCGGTGCCGTCGCCGTCGAGGATGACCGGATCGTTTGGGCAGGACAGGAAAAGGACCTCCCCGCCGAGTGGCGCAAGGCTGAGGCGGAGGATTTCGATGGCCGCCTGGCGACCCCCGCACTTGTCGATTGTCACACCCATCTGGTCTTTGGCGGAAACCGCGCCCGTGAGTTCGAGATGCGGCTGGAGGGCGCCAGCTATGAAGAGATCGCGCGCGCCGGCGGCGGCATTGTTTCGACCGTTTCTGCCACCCGCGATCTGGATGAGAACCAGCTTGTCCAAGCCGCCTTGCCGCGGCTTGATGCTCTGATCGCCGAGGGTGTCGCGACGATCGAGATCAAGTCCGGCTACGGCCTGACGATCGAGGACGAATTGAAGATGCTGCGTACGGCTCGCCGGCTGGGAACCATGCGCCAGATCCGGGTCGTCACGTCCTATCTCGCCGCGCATGCGGTTCCGGCCGAATACAAGTCCCACGCCGATGCCTATATCGACGAGGTGGTGCTGCCGGGCTTGGAAGCTGCCCGGGAAGAAGGGCTGGTCGACGCCGTTGACGGTTTCTGCGAGGGCATCGCTTTTTCACCGGAACAGATGGCCCGCGTCTTCGACAGGGCGCGCTCGCTCGGTCTGCCGGTCAAGCTGCATGCCGAGCAGCTTTCCAATCTCGACGGAGCGAAACTCGCAGCCTCCTACGGCGCGCTCTCTGCCGATCATCTCGAATATCTGGACGAGGAAGGCGTGGCCGCCATGACGAAGAGCGGCACCGTAGCCGTCTTGCTGCCTGGGGCCTTCTACACACTGCGCGAGAAGCAGGCTCCGCCCGTCGCAGCTCTGCGTGAAGCAGGCGTTCCGATCGCGATCGCGACGGATTGCAATCCCGGCTCCTCGCCGCTCGCCTCGCTGCTCCTGACCATCAATATGGCATCGACCCTCTTCCGGTTGACGCCGGAGGAGGCTCTGGCCGGCGTGACAAGGAATGCCGCGCGAGCACTGGGCCTACATCGGGAAATCGGCACGATAGCACCCGGCAAGCGCGTCGAGATCGCCATCTGGGATGTCGAACACCCGGCCGAGCTTGCCTATCGTATTGGCTTCAACCCCCTTCACCGACGGATGGTCGAGGCGGTATCATGACCCTCATTCTGCAACCGGGCGCCGTCTCGCTCGAAACCCTGATGAAGATTTATCGTGAAGCCGGGAGCGTGCGCGTCGATCCCACCTTCGATGAGCGGATTGAGGCCTCCGCCCGGCGTATTGGCGAGATAGCTGGCGGTGATGAGCCGGTCTACGGCGTCAATACGGGCTTTGGAAAGCTCGCCAGCATGCGCATCCCGGCCGCCGATGTCGCTACCCTTCAACGCAACCTGATCCTTTCGCATTGCTGCGGGGTCGGCGCGCCGCTCGGACCGGATATCGTACGGCTCATCATGGCACTGAAGCTCGTCTCGCTTGGCCGCGGAGCATCGGGTGTCCGCCTTGAGATCGTGCGGCTGATCGAGGCGATGCTGGAGCGCGATGTCCTTCCGGTCATTCCCGAAAAGGGTTCCGTCGGCGCCTCGGGCGATCTGGCGCCACTGGCCCATATGGCCGCTGCCATGATCGGCGAAGGCGAAGTCTTTTATGAAGGCACCCCCATGCCGGCACGCTCGGCTCTTCAAAAGGCCGGTCTCGAACCGGTCAGGCTCGCAGCCAAGGAGGGGCTCGCGCTGATCAACGGCACGCAGGTCTCGACTGCCCTCGCCCTCGCGGGCCTGTTCCGAGCGCATCGCGCCGCGCGTTCGGCGCTGATTACCGGAGCGCTTTCGACCGATGCGGCCATGGGTTCTTCGGCGCCCTTCCATCCGGAAATCCACACGCTGCGCGGCCATCGCGGCCAGATCGACACCGCAGCAGCACTCTGGTGCCTGCTGGATGGTTCGGAAATCCGTGAAAGCCATCGCGAGGGTGACGAGCGGGTGCAGGATCCCTATTGTATCCGCTGCCAGCCGCAGGTGGATGGCGCCGCGCTGGACGTCCTGCGGCAGGCTGCACGGACTCTGGAAACGGAAGCCAATGCGGTCACCGACAATCCGCTCGTGCTTTCGGACGGGTCCGTCGTTTCCGGGGGCAATTTCCACGCCGAGCCGGTGGCATTCGCGGCTGACCAGATAGCGCTCGCTATTTGCGAGATCGGCGCGATCGCCCAGAGACGCATTGCGCTCCTGGTCGATCCAGCGCTCTCCTTCGGCCTGCCGGCCTTCCTCGCCAAGAAGCCGGGGCTGAATTCCGGTCTGATGATTGCCGAGGTCACTTCGGCCGCGCTGATGTCGGAAAACAAGCAGATGGCGCATCCGGCATCGGTGGATTCCACACCGACTTCCGCCAACCAGGAGGACCACGTCTCCATGGCCTGCCATGGGGCACGGCGGCTGATCGCAATGACAGATAATCTTTTCGGCATTATCGGCATCGAGGCCGTAACCGCCGCACAAGGCATTGATCTGCGCGCGCCGCTGAAGACAAGCGCGGAGCTTCAAAAGGCACATGCAGCGATCCGGCAGGTCGTGCCGGAACTCGAAGTGGACCGCTATATGGCCACGGATCTCGAGGCAGCAATCGAGCTGGTGCGTTCCGGCGACCTGAATGCCAGCGTGTCGGAAGGCATATTGCCGGGACTGGAAGCGTGATCATGGCCCCTGTTGAAGTCAGGCGGGGCTCTTCACCCGTTATCCTCGGCCTGCCTCATACAGGCACCGAGGTGCCACCCGATATCTGGGACGATCTGAACGAGGAAGGGCACCGGCTGCGTGACACGGACTGGCATGTCCATCGCCTCTATGACGGCTTGCTGCCCGACGTTACCACGGTTCGAGCGCACTTCCATCGCTATGTCATAGACGCCAATCGCGATCCCTCGGGCCGGAGCCTTTATCCAGGACAGAACACGACCGGACTCGTGCCGCTCACCGATTTCGACAATCAGCAAATCTGGCGGGAAGGTCGCGAGCCTGACGATAGCGAGATAGAAAGGCGGCGGTCGCTCTTCCATCAACCTTATCACGCCGCTCTCGCCGAGGAGATCGAGCGGGTGAAGAAACTGCATGGCGTGGCCATACTTTATGATTGCCACTCCATACGCTCGGTCTGCCCATATCTGTTCGAAGGCCGCCTGCCGGATTTCAATATAGGTACTGACAACGGCAGCACCTGTGCCCCCGAGATCGAAACGGCAGTAGCCGCGATCTGTGCCGATGCCTCGGGCTATTCTCACGTTCTGAACGGCCGCTTCCGCGGCGGCTGGACGACCCGCCATTACGGCCGGCCGCAGGAAGGCGTCCATGCCATCCAGATGGAACTCGCACAGGCGACGCATCTGGAGACCGAAGAACCGCCCTTCGCCTATGACGAAGGCAAGGCCGAAAAGCTGCGCATCCATCTGCGCTCCATCCTGGAGCGGCTCGAAGAGCTCGCGCTGACACTGAAATCCGGAGAGGTCCGATGAACAATCCCCGCCACAATATCCGTGAGGTGCGTGCGCCGCGCGGCACCGATCTCAACGCGCTTTCCTGGCTGACGGAAGCTCCGTTGCGGATGCTGATGAACAATCTCGATCCCGACGTGGCGGAGAATCCGAACGAACTGGTCGTCTATGGCGGCATCGGCCGCGCGGCCCGCACCTGGGACGATTTCGACCGTATCGTCGCCACGCTGAAGACATTGAAGGAGGACGAGACGCTGCTCGTCCAGTCCGGCAAGCCGGTAGGCGTTTTCCGCACCCACACTGATGCGCCGCGCGTGCTGATCGCCAATTCCAATCTCGTGCCGCACTGGGCGACCTGGGATCATTTCAACAAGCTCGATCGTCAGGGCCTGATGATGTACGGTCAGATGACCGCCGGTTCCTGGATCTATATCGGAACGCAAGGAATCGTACAGGGCACTTACGAGACTTTCGTCGAGGCGGGCCGCCAGCATTACGATGGCAATCTCAAGGGCAAGTGGATACTGACCTCCGGGCTTGGCGGCATGGGAGGCGCGCAGCCGTTGGCCGCAGTCATGGCCGGCGCCTCATGCCTCGCCATCGAATGCGATTCCGACCGCATCGCCTTCCGCTTGAGAACCCGTTATCTCGACGAGAAGGCCGAGACGCTGGACGATGCACTGGCGATGATCGAGCGCTGGACCAAGGCAGGCGAGACGAAGTCGGTCGGTCTTCTCGGCAATGCCTCAGAGCTTCTGCCTGAGCTCGTGAAGCGCGGAGTAAGGCCGGATATCGTGACCGACCAGACTTCGGCGCACGACCCGCTCAATGGATATCTCCCGAAAGGCTGGTCCCTGGCCGAATGGCGCGAAAAACGCGAGAGCGACCCGAAGGCGGTGGAGAAGGCTGCGCGCGCCTCCATGCGCGAGCATGTAGAGGCCATGGTCGCCTTCTGGAACGACGGCATTCCGACGCTCGACTATGGCAACAATATCCGCCAGGTGGCGAAGGAGGAAGGCTTTGACAATGCCTTTGCATTTCCGGGCTTCGTGCCGGCCTATATCAGGCCGCTCTTCTGCCGCGGCATAGGCCCCTTCCGCTGGGCGGCGCTTTCCGGCGACCCTGAGGACATCTATCGCACCGACGAGAAGGTGAAGGAGCTCCTACCCGACAATCACCACCTGCATCGCTGGCTCGACATGGCGCGCGAGCGCATCGCCTTCCAGGGCTTGCCGGCACGCATCTGCTGGGTCGGCCTCGGCGACCGTCATCGCCTCGGTCTTGCCTTTAACGAGATGGTGGCGAAAGGCGAGCTGAAGGCACCCGTTGTTATTGGCCGAGACCATCTGGATTCCGGCTCGGTGGCTTCCCCCAACCGGGAGACGGAAGCGATGATCGACGGATCGGACGCGGTGTCCGACTGGCCGCTGCTCAATGCCCTGCTCAACTGTGCCTCGGGCGCGACCTGGGTATCTTTACATCATGGTGGCGGCGTCGGCATGGGCTTCTCGCAGCATGCCGGCATGGTGATCTGCGCCGATGGCACCCCGGAGGCGGCGCGGCGGCTCGAGCGGGTGTTGTGGAACGATCCGGCGACCGGCGTCATGCGCCACGCCGATGCGGGCTACGAAACCGCACTCGAGTGTGCGCGTGAGCATCAGTTGAACCTTCCCGGCATCCTGCCCTGATGCCGGCAAACGAGCCGGCAACTGACGACATCGAAACCGGACAAGGAGATCAGGCGTGACGAATAATTCGATGATCATGACCGGTGGCAGCCAGGTGCAGAACCTGCTGAAGCTCATTCTCTGCAGCGCAGTGGGTATTTTTGCCTTCTTCGTGCCGGTCACCATCGGCGGCAAAACCACCATTCCGCTCGATCACGCCGCCAACGCGGTGACCACCTTTGCCAAGCCGGCTGCAATCGTATTCGTCTGCGCGCTGATCCTTTACGGTGCGATTGCGCCCTTCATTGCCGGGCGGTGGCGCGAGGATACTGCCGCGATCATATTCTCCATCCTGAGGCTGTTGGGTGTCGTCTTCACGGCAATGTATCTCACCGGCATCGGACCAGCAGCACTCTTTGCACCTGACATGCTGCCTTTCCTGTTCGACAAACTGGTGCTTTCGGTCGGCATCATAGTGCCGATCGGCGCGCTGGCTCTGGGTTTCCTCGTCGGCTACGGTCTGCTCGAATTCACCGGCGTCATCGTACAGCCGATCATGCGTCCGGTCTGGCGCACGCCAGGCTGGTCGGCCATCGATGCCGTGGCTTCCTTCGTCGGCAGCTATTCGATTGCGCTGCTGATCACCGACCGCGTGTTCAAGCAAGGCAAATATTCGGTCCGGGAGGCAGCGATCATCGCTACCGGATTCTCCACCGTTTCGGCCACTTTCATGATCATCGTGGCCAGAACCCTCGGACTGATGGATAGCTGGAATCTCTACTTCTGGGGCACGCTGGTGGTGACATTCGTCGTTACGGCCATATCGGCGCGGCTCTGGCCACTTGCCAGTCTCGAGCATGGCGACCGCACAGATCCGCCATTGCCGCAGGGACGTAACCGTCTGCAAACAGCGTTCGACGAGGGGCTAAAACAAGCCGCATCCGCCCCGCCCCTGCTGCGGAACCTGGCGGACACTTTCGTCGATGGGCTGCGCATGGCCTCGATCATCCTGCCGAGCATCATGGCGGTGGGACTGCTGGGACTCCTGGCTGCGAAATACACGCCCATCTTCGATGCAGTCGGCGTGCTGCTTTATCCGTTTGCCTGGATCGGGCGCCTGTCGGAAGCCATGGAGGCTTCCCGGGCTATGGCATCCGGTCTTGCCGAAATGTTCCTCCCGGCGCTGCTGCTCAAAGACGCCGACATCGTGGTCAAATTCACCGCTGCGGTTGTTTCGGTGAGCCAGGTCTTGTTCCTGTCAGCCTCGATCCCCTGCGTGCTGGCGACCAGCATCCCGATCCGTTTCCGTGACATGATCGTGATCTGGTACATCCGCACCGCGCTCAGCATCGTGCTGTCGGCAGGCCTTGCCTGGTTGGCGTTCGGCCTCGGCTGGCTCGCCTGACACCGGTTGAGCCGATACTGAGCTGCGGCGCGCGAACGGCGTAGAGACCGCCGGTTGCCGATCCTCAACTGAAGGGTTGCGGAAAATATTGGTAGAGCCAGGTTTCAGTCAGCGCCGTGCCGTCATTGCCTTCGACATACATCCGCATGTCGATCGGTTCGGATCCTTCCACGATTGTGTCGAAGAAGACACGGAACAGGCCGGGCTGATCGACAACGTGATAGGCGTCCGATATCGCGACTTCACCGCGTGAGAGCGTGATCCTGGGCCTTGCCTGCCCGCGGCGGGCATTCCGAACCTTCTCACCGCGGAAATCGACCACGAAGCGTACCGCGCCTTCAGGTCGATCCTGGCCGGGAATGCCGCCGATACCGGTATAGGTGGCAACCACCCGGCCGAGATCGGCCGGGAAAGGCTCGTCGGCATCCCAGAACATGCGGTAGGAAAAATCCAGAGTACGGCCCGGCTCGACGGCACCGTCAGGCACCCAGTACATGACGATGTTGTCATGGATTTCGACATCGGTCGGGATCTCGACGAGTTGAACCTGCCCCTTGCCCCAATTTCCTCGCGGTTCGATCCAGACGGAGGGGCGGCGATCATAGAAGACCCCATCGTCCTGATAGTGGTTGAAATCACGATCACGTTGCAGAAGGCCGAAACCCTTCGGGTTCTCGTCCAGGAAGGCGTTGGTAACGGTCCAGAGCGGGTTGTTGAGAGGACGCCACAGACGCTCTCCGTTGCCCATCCAGATGGCCAGCCCGTCGGAATCATGGATTTCCGGCCGCCAGTCGATCGCCTGCTGCTTGACCGTTTCCGAATACCAATACATCGAAGTCAAAGGTGCGATGCCAAGCCTCTCGATCGGCTTGCGCGGATAGAGTGAACAGTCCACGTCCATGATGACGCCTTTTGTCTTTGAGCAATCAAAGGAATAGGCGCCGGTAATGCTCGGGCTGTCGAGAAGCGCATAGACGAGAACGCGGTCGTTTATTCCTTCCTTCCGCTCCAGCCAGATTTCGGAAAAGCGTGGAAACTCTTCAGGCTTCTGCAGCGCCGTATCCACGGCCAGCCCCCGCGCAGACAGACCATACTGGTTGAGGGAGCCGGAGGAGCGGAAATAGGAAGCGCCAAGAAAGGCCAGCCAGTCATAGTCCTGCGACTGCTCGTGCAGGCGAAAACCGGAAAAGCCGATATCGTCCGGAAGCGCATGGGCGGGATGGTCCGGCGGCATGCTGAAATAGCTTTGCCGATAGAGGATTTCACGCGCCGTTCCGCCCTCCACGACATGTATGTGGACCGGTTCCTGGAAGTATCGCCCAAGATGGAAAAGCTGGACCGGCGAGCCGCCTTTGCCGTCATTCCAAAGAGCATCATTCTTGTTGAATACGATCTTCTGGAAAGCGTCATAGTCAATCTTCTGAAGGATTTCGCCGTAAGGGGACTTGCCGTCCTTCCACGGTTCTCCGGCCATGACTTCCGCGCGCTGCTTCAAGGCATCGAAGCTGAAGGCTTGAGGCGGGCCGAATGTAAGATGCTCGCTCGTGGAAGCATCTTTGTCGTTTGCGGACGCACGGGCTGAAAGGGTCGTTGCGAGCAAGGACGAAAGGAGAAGCGAAAGCGTGTCCCGGCGGTTGATCTCAGCCATGCCTAAGAAATCTCCGTCGATTGGTGTCGGTCGCAACGATCGCGGGCGACCGGTCGGGAATCTGGATTCCCGTTGAAGCGTCCCGATGAGCTTTTCGCGGCGATAGTTAGTCGTCTGTCTGCCGCCGTGCAAGATTGTCACGGCTTGAACAGGTCACATCATGTAGCAGTTTGTGAACGCGCCGGAGACTAAGCGACTTTCTTCGCTTCCTCGCGGATTTCCTCCGTCAGCCGCATCTTGAGTTCGAGGAAGTCCGGTTCGGCCTTCATGCGATAGTGCCGGGGATGGGCGAGCGGTATCTGGACATCGGCCTTGATGCGTCCGGGCCGGGCGGTCATCACGAGGCAGCGGCTGCCCAAAAAGATCGCTTCCTCAATATCATGCGTAACGAAAAGGACGGTCTTGCGCTCAGCTTCCCAGATCGTCAGCAGAAGCTCCTGCATCAGGCCCCGTGTCTGGTTGTCCAAGGCACCGAAAGGCTCGTCAAGAAGCAATATGGCCGGGTCGTTTGCAAGCGCCCGTGCTATAGCCACGCGCTGCTGCATGCCGCCCGAAAGCTGCTTCGGCCAATGCTCCTCGAAGCCGGTCAACCCGACCTTGGAGACGTAGTCGGCCACGATGGCGTCACGCTCGCCCTTGGACATCTTCTTCTCACGCAGGCCAAAGGCGATGTTCTGAGCCACCGTGAGCCAGGGGAAAAGCGTATAGGACTGAAAGACCATGCCGCGATCGGCGCCCGGCCCGGTGACCGTGCGGCCGCGTACGGTAACAGAACCCGTCGTGGGCTCCTCGAGACCTGCCACGATCCTGAGCAGGGTCGACTTGCCGCAACCCGACGGTCCGAGGATGGTGACGAAGTCATTCTCCGCGACGGACACATTTATCGGTGTCAGGGCCTTGGTCGGCACGCCGCCACGCACGCCGGGAAAGATGCGCGAGACATTCTTGATCACCACCGCGCTCATGCAAAGCTCCATGGGAAGAGGCGGCGATTCACCTCCTTGAAGAGAAAGTCGGAAACAAGGCCGATCAGGCCGATGACGATAATGCCGAAGATGATCTGACCGGTATTCAGCAGCGCCTGTGAATCGACGATCATGTGACCGATGCCGGAGGAGGAGCCGATAAGCTCGGCGACGATGACATAGGTCCATGCCCAGCCCAGCACCAGCCTCAGCGTCTCCGCGATCTGCGGCGCGGAAGCGGGGATGAGCACGCGTTTGACGATGCCGGCGTCGCTTGCGCCGAGCGTATAAGCGGCTTCCACGAGGTCCCTTCGCGTCTGGCCTACAGTCACCGCGACCATGAGAATGATCTGGAAGACCGAGCCGATGAAGATGACAAGCAGCTTCTGAGTTTCGCCGATGCCGGCCCACAGGATCAGAAGCGGAATGAAGGCGGACGCCGGCAGGTAGCGGGCGAAGGAAACAAAGGGCTCGAAAAAGGCTTCCACAGCCTTCCAGGCTCCCATGGCAATGCCGAGAGGCACCGCCACGATCGCTGCCAGGACGAAACCGCCCAACACACGCCAGATGGTGATGCCAATGTCAGCCATGAAGCCGTATTCGGTCAGCAGGCTCCAGCCCTCCTCGACCATGCGCAGCGGGCTTGCGAGGAACAGGGGGGATACGAACCCGCCAAAGGTCACGAAAGACCAGCCGGCCACGAAGAGAATGAAGAAAAGGATGCCGAGCAAAACCCGCAAAGCTGTGGGCACCGGCTTCAAGGGGCGCAGGTAATAACCGGGCTTTTCGGCAGCCTCACGTGCCATAGGAACTAACCCCCGCTGATTGACAGGAAGCTGGCTTCATCGATTTCTCCGACTGGGCAGGAATGCAGCAAGACGGCGCGAGGACGGACCGTTGTAGTCCGGCTACCTGCGCGCCGCCTCCGATATCAAAACCGGAAGGGTTATTCCATCCAGCTTGTATCGACCAAATCGGCAGTCGCGGGAATTTCCTTGATGATGCCGATATCCTTCAGAAGGGGTCCTGCCTTGGCGTAGAATTCCTCGATACCGCCGGCCATGAAGGCCTCGTTGGCCTCTTCGTCCTGCCATTCCAAGTAGCTGGCAGACTTGCCGAATTCCTCGCCGCTCTGCTTCACGCCCGCGCCCATGATTTCATAGGCTTTCGCCTTATCGGTATCGATCATGTCGAGGGCGTCATAATAGCTCTTGGCGAGCGCCTTCACCGCTTCCGGATTGGACGAGATGAAATCCGGCGTGCAGCCGAAACTATCCATCACGACCGGATAGTCGATGGTGGTGGCGATGATCTTGCCCGCATCAGGATTGTCGCGCACAGCCGAAAGGTAAGGCTCGTAGGTCATTGCAGCGTCGTTCTGCCCGGCGATGAAGGACTGGGCGGCGGCAGAGGGCTCCAGATTGGCGATTTTCACATCGTCCAGACTGAGACCATTCTCGTTGAGCATCCAGGCAAGCACGAAATAGGGCGAGGTGCCCGGCGCGGAAGCCGCCACCGTCTTGCCCTTGAGGTCGGCGATCGCTTCGATATCGTTGCGGACAACCATTCCATCGGCACCGTGAGACATGTCGAGTTGGAAGAGCTGCTTCACGGCGACGCCGTTCGCATTCCAGATCATGAAGGTCTCGACGGTCGTGGCGGCGCATTGGATATCGCCCGAGGCGATGGCCAAATGCCTGTCCTTCTGCGGGATCATCTTGATCTCGACATCAAGACCGTTCTTCTCGAAAAGTCCGGCCTCCTTGGCGAGCGTGAGCGGGGCGAAGCCGGTCCATCCGCTCATTCCTATTGCCACTTTCGTGGGCTCCTGAGCCTGTGCCGTGGCGAGGCTTGCCAATATGGCCGCGAAAGCGGCCCCGATCCCGTATCCGAATTTCATGTTCCCGCTCCATGCGTGTTCTGGTTATCGATCCTCCCGTTTGGAGATTTGCATCATTGGTGCATCGGAGCAAGAGGATTGCTCGCCGTCAGCGATCTGCCGGCGGGCAGCCTGATTATTGCCAAGATCGCCTAGCGCGCCAGCCTGGTCCAGGCCGCGTTCTTTTTCGAGGACTTGACGCAGGCTTCGACGAAGGCAACCCCTTCTACGCCGTCCTCGACCGTCGGATAGACAACATCCCTCCCTGCCGATCCGCCCTTGCGCCGCGCAGCACGGATCGCACGTGCGGCCTCGGCATAGATATTGGCGAAACCTTCGAGATAGCCCTCCGGATGGCCAGATGGTACACGGCTCACGCGGCCTGCCGCCGCACCCGCGCCGGCGCCGTTGCGGGTGATCAATCGGCGCGGCTTGCCGAAGGGCGTGAACCAGAGATGGTTCGGCTGCTCCTGGTCCCATTCCAGCCCGCCCCTGCTGCCATAGACTCGCAGCTTCAAGGCATTCTCGTTGCCCGGGGCGACCTGGCTCGCCCACAGCATGCCTTTCGCGCCGCCTTTGAAGCGCAGCAGGATATGAGCATTGTCATCGAGCTTGCGGCCTTCGACGAAGGCAGTCAGGTCGGCGGCCAAACTGTCGAGCTCAAGGCCGGTCACAAAGCGGGCCAGATTATAGGCATGGGTGCCGATATCGCCCGTCGCGCCGCCGACGCCGGACTGCTTCGGATCGGTACGCCACGCAGCCTGTTTCGAGCCGGCATCCTCCACCTTCTCGGTCAGCCAGTCCTGCGGATATTCGGCCTGCACAACTCTAATCTCGCCAAGCAGGCCCTTCTGGATCATCTCGCGTGCCTGCCGCACCATGGGATAGCCGGTGTAGTTGTGCGTCAGGATGAAAAGCATGCCGGATTTCTTCACCAACGCCGCCAGCTTCTTCGCATCGGCCAGGTTGGAGGTCATCGGCTTGTCACATATGACATGGATGCCTGCCTCCAGAAACGCCTTGGCGGCAGGCCAATGCATATGGTTGGGCGTCACGATCGAGACAGCCTCGATGCCGTCGGCGCGCTTTGCCTCTGCCTTGGCCATCTCGGCGAAGGACCCGTAAATCCGTTCCGGATCGAGGCCGAGTTCGGTGCCGGAAGCCTTCGCGCGCTCGGGATCGGAAGACAAGGCACCGGCGACAAGCTGGAATTCGCCATCGAGCCGCGCGGCGATGCGATGGACAGCGCCTATAAAGGCACCTTGTCCGCCGCCCACCATGCCGAGACGGATCACGTCTCCGCCAGCCTGCGCCCTCAACCCAGTGACCATGCGATTTCCCTCCTGTCAGCTAGCTTAGTTGGAGACGGTGGCGTCGGCCCCCGTCCGCCACCGTCTCCGTCCCCCAACCGTGGAACGAGGGTCAGGATCCTAATCGATGCCCATCATCCTGCGAAGCAGGTCGCGGTCGGCTTTGCCGGCCGCAAAATCGTCGAACGCCTTTTCCGTCACGCGGATGATGTGGGAGGCAATGAAAGGGGCGCCTTCCGCCGCGCCGTCCTCCGGATGCTTGAGGCAACACTCCCATTCCAGCACCGCCCAGGAATCGTAGCCATACTGGGCCAGCTTGGAAAAGATGGAGGTGAAATCCACCTGTCCGTCGCCGAGCGAGCGGAACCGGCCGGCGCGCTGCAGCCATCCTTGATAGCCGGAATAGACACCCTGTCGCCCATCCGGGTTGAATTCGGCATCCTTGACGTGAAAGGCCGTGATGCGCTCGTGATAGATGTCTATGAAGGCGAGATAGTCGAGCTGCTGCAGCAGAAAATGCGACGGATCGTAATTGATCGTGCAGCGCTTGTGCCCCTTGAGCGCGTCGAGAAACATCTCGAAGGTCACCCCGTCGAAGACGTCCTCCGCGGGATGAATCTCGTAGCCGACATAGACGCCCTGGTCCTCATAGGCGTCAAGGATCGGCTTCCAGCGTCTGGCAAGCTCGGTAAATGCCTCGTCAATCAGGCCAGCCGGCCGTTGCGGGAAAGGGTAGAGATAGGGGAAGGCAAGTGATCCGGTAAAGGAAACGCTGACATCAAGGCCCATCATGCGCGACACCTTCGCCGCCCTGACGACCTGATCGACCGCCCATTCCTGGCGCGCCCGAGGATTGTTGTGCACCTTTTCCGGCGCAAAACCGTCCATCTGGGCATCATAGGCTGGATGAACAGCGACGAGTTGGCCTTGCAGATGCGTCGAAAGCTCGGTGATCTCGACCCCGGCCTCCTCGCAGACGCCTTTTACCTCGTCACAATAATCCTTGGAGGCGGCGGCCTTGTCGAGATCGAATAGCCGGCTGTCCCAGGTCGGAATCTGGATCCCCCTGTAACCCAGTGCGGCGGCCCATCTGGCGATCGAAGGCAAACTGTTGAACGGCGCCTCGTCTCCGGCGAATTGCGCAAGAAAAATCGCAGGCCCCTTCATCGTCGCCGGCATCAAGCCAATCCTCCCGATCTGTGGAAATGCGAAGCATGACCGTCGCTTCGCAAAAAGCTCGCTTAATCCTTCACAAATTAGGGGTTCCCTCAACCCCCTATCGCCCCCGCCCGCCTTATTGTGATCCCCATTGGGGTTCCTTTCCGTGAGGAACGGGTGGGATTTTGCAGATAGTTTGGAATCATTCCAAACTATAGATGATAAGTTTTGTCAGGTTTGGATTGACAGGTCATTTGCGAACGGCTTTTATGCGCTCGTGTCCGAAGGATGCGTCGCTTTGATGTCGGGGCCTTTAACCCTGTCAATTGGGCGGCGCCATGTCGACCCAGACGCGTCGCCTCTCCCGTGCGGCGCGCCAAGGCAGGCTTAATCGCCTTCATTCGACAGGCTCCCCCATTTGTACAGACCTCCCGGCTCACAAGGTGACGCCCTCGCGATCCTTGTGTTCAGGAGAGTTCGTCCGGGTCATGCTGGTCTGTCACTGCAACATCGTCACGCAAAAGGAAGTTGAAGAGGCGATCATAGCGCTTCTCGATGATGACCCTTGGCAGCTTCTGGTTCCGGCGAAGGTCTATCATTCGCTGAAGAAGCGTGGTCGCTGTTGCGGCTGCTTCCCAAATGTGGTGGATACGATCATTCGGGTAACCGAAGAGTATCACCGCCGTTCGGACACCGGCGGTGCTGAGATCGTGACACATCTGGACCGCGTGCGTGCATTGCGCGGTCAGTACGGGAGCAGAATGCATGAAAGGCGAACCACGGGTAATAGAGCGGCTTAACGAAGCGCTTTTTCTGGAGCTTGGCGCGGTCAATCAGTATTGGCTGCACTATCGTCTCCTCGATGACTGGGGCTACACCAAGCTGGCGCAAAAGGAGCGCGCGGAGTCGATCGAGGAAATGCACCACGCCGACAAGCTGGTCGAGCGCATCATTTTCCTCGAAGGCCATCCCAACCTGCAATCGGTTGGTCCGCTGCGCATTGGCCAGAACGTCAAGGAAGTGCTGGAGGCCGACCTTGCCGGCGAATACGACGCCCGCACCTCCTACAAGAAATCACGCGAGATTTGCCAGGAACTCGGCGACTACGTGACGATGAAGCTCTTCGAGGAACTGCTGAGGGACGAGGAGGGCCATATCGATTTCCTCGAAACGCAGCTTGAGCTCCTGAATTCGATCGGCGAAGAGAAATACGGCCAGCTCAATGCCGGTTCGGCCGACGAGGACGAGGACTAGCAGCAGCCATTTCCATGATCCGGATATGCCGGCACCCCGGCATATCCGGAGGCCAGAACCGTACCGGAATTGACGCTGCCTCGGGCTCCGATCAGCTTGATCGGCGACGGCTTCAAATGCTGTCGCAGACTGCGCTCCAGGCAAGCGCCTTGGACAAAGCGGTGACAAAGCGCGCGCCGCCTTCCTCCAAGGTACCGGAATTGTCGATGACGGTGGCGCCGGGCGTACCATTGGCGTAATTTGCATTGCGCTCCAGCCGCGCAAGTATTTCGTCGTGACTTTCGCGGCCACGTCCGGCGAGCCGCTCCGCCAGCACTTCAGCAGGAGCGGTCACGATGATGACCGCCACATTCCGGTAACGCGCTTCAATCTCAGGAATGGCCGCGCGAGAGACGTTGGCGACCACGACGCCTCCCTTGCGTAGGATATCGTCGACCTCGGCAGGCAGAGCATAGCAAAGGCCGTTTGCTTTCCACGATATCGAGAACCGGCCCTCGGCATGCGCCTTGTCGAAGGCCTCCTTGCTGATCGTATCGTGATCCTCGTTCGATGTGTCTGCGGGTCGTGTCACGATCCTTCGAACAAAAACGATCGCATCACTGCGCTCAGCGAAATGCCGCCGGGCAAAATCCATCAGCGTATCCTTGCCTGCACCCGACGGGCCGGCCACGGCAACGAATACGCCGTCACGGATTGGGAAGGCCTGTTCGGAAAGGGCCTTCTCGATCGTCGCCGAAACTATCATGCCACCCGGCGGCCCTCACGCCAGACGGTGCGCACCACCGGCACATGCTCGTCAACGCGCACGCGCACGAGATCGGCGCGGCGCCCTTCAAGGATCGCTCCCCGATCGTTCAGTCCGATAGCCTCGGCCGGGTTCTTGGATACCATCGCCATAGCCCTGGGAAGGGAAATGCCCTCCACCACCTCGCCCAGGAAGAAGGCGGACTGGATCAGGCTGAAGGGGATGTAGTCGGAAGACAGGATGTCGAGATTGTCGCTTTCGGCCAGAGTGCGGGCCGAAATGTTGCCTGAATGCGAGCCGCCGCGCACCACATTGGGCGCACCCATCAGCACGGCCATGCCGGCTTCCTTGGACGCCTTCGCGGCCACGCTGGTGGTGGGAAATTCGGCGACGCGCACACCCTGACTGACGGCTTCCTCGACATGTTCCAGCGTCGCGTCGTCATGGCTGGCGAGGACGATGCCGCGCTCGCGGCAGGCTTCCGTCACAGCCTTCCGGTTGGGTGCCGAATTTTCACGCGATTCCTCTATGCGCTTCTCGCAGAAGAGGCGGAATTGTTCTTCCGTCAGCTTCATCTTGCGCATGTAATAGAGCCTGTAGCTTTCCATCTTGGTGAACTGGCGCTGTCCAGGCGAATGATCCATCAGCGAAGCGAGTTTGACCCGTTCATCGCCATCGAAGTAAGCGAAGCCCTCCATGCATTCGGGCGAAGAGACTTCGCAGCGCAGATGCAAAAAGTGATCGGCGCGCAAACGGTCGGTCTTGACACTGTCCTCAATGGCATCGGCGAGTTGACGCATGTCGGCCGGCGTCAAGTCGGCGTCACCGTCGAGACCGATACGAAGCGCATCGAGAACCGTCGTGATGCCGGAGGAGGCGACCTGGGCATCATGGGCCAGCACGGCCGCGATCGGGTTCCAGCGGACCTTCGGGCGTGGCGCGTAGTGACCCTCGAGGTGGTCGGTATGGAGCTCGACCAGACCCGGGATGAGGAAATCGCCTTCCAGATCCTCGCCCCTGCGCGTGTCCCCGGCCGAAACATCCAGGATGCGGCCGTCACGGATCGCCACGCTGCCCGTGATTACCTCGTCGGGCAGCACGATCCGGGCATTCTTCAATACAGTTTCACTCATTTTATGCGTACTTTCGTTTTCTGATTGGCCCCATCGGATGGAAGGAGCGGATATGGAACGGAGCACCGGGCTCGCTCTCAACAAAAACGGCAAGGCCGTCTACGTCCAATGGCCCGGAAAGCAGCGGCCCGAAAAAACCCTCGATCGCTTTGGCGACCCGTTCCTGTTCTGCAGCGGCTACGCGTCCGGTCAAGGTCATATGGAAGCGGAACTCCTCGAAGACGTAAGGATAACCCCATTTGTGGAGATTCTTCAGCTGCCCCGGCGTGAGCGCATCCGGATTGCGCCGCTCGATCTCAGCCGCCGTCAGAGGCGCCCGAAAGCGTTCGAAAGCCGTCACGACATTCGCGGCCAGATTGGCCAGTGCTGCTGAGCCTTGTGACGGCAGGATGGCGAAGAAGCCGTCCAGGCGACGAAGCGTGATCTCCGGCAGGCATACCGGCTCCTGGGATTGGGCAAAATTCTCCACAGCGCCGATGAGTTCGCTTTCGCTGACGCCCTCGGCAAGACGGAACGGGGCCTTCAGTGTAGCATGAAAGCCGTAACGCCGTGCGGCTGCGGTCTGAAAGGCGACTTCTGCGGGCGATAGAGGACCGGCGGCAGGCGACGGCAGGACTTCTCCGCTGAAGGCATCGCGCCCAAGCCACTGCGCCGCCCTCCGCGTCAGCGGATGATCCTTTTCCGGAGTAAAATAGATGGCAAAGCGCATGTTTGTTCCTCGCCCGATTCGCGATGCAATTAGGCGATTTGCATGACAGATTGACGAAAACGCGAAGCAAAACCCTTCTATCAGATCGTTCTGCTCGCCTCCACCCGTCAGTCCGAACTAGTGAGCCGGCGCACCAATCAGGCGTTTGCGCAGCCAGTTGGATACATTGTCGAAGACGAAAACCACGATCAGGATCAGGATCACCATATAGGCCACGTTTTCCCAGTCGGAATTTGTACGCATGGCTTCCCAGAGCTTGAGCCCGATGCCGCCGGCGCCGACCGCGCCGATAATGGTGGCCGACCGCGTATTCGATTCCCAGAAATAGAGCGCCTGACTGATCAGTACCGGCGCCACTTGAGGCACCACGCCATAACGCTGGACGACGGCCGGCGCGGCCCCCACCGAGCGCACGCCCTCGCGCTGCTTGTCGTCGATATTTTCCAATGCCTCCGAATAGAGCTTTCCGAATGTCCCGGTATCGGTGAAGAAGATTGCCGATATGCCGGCGAGCGGGCCGGGACCGAATGCGCGGGTAAAAAACAGCGCCCAGATGAGCATGTCGACGGAACGCAGGAAATCAAAGAAGCGCTTCAATACCTGGTTCACCAGGCGGTTCGGGTTGATATTGCGCGCCGCAGCGAAGGCGAGCGGGAATGCGACAAGCGTGGCAAGAACAGTGCCCGCAAAGGCCATCACTATGGTTTGCAGGAGTTTGAGCCAGACATCGCCATGCTGCCAGTCGGTATTGTTGACGATGTTGTTCCAGGCGAGGGCGAGATTGGACCTGTTCGGATCGAAGCGCTCACCAGTGAAGATTATCGAGGCAACTTCACTGACAGATTTGCCCCAGAAAGGTGAATTCGTGTCGAAAACGAAATTTTCCCACCCTAAGAAACGATGGCGGATTTTGACCTCGTCATCCTCGACCTCGGCACGGCCGGCAAAGCCGAAATAGACAAGCACTTTGTCGCCCGGATTCTTCTGCGTGGCCCAGTCCGGCAGTTCGCCCCGGGCTGTCACGCTCCGCCCGGGTTCGATGTCGAGGACGAGGACTTCATCGCCGCGCGTGACGGTCACCTGTTCGGGCGTCACGTCGATCAGATTGCCGCGGCCGATCTCGACGGTAGCCTGAACGACTTCTTCCGTCCTCTCCGTTGCCGGGGTTGCGGATCGAGGCGCGCCGGCGGAAGTCCCACCGCCATCCGCTTCGCCCTCGAGCGGACCGAGGAAGCCGTCGGTCGGCGCCGTTTCCAGCGTCCCCAGAAATCCCTGCTGGGCCGGAGCGCTGTTCTCGGGGGAAGACGGGGCAGAACTCGATATGGTGCGTTCCACCATCGCTGTCTTCCTGGTGAGCCAGTCCGGATTCGGGTTTGCCCCCAGCGGAGAGGTACGCGGAAACGATATGTCGAGATAGCCGTCCTCGAATTCGATATCGGGACGGATCTCATAGGAGATCCAATCGGCGAGATAGTTGCCCGCTATGTCCCAGTTGCCGTTCGATATGACTTGGCCGATGGCGAAGAACCACCATGCGAATACGAGGTAGACAGCAATTCCGACTGCTATCAGCCAGCCGGCGCGCTGCTTGCGGGCCGCTGCACGGAATATCTCCGGGTGGCGGGCTGCTATTGCGGCATCGGATTCGAAGGTCGCGCTCATGGATCAGCCTCCGCGTCCAAATTCGAATGCCTGTTCGCCGACAAGCCGACGCCGCAGCCAGGCAGAGAACTGATCGACGGCAACGATGGTGCAGAAAAGCAGGAGCACGATCGCCAATGTCTTGGCCTCGTGATTGCGGCTGATCGACAGGCGCAGCGCCTCGCCGATCCCGCCGCCGCCGACGGCGCCGATTATCGTCGAAGCGCGCACATTGATCTCGAGCCTCAACAGGGCATAGCTGAGGAAATTCGGCATCACCTGCGGCACGATGCCGAACCAGATACGCTCGACCCAGTTTGCGCCGGCGGCCCGGAGGCCTTCCTCCGGCTTCAAATCAGCATTCTCCACAACCTCGAAGAACATCTTGCCGAGAGCGCCGATCGTATGGATCGAAACCGCGATCATGGCAGGCACTGCCCCGATACTGAAAACGGCGAGGAAGAAGCCGGCAATGACGATTTCCGGGAAAGCGCGCAGAACTTCCATGAAGCGCCGCACAAGGAAGCGCAGCCAGCGCCGCGTCGTCAGATTGGAGGCCGCAAGGAAGCAAAGCAGGAAACCGAAACCAAAGCCGACCAGAGTGGAGACGAGCGCTATATTGATCGTCTCCAGCATCTTGTAGGCATATTCGGGCAGGTAGAGCGTCTCCGTCAGATAGATGCGCCCTTCCGGATAGTTGTATTTTAGACTGCCGTCGTAATAGGGCGAGGGCAGGTCGAAAAGGGCGCGCCAGACTTCCCATCCGTCGCGTGGAATCAATTGACCGATGAAATCAAAAAAATAAGGCAGGCGGTCGAGGAATTTGCCTGCATTCGAGGCATTGGCAAACCAGAGCGAGCCACTCATGGCCATCACAAGGAAGACCACGCTGCCAATCGTATAGAGTCGGCGGCGAGCGGTCATTTCCTGCCAATGGCTTTCGACCGTAAGACCCGCCGGCGAAAGAAGTTTTTCCGGAGCAGTGATGCTCATTCCCGCCCTCACACATGAAAGGGGCGCGGCGTGGCAAGACCGCGCGCCGCGCCCCGATACCTGAAATATCAGGAGCCGATCTGCGCCTTACGCGCGTCGATGATCGGCTGATAGAAGGCAGGCGTCACTTCGGTGTAGCCGGTATAGTCACCGCCCTGGATGGCCGAAAAGCATTCGGGATCCGATTCCGGCAGAGCAACCATGAATTCCTTGAACTTCGTCTTCATGTCCGCATCCATAGAGGTGCGCACGACGATAGGGCCGTTGGGGATCAGCGGCGATTTCCAGACCTCTACGAGGTCATCCATGTCGAGGATGCCCTTTTCGACCATCTTGTGCAGATTGCCGGAGGTATAGCCTTCTTCGAACTCGCCGACGCCCGACGCCCAGGTCGTACCGGCATCGAACGTGCCTTTGAGAACTTCGAGAACGAGGTTTTCGTGACCGCCGCCGAAACCGGTCTCGGAGAAATACTCCTCGACAGGCATTCCAAGGGACTGCGCCAGGGTGACCGCAGGAACGAGATAGCCCGAGGTCGAGTCCGGATCGGCGAAGCCGAGCTTCTTGCCCTTCATATCCTCCAGCGTAGCGATGCCGGAATCCTTGCGGGCGACCATTACCGAGTAGTAGCCTTTCGAGCCGTCGGTCTGGACCGTGGTAAGGATCGGCTCAACTGCGTCCGGGTTCTCAAGATAGATCTTGGCGTATCCGGAAGCACCGAGCTCGGCATAGTCGAGCGTGCCGCCGAGCAACCCCTGAATGACGCCATCATAGTCCGCAGCCGGGAAAAGCGACACCTTCTCGACCCCGAGCACTTCCGGCAGCTTTTCTGTCAGGCACTGGAAATTGCGCAGACGGTCGGCCTCGTTCTCGCCGCCCAGGATGCCGACGCGGAATTCCTTCAGGTCTTCGGCTTGCGCGGCGCCCATAGCCAACATGCCGAGTGCCACTGCACCCAAAAGTGTCTTTCTGATCATGGATTTCTCTCCTGTTCGCCAAAGTTGGCGGTTCATCCTTGGTGTGAGAAGCCCGTAACGGGGGCGAGTCGATCCCGGGTTCAGACGTCCGCCAAAGCGGGGCGGAGGCTGCCGGTGGATTCCACCTTCTGCCGCGAAGGCGCAGCTATACTTGTCGAGGTGATCGCCTCGGACAGTTCCTCTCCTTCGGCATCGGCACCGTAGATCCTCCGGACCGCAGTGGTCGTCAGCTCCTCCGGCGAGCCGTCGAAGACCACGGAACCCTGCGCCATGCCGATGATGCGCTGGCAATAGTTCCGTGCGGTGTCGAGCGTATGAAGGTTGGTGATGACGGTGATGCCATCACGTGCATTGATGTCACGCAGCGAATCCATCACCACTTTCGCGTTCAGCGGGTCGAGCGATGCGATCGGCTCATCTGCAAGGATGATTCTGGGCTCTTGCATCAGTGCCCTTGCGATGGCCACGCGCTGCTGCTGTCCGCCCGAAAGCGTGCCGGCGCGCTGGAGGGCAGTGTGTGCGATGTCGAGCCTCTCGAGTGCGGCAATGGCCCGGATGCGCTCCTCGCGCGTGAAGATATTGAGAAGATTGAGGGCCGTGGACCTGTGGTTCAGGCGGCCGAGAAGCACATTGGTGAGCACATCCAGCCGCGGCACGAGGTTGAACTGCTGAAAGATCATGGCACAGTCCCGCTGCCAGCGCCGCAGGGCAGCGCCTCGCAGCGATGAAACCTCGACCTGATTGAAGTGGATCGAGCCCTCGCTTGGCTCCACCAGGCGATTGATCATGCGCAAGAGAGTGGATTTGCCGGCACCGGAACGCCCGATGATGCCGACCATCTGCCCTTGGCCGATTTCGACATCGACGCCGTTCACAGCGATATTCGAGCCGAATCGTCGCGTGATCTTGCGGATTTCCAGCATCGCGCCTTTCCCCGATGGACGGGCTTTCTGCCCTTGTTTGGGAATGCCCTAAGGGATGCAGATGAAGCTGGGATGTCGATCACATGTAGGTTTTATGACGATCCACATCGTGTTCGACCCGAAAGGGAACAAGGGAACCCTTCCCGGGGTGGCGAATTGTAAGTGCCATAAGAGTGAAGGAGTTGAAGGAATGAAAGCCTATCTCTATGGCGCGGCCATCGCGCTGCCGATGCTTGCCGGCGCGGGCCTTGCCAACGCCCAGACGGTTATCGTTTCACCCGAACAGGAAACGGTGATTCGCGAATATGTCATCCAGCATGAAGCGCCGGTGGTACAGATGCCGGCAGACACGCAGCTTTCGATAGGCGCGACCCTTCCCGCCGATGTCGAACTGCAGGTGATCGAAGTGCCCGAAGTGCAGCCGGAATACCGCTATGTGGTGATCGACGGACGCACCTATCTCGTGCAGCCTGACACGCGCGAGATCGTGCATATCATCGAATAGGCCTGTCGATATGACATTCTGGCCCACCCACCGGGCGGGCCAGAATGATCAGGACCCGTATTTTTCCAGAAAGGCGTCGGCTGACAAGGCACGGAAATCATCCAGCGATTCGCGCAGCCGCGCATGATCCCAGTCCCACCAGGCAAGTTCCTCGAACCGGCGGGCGGTGCGCTTGTCGAAGCGCTCGCGTATCGGCTTGGCCGGTACGCCGCCGACGATCGTATAGGGAGCCACATCCTTGGTGACCACGGCGCCTGCCCCGATGACGGCACCGTTGCCGACCGTTACGCCGGGCAGGACGGTCGAGCCGTGTCCGAGCCAGGTATCGTGACCAATGGTCACCGCATTGCCGCGGCGCCAGTCGAAGAATTCCACTTCATGGGCCGCATCATCCCAATAGTCCGAGGCGCGATAGGTGAAATGATGCAGCGTAGCCCGCCATGTGGGATGGTTGGTCGCATTGATGCGTACGGCAGCGGCGATATTGGAGAACTTGCCGATCGTGGCGCACCAGACGCTGCAATCCTGCATGATGTAGGAATAGTCGCCAAGGCTGCTCTCGTGAACACGCGAGCGGGCTTCGACCTCGGTATAGACACCGAGCGTTGAGTTCTCGACCTCGGCCGTCGGATGGATGAGGGGCGTCTCGGAAAGCCTGGTCATGCGGCTGCCTTTCCCGGCGCAAACTGCGTGACGTCGATGATGCGGTCGGCCACCGCCTCCCGCACTTCCTGATCATGGAAGATGCCGAGCAATGCGGTGCCGGCCTTCTTTTTTTCATCGATCATCTCGATCACCACCTCGCGATTCGTCTTGTCGAGCGACGCGGTCGGCTCGTCGAGAAGAAGAATCGGATGGTTCGTGATGAAACCGCGGGCAATATTGACGCGCTGCTGTTCACCACCGGAGAAAGTGGCCGGCGGCAGAGACCACAGCCGCTCGGGAAGGTTGAGGCGGGAAAGCAAGGCGGCGGCCCTGTCCCGGGCTTCGGTTGTACTCACGCCCCGTGCCGACAGCGGCTCGGCCACGACGTCGATGGCCGGCACACGCGGGACGGTGCGCAGGAATTGGCTGACATAACCGATCGTATCGCGGCGAACGGCGAGTACCGTGCGCGGGGTGGCTGTGACCAGATCGATCAGGCCGTGGTCATGCTTGATGATGATCTGGCCCTCATCGGCGGAATAGTTGCCATAGACCATCTTGAGGATGGAACTCTTGCCGGCACCGGAAGGGCCTCCGAGCACGGCGCATTCACCGGCCCCGACCGAGAACGAGACGTTGACGACAACGGGCAGCCTCACGCCGCCGCGCAGATGCATGGTGAAGGTCTTGGCGACTTCGGAAACGACGAGCGGTGTCGGCATGGTCAGACCTGCAGGATCGAGGAAACGAGAAGCTGGGTATAGGGCGCGTGAGGGTCGTCCAAGATGCGATCGGTCAGGCCGGTTTCCACCACATGACCGTCCTTCATCACGATCATCCGATGCGACAGCAGGCGCGCAACAGCGAGATCATGCGTGACGACAATAGCCGCCAGCCCCATATCGTGCACGAGCCCGCGCAGGAGATCGAGGAGCCGGGCCTGAACCGACACGTCGAGACCGCCGGTCGGCTCGTCCATGAAGACGAGACGCGGCCCTGTAACCAGATTGCGGGCGATCTGTAGGCGCTGACGCATGCCTCCGGAAAAAGCGCGGGGTTCGTCATCGATCCGGTCGCCGGGAATTTCCACGCGCCCGAGCCAGTCGCTGGCGGTCGCGCGGATATTGCCGTAATGCCGATCGCCGATCGCCATCAGTCGCTCGCCTACATTGGCGCCCGCCGATACCGTCATGCGCAGCCCGTCAGCGGGGTTCTGGTGGACAAAACCCCAATCGGTACGCATCAGGAAGCGCCGCTCGGCCTCGCTCATGCGGTAAAGATCGCGAAAGATACCATCGCGCATACGGTAGGAAACGGTACCCGATGTCGGCATGAGCCGCGTTGAAAGACAATTGAGCAGGGTCGTCTTGCCGGAGCCGGACTCGCCGACGACGGCCAGCACTTCGCCCGGCCAGAGCTCGAAGGAGACATTCTCGCATCCGATGCGAGTGCCATAATATTTGGAAACGGAGGAAACCTTCAGGAGAGGCTCGTCGCCCGATCTTGATGTGGTCATTGGGCTGCCTCCTCGCTCATATGCCCCGTATGTCCGGCTTCCCGTCGCTCCTCGCAATGATCGGTGTCGGAACAGACGAACATGCGCCCGCCGCGATCATCGAGGATCACCTCGTCGAGATAGACATCGGTGCCGCCGCACAATGCGCAGGGCTGGTCGAATTTCTGGATTTCGAACGGATGGTCCTCGAAATCGAGGCTTTCCACCCGCGTATAAGGGGGGATGGCATAGATGCGCTTTTCCCGGCCCGCGCCGAAAAGCTGCAATGCCGGCGACATATGCATCTTCGGATTGTCGAATTTCGGCGTCGGCGAAGGGTCCATGACATAGCGGCCCTCAACCTTGACCGGATAGGCATAAGTGGTCGCGATATGACCGTGCTTGGCGATATCCTCATAGAGCTTCACATGCATGAGGCCATATTCCTCCAGCGCGTGCATCTTGCGCGTCTCGGTCTCGCGCGGCTCGAGGAAGCGTAAGGGCTCCGGAATGGGCACCTGATAGACGAGGATCTGGCCTTCCTGCAGAGGCTTTTCGGGAATTCGATGGCGCGTCTGGATGATCGTCGCCTCGCCCGTATGCGTAGTGACCGCAATCTCGGCCACCTTCTGGAAGAAGGCGCGGATGGAAACCGCATTGGTTGTGTCGTCAGCGCCCTGGTCGATCACCTTCAAGACGTCGCCCGGGCCGATCACCGACGCCGTGACTTGAACGCCGCCCGTGCCCCAGCCATAGGGCATCGGCATTTCGCGGCTGGCGAAAGGTACTTGATAGCCAGGAATGGCGATGCCCTTGAGGATCGCGCGGCGGATCATCCGTTTCGTCTGCTCGTCCAGATAGGCGAAGTTGTAGCGGGCGATGGTCTCGGTGCTCATTCGGCGGCCTCCTTGCGCTCGTCGTCGCCGGTCTGACGCTTCTCGAATTCCCTCCGCATGCGGCGGACGAGATCAAGCTCGGCCTGGAAGTCTACATAATGCGGCAGTTTCAGATGCTCGACGAAGCCCGTGGCCTGCACATTGTCGGAATGGGAGATGACGAATTCCTCATCCTGTGCGGGAGCGATGATATCTTCACCGAGCTCGCGGGCACGCAGGGCGCGATCACAGAGCGCCATGGCCATGGCCTTGCGCTCCGACTGGCCGAACACCAGCCCATAGCCGCGGGTGAATTGCGGGGGAGCCTTGGCTGAGCCTTTGAACTGGTTGACCATCTGGCACTCGGTCACACGTATGCGGCCAAGACTGACAGGGAAATCGAGCTCCGGCACATCGATCTCGATTTCCACTTCGCCGATGCGAATTTCTCCGGCAAAGGGATGATTGCGCGCGTAGCCGCGTTGTGTCGAATAGCCAAGCGCAAGCAGGAAGCCCTCGTCGCCTCGCGACAGCGCCTGAAGACGCGTGTCACGCTCCATGGGGAACTCCAGAGGTTCGCGCGTGATGTCGCCTATCTCGTGATCTTCCGGCATGGCGCCATCGCCTTCGATCAGGCCCTCATGGGCGAGGATTTCG
Source organism: Mesorhizobium sp. J18 (assembly GCF_007829525.1). Lineage (GTDB taxonomy): Bacteria > Pseudomonadota > Alphaproteobacteria > Rhizobiales > Rhizobiaceae > VLJP01. The sequence continues at coordinate 28,983 of NZ_VLJP01000056.1, forward strand.
GAAACGCGCAGCATGGTTTCATCTTCCTGAGGCCGGCTTTCCGGAGCCTCCGGCTCGTCGTCGGTCGCAAGCGAAGGGTCGAGCAGGCGATGGGTGTAATCGAAGGTCGGCCCAAGCAGTTGTCCGCCGGGCAGGTCCTTGTAGGTGGCCGAGACCCGGCGTTCCACAAGCATGCCGCCAGTATTGATCGGCTGCGAATAGCCAAAGCGCGGCAGGGTCGTGCGATAGGCCCGCAAGAGAAAGATCGCCTCGATCATATCGCCCCGCGCCTGCTTGATGGCCAGCGCGGCAAGCTCCCGGTCATAGAGCGAGCCTTCGGTCATGACCCTGTCCACGGCCAGCGCAAGTTGGCCGACGATCTGCTCCAGACTTATCGCGGGCACCATACGATCGCCCCGACGCCGATCGGCCAAAAGCCTGTGGGCGTTGCGGATAGCGGCTTCCCCGCCCTTGACTGCGACATACATGGCTATTCCTCCGCAGTGATGCGTGTTGTGCGCGGCAGGGCGGCAACGCCTTCGCGTGCTACGAGAACAAGGTCGATGCCGCGAGGGAAGCGTGCGCGATTCTGCACCCATTGCTCGGCAAAGTGGCGGGGCATGGGCGAAGGCGCCAGTCGCGCCGTGGTTCGGATGCCGGGTCCTTCTAGCGCAATGGCGGGGCCATTGGCCAAAGTCTCTACCTGCAGGACCAGCGTGGCCGAGCGGTCGGGATAGTCCTGCGTGCCTTGGGCGAAATTGTCGAGACTGATCAAGGTTGCCGGATAGGACACGAAAGCGAAATGCGCATCCGACGGATTGGTCACGATCGGTGCACCGGTATGGAAAGCGAGCCACGCCCGCACGGCTTCTTCGGCCTGGAGCGGCGGATCGAGCCAGATCGGAGTATCATGATCGCAAAGGGTCAGCGCGACGGCCCCGGCCTCAGGTGTCAGGGGCGCAGGCGGACGCGCGGCAGCCAGGCTTTTCTGTATCGTACCGGGCCGGGCCAGTGCTTCCATCACTGCACGAAAGGTGGCCTGGGCGTCAAAGACGGGTTGCCTGAAGCCGCCCTCAATCGACTTGCCGTGAAAGCTCATCAGTCTTCTCCGCGCACGAGTGTGAAGAAATCGACCTTGGTCGCGGCGGTTTCCGCGCGCTTTCGCGTATCGGCTTCGGCGAGGGCTTGGCGCAGGGGAGACAGGATACGTTCCTCGACCAGCTCGGCATGCTCCGCTCGCTGACGCAGGGCGTCTATGATGGCCGCGACCCGCACCTTCTCCAGGTCGCGGCCGAGCGCATAAGCATGACCGACCTCTCCTTCCGGCAGCTTAACCGTGGCGCGCGTCACTGTGGCCTCACCGAAATTGAACGGCGCACCGCCGCCGCCCATGCGCCCGCGCAAGGTCACGAGCCCGGTCTCCGGTCCCCGCAAGAGCTGGGCATCATCGGGCAGGCCGGATTGTTCCCAAAGTCGCATGAGGTCTCGCGCGGGCGCGGCGGCCAGAATGGCCATTGCCTCCCGGCGCCGCTCCGTCGTCTGGTGATTTCTGGGTGTCATCTTGTTACCATGAATTTGTCTATTGATATAGACAACCATACAAATTATAATCTCTCTGTAGTGGTTGTCCATGACGTGATTGTGACAGGCAGCAGGCTGGTGGCGATAAAAGGAGACGGAGTGATCGAGCGGCGCAGCGGCATAGCCCTGTGGCGCCAGATAGCGGATCGCATCCGTCTCGGATTGAATGCCGGGCTCGCCGGCCCTGACGGCCGACTACCCCCCGAGATAGCGCTTGCCGAACGTTACGGCGTGAACCGCCATACAGTGCGGGCGGCGATTTCCGCTTTGGTACAGGAAGGAGTTCTGCGTGCCGAACAGGGGCGCGGCACTTTCGTCGAGCGGCGCAGGCGGCTTGCCTATCCGATCGGCGTCCGCACGCGTTTTTCCGCCGGCCTTGCTGGGCAGGCACGGGACCGGCGCGGACATTTGATCGAACACGCCGAGGAGCCGGCTTCGGAAGAAGTCGCCAAGGCCCTGGGGCTTGGCGTCGGCGCCTCCGTCATCCGGCTGGAAACGCTTGCCGAGGCCGATGGGCGTCCCGTCTCGCGCGCGAGAAGCTGGTTTGACGGCGTAAGATTCCGCGGCATTGAGCAGCATTTCGCCGAAACAGGCTCGATAACCGCCTCCCTGCTGGCCCTAGGCGTCGAAGACTACTTCCGCCATTCAACGATCGTTTCCGCGCGCCATGCGGATTCGGAAGACCTGAAGGACCTGGCACTTTCCCCGGGGGCCATCGTCCTGGTGACGGTTGCCTTGAATGTCGATGCCGAAGGTGTGCCGCTGCAATATTCCGAGACACGCTTTGCAGCCGACCGGGTGGAACTTCATGTGGGGAGTGGCGATCAGCCGTAACGGTCTCACTCCTTCTTGACCCGGCTTCCTGCTCTGGTGATTTGACCAATTTCAGCGGCACAGGCACAACGCTTGCGATAAATGACAACCGCAGGGGAGGCATGACCGTGAAGACTGCTCTAGTGACCGCATTGGTCTTTTTGTTTCTTGCAGCGGCCGCACCGGCTCAGGATATCGACGTCAAGGCCTGGGATGCAGTCGTCGAGAAGGCGCGCGGCGAGACCGTCTATTTCAATGCCTGGGGCGGGTCGGAAAGCATCAATGCCTATCTTGAATGGGCAGGCGAAGAGCTCCGTGAGCGCTATGGTGTCAAACTGGTCCATGTGAAGGTGGACGACACAGCGAATGCGGTGACCAAGGTCGTGGCCGAGAAAGCCGCCGGAAAAGATGAAGGCGGCACGGTCGATCTCATCTGGATCAACGGCGAGAATTTCGCCTCCATGAAGCGTCAGGACCTGCTCATGTCGCCCGGTTGGGCCGAAGACCTGCCCAACTGGCAATATGTGGATGTCGAGAACAAACCGACCATCCGCACGGACTTCACCATTCCGGTCGAGGGGCTGGAAAGCCCGTGGGGTATGGCCAAGCTCGTTTTTTTCTATGATTCCGCCCGCACCGATGCTGCGAGCCTGCCGGAAAATGCCGATGAGTTGCTCGAATGGGCCGAGGCCAATCCCGGCCGGTTCTCCTATCCCCAGCCGCCGGACTTCATGGGCTCCTCCTTCCTGAAACAGATTCTGGCGGAAAAGGCGGAGGATCAGGCCGTCCTGCAGAGGCCGGCCGAGGAAGCGGATTTCGAGGCGGTGACGGAACCGCTGTTCGCCTATCTCGATAAACTCAATCCACTAATGTGGCGCGGCGGCAAGGCCTTTCCACAGAACTATCCGGCGATGAAGCAGCTTCTGGCGGACAGCGAGCTGGACATCATCTTCGCCTTCAATCCTTCCGAAGCTTCCAGCGCGATCGCCAATCAGGAGCTGCCGGACACGGTGCGGTCCTTCACCTTCCCCGGAGGCACGCTTGCCAACACGCATTTCGTCACCGTCCCTTACAATGCGACGGCCAGGGCCGGAGCACTGGTGACGGCGAATTTCCTGCTTTCCCCCGAGGCCCAGGCACGCAAACAGGATCCGAAATATTGGGGCGACCCGACAGTGCTTGCACTCTCCAAGCTCGATGACAAGGATCGCGCGCTCTTCGAGGCAATTAATCTCGGTGTTGCCACGCTCGGTCCCGACGAACTGGGCCCGGCAATCGACGAGCCGCATCCGAGCTGGATGGAGCGTATCGAAGAGGAATGGAAACGCCGTTACGGCGTCGGGAACTAGGTCAGGACCTAGCGTGTTTCCCGCTTCGACCCTGCCTCGTAGAGCCGAAGCGCTTCCGGGCCGAACATAATGCTGACGCGCCTCGCTCCTTCCCTTGCCATGCTGCTTCTGGCCGGCCCGATCCTGCTCGGCTTGACCGGCACGCTGTTGCCCGCTTTCGGCTACCTGCCGGCACTTGGCGGCATGCATCCCACGGGCGAATATCTCGCCAGGCTCTTGCAGGAACCGGCTATCTTTCATTCCGCATTGATGAGCTTTGCAGCCGGGCTCATCACCGCAGCGGTTTCGCTCACAGTCGTCATGCTGTTCGTGGGCGGCTGGGCGGGAACAAGACTTTTCAGCCGCGTCCTGCATCTTGTCTCGCCGTTGCTCTCGGTACCTCACGCGGCTGCCGCTTTTGGCCTCGCTTTCCTGGTTGCTCCCTCTGGCATGATCGCGCGCTTCATCTCGCCGGAACTAACCGGTTGGACCCGTCCGCCCGATGTGCTCATACTTCACGATGCGATGGGCCTGACGATGATGGCGGGGCTGGTGATCAAGGAAATCCCTTTCCTCTTCCTCGTCACCCTCGCCGCCCTTCCGCAGATACGCCTTGCCGAGACACGCGCCCTTGCGGCATCGCTTGGCTATGGCCGCGTCGCCGGATTTCTCTTCGGCCTTTGGCCGCAGCTTTACCCGCAGATCAGGCTGGCGGTTTTCGCGGTCGTCGCCTTTTCCAGCTCGGTGGTGGACGTGGCGACGATCCTTGGGCCAACTTCACCGGCGCCGCTCGCCGTGCGCCTGCTCGGCTGGATGAATGATCCGGACCTTTCGATGCGTTATCTCGCGTCGGCGGGGGCGATGTTGCAACTGATCGTGACGGCTGCGGCGCTCGGCGCCTGGACATTGGTGGAGCGGATATGTGCCGCTTTGCGCGACAGCTTCGCCGCTGCCGGTAAGCGTTTGCGCCGTGATCACGCAATACGCATAGCAGCCTTTGCGGCCATGACCCTTTCCGCGACCGTCGTAATTGCCGGGCTCGGCACGCTGGCCGTCTGGTCGGTCGCCGGGCTTTGGCAATTTCCGCATGCGCTGCCCAAAGACTTCACGCTCAAAAGCTGGATCGCTGCCGGCCCCCGCATCCTCTCGCCTTTGACGACAACGCTGGTGGTCGCCTTTTTCTCCACGCTACTTGCCGTCGCCCTGACCCTCCTGTGCCTTGCGCGCGAAGACGAAAAGGGGCGGAAGGTAAGGCGCGGCACGATGCTTCTCTTCTACCTGCCGTTGCTGGTGCCGCAGGCGGCCTTCCTGTTCGGCCTGCAGCTCTTCTTCATCCTTACGAACAGTGCCGCCAGCATCGTGGCGCTTGTCTTCGCCCATTTCATCTTCGTCATGCCTTATGTCTTCCTGTCGCTGTCGGATCCTTGGAGAGCCTTCGACCGCCGCTATGACGCGATCGCGGCAGGGCTGGGCAAAGGGGCATGGGTGCGGCTCCTGCGCGTTCGCCTGCCCATGCTCACGCGGGCGATCCTGACAGCCGCCGCGGTCGGCTTCGCCGTGTCGATCGGTCAGTATCTGCCGACCGTGCTGATCGGGGCGGGGCGTCTCACGACCATCACCAGCGAGGCCGTGGCACTGGCCTCCGGCGGCAACCGGCGTGTCATTGGAGTCTATGCCTTCCTGCAGATGGTTCTGCCGGCGCTGGGCTTTCTCGTTGCCACGCTGGTGCCGGCGCTGTTATTCCGGCGCTTTCGGGCGATGCGGGTCTGATGGCGGAAGATGGCGCAGAAAGGACTGGAACTCCAAAGCGTAACGATCGCGCTTGAAGGTCGCGTGCTCGTCGCACTGTCACGCAGCGTGGCACCCGGCGATGTCCTGACCCTCATGGGGCCATCGGGTTCGGGGAAGTCTTCCCTGCTGGCCTATATCGGCGGCTTCCTCGATCCTGTCTTCTCGGCTTCGGGGAAAGTGATGATCGGTGGTTGTGATCTTACCAATCTGCCAACCGAGGATCGACATGCGGGCATCCTTTTCCAGGACCCCTTGCTTTTTCCGCATATGACGGTCGGCGGCAATCTTGCCTTTGCCATTCCCGCATCGATCAAAGGCCGTGAGGAGCGACGTAATCGCGTCGAGGAGGCGCTCGAAGGCGTCGGCCTTGCGGGGCTGGCCGGACGCGACCCGGCCACGCTTTCCGGCGGCCAGAAGGCGCGTGTCGCCCTGGCGCGCGTTCTGCTCTCCAGCCCGCGCATGCTGCTCCTCGACGAACCATTCTCCAGGCTCGACACCGAACTGCGCCAGCAGGTACGCGAACTGGTTTTCGCCAAGGCGCGCGACAGCCGGCTGCCCGTCGTCCTCGTCACCCACGACGAGGACGATGCAGCCGCAGCCGGCGGCGACGTTGTGCGGGTCGGTTCGCAATGATGCCCAACCTGCCCGATCTGCCGGTCAGGGAAGCACTGCCGGCTCTCCTGGATGTGCTTGAAGTGGAGAAGAAGGCGGTGCTGGTCGCTCCACCTGGTGCAGGCAAGACAACGCTGGTGCCGCTGGCGCTCCTCGACCGGCAGACGCCGGGCCGCGGCACGATCCTGCTTCTCGAGCCGCGCCGGCTGGCGGCACGCGCTGCGGCGCGCCGGATGGCCGCGCTGATCGGCGAAGAGCCTGGCCGTACCGTCGGTTACGCCATGCGCATGGAGAGAAAGGTTTCGGAAAAGACGCGGATGCTCGTCGTAACCGAAGGCGTACTTTCGCGCATGATCCTCGACGATCCGGAGCTTTCAGGAATATCGACCGTGATCTTCGACGAGTTCCACGAGCGCTCCCTGGACGGCGATTTCGGGCTGGCGCTGGCGCTCGACGCGCAAGGTGCATTGCGGCCGGACCTCAATCTTCTCGTCATGTCGGCCACACTCGACGGCGCGCGCATATCGTCGCTTCTGGGGAACGCGTCGGTGATCGAAAGCAAAGGGCGCAGCTTTCCGGTCGAGATACGCCACAGGGAGCGGTCGCCCGACCAGTCTGTCGAGGAGGCTGTTGCCACCGCCGTCCGCGACATGCTTGCTTCGGAACAGGGCAGCATCCTCGCCTTTCTTCCCGGGCAGCGCGAGATCGACCGCACGGGGGAACTGCTTGAAGGCAGGGTGCCTGCCGATACCGAGGTCATGAAACTCCACGGCGGTCTCGACGGACGCGCGCAGGATGCGGCGATCCGGCCGGCCGAGGCCGGTCGACGCAAGGTTGTGCTGGCGACGGCCATCGCAGAGACCTCGGTGACCATTGATGGCGTTACGATCGTCGTCGACTGCGGCCTGTCGCGCCTGCCGAAATATGAGCCCGCCACCGGACTGACTCGGCTGGAAACGGTTCGCGTTTCCCGAGCTTCCGCCGATCAGCGCGCCGGCCGGGCAGGCCGCACCGCACCCGGCATTGCAGTGCGTTTGTGGCGAGCGGAACAGACAGCGGCACTACCGGCCTTCACGCCGCCGGAGATCCTGGAGGCCGACCTTTCCGGCCTGCTTCTCGATTGCGCAGCATTTGGGGTTACCGACCCGCGCAGGCTTGCCTTCCTCGACCCACCGCCCGATCCGGCACTCGAAGAAGCACGCAAGCTGCTGCTCGACCTGGACGCCATCGATCTTGATGGCCGGCTGACTGAGACAGGAACTGCCATGCGGCGCCTCGCTCTGCCGGTGCGGCTCGCCCATATGGTGACAGAAGGTGCCAAACGGGGAGATGCCGGAACCGCGGCGGAACTGGCAGTACTCCTGACTGAACGCGGCCTTGGCGGCAACAGCGTCGATCTCGACCGGCGACTGATGAATTTCCGCCGCGACCGTGCGGCGCGCGCCGTCGGTGCACGGCAATTGGCCGAAAGATTGGCAAGGATGGCTGCTTCCGCTGTCGAGGGAAAGTCGGCAACGGCCCGAAGCGAGGCTGGCAGGCTGCTCATCCATGCCTATCCGGACCGGGTGGCGAAAGCTCGAGGAGAATATGGACGTTTCGTCCTTGCCAATGGCCGGGGCGGCGTCATCGATGCGGCCGATCCCCTGGCGAAGGAGACCTATCTGGTTGTCGCCGACCTACAGGGGAGGGCACAGAACGCCCGCATCGCTTCGGCTGCCTCGATCGGCGAGGAGGATATAGCCGCCGCGCTTGCAAACCGCATCCAGAGCAAACGCGAAACCTCTTTCGATCCGGAGCGAGGCAGCATTCGGGTCCGTGAGACGCACCGGTTGGGTGCCATCGTGCTCGGGGAAGCTTCCTTGCCGCCGCCGAAGGGCGCCGAGGCCGATCAGGCGGTGATCGATGCCATACGCAGGCACGGATTGGGCATATTGCCTTGGGACTGGGAGACGCAAGGTTTGCGGCGGCGTCTCGCCTGGCTGCACGACACGATCGGATCACCCTGGCCCGATATGTCCGACGACGCCCTTCTGGACAGCCTCAAAGATTGGCTTCTGCCATTCCTGACGGGGAGTCCAAATATAGCCGGCATGGACCCGCAGCCAATCCGCAACGGGCTGATGTCGCTTGTCCCGCATGACCGCCAACGCGCAGTCGAAAGGCTCGCGCCGACGCATTTTGATGCTCCTTCGGGAAGCCGCGTGCCGATCCGCTACGAGGCGGAGGGGCCGGTCCTGGCCATTCGTGTGCAGGAAGTCTTCGGGCTCAGGCAGCATCCGACCATCGGCGAAAACACGCCGCTGAAGCTGGAGCTCCTGTCGCCCGCCCAAAGGCCCATCCAGACGACCCTCGACCTGCCAGGCTTCTGGCGGGGTTCCTGGGCCGATGTGCGCGCCGCCATGCGCGGCCGTTACCCCAAGCATGTCTGGCCCGAGGATCCAGCCACTGCAACGGCGACAAACCGGGCCAAGCCGCGCGGAAAATAACACTTGGCCCTGAACGATCGGTCGCGCATATACCGGTCATGCTGGAAGAATTGCGCCCGTCCTATCCGCGACACAGCCACAATCTCAGGCTGAATACGCTGATCCGCCTCCGCTGGCTGGCAATCATCGGCCAGAGCGCTGCCGTCCTTGTAGTGGCCTATTGGATCGCGTTCCCGCTGCCGGTCGGGCCATGTTTCGTGCTGATCGCCGCTTCCGCCTGGCTCAATCTTTATCTGACCTTCCGCTATCCCGCGACCTACCGGCTGCAGCCTTTCGCCGCTCTCGGCATCCTGACCTTCGACGCCCTGCAGCTTGCCGGCCTCTTGTTCATGACGGGCGGGCTGACCAATCCCTTCGCGTTACTGATGGCCGTTCCGGTAGTCATTTCCGCAACGTCGTTGCCGCTCCACCTCACCGCGCTTCTCGGGTTCCTGGTGGTCGCGCTGGTCAGTATCCTCGCCTTCTTCCACCTGCCTTTGCCCTGGTTTCCGGGAACCGAAATTGCAATGCCTTATCTTTACGTGGCGGGCATCTGGATCGCTGTCGTATCGAGCATTGCCTTCACGGGTGTCTATGCCTATCGGGTAGCGGAGGAGGCGCGGCTTCTCGCGGATGCGCTCTCCGCCACGGAACTCGTTCTGCAGCGCGAGCAGCATATCTCCGCGCTCGACGGTCTAGCTGCTGCCGCGGCTCACGAACTGGGAACCCCGCTTGCAACAATCGCACTGGTGGCGCGCGAGATGGAGCGGGCGCTCGGCAGCGACTCGCGGTTTCGCGAAGATGTCACGCTGCTTCGCACGCAAAGCGAGCGCTGCCGCGAAATCCTGAAGCAGCTGACAAGCCTTTCCAGCGAAGGCGAGGCGCATATGGCCCGTCTGCCCTTCACTTCGCTGATCGAGGAGGTGGTGGCACCGCATCGCGATTTCGGCATCGAGATCAGGCTTGCGCCCAGCGTCACCAGCGGGCCGGAGCCGGTGGGGCGGCGAAATCCCGGTGTCATCTATGGACTCGGCAACCTCGTAGAGAACGCGGTGGATTTCGCCCGTGAAGCGGTGACGATCCATTGGCGATGGGATTCGACAACGGTGGGCCTGACGATCATTGACGACGGGCCCGGTTTTCCAGCGGAGATTTTGGATCGCATTGGCGAACCCTATATGTCCAAGAGATCGGCAGCGACAAGCAGCGGCGGCGGGTTGGGTCTTGGGCTTTTCATCGCCAAGACGCTGCTTGAAAGGTCAGGGGCCACCTTGCGTTTCGGCAATGCAGGCGGTGAAGGCATGGGCGCGACGGTGGAAGTTACCTGGCCTCGGGACGAATTCCTCGCCCCCCATAGTTACGGGGCTGAATCGGAAAGCTCGGACAATCTGGAAATACGAAGGATTTCGGATAAAAGCATGAAGGAGAAGCGAGCGAAAAATGATGAGTGAAGCAGAAGAACAGGCAGAGGATGTGCTGGGCGAGGATCGCTCCCTGCTTATCGTAGACGATGACCGCCCCTTTCTTACGCGGCTGGCCCGGGCAATGGAGAGCAGGGGTTTCCTCGTCGATACCGCCGAAAGCGTAGACGAGGCGATCGCAAAGGCCCGCGCTGCGGCGCCCGCATATGCGGTGGTCGACATGCGGCTCGGCGACGGCAATGGTCTTGATGTGGTCGCGGCAATCCGCGAAAGGCGCAAGGACTCCCGCACGATCATTCTTACCGGTTATGGCAACATCGCCACTGCCGTCACGGCCGTGAAGCTTGGCGCAGTGGATTATCTTTCCAAGCCGGCCGATGCGGACGATATCTATGCGGCGCTGACGCGTCTGCCGGGAGAGAAGGCCGCTCCGCCCGAAAACCCGATGTCGGCCGATCGCGTCCGATGGGAACATATCCAGCGTGTGTATGAAATGTGCGACCGCAATGTTTCCGAAACTGCGCGACGGCTCAACATGCACCGCCGCACCCTGCAGCGCATCCTGGCCAAACGCGCGCCGCGTTAATCACCCTCGCCCTCCAGCGAAGGGATCGGTATGCCGGCGATCTCGGCTGCAGTCAGCCTTGCCGCTCCGGCACGCGCAAAGCGCAACATGAGGGCCTTTCGCGTCGCGGCCGGAAGGCGATGCTCCGGAGCCTCGCGCATGATTTCCGCACCATAGCCGTCCGAAAGGATGAAGCCGCACTCCTCCGGAAAAATGGAGGACGGCACGTCGGGATGCGTCGCAAAGAAGAAACGGTCGGAATGCAGGCGATATTCAGGCCATTTCCGGTCGACGCGGAAATCCTCGATCGAGGATTTTATCTCGATGATCCAGATGTCTCCCTTGCGGGTCAACGCCACGAGATCGGCGCGCCGGCCGGTGGCGAGCGGCAGTTCCGGAAGGATGGCCGCGCCCATCTCCATGAGCAAGCGCTGGACGCCGCGTCTGATCACCATGGCGCGTTCGGACTGCCTGCCATCGGCGAGCGGATTGAGAGGAATCGGAGAGATGATCGGCATGGCTCGACAATGCCATCGGACAGCGGGAATTTGAACCGCTAAGCTTGCCCGGCAATGTCGTCCAGGATCGGGCAGTCCGGCCGCTCGTCTCCGTGGCAGGCCCTGATCAGCCGCTCCAGCGTCGTGCGCATGGATTCCAGTTCGCGAATTTTTGCGTTGATGGCGTCGACATGGGATATCGCGATCTTACGCACGTCATGGCTGGCGCGCGACTTATCTCGATAGAGCGCCATCAGCTGCCGGCACTCCTCGATGGAGAATCCCAATCCGCGGGCACGGCGCAGGAAGGTCAGCCTATGTATGTCCTCGGGGGAGTAGTCGCGATAGCCATTCTCTGCACGAGCGGGCGTGATGAGTCCGACGTCCTCATAATAACGAATCGTCTTTGCCGGCAGACCGGAGCGGGCGGCTGCATTTCCAACATTCATCCTTCGCGTCCTCGTCCCTGGCCGAAATCTTGCGCAAATGCTCGAATTGCGAGCCACCATTTCGTAATTCTGTTGCTCAATTGCAATAATGCGACACCAACGGTGTTCTTTGGCTGCCTCAGGATACGATCTGGCTTGGCAAGTAGCGGAAGGCACATCTAAGAATGGTGGCTAAAATGCGGCTTGATTTGAGCGCGCAGACTATCGGAGCTGGGGTCGAGATCTTTTCATGAAGCTTAGGACTTTACTTATTGTCGCTGCTGTGGGGCTCGCGACGACACTTGCTGGCTGTATGAGCGGCGGCACATATCGGATCTTCTCCTCCGATTACGGTTCGCGCAAAGATGCCGGCTATCATCTCCCCAGCATCCCGATCTACAAGGTCCCGAAGCAGTATCATCGACAGATCGTCAACTACAAGACGGACGAGAAGCCGGGCACCATCATCGTCGATACGCGTGAAAAGTTCCTCTATTTCATACTCGAGGACGACAAGGCGGTCCGCTACGGCATCGGGGTTGGGCGTGAAGGCTTTGAATGGAAGGGTGTGGCGCGCGTTGCCATGAAGCGGGAATGGCCCACCTGGACACCACCCGAGCAGATGATTGGCCGCCAACCGGAACTTGCCAAATGGCGCGGCGGCATGCCACCTGGCCTGAACAATCCGCTTGGCGCCCGCGCTCTTTATCTCTTCAATAAAAGCGGCGACACCGGTTACCGCCTGCATGGCACGCCGGAATGGAATTCGATCGGCAAAGCCATGTCTTCCGGCTGCATCCGGCTGATAAATCAGGACATCATCGATCTCTATGAGCGAGCGAAAGTCGGCGCCAAAGTGATCGTCAAATAGCAGATCAGGCAAGGGAACCGTCTAGGCAACCACTGACGACCCAAGAAAAAACCGGGCACGCGGCCCGGTTTTTTCTTTGTCTTTCCCTCGACGTCTTTCGTTGGACGCCTAGTTGACCTGCTCCACATGCTGCACTTCCGGCAGGAAGTGATGGAGCAAATTCTGGATACCGTGCTTCAGAGTGGCCGTCGAAGACGGGCAACCCGCGCAGGCGCCCTTCATATGCAGGAATACGGTACCGTTCTCGTAACCGCGGAAAGTGATATCACCGCCATCTTGCGCAACAGCCGGGCGGACCCGCGTATCGAGGAGCTCCTTGATCGTCATGACCAGTTCCTCGTCGGCTTCGTCATAAAACTCGCCGCTTTCGGAAGCGTTCTTCTCACCTTCGCTCGTGCTCATGACTGGCTGGCCCGACATGAAATGCTCCATGATCGTGCCAAGAATGGCCGGCTTCAGGTGCTGCCAGTCGGCTCCGTCCTTGGTAACCGTCACGAAATCGTAGCCGAAGAAAACGCCGATCACGCCGGGTACTTCGAACAGACGTCCGGCAAGGGGAGAGGCCGCCCGGGCAGTTTCGGCGTCGCGGAAATCCGCCGTGCCTTCCTCCAGCACCACCCGTCCCGGCAGGAACTTCAGCGTTGCGGGATTGGGGGTGGATTCGGTCTGGATGAACATCTCAGCGGTTCTCCATCATGTTTCTTGGAATTGTTCTAAAATAGTGGCGATCAGAACGCCATTCAAGCGAGACTTTCGATCTCTTCGTCTGTAAGGTTATGCGGAACTACCGTGACAGGAATAGGGAAGGCAGCGCCCTTGCCGGCGATCGAGGAAACGAGCGGTCCCGGTCCCTCCTTCGAATTGCCGGCGGCCAGAACGAGAATGGCGATGTCCTGATCTTCCTCGATCAGTTTGTGAATTTCCTCGGTCGCCTTGCCTTCGCGGACCACCAACTCGGATTCGATACCTATCGTCTCGCGGATCTTGGCGGCGTGGGAATCGAGTGCCGCCTGCGCGGCGGCCGTAGACTCCTCGCGCATGATCTGTTCCACACCGAGCCAATGTTGAAAGTCGCCGGGTTCGATCACGAAGAGAAGCACGACGGCCCCATTGGTCGACTTGGCACGCCGCGCGGCATAAGCCACGGCCCGCTCGCATTCAGGCGTCTCGTCGATGATCGCGAGGAACTTGCGGCGGTGACCGGCTTCCCGGCTCAGTCGTTTTGAGACCATTCACATGTCCTGTTCAGCCGGCATGCATCATGCTCGCCGGAGCGCAATCTGCCACCCGGGAGGGTTTTGGGCAAGGTAGGGCATGGTGAGTACAGGCCTGCTTAATTGGTAAGAAGACCTACGATCTCATGCACCTTCTTCATGGTTTCCTCGGCAAGCGCCCCCGCGCGTTCGCCGCCATCGCGCAGAATTCCATCAATATAAGCCGGGTCGGCCTGGATTCGCCGCATTTCGGCAGCGATGGGACTGAGTTTTTCAACCGCAAGCTCGGCGAGCGCCGGTTTGAAGACGGAAAACTGCTGCCCGCCGAATTCCGCGATCACATCTTCGCGCGAACATTCGGCCAAAGCAGCGTAGATGCCGACGAGGTTCTGCGCCTCCGGCCGGTTCTCCAGCCCTTGCAACTCTGAGGGAAGCGGCTCGGGATCGGTCTTCGCTTTCTTGATCTTCCTGGCGATGGCATCCGCATCGTCGGTCAGGTTAATACGCGCAAGATCCGACGGATCGGACTTCGACATTTTCTTCGTCCCGTCGCGTAGGCTCATGACCCGGGTCGCCGGCCCCTCGATCAGGGGTTCGGTCAACGGAAAAAAGCCGTTCACCACCTCTTCGCCGACCTTCATCTCCGTTCCGTAGCCGAGTTCCGCGATACGGGCCGAAAAATCATTGTTGAATTTCTGCGCAATGTCCCGGGTCAGTTCGAGATGCTGCTTCTGGTCGTCGCCAACCGGAACATGGGTCGCCCGGTAGACCAGAATATCCGCCGCCATGAGACTCGGATAGGCGAGCAGGCCAAGCGATGCGTTCTCGCGATCCTTGCCGGCCTTGTCCTTGAACTGCGTCATGCGGTTCATCCACCCGATGCGCGCTACGCAGTTGAAAATCCAGGCGAGTTCCGCATGCTGCGGCACCCGGCTCTGGTTGAAGACGATATGCTTCTTCGGATCGATGCCGCTTGCCAGGAAGGCAGCCGTGATCGAGCGTGTCTGATCGACCAGATCGTCATGCACCAGCGTTGCCGTCAGCGAATGCATGTCGACCACACAATAGATGCAATCATGGCTCGCCTGGAGCGCGACAAAGTTGCGCAAGGCACCGAGATAATTGCCAAGATGCAGATTGCCGGTCGGCTGGACGCCGGAAAAGACGAGAGGCTTGAACGAGGACATCAGGTGTTCCGGAATGACAGTTTAAACGCCTTGACGGCCGATGATGCGGTTGCGCTTATGGACGACCCATTCGAAAGGTGCAAGGGGCAGGATTTTGCGCAATCAGTCTCCCGGCTGGGTTTCGCCTGCTGCACTCCCGGCGCCCGGCTTGCGTTTCAGGTTGCGTCGGATCATGCCGATGTCGGCCCCGCCCGTTGCGAATGCCATGCCGAAATAAACAACCATGGCACCGGCGATCAGAACGGCCAATGTGGCAATCTGCATAAGCAGCGGCGCCGAAGGGGCCAGTTGCGCCGAAACAGCGTCCAACGCGAAGTGCAGGCCAACCGCCATGACCGCTGCGGACAAGACGAGCAACGGTATACGTTTCAGGAGCGCACGGTCGCTTCCCCAGTGGCCTCGCCGCATGAGAGTCGTCAAAAGCAGCATTGCATTGACCCATCCGGCCGTCGATTCCGCGGTTGCGATGCCTGCTTCAGCCATGGTCGGGAAGAGTGTCAACGCCAGCGCCACGTTCACTGCCACTGCCACACCGGCGAAAATCATCGGGGTGCGCGTATCCTCGCGGGCGAAGAAACCGGGCGTGAAAGCCTTTATGAGAACAAAGGCTGGAAGACCGAGACCGAAGATCGCCAGCGCGCCCGCAACCTTGCCGGTCGTTTCCACGCCGAACGCCCCGCGCTCATAGAGCACGCGGACGATCTCCTCCGACATGACCAGAAGGGCCGCCGCAGCCGGCAATGTCAGGAACAGCGCAAACTCGACCGAGCGGTTCTGCAGGTTGGATGCCTCGCGCATATGCCCGGCCTTCAAGGCCCGTGCGAGTTCCGGCAGGAGCACGACGCCGACCGCTATGCCGACGACCCCGAGCGGAAGCTGGTAGACACGATCGGCATATTGCAGGACGGCGATCGCTCCTTCCTTGCCGGATGCAATCATCTGCCCGATGACGAGGTTGATCTGAGTGATGCCACCAGTGATGGCGGCGGGAAAGGCAAGCACCAAAAGGCGCTTCACGTTCGGAGTCAGCCGCGGCCGGCGGATCTGGATCCTGATGCCCGCCTTTCGCACGGAGATCATCACGATCAGCAATTGCAGTATGCCGGCCGCCAGAACGCCCCAGGAGATGTCGTAGCCGACCGTCAGCGCATCGCGCCCGCTCCACAGCGCATAAGCGAGCACGCCTATGAGAATGATATTGAGGAAGACCGGCGCTATGGCGGCGGCAAAATAACGCTGAAGCGAATTGAGGATACCGCTCATCATGGCCGTCAGAGACATGCACATGAGATAAGGGAACATGATCATCGACAAGACGACCGTGGTCGAGAACTTGTCGGAATCGGAGGCGAATCCCGGCGCGATGATGGTGCGTACGAGGAACGGCATCGCCAGTTCCATGATGATGGTCAGACCCAGCAATACCGTGAAGAGAACGCCGAAGACCTCCTCGGAGAAGCGCTTCGCGCCGTCGGTACCGTTCGCCTCTATCTCCTTGGCGAACAGCGGCACGAAGGCCGCATTGAAGGCTCCCTCGGCGAAAAGCCTGCGGAAGAGGTTGGGAAAGCGGAAGGCGGCATAGAAGGCATCGGCGATCGGCCCTGCGCCAAGCGCAGCGGCCATCAACGCCTCGCGCGAGAAGCCGAGGATGCGGCTTGCAAGCGTGGCGGAACCAACAGTCGCGAATTTCCTGACGAGACTCATGTCAAAGGACCTGTGCCGGACTCTGCGGAGATGTCATTCTGCCGCCGCGGCAGCATGGGGCTTGACGGCCTGCCTTGCTGACTTGCCTTCGAGCGTCTCCAGCAGCCTCCGCCGAATAGCCGCCTGCCTGGACGGATTTTCGATCTTCTGGCCGGTCAGATCGGTGACGTAGAAAGTATCGATCACTTTCTCACCGAAGGTGGTGATATGTGCCGAGGCGATGTCGAGCGAGAGATCCGACAGCGTGCCCGTGATCTCGGAAAGCAGGCCGGGGCGGTCCAGGCCCTCGATCTCGATGACGGAGAACCGGTTGGAAAGCATGTTCCTGATCTCCGCTTGCGGCTCTATGCGAAAGGTTTTCGCTCCGCGCTTGGGCTTGGTGCGTTTCTCTATCATCTCCGGCAGCCACGACTTGCCTGAAAGCACGTCCTCGATCAGCCTGCCGACCCTTTGGGCCCGGCGGCGCTCATCCTCGTCGAAATCGAATCCGCGGCTGATAAGGATCGTGTCGAGCGCCCTGCCGTCTGTGGTCGTGAATATCTGCGCGTCCACGATATTGGCCCCAGCCGCCGCGCAGGCGCCGGCGATCACCGAAAGCAGGCGCGGATGGTCCGGCGCCAGCACCGTGATCTCGGTAACCGCCTCGAATTCGTGCGTCTTGACCATGGTCGAGAGCGGCTTTCTTGCGGCAGTGCTCTCACGGATAAACTCTGCGTGGCGTATCTGGTCCTTGCGATCGACGGCGAGCAGATAGTTGGGATAGTGGAGGCCGAGATAGGCCTCACGCTCAGCTTCGGGCCAGCCTTCCAGTGCCTGGCGGAGCAGTTCGCGCGCCTCGCGGGTGCGAATCTCCCGCGAGGTTTCGGAGAAGCCGCCGGTCAGAAGCAGTTCCGTCTCGAAATAGAGACTGCGCAAGAGCTGCCCCTTCCAGCCGTTCCAGACGCCGGGGCCGACGCCGCGTATATCGCAGACCGTCAGCACTAGAAGCAGCTTCAGACGTTCCACGGATTGCACGATATCGGCAAAGTCCTGAATCGTCTTGCGGTCGTTCAGGTCGCGCGTCTGCGCCGTCATGGACATGGTCAGATGCTGCTCCACCAGCCAGGCGATCAATTCGGTCTCGGCGGCATCGAAGCCCATATGCGGACAAAGCCTGCGGGCGATCCGAGCGCCAGCTTCAGAGTGATCCTCCGGCCGGCCCTTGGCGATGTCATGCAGCAGAAGCGCCGTATAGAGCACCTTGCGCCATGGTCGAATAGACGGCATCAGCGAATGCGACAGCGGATGGATCTTCTCCGCCTCGCCGTGCTCCATCTCCGAGAATACCCCAATGCAGCGGATCAAATGCTCATCCACCGTGTAGTGGTGGTACATGTTGAACTGCATCATCGCCACGACCTTGTTGAAATCGGGGATGAGCTTGCCCAGCACGCCGGCTTCGTTCATGCGCCGCATGTTGAGCTCGGGATCGCGCTCCGAGGTAAGCACGTCCATGAACAGGCGGTTCGCCTCCTTGTCGCGCCGCAGATTGCGGTCGATCAGGTTCAATGAGCGCGTGAGCAGCTTCAGCGCGTCGGGATGAAATTCCAGCCCATGCCTGTCGGCAAACCAGAACAGCCGCAGCAGGTTCACCGGATCGCGCTCGAACACGCCGTCATCGGCGACATTGATGCGATGGTTATCGATGACGAAATCGCTGGTGCCGGCAAGCTTGCGCTTGCGACGCGAGAAAGTCAGGAAGATCCGGTTGAAGCCCGGCACATGCTTCGCATGCTCTTCCTCCAGAGCGGCGCAGAAGATGCGCGTCAGATCGCCGACGGTCTTGGCAGTCAGGAAGTAGTGCTTCATGAAGCGCTCGACCGCCGACAGCCCGGGATGGCCGGTATAGCCGAGCCGTTCAGCGATATCGCGCTGGATATCGAAATGCAGCCTTTCCTCCGCCTTGCCGGTCAAAAAATGCATGTGGCAGCGCACGGCCCACAGGAAATCCTCGGCCTTGCGAAACTGCAAATATTCCCTGCGCGTGAAGACGCCCTTGTCGACCAGCTCCTCGCTGGTGCGCACGCGGTAGTAATATTTGCCGATCCAGAAGAGTGTGTGGAGGTCGCGCAGGCCACCCTTGCCGTCCTTCACATTGGGCTCCACGAGATAGCGGCTTTCGCCGACCTTGGCGTGTCGGTCGTCGCGCTCGGCGAGCTTTGCCTGGATGAATTCCGAGCCGGTGTCCTTCACTACCTCCTCGTCGAACCGGCGGACCAATTCCTCATGCAGTGCCTCGTCGCCGCAGATATAGCGGGCTTCCAGAACCGCGGTGCGGATGGTGATGTCGGTACGCGCGTGGCGAAGGCATTCGTCTATGTTGCGAGTGGCATGACCGACCTTGAAGCCCATGTCCCACAATATGTAGAGCATGTATTCGATGATTTGTTCGCTCCAAGGCGTCTGCCGGTAGGGCAGGACGAAGAGCAGGTCGATGTCGGAACCGGGTGCCAGCGTGCCGCGACCATAACCGCCGACGGCCACCACCGCCATGCGCTCGGCCGACGAGGGATTGTCCGACCGGTAGACATGGCTGGCGGTAAAGTCGTGCAACGCGCCGATCACTTCATCCATGAGATGGGATAACCGCACTGCGCAGGCCGTGCCGCCGCCGTCCTCCATCAGCATGGCTTCCGCCGTCCTGCGGCCGTCAGCCACGCGTTGCTTCAGAAGCTGCAGCACCTTGGCGCGGATGCCGGCAGAGTTGCTGCCGACGGCAGTTGCAAGTTCCGTCAGGTCGTTACGCAGGGCCGCGCCATCTATTATCTGGTCGAGCTTGAGGGGAATCTTGGCCATTTCCGGCAGTCGCTTTGTTTCAGGCGGGGTCTATAGCGCGTTTTGCTCCCATGCGAAACGGCCTCGGCGCTGACATTGAGCCGGGCACGCCAGGCGGCTGGCAGCGCATCCTTGGTGTCCGCGCGCGGCTGATCACCGCCGGCGCGCAAATCACCGCTCCTTGCTCTCATCGCGATACTTGCCCGTTGGCTACACCCGATAATGTCATTTTTCGTGCCATGTCGCGCGCGCCCGGCAAGAGCGTCTTGTCACGCGAAGTCAGGGGCTTGTCTTCAAGGCCGCCCGGCGGCTCAACTGGGGCAATGCGGCGATGGAAGAAGCTTTTGGCCGCAAAAGACAGCGTAACATCATGTAGCATAACGTTAACGAGAAGCGATCGCGGACACCCGGTTTGAATGTTAACCTAAGCGCGGGAGGAAATTACGAGCAGGGGAATTATTTGATGAAGACGGTCGCCAACGCCAGAGGCGTCAATCTCTACTATAGCGATACATCCATCAATCACTTCTCGGCAACAAATTCCGGCCCGCAATTATACGGCACCCCCGACAACGATTCCCTTTGGGGAGACAGCAGTGTCGACGTGACCATGTACGGTGGGGCTGGCGATGATATCTACTACCTCTATTCGCCGATCAACAGGGCCGCCGAAGATCCCGGAGAGGGTGTCGACACCATCGTCACCTGGATGAGCACCAGGCTCCCGGATAATTTCGAGAACCTTACCGTCACGGGCAGCGGGCGCTATGCCTTTGGTAATGCAGCGGACAACATCATCAAGGGTGGATCCGGCCAGCAGACGCTGGACGGCGGCAGCGGGAATGATGTTCTCATCGGCGGTGGCGGAGCCGACATTTTCGTCGTTTCAAAGGGCAATGGCAGCGACCTGATCTTCGACTTTGAAACGACCGACAGAGTTCGCCTCGACGGATACGGATGGAATTCGTTCGACGCGGTCCAGGACCGGATGACCCAAGTCGGATCGGATGTACGACTTGATCTTGGGGTAGGCGAGATCCTGGTGTTCAAGGACACGACCATTGATCAGTTCCAGGCCGATCAGTTCGAATTGCCCTTGGACAGATCTGCAATGTCCCTGTCCTTTGCGGAGCACTTCAACACGCTCAGCCTGTGGGATGGCGAGAGCGGTCGGTGGGATTCCAATTTCTGGTGGGGAGCGCCGAATGGAAGCACGCTGAGCGGGAACAGCGAGCTTCAATGGTACATCGACGCCAATTACGGGCCGACGAGCTCTGTCAATCCGTTCAGCGTCGAGAATGGCGTTCTGACGATCACCGCAGCCCCGACCCCCGACGAGATCAAGCCGCTCATCAACAACTATGAATACACATCGGGTCTGCTGACAACCTATCATTCCTTCTCACAGACCTACGGCTATTTCGAAATGCGGGCCGACATGCCGGAAAACCAGGGGGCCTGGCCGGCCTTCTGGCTTCTTCCCGCAGACGGCTCATGGCCCCCTGAAATCGATGTGGTGGAGATGAGGGGGCAGGACCCGAATACGATCCACATGACGGCGCACACGAATGAAACCGGCAGCCATACGATGGTCTCGTCTGCCATCAATGTTTCAGATACGGAAGGTTTCCACACCTATGGCGTCCTTTGGACGGAAGATGAGCTTGTCTGGTATTTCGACGACGTGGCAGTCGCCCGCGCTGAGACCCCTTCCGACATGCACGATCCCATGTATATGCTGGTAAACCTTGCAATAGGAGGCCCAGCCGGAGAACCTGATGATGGGCTGGCCGTGCCGGCCGAGATGCAGATCGATTACATCCGTGCCTATGAGCTTGACGAGGTGCCGGAAGTCAGCCTTTTGGCCAATCTTTTCGATACGCTCGATTGGCTGATCTAGAGCCGTTCTAAGTCCTGTTCGGCAAGTGACGGTGCTTGCGTTGCCTAGCGATTCTTCGCCGTCAACGCCTTGAGCCGATAAAGGGCCTCCAGTGCCTCGCGCGGCGTCATTTCGTCGGGCTGGAGTTCAAATATTGCTTGCACCAACGCATCATTGGATTGCGGCTTGGATGGCTCGCGTTTCACAGCCACGCTGAAAAGCGGCAGGTCGTCAACAAGTCTTGCGGCCTTGCCTGAGGTCTCGCCTTCTTCCAACTGATGCAGCACTTCGCGGGCGCGCTCCACGACAGCGTTCGGCAGGCCGGCGAGACGGGCGACCTGTATGCCGTAGGAGCGGTCCGCCGCACCCCGCCCGACCTCGTGCAGGAAAACGACTTCGCCTTCCCATTCCTTGACCCGCATGGTGACATTGGCGAGACGAGGCAGTTTTTCGACCAGCGCTGTCATCTCGTGGAAATGGGTGGCGAAAAGTGCGCGGCAGCGGTTCTTCTCATGCAGATACTCGACCGCCGCCCAAGCGATGGAAAGCCCGTCGAAGGTCGCCGTTCCGCGCCCGATCTCGTCCAGTATGACCAGGGAGCGGTCGGTGGCCTGATTGAGGATCGCAGCCGTCTCGACCATTTCCACCATGAAAGTGGAGCGCCCACGAGCGAGATCGTCCGATGCGCCGACCCGGCTGAAAAGCTTGTCAACCACGCCGAGACGCGCACTGCGTGCAGGCACGTAGGAACCTGCCTGGGCGAGGATGGCGATCAGCGCGTTCTGGCGCAGGAAAGTCGATTTACCGCCCATATTGGGGCCGGTCAGCAGCCAGATAGCCCCATGTTTCTGGCCCTCGGCAGGCGACAGATCGCAATCATTGGCCACAAAAGGTTCTGCCAGCTGCTTGCGCAGCGACTGCTCGACGACGGCATGCCGCCCTCCCTCGACCTGGAAATCGAGGCTGTCATCGACCGCCGGACGACAATAATCCTCGCTCTCCGCCAGGACGGCCAATGCGGCGGCCACATCGATCACAGCAAGCGCCTGCGCGCCTGCGCGGATCGCGTCCGCCTCCGCGACTGCCTCCGCCAAGAGCCGATCGAAGATTTCGAGTTCGATTCTCAACGCCCTGTCGGCCGCATTGGCGATCTTGGTTTCGAGATCCGCCAGCTCTGTCGTGGTAAAGCGCATGGCGCTCGCCATGGTCTGCCGGTGAATGAAGCGGGCGCGCGCCGCATCGGTTCCGGTCATGACGGCGCTGTTGTTGGCAGTTACCTCAATGTAGTAGCCTAGCACGTTATTGTGCCGAATCTTGAGCGAACGGATGCCCGTTTCCTCCACCAGATCGCGTTCCATCCCCGCAATCACGCGCCGCGACTGGTCACGAAGCGCGCGCATCTCGTCGAGTTCCGCGTCATAGCCCTGGCGGACAAAACCGCCATCGCGCTTCATCAGCGGCAATTCGTCGGCAAGGGCAGCCTCAAGATGTGCCGAAAGCACTGCCGGTAGAGCGCGGATCGCCTCGAATGCGGCGGCGAGTTCAGCCGGCAAATGCTGTCCGGTGAAGAGAGTTTCGATCTCTTTTGCGGCAGCGAAGCCGTTCCTCAAGGCTCCGAGATCGCGCGGACCGCCTCGGTTGAGGGCCAGGCGCGAAAGGGCGCGCGCCAGATCGGGTGCGCTCTTCAACGCCGCCCGCAGCCGGTCCCGCAATTCCGGTTCCGCTATCAGGAAGCCAACGGAATCGAGCCGCGTATTGATCTCACCGGGATCGGTCAGGGGCGACATCAGCCGCTCCGCCAGGAGCCGGCCACCTGAACCGGTGACCGTACGGTCGATCGACTTGAACAGGCTGCCTTCACGGCTGCCCGACATGGTCCTGATAAGTTCGAGATTGGCCCGAGTGGCCGGATCGATGAAAAGGCTGGCGCCATCCTCATCACGTTCAGGCCGGCCGAGGGGCGGACGTTCGGCCTTCTGTGTCTTTTCCACATAGGCGACCGCGCCGGAGATCGCTGAAAGCTCGGCACGCGAGAAGCGGCCGAAACCGTCAAGCGTTGCCACTCCGAAAAAGCGCGAAAGCCGCATCTCGGCGCTGGCCGAATCGAAGAAGCTCGGCGGCTGCGGACTGACAATCCGCCCAAGCATATCGAAGACGGGCCGCAGATCAAGGTCGTGGAATACGGGCTCTGCCACGATCAGCTCGCGCGGATCGATCCGCATAATATCCGCGAGCAGCCGGTCGGCGCGGGTCTCCGCCACACGGAAATTGCCGGTGGATATGTCGATCCAGGCAAGCGCGAGCTGCTGGCCGATGCTTCCCTTCACCCTGCCCAGCGACATCAGATAATTGGCTTCCGATGGTTCCAGAAGCTTTTCCTCGGTGATCGTGCCGGGCGTCACCAGCCGCACCACATCGCGGCGCACGACGGATTTGGAACCTCGCTTCCTTGCTTCTGCCGGATCTTCAATCTGTTCGCAGACGGCGACCCGGTGGCCAAGGGCGATCAGCTTTTGCAGATAGTCATCCGCAGCATGCACCGGCACCCCGCACATGGGAATGTCTTCCCCCAGATGCTTGCCCCGCTTTGTGAGCGTTATGCCCAATGCGCGGCTAGCGACTTCGGCATCCTCGAAGAATAGCTCGTAAAAATCGCCCATTCGGTAGAAGAGCAGCGAATCCGGGTTTGCCGACTTGATATCGAGATACTGCTCCATCATCGGCGTTGCGCCATTCGCCGCCGCACCGGCGGGCCTGGCTGCATTCCGACGCATTGGTGTTTCGTCGTTCAAGGAGCGCACCCGGTGAAAAAGAACAGTTTTACCCTGCTTGGCGATTTACGTGGCGAAAGTGTAGCCTTATTCCCTTTCCGGCGGCAGAACTCCACAAGAACACGCTCAGGGAAGGAATAACGAAGCACATGGCTGCGAAACACATGCATGACGATCCCGGTCCTTCCGTGAGCGAGCAGGAGGCACTTGATTTCCATGCGCTCGGCCGCCCGGGCAAGCTGGAGATCAATCCGACCAAGCCTATGGCGACCCAACGCGATCTGTCACTGGCTTATTCTCCGGGCGTGGCGGTGCCGGTCAAGGCGATCGCGGAGGATCCGAGCCGCGCCTTCGACTATACGACACGAGGCAATCTCGTCGCCGTTATCTCCAACGGCACGGCCATTCTCGGCCTCGGCAATCTCGGCGCCCTGGCGTCGAAGCCAGTGATGGAAGGCAAGTCAGTGCTCTTCAAGCGCTTCGCCGACGTCGATTCCATCGATCTCGAGGTCGACACACAGGATGTCGACGCCTTCATCAATTGCGTTCGCTATCTCGGTCCTTCTTTCGGAGGCATCAACCTGGAGGATATCAAGGCACCGGACTGCTTTATCATCGAGCAGCGCCTTCGCGAGCTGATGGATATTCCGGTTTTCCATGACGACCAGCACGGCACCGCGATCATAGCGGTCGCGGGATTGATCAATGCGCTGGAGGTCACCGGCCGCGACATGAAGTCGACCAGGCTCGTCTGCAACGGCGCAGGCGCTGCCGGCATAGCCTGCATCGAACTCGTCAAGGCGATGGGCTTCGCCCCGCAGAATGTCATTCTTTGCGACACCAAGGGCGTCGTCTACAAGGGCCGCGAAGAGGGCATGAACCAGTGGAAGTCTGCCCATGCCGTAGAAACAGAGGCCCGCACGCTTGCAGACGCGCTCGATGGCGCGGATGTCTTCTTCGGTCTCTCCGCCAAGGGTGCGCTGACCTCGGCCATGGTGCAGTCCATGGCGAAGAATCCCATCATCTTCGCCATGGCCAATCCCGATCCGGAGATCACGCCGGAGGAGGTCGCCGAGATCCGCACCGACGCCATCATGGCGACGGGCCGTTCGGACTATCCGAACCAGGTCAACAATGTGCTCGGCTTCCCCTACATCTTCCGCGGCGCGCTCGACGTGCGGGCGACCACGATCAACGAACATATGAAGATCGCGGCCGCTGAAGCACTCGCCGCTCTTGCCCGGCAGGATGTGCCTGATGACGTGGCGGCTGCCTATCAGGGCAACCGACCGCGCTTCGGGCCGAACTACATCATTCCGGTACCCTTCGATCCGCGTCTGATATCGGCCGTGCCGGTGGCGGTGGCGAAGGCAGCAATGGATTCCGGTGTGGCGCGCCGGCCGATCCTCGATTTCGAAAAATATGCCAATGAGCTGTCGGCACGCCGCGACCCGATCGCCTCGACATTGCAGCGTATCTATGACCGCGTGCGCCGGGAGCCGAAGCGCGTCGTCTTCGCCGAAGGCGAGGAAGAACAGGTCATGCGCGCCGCGGTGGCCTATGTGAACCAGCGGCTTGGAACCGCGATCCTGCTCGGCCGCGACGACGTGATCAGGGAAAACGCCCGCAACGCCGGTGTCGATCTGTCGAAACCCGGCATTGAGATCATCAATGCCAGATTATCGCGCCGAAATGGTGTCTATGCCGATTATCTCTATGAGAGGATGCAGCGAAAAGGCTTTCTCTTCCGCGATTGTCAGCGTCTGATCAACAACGACCGCAATCATTTCGCTGCCTGCATGGTTGCCCTGGGCGATGCCGACGCTGTGGTGACAGGGGTGACGCGCAACTACTCGACGGCGCTTGCAGACATAAGCCGCGTGATTGACGCCAAGCCCGGTCATCGCGTCATCGGCGCCTCGATCGCGCTCTGTCGCGGCCGCACGGTGATCGTCGCCGATACGGCGGTGCATGACATGCCCGATTCCGAGCAGATTGCCGACATAGCAGAGGAGGCGGCCGGCTTTGCCCGCCGCATGGGCTACGAACCGCGTGTGGCCATGCTCGCCTATTCCACTTTCGGCCATCCACCGGGCGAGCGCTCGGAGCGCGTCCAGGAGGCGGTGAAGATCCTGGACAAGCGGCGTGTCGATTTCGAGTATGACGGCGAGATGGCCGCCGATGTGGCGCTCAACCCGCGCCTGATGCGGCAATATCCCTTCTGCCGCCTTTCAGGTCCAGCGAATGTGCTTGTCATGCCGGCTTTCCACTCGGCATCCATCTCCACCAAGATGCTGCAGGAACTTGGCGGCTCGACCGTGATAGGGCCCCTGCTCGTGGGCCTCAACAAGCCAGTGCAGATTGTTCCCCTCAACGCCAAGGACTCTGACATCGTCAATATGGCGGCGATCGCCGCCCATAATGCTGGCGGTTGAAGTAAGCGTCCGATCGCGCCTCAGCCCGCAAAGCGTTGTGCGTCCGGACCGTAATAATTGATGTAACGTTGGGAGATCGCTTCCACGGGCAGGACGACCAGAACGTCCGTGGTGCCGAAATCGCGGTCCACGACGCAGCCTTCTCCGAACCGTGCACCGAGGCGCAGATAACCTTTGAGAAGTGGCGGCATGGCGGAAAGTGCCGAACGATCGTTGATCGCCTCGATCGGCATCAGGTCCATGCACTCGTAGCGCTCAGCAACCGCACGCACCCGCCAAGGTTCCTGGGCAAGACAGAAATGGTGAAGGAAAGACAGTGCCTCCGCATGGGCAGCCGGTACTATGCCGGCAAAGGAGGCGCATCCTGTCATCACATCGATGCCATGGAGACGGCAATAGGCCCATATACCTTGCCAGAGCAGTTCGACCGTGCGCTTTGTCCGGTATTCGGCCATGACGCAGGACCGGCCCAGTTCGAGGAAATTACGGTCCGGATGGCGCGCGATCAGCGTCTCCAGCTCGAATTCAGCGCTGGAATAGAAGCCACCGATCTCTGCCGCACGATCCTGGCGCAAAAGCCGGTATGTTCCGACGATACGCTCCTGCGGCGATCCGGCTGTAGCCGTATCGATGACCAACAGATGGTCGCAAACGGCATCGAAACGATCCGAATCACGCTGGTCGGGGATACGCTCACCGGCTCTGCCGGCACCCAGTTCTTCATAGAAGACGCGGAAGCGCAGGCGTTGGGCGGCAGCAACCTCCTCCTCATCACGTGCGAGGCGCACCTCCAGGGACCCGATGCGACCAAGTGGCGATTGCAGGATGGCTTCAGACTGATAGCCGGCTTGCGGAAGGGCGGATGTCTCGCCTCGGATCTGAATGTCAGACTTCAGCATCGCGCTCTGCACAGGTGATTCTCCTCATAGCCGATCTGGCGTGGAGATAAGGCTGCGGTGCGACATTCGCATGACAGTATCGTTTCAGCCTTTCGACAGCAACATCAAGAACCTATGCCGAAACATCCCCCTCGAGCGCGTCAATCGCTTTTCTCGATCAAGCGGCTTATCACGAAGCCGCGCGCGCAATGAGGAACGTGCGTCTCATTCACGGCAATCTGCCGACAAGATCATAGGGGGCAGATGTGACAGGCCTGAAGCCGCAAGCTTGCCGCTTCAATGGCAAAAGCGCGCCGATGCTTGGATTTACATCTCGACGACAATCCGCCCGCGCACCTTTCCTTCGACAATGTCTCGACAGGCGTCGATCACGCCCGAAAAGGGAATAACGGTGGTGATCTTGTTCAGCCTTCCATGATCGAGATCGCTTGCAATGCGCTTCCAGGCTTCCAGGCGCAATTCCTTTGGCGCCATGACGGAATCGATCCCCAGAAGCGAGACCCCGCGGAGGATGAAGGGGGCCACGCTTGCCGGCAGGTCCATGCCCTGGGCAAGACCGCAGGCGGCGACCGCACCACCATAGGACGTCATGGACAGCACATTCGCCAGTGTATGGCTGCCCACGGCATCGACGCCGCCGGCCCAGCGCTCCTTGCCCAACGGCTTGCCCGGGCCGGAAAGCTCCTCGCGCGCGATCACTTCCGAAGCGCCGAGCTCTTTCAGGTAGCTGGCTTCCTCCTGCCGGCCCGTCGAGGCTATGACCTCATAGCCGAGCCGTGAAAGAATGGAGACGGCCACGGAGCCGACGCCGCCTGCCGCACCTGTGACAACCACCGGTCCGCGGTCGGGCACGATCCCATGGCGCTCCAGCGCCATTACACAAAGCATCGCGGTGTAGCCGGCCGTGCCAACCGCCATGGCGTCATGCACGCTCATGCCTTCGGGCAGAGGGACCAGCCAATCGCCATTTACCCGCGCGCGGGCGGCATAAGCGCCATAATGCGTCTCGCCGACGCCCCAGCCATTGAGCACGACCTTGTCACCCTCCTTCCAGTCGGGGTGGGAGGAGGTCAGCACCGTACCGGCGAAATCTATGCCCGGGATGAGTGGAAAGCGTCTCACGACGGGAGCCTTTCCCGTGATGGCGAGACCATCCTTGTAATTGACGGTCGTCGCCTCCACGGCCACGGTGACATCACCGGGCATCAGATCCTCCTCGGTCAGCTCGACCATCTCGACGGACTGCTTCCTGTCCTCGTCACGGTCCACCAGGACGGCTTTGAAACTGTCGGCCATCTTTCCTCCAGATGTTGGTCGTTGAAGTCTGCGGTCTCCTAACTGCGAGGTCAACGCCCGATTAGGAAGAACGCTCCGCGCGTTCGCGGCGCCAGCCTAGGAATTCTTCAAGGATAACCAGTCCCGCGCCGATTGTGATGAACACATCGGCCAGGTTGAAGATGGCGAAGGACCATACCGGGGTGTGGAACAGGACGTAGTCGACGACATAGCCATGCTCGACACGGTCGATCAGATTGCCGATCGCACCCCCGATCACGAGCGCAAAGCCGAATCGGGCGAAGTGTTGCGTCGGCCCAGTGCGCCAAGCGAGATAGGCGATGAAGGCAATGACCACAAAGACGATCAGCGACAGTCCGACATCGCCGATCCCGGAAAGCATGGAGAATGCCATGCCGGTATTATGCGTGCGGAAAAGCGCCAGAAAAGGAAGGAGATCGATCTGCTGATGGTAATCCATGCCGGTCTCGACCAGATTCTTCACCCATTGGTCGAGGATGACGGAGACCAGGATCACGGCACCATAGAGCGCCAGGGCACGGGGCTTCATGCGTCGATTTTCCCTTCCATAGGCAAGGCATTCCTGCGGATTTCATAGAGCATGACGCCGGTGGCGACGGCCAGATTGAGCGAATCTGCCCTGCCCGCCTGCGGAATCCGCACCAAGGTGTCACAGATTTCCGCAAGTGAACCCGGCAGGCCCTGCTGTTCGTTGCCCATCAGCAGCAGAACAGGTTTTGTCGAGTAGTCCACGCTGCGATAGTCGACCGAGCCTTTCAGATGCGTGCCTGCGACAAGTGCCGACAGGCCGCGTCTCCACGCCGTGAAGGTTTCAGCATCGGCGCGTGCCAGCGGCACGGAAAAGATCGAGCCCATGGTCGCACGCACTGTTTCCACCGAAAACGGATCGGTGCAGTCGCCGACCAGAATCACACCTTTCGCCCCCACTGCGTCCGCCGTGCGGATGATCGTTCCGAGGTTGCCTGGGTCGCGCACACGGTCGAGCGCCACCCAAACATCGCTGCCGGCAGGCTCGACGTCCTTCAAGGGCAGGTAACGCTGCTCGAACACGCCGACAACCATCTGCGGATTGTCGCGCCGGGTGATAGCGGCAAGAACCTTTTCGCTGACTTGGAGAACGAGACCGCCGGCCGCAACTGTCCGTGCGGCTGTCTTCTCCACGGCTGCGTTACCGCGCCCCGCCTTGGCAAAGACGAGCGTCTTTATCTTCCAGCCGGAATCCAACGCATCGATGACGAGTTTCAGTCCCTCGGCCATGAAGGCATGCTGCTGGTCGCGGAATTTCTTCAGCGCAAGCGCCTTGATATCCTTCACGATCGGGTTTGAGAGGCTTGTCACCTCTTTCACCCGGCCGGGGACGCGTCTTTCCGTCCGGCTGTCCATCATGCGGCGACCCAACGCGAGAAAAGCGAGGTGGAAAGCGCGCGGCCTGCCGATTTCTCGCGGATGACGAGTTCGCCGGATTCCACCGTGCCGCCCAAGCCGGTGAAAGTGTCGCGCATCAGGGCATGGATGGCGAAGAAAGAGGCCCGGATGGAATAGGCTGTCAGCACCACCGCCAGCGGCTGCGGCGTCAGGATCGTCCGGCAGATATCCGTAAGCGCCGGCAGATCCTCGAAAAGCTGCCAAACCTCGCCCTTGGGTCCGCGGCCATAGGCGGGCGGGTCGAGCAGGATGATGTCATAGGCATTGCCGCGACGTTCCTCGCGCTCGGCAAATTTCATGGCGTCCTCGCAGATCCAGCGGATCGGCTTGTCGGCAAGGCCGGCGATCTCCTGGTTCTCGCGCGCCCAGCCGATTGCCTTTCTGGAGGCGTCGACATGAGTCACTTCAGCGCCGGCGCGCGCCGCAACCAGCGAGGCAAGACCGGTATAGCCAAAGAGGTTCAACACCTTGACCGGCCGTCTGGCCGAGCGGATCAGCCTTTCCATATGCGACCAGTGCGAGGCCTGTTCAGGGAACACGCCCACATGGCGGAAGGAAGTGAACCGGCCGAGATAGTCGATGCCGTCATGGCGCATCGGCCATGTTTCGCCGAGCGGTTCGCCGGGAAAGCGCCAGCGGCCCATGCCTTCCTCGTCCGTGTCGCCGGTGAAGACGGCGTCAGCATTTTCCCAGTCCTTGGCTCCGAGCGCGGGCTGCCAGATCGCCTGCCCCTCCGGGCGCACGATGCGATAGGGCCCGTATTGCTCGAGCTTGCGACCCGCCCCCGAATCGATCAGCGCATAATCCTCATTGGGCGCGACTTCCATGATCAGCGGCAAGTTCTCCTCCGGCAGCGCTCCCTTGCGCCGCGACAATATGCGTCGCGGCGCCGGTTCGGCCACTGCTTTGCGAGGGTCGCGATCAGCTCCCGCCGACATCTCCATCCGATGCGACTGCTGGCTAGGACGGTCGGGGCGGTTTTGCCGACGTTTTTCTCGTGAAGGCTTCAAGGCTCAGCGGCTCCAATGATCGGCCCGCTTCTGCCATAGGCGCTTTCGCTCCGCAACAAAGCGCACTGCCAAGACGTGGCGCCCCAATTTCTGAATGCGTGGTCAGGCGGCGGTTCTCTTCGAAAAGGTTTCGAAGACGGCAATGCCCGCGGCCAGATCCTCAAGCGCGGCACCCACCGATTTGAACAATGTAATCTCGTCGCTGTTCTTGCGGCCGGGCTTTTCGCCGCGTGTGAGCTCGAACAGATCCGCGGATATGCCCTCCGGCGTCAATGCGCCGGATTCGAGCGCCTGCACAATATCGCCTGCCTCCTTGGTCGCCCCTTCGCGAGTATCGACGAAGACGCTGGCCTTGCGGATCGTGTCGTCGTCGCTTTCGCGCATGGTCGGTGAAAAGGCACCGACCAGATCGACATGCGTGCCGGGCCTGAGCACCGCGCCTCGCACGAGCGGAGCCGTCGAAAGCGTGGCGCAAGAGACAATGTCGGCCGTGCCGACAGCATCATTCAGATCTTCCGCGACCTTCGCGTTAAGGCTTGCCTTGGCAAGCGTTTCCACGACCTTCCGTGCATTTGCCGGCGTGCGGTTCCAGACCGAGATTTCCCTGATGGGCCGGACGGCCGCATGAGCCTGCGCAAGATGGGCCGACAGGGCACCGGCACCAACGAGCAGAAGCTTCGAAGCGTCCTCACGCGCGAGATAGCTTGCCGCCAGCGCCGAGGCGCAGGCAGTGCGCCACAGCGTCAGACGTTGGCCGTCGATCAGGGCCTGCGGCTCACCGGTTTCCCCGTCCATCAGGAGATAGACACCCATGACGGCCGGTTTCCCGATCGTGTTGTTATCCGGCGATACCGTGACGATCTTGACCCCAATATATCCCGTGCCGCTCTTGGCCGCGAAATCACTCCAGGCGGGCATCAGGAGCAGCGTCGAAGGGCTTCCTCCTGGATGTTCCACCGTGTGATGATGCCGCACCGGCTGGACGGCACCTTCACGGAAGGCCTTCCGCAAGGTTTCTACCAGCCCGGAATAGCTCAGGCATCTGTCTACGTCGGCGGCAGAGATATTGATCATGCTTGTTGTCACGCTCTCGGGCGAGGAAGGGCTGTCTGCTTGCCTGTCGCCGGATCATGAATGCTTCCTGCATCGTCACGCCGCTGGCGCGCTACCTTGCGGTAACGTCCCTGCCGCAACCAGGTCGCTATGCTGCCTATGATCATTCCAAGAGCGATCGCCAGGAAAAGATAGACGAAAAGCGGCATCTCGGCGGTAAGGCCGGGATTGCCGGGATTGAATGGATCGAGCGTGAAGGCGACAGGCGTTCGATTGGCGACGGCGAGCGCGATCAATATGATCGCGACCGGCACGAGGATCACGATAACGACAAGGCGATTGAGCATTTCGGTTCCCGGTGTGCGGTGATTTGGTCAGCCGCCGGAATTGTTGAGGCGTTCGCGAAGTTCCTTGCCGGTCTTGAAGAAGGGTACCCATTTCTCCTCGACCTGAACTGATTCCCCGGTCCGCGGATTGCGGCCCACGCGAGCAGGCCTGTTCTTCACCGAGAAAGCGCCGAAACCGCGTAGTTCGACACGGTTGCCAGCCGCGAGCGCATCGGTGATCTCGTCGAAAATTGCGTTCACGATGTTCTCGACGTCACGCAGGAACAGGTGAGGATTGCGGTTTGCAATGGTCTGCACAAGCTCGGATTTTATCATTTCCGCTGTTTCCGCCGCTGCGAGTGGATCAACTATGAGAATGATTTTCTTGCCTTTTCAGGCTCTTCTTCAGGGTCTTTCAGGTTGCCAGACCGACAAGAGACCGTCAAGGAACAAGCGTTCCGCACCGATCTGCTTCAGGAGATCAGCTTCGTAATTCTGCAGGCCAAGGGCACGGGCCACGATCTTCGAGAAGAAACCCGGCAGGAAGAGGCTGCCGCCGGAATTCCGCGCCTTCCACTCCACGATCTCGAGATTTTCGCCCACGCCTTTTCCGACCAGCCATTGCTTGGCCTCCTGCTCGCCACCGAGAGAGTCCACGAGCTTGCGCTCCATCGCCTGACGACCGGTGAAAATAGAACCGTCGGCAAGCGCCACCACCTCCGCGCGCGAAAGAGAACGACGTTCGGCCACGAGGTCGATGAACCATTCGTAACTGTCCATGATCAGCCGTCGGGCCATGGCGCGTTCCTCCTCCGTTGTCGGATTGAAGGGCGAGGGCTCCGCCTTGAGCGGCGAGGACTTGATCTCTTCGAGCTTGATCCCAAGCTTGTCCATCAGGCCCGTGACGTCCGGATACTGGAGAAGCACGCCGATCGAACCGACGATGGAGGATTGGCGCGCGACGATATGATCGGCCGCGCTGGCGATCATATATCCGGCGGAAGCAGCCAGCGTCCCGACCTGCGCGACCACAGGCTTTTCCGCGGCCAGCCGACGTATTGCCTCGAAGATCGCCTCGCCGCCCACGGTCGTGCCGCCAGGTGAGTCCACCGTCACGATAACGCCTTTCACTGCCGGAGACTTGCGGATACGTTCGAGCCTTTTCAGGAGTTCGTCGTCCTCCGTTATGGTGCCCTCGACTCGCACTTGCGCGATATGATTGGCTGCGGTGCCGAAACTGCCCTGAAAATACCAGCTCGTTACCGCAAACAGCGCAATCGCCACCAGAGCGACCGCCAATACGCGCCAGAAGGTTAGCTTGCGTCTCAGGCGTCTGCGGTCGATCAGGTCGTCGGCTCGGGTCGGCATGTCTGGCCTCGTCGCGGCTCTCAAAACGGATGAAAGAGGTCTTTTTAGACCAATTGCCATCTACCTGCTACAGCCTTTCCTAGTGGCCGGAGTTCTCGGCG
Organism: Mesorhizobium sp. J18; assembly: GCF_007829525.1. Taxonomy (GTDB): domain Bacteria; phylum Pseudomonadota; class Alphaproteobacteria; order Rhizobiales; family Rhizobiaceae; genus VLJP01. The sequence goes on from NZ_VLJP01000056.1 coordinate 62,837, forward strand.
GCCATTTTTGTGCCTGCTAAGTCTTTGACGTTAACCCAAAAATAGCCATATTGGAGTGTAACCGCACCATGAGAAGCGGCAAGGCTGGTCATATTGGCGATAGCCTTGGGCGTGGCAAGGTCATCTGTCTTTTCGGGTGTCGGTATTGCTGTGCGTCGGTTCGTGTCCGAAGCCCTCTCGATCGGCCCGGCAATTCACCTATCTTAGGGGAGCTGCCGAGCCTGTCGCTGTCGGCAAGAAGCGAAAAACGAGAGGCGGTTCACGATGCAGGGAGCGACCCACAACCAGGCAGCCGGTCTCCCCCCGAGCCCGATCGAGCGGAACGAAAGAGGCGCAGACGCCTTTGCCCGCGCACGGCGCCATTCTCGCAGGGTCCGTCTCCTCAAGATCATATTACCGACGCTGGCGGTCGGCATGACGACGGCCTTCATAGGGTATTCCATACTGGCTTCTTCGGTTGGAGGCTTGGCTTCGATCGGCACCCCATCACTCGAAGGTGGCGATCTTGTAATGGCCAATCCAAAACTCGACGGATTTACCAAGGACAATCTGCCTTACAATATGTCGGCAGCACGCGCGAAACAGTCGCTCAATGGCGGCAGTTCGATCGAGCTGGAAGAAATCCAGGCGCGCTTGCCTATAGGCGAGGGCAATTGGGCCTCGATCAATGCAGCGTCGGGAACCTTCGACAAGGACGACAACACCCTTGACATAACCAGCAATGTCACGCTGGAAACGACATCCGGCATAGTGGCACGCCTTCAATCAGCCAAAGTGGACATTGCAGCCAAAAAGCTTTCGACCAAAAAACCGGTAGAAATCGAGCTTGACGGGACGCGGATTGCGGCGGAATCCATGCAGGCGACGGAGGGCGGCAAGATTTTGATGTTCAGCGATCGTGTGCGGGTGCAGATAGATCCATCACAAATCAGGCGTGAAAGCGCGCAAGCGCAAGGGGAACCCGGGGAATGAGAAAATCAATCGCTGTCGCGGCAGGTGCCGTCCTTGCCTTGGTTGTGGCGACCGCCGCGCAGGCGCAGCAGGCCGACAACCGCCTGACCGGGCTGAAACTGTCAGGGGATCAGCCCATCCAGATCGAGAGCGACAATCTTGAGGTCCGCGAAAACGAGGGGGTCGCGGTTTTTACCGGCAATGTCTCGGTCGTCCAGGGTCCGACCTTGCTGAAATCCGGCACCATGACCGTCTACTACGCCAAGGATGGTGGATCGGCCGCCACGGGAACCTCGAATATCGAGCGTCTCGAGGTCGATGACAAGGTCTATGTCAAATCCGAAAATCAGGTGGCGACAGGCGATCATGGAGCCTTCGACATGAAGACCGAGATTCTCGTACTGTCGGGCGAGGAGGTTGTCCTTTCCGAAGGCGAGAATGTGATCGTTGGCTGCAAGCTCACCGTGCAGATGCAGACCGGGCAGGCAACCCTTGAAGGCTGCAACGAAGGAAAATCGGGCGGTCGCGTGAAAATGCTGCTCAAGCCGGGTTCGCAGGAGCGGCAGTGACAGGCAAGAAATCGTTTCTGGAGCGGTTCCGCCGGGGACCCAGTATCGCGGCTCCTGCCGTCAAGACCGACGATGACAATTCGCGCTTCAAGGGCACACTGATAGCGCGCGGCCTGACCAAGTCCTATAAGGGCCGTCAGGTGGTCAGTGGCGTTTCTCTTGGGGTACGGGCGGGCGAAGCGGTCGGCTTGCTCGGACCGAACGGGGCGGGCAAGACGACCTGCTTTTACATGGTGACCGGGCTGGTCCCCGTCGACAAGGGCACGATCCAGATCGACGGCTACGAAGTGACCGATATGCCGATGTATCGCCGAGCACGGCTCGGCATCGGCTATCTCCCGCAGGAAGCCTCGATCTTCCGGGGCCTCACGGTCGAAAACAATATCCGCGCAATTCTCGAAGTTGTCGAGAAGAGCCGCAAGGAGCGCGACCGGACCCTCGATTCCCTTCTGGAGGAATTCCATATCGGGCATCTCAGGAAATCCCCGTCCATCGCACTGTCGGGCGGTGAGCGTCGTCGCCTCGAAATCGCACGTGCCCTGGCGAGCAAGCCGAATTTCATGCTGCTCGACGAGCCGTTCGCAGGCATCGATCCCATTGCCGTGACCGACATCCAGCAGCTTGTCCGCCATCTGACAGCCCGAGGCATCGGTGTTCTGATAACGGATCACAATGTCCGAGAGACGCTCGGCCTGATCGATCGCGCCTATATCATCCATGCCGGCGAAGTGCTGACACATGGGCGACCTGGCGAGATCGTCGACAATCCGGATGTTCGGCGCCTCTATCTTGGCGAAGGCTTCACATTGTAAGCCATCTTCGACCGGTTCGGGCGGATTTCTGTCATCCTTGCCTTGACAAGCAAAAGCTGGGCCAGTTTCTTTCCGCATCTTCTCGACGGGCATAAATAACGAACCGGGGTCGAGAGAGGGGGTCGGGAGAAAGATGGCGCTTCAGGCCAAACTCCATCTGCGGCAAACGCAGTCGCTGGTGATGACGCCGCAATTGATGCAGTCGATCAGGCTGCTTCAATTGACGCATATCGAACTCGAACGCTTCATCGACGAGGAGATCGAGAGCAATCCGCTTCTGGACCGCGCCGAACCGGAGGATCAGATTCCCGTCACCGCAGAGGAGCAACAGGCCGGGCCGGACTGGCACGAAGGAAGCGATGCCGACTGGACATCGGAATCAATAGCGGCACGGCTGGATTCGTCGCTGGAAAACCTGTTTCCCGACGATCCCGGCATCCATGACAGCATAGGTCCGGATCTTTCGGCACAGTGGAAGTCCGCTGGCTTGGGGATGACGAGTGCCTCGGGCCAGGGTTTCGAGATCGAAGAAGTAGCGACGGCACCGGTGACCCTGCAGCATCATGTCGCCGAGCAGATCGCCTTCGCGCCCTTCGACCCAACACAGCGGATCATCGCGCATGCTCTGGCCGATGAACTGGACGAGGCCGGTTACATGACGGCCGATCCGGGCGAGCTTGCCGAAAGGATCGGTGCGGATCGGCATGAAGTCCATAAAGTGCTGCAGATCTGTCAAACATTCGAGCCGTCCGGCCTTTTTGCGCGCAACCTTGCGGAATGCCTTGCCCTCCAATTGCACGCACGCGACCGTTTCGATCCGGCCATGGAGGCATTGGTGTCCAATCTGGAGCTTCTGGCCAGACGCGATTTCCAGGCTTTGCGGCGCATATGCGGTGTCGACGAGGAAGATTTGCTCGACATGCTTTCCGAGATAAGGGCACTTGATCCCAAGCCGGGAACCGCCTTTGCAGGCTGCCTTGCGGACCCGGTGGTGCCGGATGTCATCGTAAGGCCGGCCGGCGACGGAACCTGGGCAGTGGAGCTCAATCCAGAGACACTGCCGCGCGTGCTGGTGGACCATACCTATTTTGCCACAGCTTCTGCACATGCCAGCCATCCGGAGCGCCAATATCTTTCCGAATGCCTGCAGAATGCCAACTGGCTGGCACGCAGCCTCGACCAAAGGGCAAGGACCATCCTGAAGGTCGCCACCGAGATCGTTCGCCAGCAGGACGCCTTTCTTGTCCACGGAATCCGGCACCTGCGCCCGCTCAATCTGCGCATGATCGCGGAAGCCATCGGCATGCACGAATCGACTGTGAGCCGCGTCACTGCTAACAAATACATGATGACGCCGCGCGGCATTTTCGAACTGCGGTACTTCTTCTCCACCGCCATATCCTCCGCGGAGGGCGGCGACGCGCATTCGTCGGAAGCCGTCCGCGACCGTATTCGCCAACTCATAAACGAGGAGGATGCCGAGGGTGTCCTTTCCGACGACTCGATTGTGGATATCCTGAGGAAAAGCGGCGTGGACATAGCCCGGCGCACAGTAGCTAAGTATCGGGAAGGAATGAACATTCCTTCCTCCGTCCAGCGCCGCCGGGAGAAGCGCGCCTTGTCGTTCGCGGAGCGCTGAAGCCTGGCATTTACGGTGCCTGTTACGACAATCCACGGAACGATCGCCCAAGCAAGCCGTTCCACGGTTGATTGACAAGCAAATAGGAAGCCACTAGAAGCCCGCGCCCATGAACGGCTCGTCGCAGACATCATGCAGTTGCAGGCCGCCATTGAAACAATCGAAAGCGCGGCTGCCAAAGGGCCAAGGACCCGCTGTCAAGCCTTGTGCCTTGGAACCACAAGTATAAACTCCGTCTCGTTCAATGCCTGATCAGGGGAAGGTCAGTTCTCAAATGAACCTGCGCATCTCAGGTAAGCATATGGACATCGGCGATGCCTTTCGCGCGCGTATCGAGGAGCGCATCGGCGAAGCAGTCGACAAATATTTTGACGGCGGATTCGGCGGTCATGTCACCGTGGAGAAGAATGGTTCCCGTTTTTCCGCTGACTGCATGATCCATCTCGATACCGGCGCCTCGTTGCAGGCGACCGGGCAGGCACAGGATCCGCAGCTCGCCTTCGAGGCAGCCGCCGACCGCATCGAAAAGCGGCTTCGGCGTTACAAACGCCGGCTGAAGTCGCACAACAATGGCGGGGCCAGCGAATCGATGGATGTCGCCTACCGCGTAATGGCTCCCGTAAATGACGAGGACGATGACATCGCGGAAGACTATGCCCCCACCATAGTCGCCGAATCGAAGATGAGCCTCAGAACCATGTCGGTGGCTTCCGCTGTCATTGAACTGGATATGAAAGACACGCCCGTCTTCGTCTTCCGCAACGCCGGCAGCAATGAAGTCAATATCGTCTACCGCAGGCCGGACGGAAATATCGGCTGGATCGATCCCGCCTCTGTGGCGCAAGGCAGCAACTGACCTGGGCACGGGTTAAACCCGGCCGGAGCATAGGATGCAAATCATGGATTTGAGTGATCTCATCGAGGTTTCGGCCATCATGCCGGCCTTGAAGGCGAACTCGAAGAAGCAGCTCCTCCAATTGCTAGCCGAAAAGGCAGCGGCGATAACCGGGCTTCCGGAGCGGGAGATATTCGACACGATTCTCCAGCGTGAACGGCTGGGGTCCACCGGCGTCGGCAATGGCATCGCCATTCCGCATGGCAAGCTACCCGGCATCAGGCAGATCACCGGCGTGTTCGCGCGTCTGGAGACACCTGTGGATTTCGAGGCGCTGGACGACCTGCCCGTGGACCTTGTTTTCCTTCTCCTTGCTCCCGAAGGTGCAGGAGCCGACCATCTGAAGGCATTGTCTCGCATTGCCCGCGTGCTGCGCGACACCGATACGGTCGCAAAAATCCGCGGCACCAAGGATGCCGCAGCCATTCATACATTTCTTTCGCAAACGCCCGCCTCCCACGCCGCCTGACGGGAGGTACAAACCGATCGACTGGCACCGGCTCCGCCGAACCGGCGGCCAGTCCGTTGATTCAGTGAACGCTGACGGTCTTCAGGTCGTTCTGGAATGCGCCTGCAATGGCGGCATCGCGCGCGTCCGTCAGCATGATGGGCTGCCCGTTTGCCGCGAAGAGGGCCCATAGCTTGGTGCCCGGAGCCATGTCGGGGATACCGGGGAATTTGCCCCGCAAATCCTGGGCGTCCATTTCGCGCATATAGGCAACGGCACCTTCGCCGAGATGGGCAAGCTGGGCCGGAGTGATGGTGATGGTCTTGCGTTCGTTCTCGGTCATTTCAGCCTCCTTCGCGGGGCGTCCCTCAAAGTGACCAACCCGCCATAGAGCTCATTGGTTCCCGGCTAAGCCGGATCAGTCTTTCACCGAAATATTGATTTTGCGTACCAGCCTTTCAGGCTCGGGTCTGTCGAGGTCGATTGCCAGGAGGCCGTTTTTCAATTCGGCTCCAAGCACCCGCATCCCGTCGGCAAGCACGAAAATCCGCTGAAACTGCCTCGAGGCGATGCCCCGATGCAGGAATTCGCGTTCGGTGTCGTCATTCTGGCGTCCGCGAACCACCAGTTGGTTCTCCTCGGTCGCCACTTCGAGATCGGATTCGCTGAAACCCGCCACTGCGAGCGTGATACGCAGCCTTTGGCCACCATTCTCGGTACGCAGTCTTTCGATATTGTACGGTGGATAGCCGTCGCCCGATTTCGCGATTCGTTCGAGCGTCTTCTCCATCGTATCGAACCCCAGAAGAAGCGGGTTCGAGAAAGTTGTCATGCGCGTCATCAGGTCCTGTCCTCAAAGAGCGACGTGGATGGACGAAAACCCTGGATGGCATTTCCGTCCGTGCCCTTGATATGGTTCGTTTTCAAAGCGAGTTCAAGGAATCAGTTTTTGGGAGCGCAAGCGTGTCAGCGCCAAGGAAAATCATCATCGATACGGATCCGGGCCAGGATGACGCGGTGGCCATATTGCTGGCCCTGGCGAGCCCGGAACTGGAAATTCTCGGCATTACTGCCGTTGCCGGCAACGTGCCGCTCCCCCTCACAGAGAAGAACGCGCGCAAGATCTGTGAACTGGCCGGAAAGCCGGAAACCAGGGTCTATGCCGGCGCGGCAAGGCCTATGGTGCGCTCTCTGGTCACGGCCGAGCATGTCCACGGCCGTACTGGCCTGGACGGGCCGGACCTGCCCGAACCATCCATGCCGTTGCAGGAAGGCCACGCGGTCGATTTTATTGTGGAGACCCTGATGGCCGAGCCACAAGGCGCGGTCACTCTGTGCCCCCTCGGCCCGCTGACGAATATTGCACTCGCCCTGATCCGAGAGCCGCGGATCGCCACGCGCATCAAGGAGATCGTCCTGATGGGTGGAGGTTTCTTCGAGGGCGGCAATGTGACACCGGCGGCCGAATTCAACATCTATGTCGATCCGCACGCCGCCGATGTCGTCTTCCGCTCCGGCGTGCCCATCGTGATGATGCCGCTCGACGTCACCCATAAGGCGCTGACGACAGCGGCAAGGGTCGAGGCCTTCCGTAGACTGGGCACGCCGGTTGGCCATGCGACGGCGGCCTTGCTGGAATTCTTCGAGCGTTTCGACGAAGAGAAATACGGCACCGATGGCGGCCCGCTGCATGACCCATGCGTCATCGCCTATCTGCTGAAACCTGAATTGTTCAAGGGCCGGCACTGCAATGTCACGGTCGAGATCGCATCGGAACTGACCATGGGCATGACCGTGATCGACTGGTGGGGCGTCTCGGGTCGACCGAAGAACGCCCAGGTCATGCGCTATATTGACGACGAGGGCTTTTTCGACCTGCTGGTCGAAAGACTTGCGCGGCTTTAGCTCGCTGCATCCACTTCCGCAGCGGTTGGAATGGAAGGCTGGGCCCCGGCTTTCAGGCAAGCAAGCGCTCCTGCGATCGCCGCGCGGCGCAGCGCTTCATCAAGTGGTATGGAACCTTCCAGTCCGGCCGCAAGATAGCCGCAGAATGTGTCCCCAGCCCCCACGGTATCGACCGGATCGATCTTCGTGGCGGGAATACGCAAAAACGCTTCCGGCGTCGCGGCCAGCACCCCGTCCTTGCCGAGCGTCACGATCATGGTGTTCCCGCTGCGGGCGACGAAATCCCGCATGCGAGCCTCCCGGTCCGCGCCCTCCAGGTTTAGTTCCTTGGCGTAGAGTTCGAATTCACTCTCATTGACAACGATATAATCGGCTAGCCCCAGCAATTCAGCCGCTTCGGGCTTGGCCGGCGCCGGGTTATAGAGCGAAATCGCCCCGACTTTACGGGCTGTTTCGAGCGCCTCGCCGACAACCTCGAACGGGATCTCGTTCTGCAGCAGGACGCAGTCACCCCCGTCGAATTCGGCGGCGGCGACGTCACCGGGCTGAAGCCCATCATTGCTGCCTGCCACCACCACGATCATATTCTCCCCGTCGCCTCCGACGAGGATGAGCGCCGTGCCCGTGGGCAGATCTGTCTCCCCGATGCGAGAGAGATCGACGCCGCCTTCGTCTAGCAGGCGAAGCGCATCGGTTGCGAAAGCATCGCGCCCGACGGCACCGACAAGGCACACTTCCGCTCCCGCCCGGCGCGCGGCCAGCGCCTGATTTGCGCCCTTGCCGCCCGGCGCGGTGACAAAGCTTTCGCCTGAAATCGTCTCGCCGGGATTGGGCAGCCGCCCGGCCGTGGCGATCAGGTCGAGATTGATCGAGCCGATGACGGTTATCAACGAAAACGCCTCCCCGTGATTTCGCGGGGAGGCTAGCTGCTTTGCAGAATGAAAGGAATAGGCGAGCTCAGTTGCCTTCCGCAGTCCGGCCCGCTTCCCAGCCCAATATGGCGCGCTTTCGCGTCAGACCCCAATGGTAGCCCGTCAGCGCACCGGATTTGCCGACCGCGCGATGGCATGGCACCACGAAGGAAACCGGATTGGCGCCGATGGCAGCCCCTACGGCGCGCGCGGCGGAAGGCTGCCCGATATCGGCAGCGATCGCCGAATAGGCGCATGCCCGGCCCATCGGGATCTTCAGCAAAGCCTCCCATACGCGCACCTGGAAATCCGTGCCGATCAGGACGACGCGCAGCGGTTGGTCGCCGCGCCAACGCGCCGGATCGAAGATGCGCGCCGCATAGGAGGCGGTCGCGGCCATGTTCTCCTCAAAATGGGCATTCGGCCAGCGGCCGGTCATGTCTTCCAGGGCCGCCCGCTCACCGCCGGCGTCGCAAAAGGCGAGACCCGCCAGGCCGCGTTCTGTGACCATGATCAGGGCCAGCCCGAAAGGCGAAATATGAAAACCGTAGCGCATGATCAGGCCTGCCCCTCGCGCCTTGTATTCGCCCGGTGACAGCGCCTCATGGGTGACGAAGAGATCGTGCAGGCGGCCAGGGCCCGACATGCCGACTTCATAGGAAGTGTCGAGCAGTGGGAGACCGGAATCGAGCAGCCTCTTGGCATGGTCGAGCGTGACGGCTTGCAGGAAGCCCTTCGGCGATAGACCGGCCCACCGCGTGAACAGTTTCTGCAGGCCGCTGGGCGTATCACCGACCTCCGCCGCCAACTCTTCCAGCGAAGGCTGATCGCGATAATCCAGGCTGATCTTCTCGATGACGCGGCGCACGATCTCATAGTCGTCGCCAATCGGCGTTACGTCTCTTTCCAGGACGGCGGTCTGTGCGTTCATGGCAATTTCTCCTTGAACGCGAATATCGGGGCTCGGCACGGGATTCTCCACCCGATTCTTGACGAGTTCAACGGCCTTTGGCCGTCGCCAACGCCCGACCGAATGCCATGGCGAAGCTTTCGCGGTCATCCGGGTTGAGGAAGCTTCCTATCCCCACGCTCTTGTCGCGTGCCACCACGGCCATGTTCGTGATGCCTATTTCTTCGTGGCGGGTGACGGAGAACCGCGCCCAGAAAGGATTGAACCGATGCTCTTCGGATTTCCCTGACGGTGCTACCTTGCGGATATCGAGGCTTGTGCGCGACAGGGAAACCTCTTCGCGAACCCGCCCGGCACGGTAGTTCAGGCGGAAAGCAATATAGATGGCAAGCACATCAAGCCCCACGAAACCGAAGACCGGCCATGCGCCTGCGGACAGGAAAATCACGCCGGTCACGATCCATCCAAAGAGCAACGCGCCCATCAAGAGCGCAAAACCCGTCTTCCCCAGAGAACGGTGCGGCGTGAGCAACGCCCTGAAGAAAGGTTCGTCAGCGGCTTTCGTTTGCGTCATGGGGCGGATTATAGAGGGCTCATGCAAAAGCAAAACACAAAAAAAGCCGCGCCTGCGGCCCCCAAAAGCCCAGGCCGGACAAAATCGAGTGCCCCGGGAAGGCGGAGGCGGACCCGCACGCAATATTCGCCCGAGGAGGTTCACGAGATCTTTCGTCGTTTCTCCGTTCAGCGTCCAGAGCCGAAGGGGGAATTGGAACACATCAACCCGTTCACCCTGCTGGTTGCGGTCGTACTGTCGGCCCAGGCGACCGATGCAGGAGTCAACAAGGCTACCCGCGAGCTCTTTCCCATCGCCGATACACCGGAAAAGATGGCCGCGCTGGGGGAGGAGAAACTAGGGCGTTATATTCGCACCATCGGCCTGTGGCGCAACAAGGCGAAGAATGTGATAGCGTTATCACAGGCGCTGATCCGCGATCACGGCGGGGTCGTCCCCGACACACGCGAGGCGTTGACGAAACTCCCCGGTGTCGGTCGCAAGACGGCCAATGTGGTCCTCAACGTCGCCTTCGGCCAACCGACCATGGCGGTCGACACCCATATCTTCCGCATCGGCAACCGCATCGGGCTTGCGCCCGGCAAGACGCCCGAAGAGGTGGAGGACACGCTGGTCCGGATCATTCCGGATGAATATATGCGTCATGCCCATCATTGGCTGATCCTGCATGGCCGCTATGTCTGCAAGGCGCGCAAGCCCGATTGCCCCGATTGCGTGATCGCGGATATCTGCAAGGCCGAGGTCAAGACGACGAATATCCCCGCTCCGCTGCGGGAAATCTCCGAACTGCCTTCGGTTCCTGCTCAGTAGCCAACGCCGCGAGCCATCATGGCCGCAAAAATCGGAATGAGTGCGAAGACCAGCACCTCAAGACGAACGAAAGTGCGCGCCGCTGCGATCGCGTGGTCGGGCACAATATAGGTGCCCTTTGCCGAGCGCGCCTCCCTGCTCCAGCGTGCGATTCGCATGGTCGGCGATACGGACAGAAGTCCGAGTGCTATGAAAGCCGCCATTTTCGCCCAGAAGGACCAGCTGTAGACATAGAATTCCCAGCCCTTCAGGCCGAACCAGACGCGTCCGATGCCGACAAGTATGATGGCTCCCGCGAGAGCACCATAGGCGCTGTCCAAATGGGCGAGCAGCTTTACTTCGCGTCCGGCAAGACCAGGCCGCAAAAGGACGAACTCGCCCGCAAGCACTCCGGCCAGCATGAAGATCAGAAGATGATGCAATATGGCCAATATGAGATCGATTGCCATTCGTGTCCCTCCATGACAAACGTCAGCGTGTCCGACCCGGCATCGCCTCCTGTGCCGATATCATCTTGTGCAGATGCACCATCATGGATGCCGCGAAAAGCGGGGTCAGAAGATTGAGAAGCGGAATGGCGAGAAAACCGGCAATCACCAGCCCGGCGAGAAAGACAGATCCCGCATTGCGGCGCCGTAACGCCTTTGCGTCTGATTCGCTGCGAAACCGCATGGCCGCGAATTCGAAGAATTCCCGGCCGAGCAGGTAACCGTTCACGAGGAAGAAGGCGGCGATATTGATGCCCGGCAGCAGCAGAAGCAGCAGTGCTACGATGTTGCCGAGGATGACGATGCCGAAGAATTTGAGCGACAGGATAAGTGCGGGTATCGCCGGTACCGCTTTTCCAGTCGGATCGGCGGGATAATCCGTGCGCTCCACGATCTCGGCCACGTCATCAAGGAACAGGCCGGCAATGATCGCCGTTACCGGCGCGACCAGAAGGGCGAGCCCGAGTGCCAGGCCGATGCCGGCGAAGATAGCCGCTATCAGGCTCAGCCATCCCGCCCAGGCTGGAAAACCGGGCAGCAATGCATCGATCCAGGGCAGAGCGAAGGCGTCGAACAGTTCCTTCAGGCCGAACCATAGCGCCACCAGCGCCAGCAGCGTCAGTCCCAGTGTCTTGAAGAATACGGATCGGAATTCCGCGGTGAAGAGACGACCTGCTGCAAGCCGAGCCGCTTCGAGGATCATATGGCGGTTCCCTCCCCTACCCTGCCAAGCGAGATAGTGAGCCATAGGCGCTTACGCAAGAAAGGTTGCGTTGCCGCAGGAATTTTTGCAAACCGGGTCGGCTACATATTCCGGACGCAACTCCCTGCCACCGCGTTCTTCAGCGGAGAAATGAATGAGCGAATTCGACGTGCTTTGCATCGGCAATGCCATTGTGGACATCATCGCCCGATGCGACGAGGCTTTTCTGCAGGAAAACGGCATCATCAAGGGGGCAATGAACCTTATCGATGCCGAGCGTGCCGAGCTCCTCTATTCCCGCATGGGCCCGGCCATCGAGGCCTCCGGAGGCAGCGCCGGCAACACTGCCGCCGGCGTCGCCAGCCTGGGCGGAAGTGCTGCCTTCTTCGGCAAGGTCTCCTCCGATCATCTGGGCGAGATCTACACCCATGATATTCGCGCCCAAGGAGTAGCTTTCGACACCGTTCCGCTCAAGGGCGAGCCTCCGACGGCGCGCTCGATGATATTCGTCACGCCCGACGGCGAGCGTTCGATGAACACCTATCTCGGCGCCTGCGTGGAGCTTGGGCCGGAGGATGTCGAGCGCGACAAGGCGCAGGCTGCCAAGATCACTTATTTCGAAGGCTATCTGTGGGACCCGCCGCGCGCCAAGGAAGCGATCCGTCTGACGGCAGCTTATGCGCACGAAGCTGGCCGCGAAGTTGCCATGACGCTTTCCGATCCGTTCTGTGTCGACCGTTACCGCGGCGAATTCCTCGACCTGATGCGCTCGGGCACGGTCGATATCGTGTTCGCCAACGAGCATGAGCTTAAATCCCTCTACCAGACCGCTTCCTTCGAGACCGCATTGGAGGCCATAAGGGCGGACTGCAAGCTTGCTGCCGTCACCCGGTCCGAATTGGGGTCGATCATCGCCACCTCCGATGAAACGGTGCCCGTCGAGGCAATCGAGATTTCCGATCTGGTCGACACCACCGGCGCCGGCGATCTTTATGCGGCAGGCTTCCTGTTCGGCTATGCGACGGGCAGGAGCCTTCTCGATTGCGGACGTCTCGGATCATTGGCAGCCGGTCTGGTCATACAGCAGATCGGACCGCGCCCGCGTCAGAACCTGCGTCACGAAGCACAGCAGGCCGGACTCCTTTAAGGAGCTATTCGATATCTTCAGGCCTTCGACCGGGGCGCGACTTATAGCGCGGGAAAGTCCAGCCGAAGCGCAATGCCCCTCCGCGCACCAGGAAAGCAACGACAAATCCTATGCCTGCTGCCCATGTCGGTGGCAGGCCGGCGAAGTCGGTGATGGTGAAGGTGATCGCACCGGCAAGGGCGGCTGTGACATAGATTTCGGGTCGCAGCAACACGGAAGGTTCGCCGGCAAGAAGATCGCGGAGAATGCCGCCGAAGGTGGCGGTCAGCATGCCGGTGACGACGGCTACTACGGGCGATCCCGTTGCGGTCAGCCCTTTCGCCGCACCAAGCACGGAATAGGCCGCCATACCAAGGGCATCGAGCCACAAAAGCAGCTTGTAGCGGGATTCCACCAGATGGGCGGTGAAGAAGACCAGAACGGCAACAACCGTGCAAACCAGAAGATAGTCGGGGTTCTGCGCCCAGAACACGGGCGTGGCGCCGAGAACCACATCACGCAGCGTTCCGCCACCGATCCCGGTCACACCGGCCAGAAAAAGGAAGCCGATAATGTCGAGCTCCTTGCGTGAGGCAGCAAGCGCACCCGTCGCCGCAAAGACCGCAACGCCGGCATAATCGAGCAGAAGTATAGGGCTCATCACGCCGCCTCCCGCTTCATTCGATAGCGGATGGCGGCGATGATGGGAAGATGACCAGCTTTAAGCGTCCCTTTCGGAATAGGGATTCGGCGGGCCGGGCTCGGCAGCGGCTTCACCATCAGCGGATGCAGCCTTGGGTCCACCTTTGGCGACGCCGACCATGGCCGGCCGCAACACACGATCGCCTATCACATAGCCTGTCTGCACGACCTGCACGATCGTGTTTGCGGGCACCTCCGGATTGGGTACCTCGAACATGGCCTGGTGGAAATGCGGGTCGAAACGCTCGCCTTCCGGATTGAGCTGCTTGACGCCATGGCGTTCCAGCGCCGCGAGCATCGCTCTTTCGGTCATTTCCACACCTTCGATCAGGGCCTTAAGGCCGGCATTCCCGCCTTCCCGCGATTCGGCGGGAATCGCCTCAAGCGCGCGGCGCAGATTGTCCGAAACGGTAAGCATGTCGCGGGCGAAATTCGCAATCGCATAGGTGCGCGCATCAGTAACATCGCGCGCGGTCCTCCGGCGGAGATTCTCCATCTCGGCCGCCAGCCGCAGGGCACGATCCTTCAATTCCTCGTTCTCGGCCGCCAGCCGCATCAAAACGTCTTCTTCCGAAGGTCCGGCAGCATTGTCGGCGGATTCAGCCTGCGGCTTGTCCGACGCCACGCCATTCTCGACCACGGGCTCTTCGGCCTGATCGTTGTGCGGAGAGCGATCGTCCTTTGCCTGATTGGTCATTGCACGTCCATCTGTTTACGCAATTGTGAAGTCGGACCCGATATCGAGTGTCCGCATGATAAAATCAAGGGTGAAGGGTTGTTACGGAATTTGACGCGGTAGACCGACCCCGCCGACCGGCTCGGTCGTGATACTCGGCTCAAAGCCCGCAATCAGCGGGCGCGCTCGCGCAATCGCTGCCTGAACAGCCGGCAAGGAAAGCGAGGCCTTGTGGTTGGCCTCATCGTCCCAGACCTCGGTGATCCACAATGCATCGGCATCGGAAGGATCCTTGGCGATGATATAGCTGAGACAGCCCGGCATTGCTTCGGTTCCGGCGAGCAGAATTTCCAGGAGCTCATCGCGTTTTTGCGGCTGCGCCTTCATCTTTCCGATCAGGCCGAACATGAAACACTCTCTCCGGCGCCGGGAATGGCTAGGGTCAGGACCCTAGCGTAGCATACGCGAAACGAGCTGGGCCGTGTAATCCACCATGGGAACGATTCGGGCATAGTTGAGTCGTGTCGGCCCAATGACGCCGAGGGCACCGATGACGCGCGAATTGTTGTCGCGATAGGGAGCCACCACCAGCGACGAGCCGGATAGCGAGAACAGCTTGTTCTCCGAACCGATGAAGATGCGCACGCCCGAACCCTGCTCTGCCAGTTCCAGCAGTTGCAGCATGCCTTCCTTGGTTTCCAGATCATCGAACAGGTGGCGCAGGAGCTCGATGTCGGCTTGCGCGGTGATGTTTTCGAGCAGGTTGCTGCGGCCGCGCACGATGAGCCGGACCGGCAGGCCACTATCGGCCCCGGCCCATACCGCCAGGCCTTTGTCGACAAGCTCCCGCGACAGCGAATCGAGGGCGGCTTGCGTATCTTCCTTCAGCCGCGCGATCTCGGCGCGTGCTTCGGAAAGGGTGCGGCCACGGATATGCGCATTGAGGAAATTCGATGCCTCGTGAAGTTGCGACACGGTCACGCCTGCAGGCAGGTCGACTACCCTGTTCTCCACGTCGCCATTCTGCGACACCAGAACCGCAAGGGCCTTGTCGGGCTCCAACTGAATGAACTCTACATGCTTGAGCGGAGCTTCCGTCTTTGCCGCCACCACGAGGCCGGCACCATGCGAAAGGCCGGAAAGCATCTGGCTTGCCTCGGTCAACATGTGCTCCAGAGACTGTCCCCCCGCCTTCACCTGTGCCTCGATGGCACGCCGTTCCTCATCGCCGAGATCGCCGATCTCCATAAAGGCATCGACGAAAAAGCGCAGTCCGAGTTGGGTCGGCAATCGTCCGGCCGAGACATGCGGCGCATAGATGAGGCCCAGCTGTTCCAGGTCGCTCATCACATTGCGGACCGTGGCCGGCGAAAGCGCGCTCGGGAGAAGACGGGAAAGATTGCGTGAGCCGACAGGGTCGCCATCCTTGAGATAGGACTCGACGATCAGCCGGAAAATGTCGCGCGAGCGTGCGTCGAGCGATTGCAAAGCGGGATCCATGACGGGTTTCGTCATATTTCGCGGCCTCCTTACTCGGGAAATATATGCGCCGACACGGCGAACACAACTGCCGCCCGACTCTGCGGACAGGCCATTTTCCTTTGCGCCACGCGCCATGGAAAGCTACAAGCTCGGCAGATTCCCACCGCTTTCCAGAGGCAGGACCCATTCATGCGACCATCCAGACGCCAACCGGACGAGATGCGAGCCATATCCTTCGAGCGCGGCATCTCGAAGCATGCCGAGGGATCCTGTCTCGTCAAGTTCGGCGACACCCATGTTCTCTGCACCGCCAGCCTCGAGGAAAAGGTGCCTGGCTGGATGCGCAATTCCGGGCGCGGCTGGGTGACGGCCGAATATGGCATGTTGCCGCGCGCCACCGGCGACCGCATGCGCCGCGAGGCCGCCGCCGGAAAACAGGGCGGCCGTACACTGGAGATCCAGCGCCTCATCGGCCGTTCGCTTCGCGCCGTGGTTGACTTGCAGGCACTGGGCGAGTTGCAGATCACGGTGGACTGCGACGTGATTCAGGCCGATGGCGGCACGCGCACGGCAGCTATTACCGGCGGTTTCGTCGCCCTGCATGATTGTCTCGCCTGGATGGAAACGCGCCAGATGACCAGCCGCGCCCGCGTGCTCAAGGATCACGTGGCGGCGATCTCCTGCGGTATCCATGACGGCACGCCGGTCCTGGACCTGGACTATGCGGAGGATTCGGCTGCCGGCACCGACGCCAATTTCGTCATGACGGGCAAGGGTGGCATCGTGGAGATACAGGGGACGGCCGAAGGGGAACCGTTCTCGGAAGATGAATTCACCGCCCTTATGAGCCTCGCCAGGAAGGGCATTACGCGCCTGATCGAGCTTCAGAAGATGGCAATCGGATAGGGCGATCATGACTCCCTCGGCAATCCTTGAATCTGCGCTCTATGTCAGCGATCTGGATGAGGCCGAACGCTTTTATGGAGATGTGCTCGGCCTGACACGCATCGCCAAGGTCGAAGGCCGGCACGTCTTTTTCCGATGCGGCGGCGGAGTGCTGCTGCTGTTCGACCCGGAGGCCACCAGCGAGCCGCCGTCTCCGGATGCGCGGCTGCCCGTGCCGCCGCACGGGACAAAAGGCGAAGGCCATCTCTGCTTTGCCGCCACTGCCGAGGAGATGGAAGCATGGAAACGGCATCTGCAGGCCACCGGCATCGGGATTGAGGCGGAAGTGGAATGGCCACAGGGTGGTCGTTCCATTTATTTTCGTGATCCATTCGGCAATTCGCTGGAATTCGCCGAGCCAAGAATCTGGGGGCTATAGGTCGGGGCATGCGCGAGATCGACAACCGCAGGATCGTGGTGGCCACCCATAACACCGGGAAGCTGCGCGAGATGGCCAACCTGATGGCTCCCTTCGGATTCGAAACGACATCGGCTGCCGAGCACGATCTGCCGGAACCGGAAGAAACCGGGACCACTTTCGAGGAAAACGCCTATATCAAAGCCCATGCCGCAGCCCACGCCACCGGCCTGCCGGCGCTTGCCGACGATTCCGGCCTTTGCGTGGACGCGCTCGACGGCGCTCCCGGGGTCTATACGGCCGACTGGGCGACGCTGGCTGACGGCACGCGAGACTTCGGCATTGCCATGGAGAAGGTCGAGGAACTGCTGCGCGCAAAGGGAGCGCTCAAGCCGGAGGATCGCAGGGGCCGCTTTGTCGCCGTGCTCTGCCTCTGCTTTCCCGATGGCGAGGCGGAATATTATCGCGGTGAAGCGGAAGGTACTCTTGTCTGGCCGCCGCGCGGTTCGCTGGGCTTCGGCTATGATCCGGTCTTCGTGCCGGACGGTCACAGGATTACCTTCGGTGAAATGTCCGCGGAAGAGAAGCACGGCTGGAAGCCGGGCGACGAAAAGGCGCTATCGCACCGCGCCCGTGCCTTCAGGGAATTTGCGCGCGCACGGCTGGGCGTATGACATCTGCCGCGGATAAGACGCCGGGATTCGGCGTTTATGTGCATTGGCCCTTCTGCGCAGCCAAATGCCCCTATTGCGACTTCAACAGCCATGTCCGGTACCAGCCGGTGGACCAGCAGCGCTTTGTTGCTGCCTTTGAACGCGAAATGGCGATCATGCGCGCCCGCACCGGGCCACGCGAAGTGACCAGCATCTTTATCGGCGGCGGCACGCCTTCACTGATGAGGCCTGAAACGGTCGAACGCATCCTGAATGCCGTTGCGGCCAACTGGGCGGTGCCGGCGGGCATCGAGGTTACGCTTGAGGCCAATCCGTCATCGGTGGAGGCGGAACGCTTTCGCGGCTATCGCGCCGCCGGTGTCAACCGCGTCTCGCTTGGCGTACAGGCCCTGAACGACGCCGACCTTCGCTTTCTCGGCCGGCTGCATAGTGTGGCGGAAGCGGTGCATGCTATCGAGCTGGCGCGTGAGATCTTTCCGCGACTTTCCTTCGATCTGATCTATGCGCGACCAAAGCAGACGGTCGAGGCGTGGGCGGCCGAACTCGAACGGGCCATCAGCCATGCCGCTGATCACCTTTCGCTCTATCAGCTTACCATCGAGGAAGGCACCCGCTTCCACGCGCTGCACGAAGCCGGCAAGCTCGTGATCCCCGATAGCGATCTTGCCGCCGAGCTCTATCAGGTGACGCAGGAAATTACTGCGGCGCGGGGGCTTCCGGCCTACGAGATCTCCAATCATGCGCGGCCAGGTGCGGAGAGCCGCCACAATCTCGTCTATTGGCGCTACGGCGAATATGTCGGTATCGGACCCGGGGCCCATGGCCGATTTCTCGAGGATGGCCCGCGCGTCGTGACCTTCACCGAGAAGACGCCGGAGACCTGGGTAGGGCTGGTCGAGGAAAACGGCCATGGCATTGTCGGCGGAGAGACACTCACGCGTTCGGAGGAAGCCGACGAATTGCTGTTGATGGGCCTGCGGCTGGCAGAGGGCATTGATCTCGCACGCTACGAAGCCTTGGCCGGGCGGCCGCTAGCGTCGGAACGTATCGCCGTCCTGCAGGAGGAGCATCTGGTTGCCCCGATCGGCAATTCACGCCTGCGCGCCACCCCGGCAGGCATGATCGTGCTGGATGCCGTGGTGGCCGATCTCGCGCGGTAGATCGTCCGGCCGATAGAACCACCTTCCCTTGAAAGTCACAGCATGCCAAATCTGCTGCAGGACAGGAGGGCAGGATGGCGGAAACGCCGCATGAAAAACGCAGCTTGGTGATCGGGGGGCACGAAATCTCAGCCCGTGCATTGGAGCCCGCGCTTTATCTCGTTGCCACGCCCATAGGCAATCTTGGCGATATCACGATCCGGGCGCTGGAGACGCTCGCGGCAGCCGATGTGCTTGCCTGCGAGGATACCCGCGTGACCCGGGTGCTTCTCGACCGCTACGGCATCCGTCAGCGCCCTCAGGCCTATCACGAGTACAATGCCGAACAGGCCGGGCCAAAATTGATCGCTGCCCTTGAAGAAGGTCGCAGCGTCGTGCTCGTTTCGGATGCCGGCACGCCTCTCGTCTCAGACCCCGGTTTCCGGCTTGTGCAGCAGGCACTCGAAAGAGGGCTGAAGGTTGTTCCGGTTCCAGGTGCCTCTGCCGTTTTAGCTGCGCTGACGGCTTCCGGCCTACCTTCGGACGCCTTTCTGTTTGCCGGCTTCCTTCCGGTCAAGGAGACGCAGCGTCGGGCGCGTCTTGAGGAATTGAAAGCCGTTCCTGCGACTCTGATCTTCTTCGAATCCCCGCGCCGGCTTGCCGCCAGTCTTGCAAGCATGGTGGTTGTCCTCGGCGAGCGACCGGCCGCCATTGCGCGCGAACTTACCAAAACCTTCGAGGAGACGATATCCAGTCTGCTCCCGGAACTGGCGGCGCATTATGCCGGGGTTGAGGCCCCAAAGGGCGAGGTCGTCATCTGTGTCGGGCCGCCGGCGGAAGTCGCTGCCTTCAGCCCGGCCGATACCGACAAGCTCCTCCTGTCCTTGATCAAGGAAATGCCGGCATCAAAAGCTGCCGCCGAAGCCGCGCGTCTGACAGGTGGACGCAAATCCGAG
Source organism: Mesorhizobium sp. J18 (assembly GCF_007829525.1). Lineage (GTDB taxonomy): Bacteria > Pseudomonadota > Alphaproteobacteria > Rhizobiales > Rhizobiaceae > VLJP01. Next base: position 82,510 of record NZ_VLJP01000056.1, read on the forward strand.
CTTTATCAGCGCCTGCTCACCCTAAAAGATGCCGGAAATGGCGCTTGACGGTCGTGAAAGGCGGCGCCGTGCCTATCGCAAGGGCCATCGCGGCGAATGGCTTGCAGCCCTTGCGCTGATGGTCAAGGGATATCGCATCGTTGCTCGCCGCTACCGTACGAAACTGGGCGAGATCGACCTGATCGCCCGCCGTGGCGATCTTATCGTCATTGTCGAAGTAAAAGTGCGGCCGACACTTGCCTCAGCCATGGAGGCGG
>NZ_VLJP01000056.1:82866-143860 GCF_007829525.1 Mesorhizobium sp. J18
GGCTCGCGCGCCAGCCGGATTACGGGCACCTGTCCGTCCGGTTCGATCTCGTGGCGATACTACCGCGCCGCTGGCCCGTACATGTGGAGAACATCTTCTATGGCCGTTCGTAGAGGGGCCTCAGAACATATTTCATATGAAATCAAATTAGCGCCGTGAAACGGTCATAGGAATGCCGCCTTCCGGCTGCGTGGTCAGTTTCTGCACCGGCCACGGCCGGGTTTCCGGCAGCGCATCGAAGCGAAACCGCGAAAACAGGACCGCCAGCGCGATAATGGCCTCCTGCATGGCGAAGCTGGCGCCTATGCAGACCCGCGGGCCTGCGCCGAAAGGCAGATATTGGAAACGGTCGATCCTGTCCCGGTTTTCCGGGTGGAAGCGTTCCGGCATGAAGGCTTCCGGCTGCGGCCAGAGCTTGCGATGCCGGTGAACGGTCCAGGGCATGACAAGGACCTGTGTGCCCTTCGGGATCTTCTGGTCCTTGTAGATGTCGTCTTCAACCGCCTCGCGATTGATGGACGGCGCGGGCGGGTAAAGCCGCAGCGCCTCCTCGAAGGCGGCACGCGTCAAAGGCATCGCATCCGTCCATTTCACCGGATCGGGCTCGGTAGCCAGAACGCGATCGATCTCCGCCTCGATGCGTTCGCGCTCCCACGGTGCCTGTGAAAGGCAATAGAGCATCCAACCGAGAGCGCGCGCAGTGGTCTCATGGCCAGCGCCGATGAAGGTGATGATGTTGTCCTCGATCTCGGCCCGCTTCAGGCCCTCCGGTCCCTCGGCGCGCATGAGCAGGGTCAGGAAATCCTCAGGCACGTCGGTACCCTGTTCCATCTTCCCGCGCCGCATCTCCATGGTGCGGGCGACGATGTCTCGGAAGAAAGCCAGCGAATTGCGGCCGAGCAGCCGGGTGATGCGCGGCAGCCAGTCGGGCGCACCCAGCAAGTCCAGCGGATCGACACGCCCCATGGTCTCGAACAGACGATCCACCTGATGAGCGAAGCTGCCAGGCTCACCAGCGACCTCTCCCGAAAACAACGTCTCTGCGAGGATATCGAAAGTGAGAAGCGTCATATCGCGCGAGACATCGACCGGTCCATTCGCATTTTCGTATTTTTCGACGAAAGCCTGGCTGCGCTTCAGCATTGGCTGGGCGAAACCGGCGATATGGCGTGGTGTGAAGACTGGAGCCATGGCTTTGCGCGAGCGCTTCCAGACCTCGCCCTCGGCCGTCAGCAACCCGTCGCGCAGGATCGGTCGCAGGATCTTCTGACGCACGCGCGCCATCTTGTAGTTCCTGGCATTGTCTATCAGCACATGGCGGATAAGCCCTGGATCGTTGACTATCAGGAGCGGACCGCCGATCCCGTTCACGGAAATCCATGGCTCATTATAGGAGGGTTCGCCCCACAGCTCGAGCGGATTGCGATAGACAATGCGGATCATCTGAAGCGCCGAAGGCGGGCTGCTTCGCGGTTTCGGCGCGGGCGGGACGAAAGGGCTCGGCTTGGTGTCCATGACGGCTCCTTGTAGGCCCGAATTTAGGCCTGCAAGAGTCCATCTTCAAATGAACCTTTCGCAATCAGTCCGCTGGAACAGATGGTCTCTTCAAAAGTTGGGCGGATATGGCGTGTGGTCGCCAGACAGAAACAGGAGATGGACATGAACTGGAATCAGATCGAAGGAAATTGGGAGCAGTTCAAAGGCCAAGTCCAGCAGCAATGGGGCAAGCTGACGGACGACGATCTGGAGATCATCAAGGGCAATCGACGCGAACTCGCCGGCCGTATCCAGGAACGCTATGGCCGGGCCGAGGACGAAGCCGATCGGGAAATCGACAATTGGTTAGCGCGCCATTGATGGATTACCCGACAGGCTGAGCTTTTCGAGCGCCTCCGCGCATGCGCGGAGGTATTTCATCTCAATATGCCGGGCGTTCCCATGAAGGGAAGGGGTCGGCCAGATGCTTCCATTGCTCGGGCAGAAAAGCCGGTGCATCGAGAAGACAACTGTCAAGCTCGGCGCAGATGCGCACCTCATTCATCGGGTGGCAGCCAATAAAGACGATCTCTTGCCGGCGGTCGCCCCACATCGGATCAAAGTATGGTTCCATGGCCTGCCGCCATTCCCGGTCGCGCGGCCATCGCGTTTCCGGTATGGAGGACCACCACGAACCGCGGCGGCTCGTGCGCACCAGTGCCCCGGCCTGGCTGATTTCACCAACATGGTCGGGGCGAGTCGCCAGCCAGAAGAAGCCTTTTGCGCGCAACACGCCGGGCCACTCCTTGCCGATAAAGCGCTGGAAGCGGGCAGGATCGAACGGTTTGCGCTGGCGGTAGACGAAAGAATGGACGCCATATTCTTCCGTCTCGGGAATATGGTCCTTGAAGCCATGCAGTTCCTTGAGCCAGAGCGGATGCATGGAAGCGCGCTCGAAATCGAAGCGACGCGTATCGAGGATGCGATCGACCGGCACTTTCGCGAAATCCGTCTCGATGATCTCGGCGTCGGCATTCAGGGCCCGCACGATCAGGCGGGCATGACGAAGATCCTCACTGCGCGCCGAAGAAACCTTGTTAAGGATGATGACGTCTGCGAACTCGATCTGCTCCACGAGGAGATCGACAAGCGTGCGTTGATCCTCCGCACCGAGCGATTCGCCTCGTTCGCGCAGGAAAGCCTGGGAAGAATAATCCTTGAGCAGATTCGCGGCATCGACCACCGTCACCATGGCATCGAGACGCGCCACATCCGAAAGGCTCCGGCCCCATTCGTCGCGGAAGGCGAAGGTGGAGGCAACCGGCAAGGGCTCCGAAATGCCAGTCGATTCAATCAGCAGACAATCGAAGCGGCCTTGGCCGGCCAAGGCGGCGACCTCCTTCAGGAGATCGTCACGCAAGGTGCAGCAGATGCAGCCGTTCGTCATTTCGACGAGCTGTTCTTCGGTGCGCGAGAGATCCGCCCCGCCATCACGAACCAGCGAAGCGTCAATGTTGACCTCGCTCATGTCATTGACGATCACCGCTACCTTGCGGCCCTCTCGATTGTTGAGAACGTGATTCAACAGAGTGGTCTTCCCGGCCCCAAGGAAGCCAGATAATACCGTAACGGGAAGGCGGCTATTCATCGCACACTCCTTTAGAAATGTTATTACATAACAATCTTCGCCGTGAAAAAAGGGCGCAATTCCGCCCCTTTTTAAGCTCGGCGAGAGAGCGCCGCCCCTCTCAGCTCGCCTCCGAAAGGCAGCTCTTAAGCGATTTTGTGAGATTGCGGATGAGCTGGAAATAGAGGTCCGGCCCGTCCGTCAGTTCAGCACCGAGCGGATCGAGGACGCCAGCCTTCGCATCCGTTCCTTCCGCCACCACATCGACCAGCTTGGGCTCGAATTGCGGCTCGGCGAAGATGCATGCCGCGCCGAGTTCCTTCACCTTTGCCTGTATCTCGGAAACACGCTGCGCGCCGGGCAAGACTTCCGGGCTGACGGTGATCGAGCCCACCGCTCGTACTCCAAAGCGGTTTTCATAATACTGATAGGCATCGTGGAAGACGATGAAGGGCTTGTCCTTGACGGAAGCCAGTTCGCGCTCCGTCTCGGCCACCAGCGCGTCCAGTTGCGCCTTCATTTCCTCTGCGTTGGCAGAGTATTTTTCCGCATTGTCAGGATCGGCCTTGGCCAGGGCTTCCTCTATTTCATGCACCATCGCCTTGGCATTGAGGGGGTCGAGCCAGAGGTGCATGTCGGTCTCGCCATGGGCATGTTCCTCATGACTATGCTCTTCATGTGCATCCTCATCCTCATGCTCATGGCCTTCGGCGGCATGGGCATGATCTTCATGACCATCTTCCTCATGCTCGTGCGAATGCGCCTCGAAGGGCCCGCCTTCGCGGAACTTCAACCGGGTAAGGCCATGCGCTTCGCCAAGCTCCACGATGGTGGCATTGGCGGCAAGACTCTCCAGCGGCTTTTCGAGAAAAGCCTCGAGGTCATGTCCGACCCAGAAGACGAGCTTGGCATTTTCCAACGCGCTCGCCTGCGAGGGGCGCATGGAATAAGCATGCGGCGAGCCGGCACCCTCCACGATCAGATCCGGTGTGCCAACCCCCTCCATCACCGCAGACACCAGCGAGTGAACCGGCTTGATGGAGGCTACCACGCCATCAGCCGCACCAGCTGTCCCCGTGCCGGCTGCAATCGCCAGCAGGGAGGCCAGCAGAATCTTCCGAGTTGCCGTCATCTATAGTCCTTTCCGCAGATAAGGAATGCAATAAGAATGTTATGATATTACATCAATTGCGTAACGCTATAACGTGTGCGATAAGGCGTGGCAAGCTGGAATCGGAAATGTTGAAGTCACATCAACCACGGAAGCGCATCCTTGTTGAAATGCGTGGGGCCGGCGTCTTCCGCGGCGGGCGCTGGCTCGTGCGAGGCGTGGACCTGACCGTAAGCGCCGCCGAGATCGTCACTTTGATCGGACCCAACGGTTCCGGCAAGAGCACGACCGCCAAGACCGCGATTGGTGTTCTGAAACCCGACGAGGGCACCGTCGAACGCGAACGGAACCTACGGGTTGCCTATGTACCGCAGAAGGTCGCCGTGGACTGGACGCTGCCGCTTAGTGTCGAACGGCTCATGACCCTGACCGGCCCGCAAAAACCGGCCGCGGTCGCCGATGCGCTCAAGGCCGTGGGCATTTCCCATCTGGCGAAGGCGGAAGTGCAGACACTTTCGGGTGGCGAGTTCCAGCGGGCCTTGTTGGCTCGCGCTCTTCTGCGTGACCCCGATCTCCTGGTGCTGGACGAGCCCGTCCAAGGGGTGGATTTCAATGGTGAAGTGGCGCTTTATGAACTCATCCGCGACATCCGCGACCGCACCGGCTGCGGCGTCTTGCTCATTTCCCATGATCTTCATGTCGTGATGGCAGCCACGGATACGGTCGTCTGTCTCAACGGGCATGTCTGCTGCCGCGGCACACCCGAAAGCGTGATCGGCAGTCCGGAATATCTGAAGCTGTTCGGTGCTCGTGCGGCAGGCACGCTGGCGATTTATCGCCATCATCACGACCATACCCATCTCGCCGACGGTCGGGTACGGCATGCCGACGGCACGATTACCGACCATTGCCATCCCGGCGATGGCCATCACCATGACCGCCACAGCCATGCGCATGACGACGCTAGGCGGCGCGATGCTTGACGACTTCTTTACCCGCGCTCTCGTGGCCGGCATAGGCATTGCGCTTACGACGGGGCCGCTCGGCTGCTTCGTCGTCTGGCGACGCATGGCCTATTTCGGCGACACCATGGCACATTCGGCACTGCTGGGCGTCGCGCTCGCCTTCCTTTTCGAGATCAATCTCATGGCCGGCGTCTTCGTGATCGCGGCCGCCGCGTCCGTGGCGCTGCTCCTGTTGCAGAGGCGCGGCGCGCTTTCAACCGACGCCCTACTCGGCATCCTGTCCCATTCGACCCTGGCGCTCGGCCTCGTCATGGTGGCCTTCATGACCTGGATCCGTATCGATCTGATGGGCTTTCTCTTTGGCGACATCCTTGCCGTTTCGCGCGCGGACATCGCCTTCATCTATGGCGGCGGCGTTCTGGTTCTTGCGCTGGTCATATGGCTCTGGCGGCCGCTTCTTGCCGCCACCGTCAATGCCGAGATCGCCGAAGCCGAAGGTTTGAGGCCGGAGCGCTCCCGCGTTGTCTTCATGCTGCTCATGGCCGGTGTGATCGCCATCGCCATGAAGATCGTCGGCATATTGCTCATCACCTCGCTTCTGATCATTCCGGCGGCCACTGCGCGCCGATTTGCTTCCACGCCGGAGCGCATGGCCGTCGGAGCCTCGCTGCTTGGGGCACTGGCCGTCACTGGCGGCCTGTTCGGATCATTAAATTTCGACACGCCCTCCGGCCCTTCGATCGTTGTGGCGGCGCTCGTCCTTTTCCTGATAAGTCTGTTGCCGCTGCCGGCGCTGCGCGGCACGGCCATACGAAGCGGGAGCCCGCAAACATGAAAGCACCGGCGGAACTGACCAAGAACCAGGCTCTCGTCCTCGACGCACTCTCACATGCGGAAGGCCCCCTCAGCGCCTATACGATCCTCGACCGGCTGCGCGACGACGGTTTCCGCGCGCCGCTGCAGGTCTATCGCGCACTGGAGAAATTGCAGGAACTGGGCCTCGTCCACCGGCTCGAAAGCATCAATGCCTTCGTTGCCTGCGCGCATCCCCATGACCATCATCAGGAACTGATTGCTTTTGCCATCTGCGAAAACTGTGGCAAGGTCGACGAGTTTTCCGACGAGATGGTGGAAGAACGGCTGGGCCGCTGGGCTAAGGCACATGACTTCCGCCCGTCCAAGACGACGATCGAAATCCGCGGCGCCTGCAGAACCTGCTCGTCGGCTTGAGGAACCCAGCCGGCGCCTCACGCCTTGAATAATTGTATCAGGTTCCCGCAGGTGTCCTCGAAGACCGCCTGATCATCCACGATCACGCTGGTCAATTGAGTTTGATCACGGCGGGTCTCCCTCACTCCGCACCAAAGCGCTTCTTGTATTCGTCTTCCAGTCGGATCACGGAAGACCAGAAGCCGCTGGCTTCCCGGCCTTCCAGCAGTGCCGCGAGCACGGCCAGATGCGCATGCCAGCCGGAGGAGACATTCGCCATTTCCGCCTTGCCGGGCAATTTGCGATGGGTGAGCACGAGAAGCACCTTGTCGCCTTCCGGAAACAATTCGAACATGACTTCGCTGGCATGGCCGTCGTCGGGCCATGTCATGGCCAGAAGCCGTGGCGGATCGAATTCGGTCACCTCGCATTGCGAATGGATGCCCTTTTCCATGAATTTGAACCGTTCCGGCGTCGGCTCGAACGTGATCTCGGAATGATGGAAGAACAGGTTCACCCTCCCGCCGGCACGCAGCTCCATCTCGCCGCCGGCAAGCCATTTTTTCCGTTTCTCCGAATCCGTCAAATAGGCCCAGACGCGTTCTATGGGACCGGGAAGGAGACGTTCCACGCGCACCGTGTCCGAGGCGGTCTGAACGCCATAGGCATTGTTGTCGATCGTGGTCATGTTTCTGTCCTCTTCGCTTCGATCGCTGGTCCTGGCCGGCGGTCATCCCTTTGGGTTTTCCCCTTCGCTTGCCGCTTGATCCTCCGCTTCCAGGAGCGCCTCGAGCGTATCGAGACGGCGGGTCCAGAACCGCTCATAGTAGCGCAGCCATGCCTGCGCCTCGGCGAGACGGGCAGCTTCGAGCCGGCAATAATGCATGCGGCCGGCGATCCGCCGCCGCACGAGGCCGGCTTTTTCCAGCACCTTCACATGCTTCGACGCGCCGGCCAGCGACATGGCGAAAGGTTCCGCCAGTTCGCTCACGCTCTGCTCGCCCTGTGCCAGCCTGTGAAGCATCGACCGTCGCGTGGAGTCGGCGAGGGCGTGGAACACGGCGTCCAGAAATGCAGGGGAATGCTCAACCATATGGTTTACAATAGAGACGCAGCCCCAATTGTCAACCACATGGTTTAATATCGAGCAAAAAGGAAACCCCGGAACCGAAGCTTCGGGGCTTTCTGGTGAATTTTATGCGCCTCAGGCTGAAGGCTGTTTGGTCTTCCTGAGATAAGGCAGGATCGTCTCGAAAGAGCCGAACCGCTTGATCGCATCCTCGTTGGAAACGGCGGCCGTTATGATCACATCCTCGCCCTGCTTCCAGTTTGCGGGCGTGGCGACCTGATGCTTGGCGGTGAGCTGTATTGAGTCGATCGCGCGTAGGATCTCGTCGAAGTTGCGGCCTGTCGTCATTGGATAGGTCAGCACGAGCTTGATTTTCTTGTCCGGGCCGATGACGTAGACGGAACGCACCGTCGCATTGTCGGCGGGGGTGCGTCCTTCAGAGCTGTCGCCGGATTCGGCCGGCAGCATGTCGTAGAGCTTGGCGACCTTGAGATCCTTATCGCCGATAAGCGGATAGTTGGGCGCAAAACCGGTAGCGGTCTTGATGTCCTCTTCCCACTTGGCATGGCTTTCAACCGGATCAACCGAAATGCCGATGATCTTCACATTGCGTTTCTTGAATTCGTCGTTGAGACCAGCCATCGTCCCAAGCTCGGTCGTGCAGACCGGTGTGAAATTCTTCGGGTGACTGAAGAGAACGGCCCAGCCGTCACCGATCCACTCATGGAAATTGATCGTGCCCTGCGTGGTTTCAGCGGTAAAATCAGGGGCGGTATCGTTGATGCGCAGTCCCATCTGGCGTCTCCTTTCCTGCAAGGTCGCGGCGAAACACTGTTCGCGGTTGATTGATTGTGGCCATCATAGCGCAAACGCCGGCCGTTGCGAGAAAGAGAAAGATGATTTTCGTGCTCAAATGGAATGAAGTCGGAAGAAACCACGCCTCCGGAGAATGTTTTTCTCCAGGCGGGGCACGGTTTTCGCACCTGGGAAAAATAATGAAAAATCAGCAGACTATATAAAAAGCAAATGTGGCCGCTCGCGATTTGTGTGACGGTGTATCTCCATAGGAGTTCCCGACATGACGATCGCTCAGAAATTCCCGGTCGCCGATCTCGTCGAAGCCCATATCCGCGCGCACTCCGCCCGCAGCATGCCGATCTCGATTGCCGGTGCGATCCGTGCCGTCAGGCTGTCTGCTCCGCATTGCGAGATGACGGATTGCGAACTTACCAATGTCATCGTCCGCATTGCGATAATGAACGGCCGCAGCATCTTCTTCGACCGGGGCGAGGAGGAATCCGAGAAGCTTCCTCCCATTCGATGACACTGCGTGGACTACGCAGCGTCTCGAACCTGATAGTCCTTGACCGAGGCAAAACGTATCTGTTTCCAGCGGTCAGCCTCGTAATTGAGGCCAAATTCATGCGGAGCGAGAAAGACCGGGTCGCCGTCGAGATCGCGCGCCATGTCCCCGCGATGCGCATCCATGAAACGCTGCAGTTCGCCCCTGTCGTCGGCGGAAATCCACCGGCACACGGAAAAGCGCGCCTGTTCGAAATCGACCGGTAGCTGATATTCATTCTTTAGCCGTTCGCGCAGGACGTCCAGCTGTAGCGCTCCGACCACGCCTACGATGGCCGGCGAGCCGTCCTCCGGCGTGAAGAGCTGAACAACACCTTCCTCGGCCATCTGCTGCAGCGCATCCTTCAGCTTTTTCGCCTTCATGGCATCGCCGAGGCGTACGCGGCGCAGGATCTCGGGCGCGAAGTTCGGCACCCCGCGAAACAGTATCTCCTCGCCTTCTGTCAGTGTATCACCGATCCTGAGCGTACCATGGTTCGGGATGCCGACCACATCGCCTGCATAGGCCTCGTCGGCGGTTATGCGCGAACGGGCGAAGAAGAATTGCGGCGCCGAAAGGCTGATCGGCTTGCCCGTGCGCACCAGCTTCGCCTTCATGCCGCGCTCCAGCTTGCCCGAGCACACGCGCACAAAGGCGATGCGGTCGCGATGATTCGGGTCCATATTTGCCTGTATCTTGAAGACGAAGGAGGTCATCTTGTCCTCCGTCGCCTCCACCTTGCGCGTGTCGGCTTCCTGAGCCCGCGGCTGTGGACCATATTGCCCTAGCGCCTCGATCAGATCCCGTACGCCGAAATTCCTCAGCGCAGAGCCGAAATAAACCGGTGTCAGATGCCCTTCGCGAAAGGCATTCAGGTCGAAGGGACGGCAGGCTTCGCGAGCCAGATCCAGTTCCTCGATGAAAGCAGGCCGCTCATTGTCGGGAAGCAGGCCTGCCACGCGGTTCGAATCCGGCCCGTTGACCTTCGTCCATTCGGTCTCGGCATCGCCGCGCCGCACCGCGTTGTCGGCCAGATGATAGGTTCCGGAGAATGTCTTGCCCCGGCCGATTGGCCAGGTGACCGGCGCGGTGTCGAGGGCCAGCTTCTCCTCGATCTCATCGAGGATTTCGAACGGGTCGCGGCTTTCGCGATCCATCTTGTTGATGAAGGTCACGATCGGAATGTCGCGCAGCCGGCAGACCTCGAAGAGCTTCAGCGTGCGCGGCTCTATACCCTTGGCCGCATCGATCACCATCACCGCGCTGTCGACTGCTGTGAGCGTCCGGTAGGTATCGTCTGCGAAATCCTCATGCCCCGGCGTGTCGAGCAGATTGAATACATGGTCGCCATACTCAAACGTCATCACGGAAGTCACGACCGATATGCCGCGCTCGCGCTCGATCTTCATCCAGTCCGAACGGGTCTGGATCCTGTCTTTCTTCGCCTTGACCTCGCCGGCAAGCTGGATCGCGCCGCCAAAAAGCAGGAGCTTTTCTGTCAGCGTCGTTTTGCCCGCGTCGGGATGCGAAATGATCGCAAAAGTGCGGCGGCGCGCTACCGCGTCGGCAATATTCTCTGCCATTTTTCCTGAAATCCTTTTGGTGGCAGGGGTTTTAGCAGCGCTTTGCTGCAGTGTCGAATGCGAATCTTTGCCCGGTACCGAACTATGCGGTGACGGACTTGCCGAAACCGGTTGATAGCTCCACGACCGTGTTGACGGTCGCGAGTGTCATGGCCATAGCATCGATCATGATCGAGCGCGCCAACCAACCGATACTCGGCATCGTGCGCCTGCCGCATTCCGAGGGACTTCCGCTGCCTGCCTATGAGAGCGAGGAGGCTGCGGGCATGGATTTGCGTGCAGCCGTGCCCGAGGATCGGCCCCTCATACTCCTGCCCGGAAAGCGGTTGCTCGTTCCGACTGGCCTCGTCTTCGAAATTCCGGCCGGTTTTGAGGGACAAGTGCGTCCGCGCTCCGGTCTTGCGCTGAAACATGGCGTCACCTGCCTTAACACGCCCGGCACCATCGACTCGGACTATCGCGGCGAGGTGAAGGTTCTGCTCGTAAATCTGAGCGACGAGGATTTCGAGATCACGCGCGGCACGCGCATCGCACAGCTTCTGATTGCGCCCGTGTCACGCGCCGTAATCGAGGAGCGTAGTCACGCCGGTGCTACGGCTCGCGGTTCCGGCGGCTTCGGCTCCACCGGGACGGCCTGAGCATCAAATTCTCCGAAAACGGATCGAGTTGGGCGGCTGCCCGTAAGGTCACAGGGTGGCAGCAGAATGGCGTGCCACGCTTGACAAGCCGTCGCATGCAGGAGCCAATCTGCCGCCATGCCCTGTTCGGCTTGTTCTTTTTGAAGGTGGCACGATGGCGAGTTCACCCGAAGCTTTCCGCGCCCTGCACGATGGTCCGGGCGCCTTCGTTATACCCAATCCCTGGGACGTCGGTACGGCGAGGCTGCTTGCCTCCTTTGGCTTCAAGGCCCTGGCCACTACCAGCGCCGGCTACGCCTTTTCGCGCGGGCTACCCGACGGAGGCGTGGGCTTCGAGGACATGATGGCCCATTGCCGCGAGATCGTCAGCGCCACAGAACTGCCGGTTTCCGCCGATCTCGAAAGAGGCAAGGGAGATGCACCAGACAGCGCCGCCGAAACGATCTTTGCCGCCGAAGCGGTTGGGCTGGCGGGCTGCTCCATCGAGGACGCCACCGGTGATCCCACCAATCCGATCTACGATTTCTCGCAGGCGGTGGAGCGTGTGGCGGCTGCCGCAGAAGCTGCCCGCTCGCTGAAGCGCGATTTCGTCTTCACGGCGCGGGCCGAGAATTTCCTCTGGGGCCGCCCAGATCTCGATGACACGATCAGGCGTTTGCAGGCCTTCGAAGAGGCGGGCGCAGATGTGCTTTACGCGCCTGGCCTGACCGACATCGGGATGGTGCGAACTCTCTGCTCTTCGGTTTCGCTCCCGGTCAATGTGCTGGCCGTCGATGGCTTCACCGTCTCCGCAGTTTCACAAGCCGGGGCCCGGCGCATTTCGCTCGGCTCCAAGCTGACAACCGCCGCTTTTGGCGTGGTCGAGCGTGCGGCGAAGGAAATCCTTGACGAAGGAAGCTTCACCTTCGCCCGCGAGGCCATGCCTTTCGCGACCCTGCAGAAAATGTTCGCAACGCAGACGAAATGATGTCCCAAGCTCTGACCGTCGTCGACATGCATACGGGCGGCGAACCCTTGCGCATCGTCMCCGGCGGCTATCCGCCGATTCCTTCCGGAACGATCCTCGAAAAGCGTGCTTTTGTGCGCGAAAATCTCGACCATCTGCGCAGGATCCTGATGTTCGAGCCGCGCGGTCATGCCGATATGTATGGCGCCCTGCTGGTCGAGCCGGATTTGCCGGGCGCCGACATGGCCGTGCTCTTCATGCACAACGAGGGTTATTCGACTATGTGCGGCCATGCCATCATCGCGCTTGGCCGCTATGCGGTCGATCAGCGATTGGTGGAACCGAGCGAACCCGTTACGACGGTCAATATCGAATGCCCCTGCGGAATGGTCGTTGCCACCGTCGAGGTCAGGCAAGGAAAGGCCGGCGCAGTCACCTTCGAAAGCGTGCCGGGCTTCCTGTTTGCCCGAGACCGGACCATCGATCTGGCAGGATACGGCCCGATACACTTCGACATCGCCTATGGCGGGGCCTTTTATGCGATCGCGGATTGCGCTCAGTTCGGCCTGGCTTTTGGCCGTGAGCCAATCCGGACTTTCATCGACGCCGCAACCTCTCTCACGGAAAAGGTGAAGGCGGAGATCCCGCTGTCCCATCCGGACCACGAGGATCTGGCCTTCCTCTACGGCACGATCCTGACCGACGGGGACCATGGAGATGGCAAGCCATCGAAGAACATCTGCGTCTTCGCCGATGCGCAGGTCGACCGTTCCCCGACCGGCTCAGGCGTTACGGCGCGGCTTGCGGCCATGCACGCCAAAGGACTGGTCGCGGCCGGAGAACCGCGCGCCTTTGAAAGCATCACCGGTTCCCGCTTCACTGGCCAGGTCAGCCGCAGTGTGAAGGCCGGGAACCTGGATGCGGTCGTAGTCGGCGTTGCCGGCCGCGCCCATTATTGCGGGCAAGCCGAGTTCGTTGTCGAGGAAGACGATCCCCTCGGCGGCGGGTTCCTGGTGCGATGAAAGCCGCACCAGATTCCCGCCGAAGTAACTATCATGCGCCGATCTTGCCGCCACCCTGTTTGGTAATCGCAACCACCGCGGGACGGACGGGCATGTCATCCCGGAAATCCGGCCAGCGGGTCGAGAGATCCTCGTAATAGGACGGACGGCCGAAACCATCCCAATCCTCGCCGCCGTCACCCGGATGCTGCACGGCCACGAAAGCCGTTTCGTCGTCCGGCGTAAAGAGGGGGCCGCAAAGCTCGGCGCCGACCGGCACCCGGAAGAAGAGCTTTGACGTACCGCGCGCCTCGCCTTCGGTATCGACAGCCCAGAGTCCGTCGGTGCGACCGGTATCCGACGGTGAGTTGCCGTCGGTTGCTACCCACAGCCGCCCAACCGAGTCGATGGCGCAATTGTCGGGCATGCCAAACCAGCCGTTCTTCGTCGTCTCCGTGGAGAAGGAGGCACCGACCTCGGCCACCGAGGGGTCGCCGCATTTCAACAGCACTTCCCAGCGGCCCTTGGTGGCGGCGAAATCGCCGCCGTCTTCCGCGATCTCGATGATATGACCGAAGGCGTTCTCCGCACGGGGGTTCGCCGCATCGACCTGGTCGTCCGTGCGCTTGGTATTGTTGGTCAGCATCACATAGACTTTGCCATTGACGCCGTTCGGCTGGACGTCTTCCGGCCGGTCCATCTTCGTGGCACCGAGAAGATCGCCTGCGCGTCGGACTTCGATGACGACATCGGCTTGGCTGTTGAATCCGTTTTCGGCCGTCAGCGGTCCCTGTCCATGGACGAGCGGCAGCCATTCCATGGTGCCGTCTTCTTCGAACTTGGCAACATACAGCGTACCCTCGTCGAGCAGGTCCATGTTGGCGGCGCGGTCGTCCGGATTATAGGTGCCGGCGGTCACGAACTTGTAGACATAGTCGAAGCGCTCGTCGTCACCCAGATAGAATACGACGCGCCCGTCCTGGGCGACGATGGACTCCGCCCCCTCATGCTTGAAGCGGCCGAGCGCAGTGCGCTTCTTCGGCGTAGAGTTCGGATCCAAGGGATCGACCTCGACAATCCAGCCGAAACGGTTCGGCTCGTTCGGCTCCTTGGAAAGATCAAAGCGATCGTGGAAATTGAACCAGGCATAGGTCTCGTCCGGCGCGCCAAGCCGTTCGTAATTCACGACTTCCGGATGCCCTTCCGGAAGCTGGCCACCGAAATAGCCGTGGAAGTTTTCTTCTGCCATGATGTATGTGCCCCAGGGCGTCACACCGCCGGCGCAATTGTTTATCGTGCCAAGCACTTTCGTGCCCGAGGGATCCGCATTGGTTTTCAGCCGATCGTGACCGGCGGCGGGACCGGTCAGCTCCATCTCGGTCGTTGCCGTGATGCGGCGGTTCATGGTGCCATCACGCACTACCTGCCATTTGCCATCGACGCGACGTATTTCCACGATCGAGCCGCCATGCGCGGCCATTTCGATGGCGACGCGCTTCTCATCGGCAGGGGCGATCTCGATCTTCCCATCCTTCACGGTAACGATGCCGGGGAACATCAGATGCTCGTTGGTATATTCGTGGTTCACGACCAGGAGGCCGTGATCGCTTGCTCCCTCCAGGGGGATGAAGCCGACATAGTCGCTGTTGTAGCCGAACTGCTTCACCTGTGCTTCCGGCGTCTGGTTGGCCGGATCGAATTCCGGCGCATCCGCGAAGATCGGGTCACCCCAACGGAGCAGCACATCGGCATCGTAGCCCTCAGCGACGTGGTGGTTCTCGTCGATGCCTGCTTCCACTTCCTTGAAGCTGAAGGCGGAAGCGCTCTGGGCACGCGCTTCGTCGGCAAGCATGAGCGCCATCGGGCTCACCGTGGCGGCGATGGCGGAAACCGCCAGTGAACCTTGCAGAAAACCGCGGCGTGAGAACCGGCGCGAGATGACCTCGCCCATGGTCGGATTTTCAGATCTGTTGGTGCCTGGGCCGTCATTCTCCTCGAGAAGACTGGTGCGGAACGGGCTTTGTGCCGGATTTGCTGTCATGGCATTGACCTCTGGCTGATATACTGGCTGGATCAGCAAGGCCCTACCCTCCATCCATTACAAAGCCATGACAGGCTCGGATTTCGATTGCCACTGGCTTATGCTGGTCCCCAGATGGGAGGATGAGCCCAGGGAGGACAGTGATGGACGGATCAGAAACCGGGAAGCCCAAAGCCGGGCGAGGACGCATCTACGGGTCAATCACAGAGACGATCGGCGACACGCCGCTGGTCAGTCTCGACAAGTTCGCGAAAGAGAAAGGCATTGTCGGCCGGCTCCTTGCCAAGCTTGAATTCTTCAATCCCGTGGCCAGCGTGAAGGACCGCATCGGCGTTGCCATGATCGAGGCGCTGGAAGCCGAGGGGCGCGCCGTGCCTGGTCGCACCGTCCTGATCGAGCCCACTTCCGGCAATACCGGCATTGCCCTCGCCTTCGCCGCAGCCGCCAAGGGCTACCGGCTGATCCTGACCATGCCCGAGACCATGTCGATCGAGCGCCGCAAGATGCTGAAGCTGCTCGGTGCCGAACTTATCCTCACTGAAGGTCCGCTGGGCATGAAAGGCGCCATCGCCAAGGCCGAGGAACTGATGGCGACGCTGCCTGATGCGGTCATCCCGCAGCAGTTCGAGAATGCCGCCAATCCCGAGATTCATCGCCGGACCACTGCCGAGGAGATATGGAACGACACGGCCGGCGCTGTGGACATCTTTGTCGCCGGGATCGGCACCGGCGGCACGATCACCGGGGTCGGCCAGCTCCTGAAAACGCGCAAACCGGATGTGCGTGTGGTCGCCGTCGAGCCAAAGGACTCACCGGTGCTTTCCGGTGGAGCGCCGGGTCCCCACAAGATACAGGGTATCGGCGCTGGCTTCGCGCCAAAGATTCTCGACACTTTCGTCTATGACGAGGTGGTTACGGTTTCGAACGACGACGCATTCGCCAATGCCCGCCTGGTTGCAAGGCTCGAGGGCATCCCCGTTGGCATATCGTCGGGGGCGGCATTGCAGGCCGCCATCGTCGTAGGCAGCAGGGCCGAAAATGAGGGCAAATCCATCGTGGTCATCATACCGTCCTTCGCCGAACGCTATCTGTCGACGGCGCTTTTCGATGGCCTCGACCAGTGAAGATGGGCCGTTATCGGACCTGTGCCTGGAAATAAACACCTTGCATTTCGGCTGCAGTCTCTGACAATGCGCGCGATTTGCGTCCGATATAAGGGAGGAACTGGATGTTGATTGTTAAAACGAAACTGATTGCTGCGGGTGCCGTGGCCCTGTCGCTCGGTCTGGGCTCGATCGCTGCCAAGGCCGATGAATTCATCAACGTGCTGACCGGCGGCACGTCCGGCGTCTACTATCCGCTCGGGGTCGCCCTCTCCAAGATATATGGCGACAACATCGAAGGGGTCCGCACCCAGGTGCAGGCCACCAAGGCTTCCGTCGAGAACCTGAACCTTCTCCAGCAGGGACGCGGAGAGATCGGTTTTGCTCTCGGCGATTCCGTGCAGGCGGCGTGGGAAGGCGTGCAGGAAGCCGGCTTCCCCCAGAAGCTCGACAAGATTCGCGCTATAGCGGCCATCTACCCGAACTATGTCCAGATCGTCGCATCGAAGGAATCCGGCATCACGGATCTCGCCAGCATGAAGGGCAAAAGCCTTTCCGTCGGTGCGCCGGCATCCGGCACCGAACTCAATGCACGGGCCATCTTCGAGGCGGCCGGGATGAGCTATGAGGATCTGTCCAAGACCGAATATTTGCCTTTTGGCGAATCGGTCGAGCTCATCAAGAACCGCCAGCTGGATGCGACCCTTCAGTCGGCCGGTCTCGGTGTCGCGTCGATCAAGGACCTGGCCGTCTCAGTGCCGACCACGGTCGTCGCCGTGCCGGCGGAAGTTGCCGAGACTCTTGGAGCACCCTTCCTTGCGGCCACCATCCCGGCCGGGACCTATGAGGGCCAGACCGAAGATGTGCCGACTGTCGCCATCACCAATATCCTCGTGACCCACGAAGGTGTTTCGGACGAAACCGCCTATCAGATGGCGAAGCAGCTTTTTGAGCATCTGGACGAGATGGTGGCGGCGCATGCGGCCGCAAAAGCCATCACGCCCGAACAGGCGGCAAAAGGCTTGCCGATCCCGCTTCATCCGGGCGCGGAGCGTTATTATAAGGAAGCCGGGCTGCTCTAGAGTCGGAGCTCCTGCCATATGTTTTGCGGCCGGCGCATGGAAGCGCCGGTCGTGTCGTATGATGATAACAAAAGACATTGCCGGAGCTGTTCATGACGGATGTCAGCAGCCAGACCGAAGCCGCCACAGCGGCCGTTCACGATCCTACCCATGGCAGCTTTCCGGATAACCGCGAAGGCCGCCTGCTTTTCTGGATAGCCGTTGCCTTTTCGCTCTATCAGATCGGCACGGCCGCCCATGTGATCAATCTGCCGAGCCAAGTCCTGCGCGCGTTTCATGTCGGTTTTCTCCTCCTTTTGACCTTTCCGCTCGTCGCGGCCATGACCAACCGTTCATTCCCGATGCGGGTGCTGGCATGGCTCCTGGCAGCGGCTGGCATTGCGGTCGCGCTCTATCAGTGGTGGGAATATGCTCCGCTCATTACGCGGGCCGGCTTTCCGTTGACACGCGACATCGTGTTCGGCTGCATCGCTCTTGCGACGGTCTTCATCGCTGCCTGGGTGATCATGGGGCCTGCCCTGCCCATCATTTCCGGGCTGTTCCTGGCCTATTCCTTGTTCGGGGAGTATCTGCCGGCGCCGCTCAACCATCGCGGCTATGATTTTGAACAGGTCATCGACCATATGGCTTATGGCACCGAAGGCATATACGGCATACCCGTCTATGTCTCGGCGACCTATATCTTCTTGTTCATTCTGTTCGGTTCGTTTCTCGAGCGGGCTGGAATGATCCGGCTCTTCACCGATGTATCGCTCGGCTTCGTTGGCCATGCCAAGGGCGGTGCGGCCAAGGTTGCGGTGATCTCCTCCGGGCTGATGGGCATGATCTCCGGGTCCGGCGTGGCCAATGTTGTCACGACCGGCCAATTCACCATTCCGCTTATGAAACGCTTCGGCTATCGGCCCGCATTCGCCGGCGGCGTCGAGGCAACCGCATCCATGGGCGGCCAAATCATGCCGCCGGTCATGGGCGCTGTCGCATTCATCATGGCCGAGACCTTGGGTATCGAATATTACGAGGTGGTCAAGGCGGCGATCATTCCGGCCATTCTGTATTTCAGTTCCGCTTTCTGGATGGTTCATCTCGAAGCAGGCAAGCGAAGCCTCCTCGGCCTGCCGAAATCGCAATTGCCGGCGCCGTTGGAGGCCTTGCGCCGGAGCTGGTACCTGATCCTGCCGCTCGCTGCGCTGGTCTATCTGCTTTTCTCGGGATACACGCCGCTTTTCGCAGGCACGATAGGCCTTTCCCTCACCGTGCTTTTGATCCTCGGTACGACGGTGGCGCTGGGCTTTCCCTCTCAAGTCCTGCGTTTCGTATTCTGGATCGGGCTGGGGCTCGTCGCAGCCAGCTTTTTCCGCTACGGCATCAATGTCATCCTTCTGGCCGCGCTGATCCTTATCCTCGCAAATATCTTCGTCGCCGGCGGCCGCGATACGCTTGCAACATGCCGTGACGCGCTTGCCGAAGGCGCCAAGACGGCGCTTCCGGTCGGCGTCGCCTGCGCGGTGGTCGGAATCATCATAGGCACGATGACCCTGACCGGTGTGGCCAACACGTTCGGGCAGTACATCGTCTCGGTCGGTAAGGCTTCGCTGTTCCTGTCGCTCGTGCTGACCATGATCACATGCCTCATTCTCGGCATGGGCATTCCGACCATCCCGAACTATATCATCACCTCCACCATTGCCGGGCCGGCACTGCTCGCGCTCGGTGTGCCGCTGCTTGTCAGCCACATGTTCGTCTTCTATTTCGGCATTCTGGCCGACCTGACGCCGCCGGTGGCACTGGCCTGCTTTGCTGCGGCGCCTATTGCGCGGGAAAGCGGGCTGCGGATCTCTTTCGAGGCGATCAAGGTCGCGGCCGCCGGTTTCGTCATACCCTTCATGGCAGTCTACACGCCGGCTCTCATGCTGCAGGATGGCGGACCACTGGCAACGGCGATCGGCTTCTGGCCGGCGGTTGCTTATATCGTTATCAAGACCGTGTTGGCGATTGGTCTGTGGGGCGCCGCGGTGATCGGCTTCCTGAAAACGAGACTGGCAATCTGGGAGCGCGTCCTTGCCGCCGCGGCTGCCTTCACGCTTGTTGCTGCGTTGCCTGTCACCGATGAGGTCGGATTCCTGCTTTCTGCTCTCATGATCGGTCAGCACTGGTACAGAACACGGACGAGTGCGCCGGAGGCCAGTCAGCCTGCATCGCCGGAGGCCGGAGGCTCTGGCGAAAGGTGAGCCTTTGTGTCGTCATTGCCGGCGGCAAGACGGTTGCCATCGCGGCGGTTGCCTTCACCCTTTCATGGACTCATTCCGTCGAGAAGGTTCGCTGGGAGGAGGAGTGGCAAGTCAAGCCTGGCGGGCTGAAAATCGTTGAGGCGCGCATCCAAGGTTCCGGCGCCGGCATGGAGCCGCCGCCCGGTTCGGTGCTTCAGGATGGCTGGTGGGTCTATGTTCCCGACTTGCCGCTTCAACCCGAGATCAGCCTTGCCACTTCGGGCGCGACCTCGTCAGCATGGTCGCTCTGTGCTGAAGGGCGTTGCATGACCTTGGGCGCCGAAGCCGGCGATCCGGTCGTGCTGCGCCCCTGCGACGGACAGGGGCGCTGATCCTGCTCAGGCGTGGGCCTGGCCGTTATTGCCACGGCGCGCGCAGGCCGGCCCCGGACCGCGCATATAGTGACGTTCCGGGTGATAGCTTGGCGCCATAAACTGGCGCAGAGCCGCGGCATAGCGAGCTATTTTCTTGAACAGCTTCATTGTTTCGTGTCCCGACTTCGGAGTCCCTTCCGAACGCGTCCACCCTACTGGACAGGTGATGAATCATCGGTGAACGTAATGTTAATCTTTCCCCTCAAACGCGCTCTTTCATGACAAAGCACCGCTGATTCGTGCGGTTGCCGCGATTCAATTCGTACTGTGGCGCCGCGGCCACAGGGGCGGGCGCACTCCTTCCCGCCCGTCGTGTCGAAAATTTTCCCGGAATCTTTGTCCAGGCTTCGGAACACCTCATCCGATCCAAAGTTAGGGGACCATCGGCGAACGGGCAGCCGTAGGGCGGATCATCGCCCGCCGTTCGGCCGAACAACAGCGAAGAAAAGAGAGGCAAGAACGATGGGTTTGTTTTCCAGGGACATCAAGACAATGGACGATCTCTTCGTGCACATGTTGCGCGATATCTATTATGCCGAGAAGCAGATAGTGAAAGCCCTGCCTAAGATGATCGAGAAGGCGACCAATCCGCAATTGAAGCAGGGGCTGGAAATGCATCTTCGTGAGACGGAGGGCCATGTGAAACGTGTCGAGCAGGTCTTCGAGATGCACGGTGCGGAAGCAAAGGCCGTCGATTGTCCGGCCATGGACGGTATCATCAAGGAAGCCAACGAACTGGCGAGCGAGGTGGATGACAAGCAGGTTCTCGATGCCGCAATCATCGCTGCTGCACAGGCCGTAGAGCACTATGAGATCACCCGTTACGGCACATTGATGGCATGGGCCAACGAGCTTGGCCGCAGCGATTGCGCCGCGGTTCTGAAGGAGAACCTCGACGAGGAGAAGGCGGCCGACGAGAAGCTGACGGGTATCGCCGAAGAAAGGGTCAATATGGCCGCGGCCGAATAGGCCCGGCCTTCCTGCTCCCGAGCGCCGGCGGCGTTGTCCGCCGGCTTTCCTTTGCACCTTATGTTTTGAGCAGGAACGCCTCTTCGAAGGCTCGCTGCCCTTTCGGACTGAAGCGCACTGCGCGGCTGCCGGATTCCCGCCTGGCCCATTTTTCGGCAATGATCCGATCGAAGATCGCTGCACCGAGCGAACCGGCAAGGTGCGAGCGCCGTACGCTCCAGTCGAGGCAACTGCGGCAGATGACTTGGCACAAAACACGAAAAAGCATCGCCAGGCACAGAAGGCCGGACGCAGCGGCATCTTCGAAAGCTATAGGGCCACGCACCGCTCATATCGTACGCGACTACGGCATTGCGAGCGGGCAGAGGCGCCGGCGGACAGTCGGGATCATCCATGGCTGACCCGGAAAGGATCAGGCGTTGCCGATGAGCACCCCGGCGCCGAAAACAAGCGCGCCACCCAGCACGACTTGGAAGGTCGCACGCAAGAAGGGCGTTTCCATGTAGCGATTCTGGATGAAGGCGATTGCCCACAGTTCCACGAACACGACCGCCACGGCCAGGGCGGTTGCGGTCCAGAAGCTGGAGATCAGATAAGGCAGGGCATGACCGAGCCCACCGATGGCTGTCATGATCCCGGAGGCAAGCCCGCGTTTGATCGGCGATCCGCGCCCGGAAAGCTTGCCGTCGTCATGGGCGGCTTCGGTGAAGCCCATGGAGATGCCCGCGCCGACCGAGGCTGAAAGGCCGACCAGGAAGGTCTGCCATGTGTCATGGGTGGCGAATGCAGCCGCGAAGATCGGCGCCAGCGTCGAGACCGAGCCATCCATCAGCCCGGCGAGCCCCGGCTGCACATAGGTCAGGATGAACTGCCGGCGTTCCCTAGCCTTCTCCTCGTCCTGCACTTCCGTAGGGGCATGGGTGGCGGTAAGCCGGCGGGCCAGCGACTCATGCGATCTCTCGGCAGCGGCAAGGTCACCCAAAAGTTTTCGTGTCGCCGCATCCGTCGCACGTTTCGCCGCCTCGACATAAAAGCGGTGCGCCTGTTCCTCCATTGCCTCGGCCTGCGTCCGCACCTTGTCGAGCCCCAGCGGCCGCACCAGCCAGTCGGGCTTGCGCTCGTAATAGCCGCGCACATGCTCGCGGCGGATCAGCGGTATGTGCTCGCCGAAGCGGCTGCGGTACAGATCGATCAGAGAGCGGCGATGGCGGTCTTCCTCCTCGGCCATCCCGTCGAAGATCTTTGCTGATTGGGGATAGTTCTCGCGCAGTCCATCGGCATAGGATTGGTAGATGCGGCCGTCATCCTCTTCAGAGGAAATGGCAAGGGCGAGGATTTCTTGTTCGGAAAGCGAATCGAAGGAGCGGCGATTGAAGCCGAAGACACGGGCAAGCATGATGAAAATGACCTAGTTTAGAATTATTCTAAACTAGGCAGGAAGGCGATCGAGGTCAAGATGCACTCCTCCCCTCTTCGTTGGGGACAAGGCGATAGACTCCGCATCTGCCCAGAGGCAAAGCCTCTCCCTCAGCCGCGCTTGTCCCGTCGCGAAGCGACAATTGCCAGAAGATTATCCCTGGTTACATCGAGCACGGCATCGGCTTCGCGCTGGCCGATATCGCGCCAGCCCATGCGCCGCTTCACCACTTCGCGGCCTATCCGGAAGTAGATGACCTGCCCGAACAGCGTAAAGACCGTCAGCTTGGTGCGGTCACTGTCAGCGGGCTCGCCCGTCGCCGCCTTCCACAGGCCGCAGAGCTTTTTGTGAAACGGCTCGAAGACGCCCTCGTAGATAGTATCGAGCGCCTGCGTCGGATGGGCCATCTCGCGCAATATGAATTGCACGATAGCACCTGCTTCCGGCCGCGAGACGATGAAGCCCACCATGCTTTCCAGCACCGGCAGCAGGAAGGCTTCGGCCTCGGCAGGGCTCATCCTGCGCGGATCCGACAGATTGACGCCCGCAAATGCATCACCGGCAATCCCCCCGATGGTCTCGACGATATAGGCCGCACAGGCTTCCCGAAGGCCTTCCTTTCCGCCGAAATGGTAGGCTATCGACCCTATATTGGCTTTGGCCACCGCCGCGATCTCCCGCGTCGACGCGGCGTCGAAGCCTTTCTCTCCGAAAAGCTTCAGCGCAGCATGCAGGAGCGCATGACGCGTATGTTCGACCGAGGTGATCCGTGCGGTTGCGGCCCGGCCTTGTACAGGGTTGGCTTTGGTGGAACCAATTTCGGACGTCGCCATTGCTACCCTCTCGGACGTGATCCTAATCAATCGAATGATTAGTATAAAATAGCCTCAACATGGCGGCTTGTCACAATGCGGCTGAAGGCTTGCAAGCAAATGCGTCGCGCGCTTCTATGGCGGCCATGGCTGAGGAGGTCGAACGGAAATTCCTGATTGCGGGAGATAGCTGGCAGGCGGAAAGCCGGCCGGAGGCCATTGCCATTCGCCAATTCTATGTAGTGGCCGAGCCGGACCGCAGCGTCCGAATCCGGATCATGAACGGTGAAAAGGCCACGCTGACTCTGAAATTCGGTGCTCAGGCGCGGGTGCGCCAGGAGTTCGAATATCCGCTTGCCCTCGATGAGGCCTTGGGATTGCAATCCTTCGCGATCGGCAATGTGATCGAGAAGACCCGCAACATTGTTCCCCATGGCGGCTTCCTCTACGAGGTGGATGTTTTCGGCGGTGCCCTTGCCGGTCTCGTCATCGCCGAGCTTGAAACGGACCAGGACGTCCCGGCCACAAGTCTGCCGCCCTGGCTTGGCCGGGAAGTCACGGGCGATAGCGCCTATTACAACGCATCTCTGGCGCTGAAGGGGTTTCCGGAGACACGCTCATGAGTTTCATGATCGATCCGTCACGGCCGCTCAATTCCGAGATAAGCCGCATCATCCGGGAAGAGTGCAATCGCGCCATCACGGAATTGTCGGACACGAAAAGCGATCGTCACGAGGCGCTGCACGAGATCCGCAAGGGCCTGAAACGGATTCGCGCGCTTCTGCGCCTCATCCGTGCAGGCGACCGGGCTTTCAGCAAGGCCGAGAATGCACGTTATCGGGAGATCGCCGCCAGACTTTCTCATGCCCGCGATGCCGGGGCCCTGGTCGAGACCGTGGATCGCCTGGCCAACGGCGATGCCGCCGGATTGGCAGCGCTTCGAGACGGTCTTGCGGAGCGCCGTGATCGCATCGTTGGAGAAGGCGACGATTCAGCGGAAATGATTGCTGGTGTGCTTGCGCGCTTTCACGTCGGGATCAAGGCAGCCGGTTCGGTGAACCTGGCCGATGACCGAAAGAAAGCGGCGCAAATACTTGCCAGCGGCCTGGAGAGAAATCTCCGCCATGCATGGAAATCCATACGGCGGGCAGAGAAGCACGGCGGCCCGGAAGATTTCCACGAGTTGCGCAAGGCGGCTAAGGATCACGCCATGCATCTCGAACTTGCCGCCCTTGTCTGGCCCGGACGGACGACCAAACGCCTCTCAGCCGCAAAAAAGCTCGGCGACAAGCTCGGCGAACTCAACGACATCGCAGTCATGCGTCATGTATTGGAAACCGAGGGAGCGGAGATCGCACCCGAAACGGAGATCCAGTCGTTGCAGCAACGTATGAAGAAGAAGCAGAAATCCCTGAGCCGGACATGCCTGGCGAATGCGAGGCGGCTTTTCGATATTTCTCCGGGGAAGGTCGCCAAAAAGGTTGCTCTCAACTATCGTCAGGCCCAGTCCCGCCCCGACAGAGCATCGTCAAATGGGCAAATGCCCTCATTGCCGCGGCTGGAGCGTTCCTTGTCGGCGACAGACCGAAAAGCCTGATGTCGCAGCAGGCCAATACCCTTCTCGACCGGATCGGCCGTATTCTCGCTGCATGGCTGCGAACGGAATCCTCCGGCTATGAGCCCTACACTCCGTCCGACTTCGAGACCCTGCACCGCACGCTCCAGCCCGGCGACATACTGCTGATTGAGGGCAATCAGCGCATATCGGCGGCGATCAAATATCTGACCCAGTCGACCTGGAGCCACGCTGCCCTCTATGTCGGCGAGGAACTGCCGGAGCCAGCCGGCGGCGGCGAACGGCCGCGTCTTGTCGAGGTCAATCTCGGCGAGGGTTGTGTCGCAGTGCCGCTTTCAAAATATCGCACCTATAACACGCGTATATGCCGCGCCAGCGGCCTGACGCCTGATGATCGGCAGGCCATCGTTCGTTTCATGACAGAGCGGCTCGGTCTGCGGTACGACATGCGCAACATCTTCGATCTCCTGCGCTATTTCCTGCCCACGCCACCGGTGCCGGTGCGCTGGCGGCGTCGCATGATCGCGCTGGGTTCCGGAGATCCGACACGGGCCATCTGCTCCACGCTCATCGCCCAGGCCTATCAGGCGGTTGGCTATCCGATCCTCCCCGAAATCCCCGCCGAGCCCGGACAGGCTTCCGCGCAGTCGGATTACTCCCGCCGCGAAATCCTCCACATCCGCCATCATTCGCTTTTCACGCCGCGTGATTTCGATCTCTCGCCCTATTTCCAGATCGTCAAACCGACCCTCGTCTACGGCTTCGACTACAAGAAAGTAAAATGGGTCGGGACCGAGGCAGATTCCGAGGCGGGCAGGCTGATCGAGGCCGCATCGCAGAAATTCGACGATCGAATGGGCCCGGCCTCGCGCAATTGATGCGGTCAGCGAGCGAGCCTATCTTCATCGCGCTGCAAAGGCAGAGCCCTCTGCGTGCCTGGCGATGAATATGTGGATAAGGATAAAACCGGCGGACAGGAAGGGACGTTGCTGTCCGCCGGTTTGAACATGGCGCGCCTAACCTGTTCAGAGTCAAGCGCGGCGGTTAACTTCCGATAGGCGGAAAGGTTCCGTCCTCAATCCATATGTGCGACCGCAGCCTCGCCCGAAGGCGCCTGTCCCGGCTTTCTCAGGAGTAGCGCAAGCGGAATGGCACACAGGGTCACGATCATCATGAATTTGAAGTCATTGATATAGGAGATCATCAGCGCCTGTTGATTGATCAGATTGTCGATCATCGAAAGCGCACCGGGATCGCCCGCTGCCGCATCTGGCGAGATTGCCGTCAGGTTCGGATTGAACGGCGAGACGTGTCCGGACAGCACCTCGTGATTGATCTGCGCGTTGCGGGTCAAAAGCACTGTCACGATCGAGATGCCGATGCTCGAGCCGATATTGCGCACCAGGCTGAACAGGCTGGTTGCATCGGTGCGAAAACGCGGATCGAGCGTCGCGAAGGCGACCGTTGACAGCGGCACGAAGACGAGGCCCAGCCCCAGCCCCTGGATGATGCCGGATTCGATGATCAGCCTGTCGTCCATCTGAGGCGAGAAGCCTGCCATCATGTGCAGTGACCAGGCCGTCAGCGAAAGACCTGCCACCACGAGCATACGAGCGTCGATGACTTTCACGAGCCTGCCAACCACGATCATCGAGATCATGGTGCCAACGCCGCGCGGCGCCATTACGAGGCCGGTCAGCGTGGTCGAATGGTTGAATAGCCGCGCCAGCATCGGCGGCAGCAGCGCCAGGCTCGCCAACAGGATCACGCCGACGACGAAGATGAAAATCAGGCCGGTGACGAAATTGCGGTCGCGGAAGATCTGCGCGTCGATGAAAGTGTCGCGGCCGGTCATCAAATGGATCATGAATATCCAGAACCCGGTGATGGAAAGGCCCAGTTCTATCCAGATCTCGGCTGCCGAGAACCAGTCGACCTCGGCTCCCCTGTCCAGCATGAGCTGCAACGCTCCGACGCCGAGGGACAGCATGGCGAAACCGAAGAAGTCGAAGCCGCGCAGCCGCCGTGCGATCCGGGGCAGGTAGGCTGCCGCGCCAAGGAAAGACAAGATGCCGACCGGCAGGTTGATGAAGAAGACCCAGCGCCAGTCGAACGATTCCGTCAACCAGCCGCCCAGCGTCGGACCGATGATCGGGCCGACCATGATACCGGCGCCCCACATCGCCATGGCCTGGCCGTGATTTTCCTTGCGGTTGATGTCGAGCAGGATGGTCTGCGACAGAGGTACGATCGCCGCGCCGAACACGCCCTGGAACAGGCGAAACACCACCATGGATTCGAGGTTCCAGGCCATGCCGCACAGCATGGAGAAAATGGTGAAGCCGACCACCGAGGCAAGGAAGAATTCGCGCCGCCCGAAGCGGTCGGAAAGCCAGCCCGTCATCGGCGTCATGATCGCCGCCGCGACGATATAGGAGGTCAGCACCCAGTTGATGGTGTCGGGCGAGGCGCCAAGGTCGCCCGTCATGGATGGCAGTGCGACATTGGCGATTGTGGTGTCGAGCACCTGCATCACCGTCGCGAGCATGATCGAAATCGTGATCAGCCCGCGATGCGGGACCGCATCGGGATCGACTTCTGGTGCCTGTGCCATTGAAAAAGCTCCGCCGGCGCTCCGTTACTCGGCCGCGTTGGCGGTGCCGAAGATGGCACCCAGACCGCGGCTGGCTTCGGTGTCGACGGTAACGGTCGCGCTCATGCCGGTTCTCAGCAGGTCCTTCGCATTCTCGTCCTCGAGCGTCAGCCGCACTGGAATGCGCTGCGTGACCTTCACCCAGTTGCCGGTGGCGTTCTGGGCCGGCAGCAGGGAGAATTCCGCGCCCGTGCCGGCGCCGATGCTTTGCACGGTGGCCTCAACCGGATGATCCGGATAGGTGTCGAAGATCACCTCTGCCTTCTGGCCGGCGCGCATATGGGTCAGTTGCGTTTCCTTGAAATTGGCCTCGACCCAGCTCTGCCCGGTTTCCACCAGCGAGAAGAGCGGTGTGCCGACGCCGACGAACTGGCCGACCTTGAAGGAGGAGGCCTGCGAAACGATGCCGTCGGCGGGCGCGCGGACGGTCGTCTGGGAAAGCTCGTAGGCCGCCTTGTCGCGCGCCGCCAGTGCCTGGAGCACGCTTGGATGCTTGTCCGTCTCCAAATCGGCGCTGCCCCCGAGAGCTGCCAGTGCGCCAGCCACCGCCTGCTGAGCCGCGGCATGGCTTTCGCGTGCCTTGGCCACGTCGCGCATGGCCGTATCGAGCGATGACCGCGAGCTGATGCCCTTGCCGGAAAGCTCCTGCTGGCGCTTAAGTTCTGCTTCGAGATATTCGACTTCGCTCGCCGCCACCCGTTCCTGCGCCACGGCCTGGCTGTAGGCGGCGCGAAGCTGCTCGACATTCAGCCGTGCGGCAGCGAGCGCCGCCTCGGCCTGTTCCAGCGCAATGCGATAGGGCTCCTGGTCGACGACGAAGAGAATGTCGCCGGCTGACACTTTTGCATTGTCCTGTATGTTCACCTCGACGATCCGGCCCGCCGCCTGCGAGGCGATGGAGACTTTCGGCTGGTGCAGATAGGCGTTTTCCGTTTCCTGGAAGCGGCCGCCCATGATCCAGTAATAGCCGCCGGCGATGACGAGCGCAGTAGGAACCAGGACCATCAGGAAGAGCCGCAGGCCCTTGCGCCTGCCGCGCGGCACGGGCCGCGTTGCCGGGGCAAGCGCACCACCCGGCGCAGCATCTCGCGCCTCGATTTCGACAGCCTCCGCCTTGCCCTCCGCTTTCGTCATCGCATTCATTGTCCAGATCCTTCACTTGTCGTCCGCGGCGCAGAACATCCCGTTTCGCCGTCGGCAAGATTCTCCGCAATTCTTTCCAGCCCGCCGATGAGGCACCGGCGTTCTTCCTCGGTCAGGCCGGCCAGCGCTTCCTCATAGATTTCGCCGGCCATTCCCTTCACGACTCCATAGGCTTCGCGACCCTTCGGCGTGGGGAAGACCATACGCACACGCCGGTCGTCCTTGTCCTTCCGGCGCTCGATCCAGCCCCCCTCTTCCATACGGTCGAGGAGTCGCGAAACGCTGATCGGCTCGATCTCCAGCAGTTCGGCAAGCCGCGCCTGCGCCACGCCTTCTTCCTTGACGAGGCGGAACAGAAGCCGCCACTGCGCAGCCGAAAGACCGTATTCGCTGCCGCGCTTTTCGAAGCGCTTGCGCATCAGCCTCGCCGTGTCGTGGAGGAGGAAGCCCAGTCTGTCGGTGCCGTCTGTTTTCATGAGCAGCATATATTATAAGCGTGCTTATGAAACAAGCGGCATCCGGGTGATCACTGACAGTTGATGTCAATCTGCCGCAGGGTAAGCTGATGGTGACGTCTTTCTGGAACGGTCATGGC
Source organism: Mesorhizobium sp. J18 (assembly GCF_007829525.1). Taxonomy (GTDB): domain Bacteria; phylum Pseudomonadota; class Alphaproteobacteria; order Rhizobiales; family Rhizobiaceae; genus VLJP01. The sequence goes on from NZ_VLJP01000056.1 coordinate 111,866, forward strand.
GTCGAAAGCTTGAGTCCGATCAGCCCGGCGACGATGAGGCTGACGCTGACGATCCTGAACAATGTGGCCGCCTCGCCAAGAAGGAAGATACCGGCGAGGAAGGCGCCCACCGCGCCGATGCCCGTCCAGATCGCATAGGCCGTGCCGAGCGGCAGGGATTTCATGGCCAACGCCAGCAGGCCGAAACTGATGAACATGGTGACAAAGGTGACGATGCTCGGCAGCAGCTTGGTGAAGCCCGCGGACTGCTTCATCATCGTGGCCCACACGACCTCGAACACGCCTGCCAGAACGAGATAGACCCAAGCCATGATGCTACTCCGAATGGCTTGCCGAAGTGACAATACGAATGCCGTTCGGCGCGGGGCGCCCCCGGCAGACGCCGCTGTTTTCGCTCAGGCGATGCGGTACAGGAATGAGGGGAAAGGGGACCGCTGTCATCCGCGGGAAAAGGACCGTTTTCATGAGGCAACACCATTCTCTATCGAGACAATGGGGCCGTCCCCGATGAAACACCGGCGCGGGTCGTCCCGCGCAACCTTTAACTAGTGACAAGTGGCCACAAGATCAAGCTGTCCGCGCCCTCAGGCCGCCTGCCTGTCCGGCATTCTGGCTTCGCTGGCTGCAAAACGCCCATCCGGCAACGCGGATATATGGCCGTAGCGCGCAAGCGAGACGAGAAGCTGGCCGACGCGTTTCTCGATGCGCTTACCGCCACGTCGGAAGCTGCGCGCGAGTTCCGCTGCATCCATGGGTCGGCTGCTGCGCGCCAGAACGGCTTCCACAGCCAGAACCTGTTCATCACGATCGGTTGGGAAGACAGGCAGACTCTTGTCGGTCGCCATCACCTTCTCCTCCAGGACGAGTTCGCCCGTCTTCGCAGTGACGCCCTTGGCAAAGCGCGGAATCTGATATTCCGGCCTCAGCCATCGCACGTGCCCGCTCGCTTCCTCCCTGGCCCGCTCGGCATTGAGCGCAACCAGGCGCGCCAGGATTTCCTCGTCCGCAAGATCGGATGGCCAGCCATAGGCTTCCGCCGTCAGCCTGTCGATCGTCTCGTGCAGCTCCTTCAGGATGAGAACCAGTCCGCGCTCTTTCACGTCTTCGTCCTTGGCCGAAAGTTCAGTGCCTGCCTTGATCTTTTCGAGCACATTGTAGAGCCCGGTCAGGGTGAGATCGGGATGGGCCTCCAGAACACGCTTGCGCGTTGCGTCGAGTTCCTCGCCCGCAGCGCGAAGGCTTTCGCGCAGCGCGTCTGTAAGTTGAGGAAAGGGGAAGGGATCAAAGCAGCGGGATTTTGAATAGCGCGGATCATTGCCCATTCCCAACCATCCACCCGCAGCCAGCGCCCATCTGCAATGAATCGAACTAGAGAGGATTGCCAGGTGCGCTGCATCTTCGGAGGCGATCGCAATGACCATGTGATCGGGCACCACCTCCGTGGAGATGAACTGGAAGAGCCGGTGCTTTGCTGTCTCGGTCGTTCCGATGTAGCGGTGGAGATCGGCAACAGCCTGCCGCAGATCAGGGCGTGATCTGCCAAAGAGCCACCATCCCTTGCGGAAAGCGGCATCCCGCGCCTTGGCTCGCTCTGGTTTTACGGTTGCCAGTAAATGCGAATATGCAGCCGGTGCAGAAGATGCAGCGCATCAGGAATACCGCCACCTGCTCGGGTTCGTAGTTCTCTTCCAGCGACCGGCTCACCGCTGCGAGCCTCGTCGCGATCTGACGCGTCACCCGCGCGGACTCCCTGGCAGGATCAAGGCTTGTTGGATCAGTCCAGATGCGGGCCAACAGTTCGCGTGTCTCGGCTTGTCGCAAGTCCTCCAGATAGATGCGGAATCCCTTACGGTCGGGAAACTGGCTGTAAGCACGGCCGGTGCCGGTGAAATCGGCGAACAGTTCGAAGGCGTGGCCAACGTCGCAGGTGATGATGAAGGGCGGGGCGGGATGATCCGCGTCGAGCAGAAAAACATATTCTTCGGCCTGCCGCCTCGCATTCTGCATCATCGCGTCCCAGCCCCGCGCGACGCTGCGCCGCCCCAGCCGCTCCGGTTCCTCCGGAATCAGTGCGAGCTGTCCCGGCAGCGCGTTGCGGCCGCCCGGAAGCCGGGACTGCTTGGCTTCCAGAATGAAGCAGCCTTTTTTGTAGAGATCGATGCGCCGGGACGACATGATTTCGTCGCTTGCCCGCCGCCGGACCGCGCGCTCGAAGACATAATCGTTGTGCTCGCGTTCGATGCCTGCCGGATCGGGGCGCGAAACGCCGATCAAGTCGCACAATTCACTGAGAAACATCTGATAGTTGGCCCGCTCCGCGCCGCCCTCGCGCGTGGTCCAGCGGGCGATGAATGCCTCGCAATCCAATCCGCCTTCCCCTCCCAAGGCAATGCGTCCACGCCATCGCTCCGCAGGCGACCGCTTACAGGTCGCCGCAGCGCTCTACATTTCGTTGCATAGTCTGAATTGTTTTTACTGTAGGTTGTAGAAACGAATGGCGCAATCCTGAATTGCATGATCGCCACGTTCCACCCGCCGCAAGGCCGCGCTTGTGAACCGCCGCGCCCCCTGCTAAAGGCGCGGCACATGACGACGCCGCTGAAAAATATCCGCAACTTCTCCATCGTGGCCCATATCGACCACGGCAAGTCGACGCTCGCCGACCGGCTCATCCAGATGACCGGCTCGCTGGAGGAGCGCGAGATGAAGGAGCAGGTGCTCGACGCCATGGACATCGAGCGCGAGCGTGGCATCACCATCAAAGCCAACACCGTCCGCCTGGAATACGACGCCCGCGACGGCGAGCATTACGTGCTGAACCTCATCGACACGCCGGGCCATGTGGATTTCGCCTACGAGGTCTCGCGCTCGCTGGCCGCCTGCGAGGGCTCGCTGCTGGTGGTCGACGCCTCCCAGGGCGTCGAGGCGCAGACGCTCGCCAATGTCTACCAGGCGATCGACAACGACCATGAGATCGTCGTCGTCCTCAACAAGGTCGACCTTCCCGCAGCCGAGCCCGAGCGCGTCAAGGAGCAGGTGGAGGAGGTGATCGGCCTCGACGCTTCGGACGCCGTTATGATCTCGGCCAAGACCGGCATGGGGGTTGACGAGGTGCTGGAGGCGATCGTCAACCGCCTGCCGCCGCCGCGCGAGGGCGATGCCGCAGCCCCCCTCAAGGCCATGCTGGTCGATAGCTGGTACGATGCCTATCTCGGCGTCATCGTGCTTGTGCGCGTCATCGACGGCCGGCTGAGGAAAGGCCAGACGGTGCGCATGATGGGCACCGGCGCCAAATACCAGGTCGATCGCGTTGGCGTCATCACGCCGAAGATGGTCATGGTGGACGAGCTCGGCCCCGGCGAGCTCGGCTTCATCACTGCCTCCATCAAGGAGGTGGCTGACACCCGCGTCGGCGACACCATCACCGAGGACAAGCGCCCGACCGAAAAGCCGCTACCCGGCTTCAAGCCGGCGCAGCCGGTGGTGTTCTGCGGCCTCTTCCCCGTCGATGCTGCCGATTTCGAGGACCTGCGCGCAGCCATGGGCAAGCTCAGGCTGAACGATGCCAGCTTCTCCTTCGAGATGGAGACGTCGGCCGCGCTCGGCTTCGGCTTCCGCTGCGGCTTCCTCGGCCTGTTGCATCTGGAGATCATCCAAGAGCGGCTGGAGCGCGAATTCGACCTCGACCTCATCGCCACTGCGCCCTCCGTCGTCTATCATCTCTATATGACCGACGGCACCATGAAGGAACTGCACAACCCGGCCGACATGCCCGACGTGGTCAAGATCGACCATATCGAGGAGCCGTGGATCCGCGCCACCATCCTGACGCCGGACGATTATCTCGGCGCCATCCTGAAGCTCTGCCAGGAGCGGCGCGGCATCCAGGTAGACCTTTCCTATGTCGGAAAACGCGCCATGCTTGTCTACGACCTGCCGCTCAACGAGGTGGTGTTCGATTTCTACGACCGGCTGAAGTCGATCTCCAAGGGCTATGCCAGTTTCGACTACCAGCTCACCGACTATCGCGAGGGCGACCTCGTCAAGATGTCGATCCTCGTCAACGAGGAGCCGGTCGACGCGCTATCCATGCTCGTCCATCGCTCGGCGGCTGAAAAGCGCGGCCGCGCCATGTGCGAGAAGCTGAAGGACCTGATCCCCAAGCATATGTTCAAGATCCCGATCCAGGCGGCCATCGGCGGCAAGGTCATCGCGCGCGAGACCATCTCGGCCCTGCGCAAGGACGTGACGGCGAAATGCTATGGCGGCGACGTCACGCGCAAGCGCAAGCTTCTCGAGAAGCAGAAGGAAGGCAAGAAGCGCATGCGCCAGTTCGGCAAGGTGGAGATCCCGCAGGCGGCATTCATCGAAGCCTTGAAGATGGGGGACAATTGAGGCCTGCAGCAACGGAATTGAATTGAGCAGGCTTGGCTTCACCCTCACCCTGGGCGGCCGAAGACGCCCGGTCCCGGCAGCATCTCGTGGACGCATCTGCCCAGCACCTCTTTCCTGGGTCGCTATGGCATCGAACAGGCCGCAGACTTTGCCTGAGAAAGCACCGGATGCCGCCCGTCCATCCATGTTGAAAAACCCTGCAAAACTTGGAAAAAGGGGCGGGAACGCCTATATTTCGTGCATATGCGAATATTGATTCGCCTCCTTTTCCTGCGCACCCGAAACGCGCTCCCAGACGAAAGCACCGAATGACCGACACGCCCGAAACACTCCCCGGCGAAACCGCTGAATATGGTGCCGATTCCATCAAGGTTCTCAAGGGCCTCGATGCCGTGCGCAAACGGCCGGGCATGTATATCGGCGACACGGACGATGGATCCGGCCTGCATCACATGGTCTATGAAGTGGTAGACAATGCGATCGACGAAGCTCTGGCCGGCCACGCCACGCTCGTCACGGTAACCCTGAATCCCGACGGGTCCTGCACGGTCACCGACAATGGCCGCGGCATACCGACCGATCTCCATGCCGGCGAAGGGGTTTCGGCCGCCGAGGTCATCATGACGCAGCTCCACGCAGGCGGGAAATTCGACCAGAATTCCTACAAGGTCTCGGGCGGCCTGCACGGAGTTGGCGTCTCGGTGGTCAATGCGCTGTCGACCTGGCTGAAGCTGAAGATCCGCCGCAAGGGCAAGATCCATGAAATGAGCTTCACCCATGGCGTTCCGGATGGTCCGCTCACAGTTACCGGCGAAGCCGGGAACGAGACCGGTACGGAGGTGACCTTCCTGCCGTCGCCCGAAACCTTCTCCATGACCGAGTTCGACTATGCGACGCTGGAGCATCGGCTGCGTGAGCTCGCCTTCCTCAATTCCGGCGTGCGCATTCTTTTGACCGACAAGCGTCACGCGGACGTAAAGGCGCAGGAGTTCCTGTATGAAGGCGGCATCGAAGCCTTCGTGCGCTATCTCGATCGCGCCAAGAAGCCGCTGATCGAAGCTCCCATAGCGATCAAGGCTGAACGGGACGGCATCACCGTCGAGGTCGCAATGTGGTGGAACGACAGCTATCACGAGAATGTGCTGTGCTTTACCAACAACATTCCGCAGCGCGACGGCGGCACACATCTGGCCGGGTTTCGGGGTGCTCTGACGCGGCAGGTGACGGGCTATGCCGAGACCTCCGGCATGTCCAAGAAAGAGAAGGTGAACCTCACGGGCGATGATTGCCGCGAAGGCCTGACCGCCGTGCTTTCGGTCAAGGTGCCCGATCCGAAATTCTCTTCGCAGACCAAGGACAAGCTGGTCTCCTCCGAGGTGCGGCCGGTTGTGGAAGGCTTGGTCAACGAGGCATTGGGCATATGGCTGGAAGAGCATCCGAGCGAAGCCAAGGTGCTGATCGGCAAGGTGGTGGAGGCAGCGGCCGCACGCGAGGCTGCGCGCCGCGCGCGCGAGCTTACGCGTCGCAAGGGTGCACTGGACATCACCTCCCTGCCCGGCAAGCTGGCCGATTGCCAGGAACGCGATCCGGCGAAGTCCGAAATCTTCATCGTCGAGGGCGACTCGGCGGGCGGTTCGGCCAAGAGCGGCCGCTCACGCCAGAACCAGGCGATCTTGCCGTTGCGCGGCAAGATCCTGAATGTCGAGCGCGCCCGTTTCGACCGGATGCTTTCCTCCGACATGATCGGGACGCTGATCACTGCGCTTGGTACAGGCATCGGCAAGGACGAGTTCAGCGCCGACAAGTTGCGCTATCACAAGATCATCATCATGACCGACGCCGACGTCGACGGCGCCCATATCCGCACGCTGCTCCTCACCTTCTTCTTCCGGCAGATGCCGGAGCTGATCGAGCGCGGGCATCTCTACATAGCGCAGCCGCCGCTCTACAAGATTTCGCGCGGCAAATCGGCCCAATACATCAAGGACGAGCACGCTTTCGAGGAATTCCTCATCAATTCGGGGCTCGAAGAGGCTTCCCTTGAACTGGCAACCGGCGAGGTGCGGCGAGGTCATGACCTGCGTTCCGTCATCGATGACGCGCGCGCGGTCCGTTCGCTGATCGAAGGTCTGCATACTCGTTACAGCCGTTCCGCCGTCGAGCAGGCGGCGATTGCCGGGGCGCTGAACCCGGCAGTTCTGGCTGACCCTGCTCGCGCCCATGAAGCAGCCGAATATGTCGCCCGGCGTCTCGACATGATCGCCGAGGAGACCGAGCGTGGCTGGCAGGGGCGCATCAATCCTTCGAACGAGGGCGCAGGCGGCTATCTCTTCGAGAGGACCGTTCGCGGTGTGCGCGAGATCGCCATCCTCGACGCCGCGCTGATCGGCTCCGCCGATGCGCGCGCCCTGGACCGCTACGCCGGCCGTCTGCAGGAGATCTACGCGAAGCAGCCGATACTGCGCCGCAGCGACAAGGCCGAGCCGATTTCCGGCCCGAGGGCTCTTCTCGAGGCGGTTTTCGCTACCGGCCGAAAGGGCCTGACAATGCAGCGCTATAAGGGCCTCGGAGAGATGAATGCCGAACAGCTCTGGGAGACCACGCTCGACCCAAATGCCCGTTCGCTGCTCCAGGTCAAGGTCACTGACGCGACCGATGCAGATGCCCTTTTTGCCCGCCTGATGGGCGATGAGGTCGAGCCGCGGCGGGAATTCATCCAGGACAACGCACTTTCGGTCGCCAATCTCGACGTGTAGGTTTCTGGGCCACGGCAACAGGCCATCACTTCCAAATCAGCCAAAGCCGGGCGCTCTAGCCTGGCTTTGTTTTCAGGAAGGCAGTTTCTCCTGCCTGCGTTTATTCCCGCAGGGAGAGGGAAATAATCATTCGATTGACTGATTTGGTCGAATGATCTAATACTATTTTATGGTTGAGACATCCACGAGGCTAACATCATCCCGAAAATCGCGAGGGGATCGCGGGGATCAGACGCGCGAGAGGTTGCTGAAGGCTTCTATCGATGTATTCGGCCGCTTCGGTTTCGACGGTTCGACCACCAGGATGCTGGCGGATACCGCAGGCGTAAACCTGCAAGCGATCCCTTATCATTTCGGAGGCAAGGAAGGCCTCTACATAGCTTCCGCGGAATATATCGGCGAGGCGATCAGCAGCCATGTTTCCCATGCGCGCGACGAGGTGCGTGGTCGCTTGGCGGAGCTCGAAGCGAGCGGACAAAGGCTGACGCGCGAAGAAGCGCGCAGTCATCTTGCGCTTATCGCGCAGACCATGATCGCGCTTTTCGTCAGCAAGCAATCGGAGCCTTGGGCGCGCTTTCTCATTCGCGAGCAGATGGAGCCGACGGAAGCCTTCTCCCGCGTCTATGGCGGTGTCATGAAACCAATGCTCGAGCTCGTTGCCAAACTTATCGGTGCCATGCTCAAGGAAGACCCGCTATCAGCGCATGTCCGCCTTCGCACGCTATCCTTCGTCGGCAGCATTCTGATTTACCGCATGGCACATGCCGCAGCGCTTGCACATCTTGGCTGGAACAATGTCGGGCCGACAGAGGTGCGAACCTTGCAGGATGTCGCAAAAGAACTGGTGGATTCGATCAGACCACAGGAGCAGGCGACATGAGGAAAAGACTTGTCCGCGCTCTCGCCCTGCTGGTCCTTGTGAGCGCGGCCGCGGCATGGTGGTTCGATGTTCCCGCATGGCTGGGATGGAGAGCGTCGCAGGACTACAATCTGACCCTCTACGGCAATGTTGACATCCGCCAGGTACAGCTCGGCTTCCGGGTCGACGGCCGCCTCGCGGAAACCCTGGTGGACGAAGGAGACGAAGTGTCGTCCGGAACGATCCTCGCCCGTCTCGACGCCCAGCCCTACGAGGATTCTGTCCGCGCGGCCGAGGCTGAGGTGGCCGCATTGCAGGCGACGCTGCGAAAGCTTCGAGACGGACCACGTCCGGCCGAGATCGCCCAGGCTAAGGCTGCGACCGCCGAGCGCGAGGCTGACCTGCAGAACGCTACCCTCGCCTTCGACCGGTCAAACCAGCTCCGCAGGCAGGGAGCGATCTCCCAGGCCAATCTCGATCAAGCAACCGCAGCCCGTGACATGGCGGTCGCCCGCCTTGAATCGGCCCGGGAAGCGCTACGGCTCCTCGAGGAAGGCACACGTGAAGAGGATATAGCCGTAGCGCGCGCCAATTTGCGGGCCGCTGAAGCCAAACTTGCCGCCGCGAAGACATCCTTAGGCGACGCGACGCTCCGGGCGCCATCCGAAGGCATCGTCCTCTCGAGGGTGCATGAAGCAGGCGCGATCGTATCGCCGAGCGACACGGTCTACGTCCTGTCGCTTACCGAACCGGTCTGGGTGCGCGCCTATATCTCCGAACCGCGGCTCGGCACCATCCATCCCGGCATGGTCGTGGAGGTCACGACCGATACGGCGCCAAACAAGCCCTATCGCGGCAAGATCGGCTTCATCTCCCCGGTAGCCGAATTCACGCCGAAATCGGTCGAGACTCCCGACCTGCGCACCGATCTCGTTTATCGCCTGCGTATCACGATCGACCAGCCGGATACCGGCCTGCGCCAGGGAATGCCCGTGACGATCCGCATCCCGCCGAACGGCAATGCCGGAGACGGGTGATGCGGGCCGCTGCTTCGCAGAACGACACTGTCGACGACTTCGTGCGCATGAGGGATGTTACCAAGCGTTTCGGAAGCGCGCCTCCGGCACTCGACGCAGTATCCGGCTCGATAAGAGGCGGTGAGATCACCGGTCTGGTCGGACCGGACGGAGCAGGCAAGACGACCCTGATCCGGCTCATGACCGGCCTGATGCTGCCCGATACGGGTCTTGTCGAAGTCCTTGGCTTCGATACTAGGCGGGCGGCAGCTTCCATCCAGGCAGCGATCGGCTACATGCCGCAGCGCTTCGGTCTCTATGAAGACCTTACCGTGCAGGAAAACCTCAATCTCTATGCCGACCTGCGCGGTCTGCCGAAGGCGGAGCGGCCGGAGGTGTTCGAGGAACTGCTCACCTTTACGGATCTTGGGCGCTTCACCGGCAGGGTCGCCGGCAAACTTTCAGGCGGCATGAAGCAGAAGCTCGGTCTTGCCTGCGCGCTTCTGAAGAAACCGCGCCTGCTCCTGCTCGACGAACCGGGCGTCGGCGTTGACCCGATCTCGCGGCGCGATCTATGGACGATGGTCGAAGACCTGACCAAGGAAGGCATCGGGGTCGTCTGGTCCACTGCTTACCTGGACGAGGCCGAGGCTTGCGATCGGGTGCTCCTTCTCAATCAAGGCCGGCTCCTGTTCTCCGGCACGCCCTCAGGGATGACGGATCGCGTCGAAGGGCGTGTCTTCCGGCTGACCGGCATTGAAGGGCGGCGGCGTCCGATCCTGGCCGAGGCGCTCGATCAGAAGTGTGTCATTGACGGGGTGATCCAGGGAGCAGCGATCCGCCTCGTCCTGGCCCCTGAAAGCAATGCCGTACCGGCCGTTACGGCGCTTGCCGGTGGCCGAGCCAAAGCTGATCTGGCATCCCCCCGTTTCGAAGACGCATTTGTCGATATGCTCGGCGGCGGCCCCGGCGGCCGCTCCAAGCTTGCCGAAGCTGACCAACCTCAGACGACAAAGGACGGAGGCCCGGTGATCGAGGCACACGGGCTGACCAAGCGTTTCGGCGACTTTACGGCTGCCGAGGACATCACCTTCGAGATACCGCGCGGCCAGATCTTCGGGCTTCTCGGTCCTAACGGGGCCGGCAAATCCACGACCTTCAAGATGCTTTGCGGCCTTTTGAAACCCACGGAAGGCGAGGGAAAGGTCGCCGGATTCGACCTGCGTCGCGATACGGCCGAAGCTCGCAACCGTCTCGGCTACATGGCACAGAAATTCTCGCTCTACGGCGATTTGAGCGTCGACCAGAACCTCGAATTCTTCGCCGGTGTTTACGGCCTGCGCGGCGCCCATAAGCGGCAACGCATCGCGCTCATGAAGGAGATCTTCGAATTCGGCCCCTGTGCCGGGATGTCGGCCAAGGACCTGCCGCTCGGCTTGAAGCAGCGCCTCGCGCTTGCCTGCGCCGTCATGCACGAGCCGGAAGCGCTCTTTCTCGATGAGCCTACGTCGGGCGTCGACCCGATCACGCGCCGCGAGTTCTGGACGCATATCAATGCGCTGGTCGAAAAAGGCGTGACCGTTCTGGTCACCACGCACTTCATGGACGAAGCCGAATATTGCGACCGGATTTCGCTGATCTATCGCGGCCGCTCGATTGCGCTCGGCTCCCCGGACGAACTCAAGGCACGTGTGGCCGGCAAGGAGCATCCCGACCCGACCATGGAGGACGCCTTCATCGCGCTGGTCCAGGAATCCGAAAGGCAGGCGGCATGAGCAAGCATGCCGCCGAACGGAAAGATCGTCTCTCGCGGGCACGACGTTTCGCAGCCCTGGTGCGCAAGGAAAGCTATCAGGTCGTACGCGATCCGAGCAGCATCCTCATCGCCTTCGTCCTGCCGCTCATCCTGCTCTTTCTCTTCGGCTACGGCGTGTCGCTCGATACGACCACGACGCGTGTGGGTCTCGTAATGGAGAATGCTACGCCGGTAACGCAGGATCTGGCCGCCAGTTTCCAGGCCTCGCGCTATTTCGACGTGGCGAACGGCCGCGACAGGCGCGAATTCGAGGAAGACCTGCTGATCGGACGGATAAGGGGAATCATCGTCATTCCCGCACCATTCACAGCCGATTACGTCGCCGGCAACAATCCGCAGATTCAGGTCATCGTGGACGGGTCGGATGCCAACACGGCAAATTTCGTGCAGAACTATACGCGCGGAGTCGTAGCCACATGGGCCAGCCTGCGGGCGGCCGAAGTATCGCTTCAGCCGGCCTCGATCGCGGTCGAGCAGCGATTCTGGTTCAACCCCGAACTTACGAGCCGGAACTTCCTCGTGCCGGGTTCCATCGCCATCGTGATGACGCTTGTTGGAACGCTGCTGACCTCCCTCGTCGTCGCGCGCGAATGGGAGCGCGGAACCATGGAAGCCATGATGGCCACTCCGGTGACTGCGGCGGAGCTTCTGGCAGGGAAGATCCTCCCTTACTTCCTCCTCGCGCTCACCTCTATGACGCTTTGCGTGCTGCTTGCGGTCTTCCTTTTCGGCGTACCGTTCCGCGGCTCAGTCATCGCACTTTATGCGCTTTCGGCTACCTTCCTCGTGCCGGCGCTCGGCCAGGGCCTGCTGATTTCGGCTGCAACCAAGAACCAGTTCCTCGCCTCCCAGCTTGCGCTGATCTCGGCTTTCTTGCCGGCATTCCTGCTTTCGGGTTTCCTGTTCGAGATCAATTCCATGCCGCTCGTCATCCAGTGGGTCACGATGATCGTTGCGGCGCGCTATCTGATCCCGAGTTTGCAAACCGTGTTCCTCGCAGGCGACATCTGGCCGATGTTCCTGGCCGATATGGCCGTCATGCTTCTGATCGGCTCCGTGTTCTTCGCGCTCGCTATCCGTAGCACGAAAAAGAGGATCGGCTGATATGTGGACCCGGCTCAAGGCCCTCATCATCAAGGAATTGCTGGCCGTCCTGCGCGACCCGAAGGGCCGCATGATCCTGATCGGGCCGCCTATCCTTCAGTTGCTCGTCTTCTCCTATGCGGCGACATTGGAGGTTCGCAATATCGATGTTCTGGTGCTTAACCGTGACAGCGGATCATGGGGCCAGGAACTCGTGCACAGGATCGAAGGCGCACCAACGTTCCGCGATATCGTCCATACAGACCGGCTCGAGGGAATCCGCGAAGCGATCGACCGCCAGAGGGTGATTGCCGCAGTGCATATAGGCCCTACTTTCTCGCGCGTCATCGAAGCGGGAGGGCCGGCGGACTTGCAGATCATTCTCGACGGCCGCCGCTCGAATGCCTCGCAGATCGTCGCGGGCTATCTCAATCAGATCGTAACAGACCTTTCAGCCGAAACGCCAGCGGGCAGACGCATGGCGGCATCGGCAATCGAGATTGTGCCGCGCAACTGGTTCAACCCAAACCTGATATTCCAGTGGTTCATGGTGCCCAATCTCGTCGCCAGCATCGCGCTCCTGATCGGCCTCATCGTCACGGCGCTCTCCATCGCGCGCGAGCGGGAGCTCGGCACCTTCGACCAGCTGATGGTGTCACCGCTGCGAACGCATGAGATCCTTATCGGCAAGCTGACGCCCCCGATAATGATCGGCTTCTTTCATCTCACGATCTACATCCTCGCAGCCGTCTTCGTCTTCGGCGTTCCGCTGCGCGGCTCCCTGCTCCTGCTCTATGGAAGCGGCATTTTCTATCTTGCGGCGGTTGTGGGTATCGGCCTGTTCATCTCGGCAATGTCTATGACGCAGCAGCAGGCCATACTCGGCGCATTCCTGTTCATGGTTCCCGCCATGCTGCTTTCCGGTTTTGCAACCCCAATCGAGAACATGCCCGCCTGGCTCCAGCCAGTCACGATCATCAATCCTCTGCGCTATTTTCTGGTGATCGTTCGAGGCGTATTCCTCCGCGATTTGCCGCTCGGCGAGGTGATCGGAAACACGATCCCTCTTTTTCTGATAGCCGTCGTGACGCTCGGCGCAGCCGCCTGGCTCTTCCGACGCAGGCTGGAATAGGCGGTAGGCATATTTTAATTCAAATTTTACCCTGTCGCGAAGTTCAGCGGCATGATCGTCTCGTTTCGGAACGATTTTTTATCGCATGGATTAATATTCCAAGCGTGTTCTCAAGAAGAAGACATTGCGTCGCGAGGAAGAGATGGCAGGAAGGAGCAAAAATACGGATACGGCGCCTGAACTGGCGCAGTTGATCCGTCGGCAGATCCGACTTGCCGAAAATTCAAGGTTCCTGCGCGGTCTCCCGGGATTCTCGCTGGACGAGCGCCTGCCGGAAAAATTGAACATGCTGCTCGCCAAGCTCGACGAGGCGGAGAGACGGGCAAGCTGATGGCCAGGGCCCGCGGACGATCCAGCGGGCAACGAAGGTCCGCCGGATCACAATCGGCTACTCAGGACGCGCGGGCGCTCGGACGAGCCGCTGTACGAGGCTTCTTGCGCGGAATGAGGCCTTCGCGCTGAGCCTGCTTGCGTGCCAGCTTGCGGGATCGACGGATCGCTTCCGCCTTTTGCCGCGAACGTTTCTCGGATGGCTTCTCATAAGCGCGCCGGGCTTTCATTTCGCGAAAGACGCCCTCGCGCTGCATTTTCTTCTTCAGGGCCCTGAGGGCTTGCTCGACATTGTTGTCTCTTACGATGACTTGCAATGGTCTTCCTTCTTTCGTGCGTTAAAGAATATCCGTTGCGCTCAATGGCGCCAAATGGCAGTCGAAGCCGCCAACGGAACGACTCGGAATGGAGCGCACCATAGACGGAGCCCGCCCGGATTGCACCCCCGAGAACAAAATATAGGTGCGGGAACGGTTTTTTCGAGTTTGCCTGCGAGATTCAGGCAGGAACCCGCCGCCAGGAATAGCAGCCGACGGCCTGGGCTCCCGATACCGAAGGCTGATATTCGAGGTCTATTCCGCCGAGCTTCCCGACTTCCAGGCGAGCTAGCGCCGTCTTGTTGGACACTTCAAAGGTATCGAAACCGCAGCGCAGCATGTGCGGGATCTGATCGATCAAAACATCGCCCATGGCACGCAATTCGCCTTTGAAGCCATACCGCCCCTTGAGGAGCTGGGCCTTGGAATAGCTTCGCCCGTCATTAAAGGCAGGAAATGACAAGGCGATGAGCGGCAGTGTGTCAAGGAAAGGCAGGATCGGCTCAAGCGTCTCCCCGGGCAGCACGCTCACGCCGATACGGCCAGAACGCTCCGTTCGGATGATCTCGTCCAGCCCAAGGAAGACTTCCAGTGGCAGAATGAAGCGACCATTGCCCGAAAGCACCTCGGCACTTTCCTCATGCCGCCAGTCATCGACCCGGAACCCTGCGGCCGTCCACAGCCGTGTTTCTGTTTCAATATCCGTCATTTCAAATCCTAGAGCGAGGAAGAGGTGAGCGACTGTTCCAGCCCGGACAGATGGATGCCGCATTCGGTCTTCGCCTGGCCGGCCCAGCGGCCGCTGCGAGCATCCTCGCCCGGCTTGACGGGTTGAGTGCAGGGGAAGCAGCCTATCGAGAGATAGCCATAGGCGACCAGCGGATTCTCTCGCAGATTGTTGGCGCGCATATAAGCCGCCTGGTCGGCGGTCGTCCACCGCGCCAGCGGATTGATACGGATACGCCTTCCCACCGCCTCGAAGACAGGCATTTCGGCACGCGTATCAGATTGATGTCGCTTGCGGCCGGTGAGCCAGGCATCAAAGGGCGCGACAGCGCGGGCCATGGGCTCGACCTTGCGTATCTCACAGCAGGCATCCGTGTCGGTCCTGTGCAGCACTCCGTCCCGATCAAGCTCGGCGAGTGTCTCGGGCCGCGGCGTCACGACGCGCAGATTGGTCAAGCCAAGATCCTCAACGAGCCTATCCCGGTATTCGAGCGTTTCACCGAAATGCTTGCCCGTGTCGAGGAAAAGCACCGGGAGATCGGAATTCACCTTCGATATCATGTGGAGGAGTACGGCCGAATCGGCACCGAAGGAGGATATTACCGCGATACCGTTGGCGCGATGAAAGCGACTTACGGACAGGTCAATGATCTCTTCTGCTTCCAACCGGCCATAGCGCGCCTCCAGCGAAGAGGCTGTCTCCAACGCCTCGATCTCGGGGTCAAGCAGCTTTGGCTTCGCTCCCATAGAGAGCCTCCTTGAAAGGGGCGGCGCCAAGCCGGCGATAGGCCGCGAGGAAAGTCTCGGACTTGTCATGGCGCAGTGACAGATAGGTTTCGACGATCGTCTCGACCGCGTCCGCGATCTCGTCCGCCGTGAACCCGCGCCCTATGATCTCGCCGATCGCAGTGTGCTCGTCGCCGGAGCCGCCGAGCGTGATCTGGTAAAGCTCGGTGCCTTTCTTCTCGACACCGAGGATACCGATATGGCCGACATGGTGATGGCCGCAGGCATTGATGCAGCCGGAAATCTTGACCTTCAGATCACCGATCTCGTCCTGCTTTTCCTGCGCGGCGAAACGACGGGAAATCTCCTGCGCCACCGGGATGGAGCGGGCATTGGCCAACGCGCAGTAATCGAGGCCGGGGCAAGCTATGATGTCCGTGACAAGCCCGGCATTGGAAGTGGCAAGGCCGATCTCCACCAGCCGATCGTAGACTGCCTTCAGATCGGCGCGGGCGACATGCGGCAAGACCAGGTTTTGTTCATGGCTGACTCGGATTTCATCGAAGGCATAGCGTTCCGCTATATCGGCGACGGCATCCATCTGATCGGCAGTGATGTCACCGGGGACCTCGCCTATGCCCTTGAGAGAGATGGTGACCGAGGCGTAATCGGAGTTCTTGTGCGTATGAAGATTGCGCCGCAGCCAGGTGGCGAAACCCTTGTCAGCAACGGCCGCCGCGATAACCGCGTCGCCTTCAGGCCTTGCCGGCAAGACAGGGGGCGCGAAGTAAGCCTGGATGGCGCGGATATCGGCATCCGGCAGCTTCAACTCGCTGTCCCTGAGCGCAGCGAACTCCTTCTCGACCTGGGCGGTCAGTTCCACGGTACCGGTCTCGTGAACAAGGATCTTAATGCGCGCCTTGTACTTGTTGTCGCGCCGACCATGCAGGTTGTAAACGCGCAGGATCGCGGTTGTGTAAGACAGCAAGTCCTGTTCCGGCAGAAAATCACGAATCTTCTTCGCCACCATGGGCGTGCGGCCAAGACCACCCCCTACATAGACGGCAAAGCCCAACTCTCCCTGTTCGTTCCGCTTCAGATGCAGGCCGATGTCATGGACCTGGATCGCCGCGCGGTCCCGCTCCGCGCCGGTCACGGCGATCTTGAACTTGCGCGGCAGATAGGAAAATTCCGGATGCACGGAGGACCACTGACGCAGGATCTCTGCATATGGCCTCGGGTCTGCCACTTCGTCGGCAGCCGCTCCCGCGAAATGATCCGCGGTAACGTTGCGTATGCAGTTTCCGCTGGTCTGAATGCAGTGCATTTCGACCGATGCGAGATCTTCCAGGATTTGCGGGATGTCCGTCAGGGCAGGCCAGTGGAACTGGAGATTCTGGCGTGTGGTGAAATGACCATAACCCTTGTCGTAAGTGCGGGCTATGTGAGCCAGCACGCGCATCTGGCGTGACGCGAGCGTGCCATAAGGAATGGCGATCCGCAGCATATAGGCATGAAGCTGCAGATAGACGCCGTTCATCAGCCGCAGCGGCTTGAACTGATCCTCCGTTATCTCGCCATCCAGGCGGCGAGTGACCTGATCGCGGAACTGGGCCACGCGCGCCTTCACAAAGGCATGATCGAATTCATCGTAACGATACATATCGTCTTCCTGGATTCTTCGTCGGTGATGTTCAGGCCGCTACCGGCACAGGTCGGCGGGCTTGCTTGCCAAGCTCGGGATGAATCGTGGGTCCAGCCGCGCGGATGCGCTCACGAAGCCTGATCGGCCATATTTTTCCGTCCACTAGCTCCACATCGATCAGTTCAACATCCACGACCTCATTCTTGAGGAAAGCGGCCTTACCGGCGCGCTCCAGCTTCTCGCGGGCCTCCTCGCTGCAAGCGACCTCCGCGTCATCGATGCGCTCCACCCAGGAATGGTCCGCCGCGAGCCAGACGGCTTCACCGTCACTTAGCCGATTGGCGGTAAGGATCTTCTTCATGGCAGATCTCCTTCAGACCGTGGCAGCAGTGGTACCAATCTTGTGCGCCAACGGCTCGGATCGTTCGAAACGGGCGCCGGCCACAGCATCGCCGATGATTGTCATCACCGGTCCCTCGAGGTCGTTCCGGCTTTCCAGAGACGGCAGATCGGCAAGCGTACCGTGGAACATCCGCCGCCCGCCGAGGCTGGCATTCTCCACCACGCCGACAGCGGTATCGGGAGAAAGCCCTGCATCGATCAGACGGCCGGCCACCTCGGCGGCCGTTG
The DNA here is from genome assembly GCF_007829525.1 of Mesorhizobium sp. J18. Classification (GTDB taxonomy): domain Bacteria; phylum Pseudomonadota; class Alphaproteobacteria; order Rhizobiales; family Rhizobiaceae; genus VLJP01. The sequence goes on from NZ_VLJP01000056.1 coordinate 129,297, forward strand.
AACGGCCCATATAGACCGCCACGGTGGCGCCGGAGATAGCAAGCTTCGCCCAATCGGGCAGCGCGTGACCCTTGAGATCGTGGCCGGTGGTGAATACCAGGGAGGATGCGACACCACGCAGGGTCAACGGAAGCTCGAAATCGGCGGCGGCGGCGAAGGCTGCCGTGACGCCCGGAACGACTTCATACGAAATCCCGGCATCACGCAGCGCGGCCATCTCCTCGCCGGCGCGGCCGAAGATCAACGGATCGCCGGATTTGAGCCGGACGACACGCTTGCCTTTGCGGGCAAGTTCCACCAGGAGAGCATTGATCTCCCCTTGGCTCTTGGAGTGACAGCCCTTGCGCTTGCCGGCGGCGATGCGCTCCGCATCGCGGCGGCCCATGGCAATGACCGCCTCAGGCACCAGCGCGTCATGGATGATGACGTCCGCCTCCATAAGCAGGCGATGAGCGCGCAATGTCAAAAGGTCTTCGGCGCCCGGCCCGGCACCGACCAGCGCGACGTGCCCCGGCAGCGTACCGGCATCGGACAGCAGCCGGTTCGCGCTGCGGCGGGCGCGGTCATCATCGCCGGTTTCGGTCGCGCGGGCAGGCTCGCCGGTAAAGAAGGTTTTCCAGAAATGGCGCCGGGCGCTGCCTTCCGGCACAAGTTTCTCAACTTTCTCGCGATAGGCCTCGGCAAGCATGGCCAACCGTCCAAGCGACGGTACAAGCATCCGATCGATGCGGGCACGGATCATCTGGGCGAGAACCGGGCCGGCGCCTTCCGTTCCGATGGCCACGGAAACGGGCGCGCGATTGACCAGGGCGGGCGTGTAAAAATCGCAAAGCTCGGGACGGTCGACGGCATTGGCCGGGATGCCAAGGCTGCGGGCATCCTTAATGACCCGCCGGTCGAGGGCTTCGTCTCCGGTGGCGGCGAAGACCAGCAGCGCGCCTGCGAGGTATGCGGCGTCATAGCCCTGGTGTAGAAGCTCTGCACCGTTTGCGGCAGCCCATTCGATCAGAGCCGGCTCCGCACGGTCGGCGATGACACGGATGGCGGCACTCGATTGACCGATCAACCGCGCCTTGGCCAAGGCCTCGTCACCGCCGCCGACAATCACGACGACGCGCTTTTCCACCCGCATGAATATGGGGAATGCGTTCAGCTTTGGTGTCTGGTGCGCCATATCCGTCGTCTTCTCTGGAGAAGTGCCGGATAATGGCTCCTGCGGCGAATTTTCAGAAGAAACCCGCTCGCGCCGGCGCGGCCGTGGAGCAATTGCTTTTGCGCATCCCCAGCCAGGTTGAGAAAAAATATCTCCCATCCGGAAGTCGACCGCCCAAGATGGCCAAAAGGAACCCCTCAATCTTCAGGGCGTTCCAAATGAAAGGCTGCAGCAAAACCACGGAAGAAGGGAGAATGCGATGGGCAACATACGCCTCACCCATGATATGTGGGTACTGGTGGCCGACGGCGAAAAGGCGCTTTTCCTGCGCAACGAAGGAGACGCCAAATACCCCAATCTCGAAGTTGTCCGCCAGATCAACGAAGACAATCCTCCGACGCGCGAACAGGGCACGGATCGACCGGGCCGGTTGAGCGACGGTCCCAGCTCCCACCGGAGCGCCGTCGCCGAAACCGACTGGCACCGCATCGAAAAGGAACGCTTCGCTCAAGAGATCGCCGAGCGCCTCTACAAGATGGCGCATCGGGGAGATTTCGACCAGATCGTTCTCGTCGCCCCGCCGACAGTGCTCGGGCAAATCCGCAAGGAGATGCACAAGGAAGTCGAAGAGAAGGTCAGGGGCGAAATTGCCAAGACACTGACCAACCACACGGTTGATGAGATAGAGAGAATTCTCACCTGACGCAGAAGCAGCATGGTGCCGGTTTGAAGGGCACGGGCGAGAATTACCCCGCCAGAAACTCCCGCAGCAATGCGATTTCGTGCCATGTAGTCAGTGTGGGCGCATGACCGCAATCGTGCATGATCTCGAGCCTGGGCCTCGGGCCCCGGCGAGTCATCTCCTTCGCGACATTGACCGGCAGGACGTCGGAGTCCTCGCCGCGCAGCAGCAAGGTCCTGGCCTCTACGGCGTCGTAGGCGTCCCACACATCGAGGTCAGCTTTGTGATAAGTCAGTTGCGTGACGATCCGCGGATCGTAATGCACCGTGATGCGGCCTTCGTCGGTACGGCGATATGAGGTATCGGCCATACGCCGCCAGAATTCGTCGCTGTTCTTGCCAAAAGGAGCGTAATTCCTGCGCAGCCATGCCTCGAGTTCGCTAACGGTGTCATATACAGGCGGGTTACCCACATAGCTCGCGATGCGTCCGCTCCCCTCGGCGGGAATTTCCGGGCCGATGTCGTTGATGACGAGATGGGTCATGCGACCCTTGAGCCGATCGGCTGCAAGTGTCACACCAATCAGCCCACCCATCGAGGTTCCGACCCAGCGCATCTTGTCGATGCCGTAATGGTCGAAGACAGCGAGCGCAGTATCGCCGAAGGCTTGATAGGAGTAGTCGGCCTCCGGGTCGCTCGCCCAGCTTGAAAGGCCGCGGCCCAAGGTATCCGGGCAGATCACGAAATAGGTATCGGAGAGTGCCGAAGCGGCCTCGTCGAAATCCCGGCCCGTGCGCGCCAGCCCGTGCCACATGACGAGGGCCGGATTTTTAGGATCTCCCCATTCGGTGACATGTATCTCGAAGCCGGCGGCAGCGATATAGGCGGAACGCGGCGTGGTCATTTACGAGCACCTTTCCCATCAGCGAGCCGGTAATTCAGGGCAGAAAGAAATAGACGAGGGCAAAGAAGACTTCGGGGCCTGCTGCCGCATCCCGGCATGATGCCGAACCATTTCCTATACGTGCTGGCCGCCATTGATGTGGATTTCCGAACCGGTCACATAGGAGGATTGGTCGGAGCACAGGAAGAAGATTGTGTCGGCCACTTCGGAGGTCTGGCCGAGCCTTCTCAGAGGGATGGTTTCGACAAGCTTTTCGGTTCCCGGAGACAGGATCGATGTCTCGATCTCGCCCGGGGCGATGGCGTTGACCCGGATTCCGTATGGACCGAAATCGCCCGCCATCTCGCGAGTCAATGCGGCAAGCGCGGCTTTGGATGTCGCATAGGCCGTGCCTGCGAAGGGATGCACACGGCTGCCGACGATCGAGGTGACGTTGACAATGGAGCCCTTGGCGGTGGCCAGTTCCTTGAATAGCCCCCGTGCCAGCATGATCGGTGCGAAGAAATTGACCTGAAACACGTCGCGCCAGACATGCATCGGCGTCTCGATCGAGTTCATGCGTCCGCCGCCTTCGAGCTTGGGCGAGATCGCCGCATTGTTGACAAGCGCATTGAGTCTCCCGCCATTCGCTTCGAGCCTATGGCGGATTTCAGCAATTGCGATGCCGACGCCTTCCTGATCGGAAAGATCAAGCTGGATATGATCCTCCGGCCCCGCTGGCCAAGGACAATCCTCTGAAAAGGCCTGCCTGGAACAGGTAATGACCCGCCAGCCTTCACGCGAGAATCGTTTCACGGCGGCATGACCGATACCCCGGCTCGCTCCTGTCAGTACAAGGGTCTTTCTCTGGTCAGTATCTGTCGCCATAGGGCCTCCATGGGCTTCTATGTAGCCTATGGCTCGACGGATTGCGATAGAGGCCTCTCTCAGTTACCCAGGATGATATCGAGGATAGAGGTCTCGCGGCGCACGGTAGCGCCACCCACCTCGCCCGGAGGCACCGGCCGCCTTATCGAAGAGGTTTGCCCGACCTCCACCCGCGGCCGGGGCGTATCCGGGACAGCCTGGGAAGACCCCGCCGCATTGTCGTATCCCCCGGCGGCCGACGAAACCAGCGGCTCGGAAGGTCTTCGCTCGCGAATGTCATATTGCGGTACCGGGGTCCAGTTGCCCGGCAGATTGGCAATCGGAACGCCCTCATGGGCGGCTGCCATGAAATCGTGCCAGGCGATGGCTGGCAATCCGCCTCCGGTAATTCCCTTTGTGGGCTTGCCGCTGTCATTGCCGAACCAGACGCTGGTAACAAGTTTGGCGGTATAACCGACGAACCAGGCATCGCGCGAATCCTGTGTCGTGCCAGTCTTGCCGGCAGCGGGCCAGCCGAAATCGGCCTTGCGTGCCGTGCCTTCCTTTATTGCCCGTGACATCATCGCATTCATCATGCCGACGATTTCGGAATTGACGACACGCGGCATCCCCTGGTGCTCGTGCTCATAGAGCACCTTTCCGGATTCGGAGGTGATACGGCGGACGAGATGGGGTTCGGGACGATACCCGCCATTGGCGAGCGGGACATAAGCAGCGGTCAGTTCGAGTGGCGTCACTTCGGAAGTGCCGAGAGCGATCGATGCGTTTGCGTTCAGCTTGGATTCGATGCCCATGCGGTGCGCGACTTCGACGACATTCTTCGGGCCGGCCTCCATGACAAGCTGCGCCGCCACGGAATTCAAGGATCCGGCAAGAGCCTCCGACAGCGTAACCTGGCCGTGATATTTGCCGCCATAATTCTGGGGCGTCCATTTGCCGATCTTGATGGGTGCATCGTTACGGATGCTCTGCGGAGTGCGGCCCTGTTCCAGCGCTGCCAGAAAAACAAAAGGCTTGAAGGCCGAGCCCGGCTGGCGACGCGCACCCGATGCCCGGTCGAACTGGCTAGCCGCATAGTCATAGCCGCCCACAAGCGCCCGAATGGCTCCGGTCCCGTCCATCGAGACGAGCGCTCCCTGGCTGACATTCAGTGTCTTGCCGTTTTCGTCTATCAGGTTGCGTATCGTCTTTTCCGCGACCTGCTGCAATCGGAGATCGACGGTCGTCTCGACCGTAATGTCGGCCCGCACCTCGCCGATCAGTTCCGGTAGCTGCTCCATGATGCGATCGGCGACATAGTTTTCCGAGCCGCTCCAGTAGGATGGCGCCCGTATCGGCCGAACACTCATTGCAGTGGCCATTTCCTTGTCCGTTATCTTGCCTTGTTCCCGCATGGCAGCGAGCACCAGTTGGGCACGTTCCTCGGCAGCATGGGGATCGCGCGCCGGCGACAGGCGCGATGGCGCCTTGAGAAGACCGGCCAGCACCGCAGCTTCCGAAAGGGTGACTTCCCGCGCGGATTTGCCGAAATAGCGGCGCGAGGCCGCTTCCACGCCATAGGCACCGGAACCGAAATAGACCCGGTTCAAATACATTTCGAGAATCTGATCCTTCGTGTGCTCCTGCTCCAGCCACAGGGCCATCAGTACTTCCTGCACCTTGCGCTCGATGGTGCGGTCCGGTTCCAGGAAAAGGTTCTTCGCAAGCTGCTGCGTAAGCGTCGAGCCCCCCTGGGTGATCCGGCCGTCCATGATATTCTCCGCCATGGCGCGAGCGAGGCCGATCGGGTCGACACCGAAATGCGAATAGAACCTTCGATCCTCGATGGCGATGACGGCCTGCGGAATATAGGGCGACATCTCATGCAGACCGATAGCCTCGCCGCCAGTCATTCCACGATTGGCCAGAAGCTTGCCGTCAACCGACACGATACGGACGTTCGGAGGCCGATCCGGAACCGTCCAGGTGGTCGCGCTCGGCATTTTTGCGCCGTAATAGGCGACAATGCCGGCGACTACGATCACGGCCCACAAACCGAGGACAAAAGACCAATAAACGCCCTTGCGCAACAGCCCGAAGAAACCTCGCCTCTTGCCCCGGCCTGAGCGACGACGCTTTGACGAACGTCCCCCGGATCCGGATGCCTTGCGCGTTTTTCTGCCGCGAGAAGGCACGACACGATCTGCTTCACTGACTGACAATCCGCCTGCCCCCCCGCGCGCTCGCGGAGCGTCAAAGCTTGGCTCGATCCGTCTCGTCGGCTTTTTCCTTGCCATCCCGCAGCGATCCCCGTGCCTCGTGTCGGTGGTGCCGGTGAAGGCTAAATGCGGCGATTTAAGGGGTCGTTAAGAGACAAATTCGTGGAATCCTTGGAACCGCTGTACCCGATCACAAATTCGGTTCTTTTACGACTCCCAAGGGTTGTTACTTGAAACCGCGGAGCCGGACCACCATAAGATGGGAGAACATTTTGTGACGGAATTATGAACCATTTCAGGTTTGGGCAGCGTTTTAGCATCTGGACCGGTGTCGGTGCAGCCATAATCATAGTAGCGGCATTGGCTATGGCGGCCGCGCTGGGGCTGCGCAACACTTCCCTGGAAGATCATCCGCTTGAGATAGCCCAGGAAATAGCGCTCGTGGCTGCCGTAGTCGTATTTGCCTGGTCAGCCATCCACCAGCAATCGGCCGGCCGTATGGCGTCGATTGGCGCGGCGGTCGTTTCCGCCGTTTTCTATCTCCGGGAGTTGGAACTCCAGGTTGTCGGCCCGGTGACAGACTATCTGAATTCAGGCTCTTTCCGCTTGCACGAAGCAGCACTGGTGGTTCTCATTGCAGTTCCTTATATCGTCCTGCGCTGGCGGTTGATGCCGACACTGGTAGACTATGTACGCAGCCGCGATGTCTGGCCTTTTGCGACGGCAGCAATCCTTCTCATCATCGCGGATCGGCTCGACGGACATGGCTTCCTCTTCGGCATCCGCTCCCTGCCCATTTTCATCGAAGAATTGTTCGAGTTGCTTGCCTATTATCTGATGATGTGTGCGGGTATTCGTGTCCTTGTCACCGCCAGGAAAGCGGCTGACGAGAGCAGTGCCGCGGAGCCTTTAACGCGGCATTAGAGCGAGATGACCGCAGAATAGCGGGAACCGGGTCCGTCAGCTATGGGCGAAGATATCCTCTTCGTCCCAGCCCATCAGATCCAGCCTGGCTCGCGTCGGCAGGAACCTGAAGCAGGCTTCTGCCTCACGCAAGCGGCCGTCGCGCGCCAGACGACCGGCAAGTGCGTCGCGGAGCTTATGCAGGTAGAGAACGTCCGAAGCGGCATATTCCAGTTGCTCGGGCGAAAGTCTTTCAGCCGCCCAGTCCGAAGACTGCTGCTGTTTGGAAAGACTAATGTTCAGGAGTTCCGAACAGATGTCTTTTAGACCGTGCCGATCCGTATAGGTGCGCGTCAGCCTTGATGCGATCTTTGTGCAGAAGACCGGTTCCGCCATGACGCCAAAAGTCTTGTAAAGCACGGCGAGATCGAAGCGTCCGTAGTGAAAAAGCTTGGTGATGCGCCGATTCCTCAGGAGCTGGACGAGGTTCGGCGCCCGCTTCTGACCCGGCGCGATCTGAATTACGTCTGCCGTCCCATCCCCCGGCGAAAGCTGCACCACGCAGAGCCGGTCGCGATGCGGGTTGAGACCGAGGGTCTCGGTATCGATTGCCACGGCCTCGACATCATAGTGAGCAAGGTCCGGAAGGTCCTGCTTGTGAAAGCGGATCGTCATCGGCTTGCCTGCTTACTTCGCCAGTGCGTCGAGAATACGCACCCAGGACCTCTGCCCCTTGTGGAAGGATGCCAGATCATATTTCTCATTCGGCGAATGGACGCGATCATCCGGAAGACCAAAGCCCACAAGCAGCGATTCCATGCCGAGCATCTTTTGGAAATCGCCCACTATCGGGATCGATCCGCCCATGGCGGTCATGACGGCCGGGTTCGGCCATTCGTCCGTGAGCGCGGCTTGTGCCTTCGACAGAAAGGGCGAATCGTAGGCAAGCTGAATCGCCGGCGAACCGCCATGCTTTGCAAACTCGACCGAGCAGTCAGTTGGGATCCGTGCCTTGACGAATTCGCGGAAGGCGGCCCGGATCTTGTCGGGATCCTGGCTGTGAACGAGGCGGAAGGAGACCTTTGCCGAAGCCTCCGCCGCAATCACGGTCTTGAAGCCCTTTCCGGTATAGCCTCCGCTGATGCCATTGAATTCCGCGGTCGGCCTGGCCCAGACCAGTTCCAGAATGCTGCGGCCCTTTTCACCGGCAGGTTCGGAAAGACCGATTGGCCCAAGAAATTTTTCAGGAGTCAGCCCCAACGTCTCCCAGGATTTCAGGATTTGGCTCGGGGTCTCCTCCACGCCGTCATAGAAGCCGGGGATGGTCACGCGGCCGTTTTCGTCGTGAATATCGGCGAGGATTCTGGCCAGGATACGGATCGGGTTTGCCGCCGCGCCGCCGAACTCGCCGGAATGCAAATCCCGATTGGCGGCCTTGACCGTCACCTCCTCGCCGACCAGCCCGCGCAGAGCGGTCGAGATGGCAGGGGTCGCCCGATCCCACATGCCGGTATCGCAAACGAGGGCGAAATCGGCCTTCAATTCCTCCGCATTTGCTTCGAGGAACGGCTTAAGGGAAGGAGAACCGGACTCCTCCTCACCCTCGAACAGGATTGTCACCTTGCAGGGGAGCTTGCCATGCACGGCTTTATAGGCGCGGCAGGCCTCGACAAAGGTCATGAGCTGGCCCTTGTCATCGGCAGAGCCGCGGCCGCAGATCACCTTGTGACCATCCCGCTCTGCGAGCGCCGGGGCAAACGGATCCGCATCCCACAGATCAAGCGGATCGACCGGCTGCACGTCGTAATGCCCATAGAAGAGGATATGAGGACCGTCACCATCGTGATGGGCAACCACCATCGGATGACCTTGGGTATCGCGAACACTCGCTTCAAAGCCTATGGACCTGAGGTCCTCCACAAGCCATTCCGCCGCCTTACGGCACTCGTCAGCAAAGGCCGGGTCGGTCGAGATGGACTTCAAACGCAGGAGCGTGAAGAGCCGTTCGAGACTTTGATCAAGGGACTTGTCGAGATGATCGAGGACCGGTGCAAGCTCAGGCATGACGAAAACCGTTTTGGTAATGATTCTGGAGCGCGACAGTAGAATCTTTCGGGCGACAAAGGAAAGCCAAGATCCACAGCGCAAAAGGGAATAAGCCTCCGGATGCCCCATGGCCGAAACAAAAAGGGAAAAGGGGCTGTGACGGCCCCTTTTCTCGTCTTTCAGACGATCCCTCAGAACGGACAGCTATTGTCCGACATGAAATCGTGAACCTTGATCTCACCGGCGATGATGGCGGCCTTGGCTTTTTCGACCGCGGCTTTCATCTCGTCCGTGACCAGTCCCTCATTGTGTTCGTCGAGCGCGTAGCCGACGCCGTCCTCGGCAAGGCCCAGATTGTTGATCCCGTAGGTGAATTTGCCGTTCTGGGCGTCCATGAAGGCACTGTAGACGGCGACATCGACGCGCTTGACCATCGAGGTCAAGACATTGCCGGGGTGCAGGTAGTTCTGGTTCGAATCGACGCCTATGCCAAGCTTGCCGGCATCGGCCACTGCCTGCAGCACGCCGACGCCCGTGCCGCCGGCAGCGTGATAGACGACGTCGGCGCCCTGGTCCATCTGCGTCTTGGCGATTTCGCCACCCTTGGTCGGATCGTTCCATGCCGCCGGCGTGTCGCCGGTATAGTTGCGGATGACCTTGGCATCCGGATCGGTCTCCTTGACGCCCTGGACATAGCCGCACTCGAACTTGCCGATCAGCGGAACCTGCATGCCGCCGACAAAGCCAATCGTTCCGGTCTTGGAGGCCATGGCCGCGAGCAAACCGACCAGATAGGAGCCTTCCTGCTCCTTGAAGACGATGGAGCGCACATTCGGCTTGTCGACGACCATGTCGATGACCGCGAAATCAGTATCGGGATATTCGTCCGCCACTTTCTGAAGAGGAGCCTCCCATGCAAAACCGACGACCATGATCGGTCCCCGGCCATCCTCTGCAAAGCGGCGAAGCGCCTGCTCGCGCTGCGCTTCATTGGAGATCTCGAACTCGACATATTCTACGCCGGTCTCGGTCTTGAACTTCTCGGCCCCGTTATAGGCGGCCTCGTTGAATGATTTGTCGAACTTGCCGCCCATGTCGTAGATGATGGCCGGGCTCACTTCGGCACTGTGAGCCGATAGGGACATTGCGGTTGCGGCCAGGAGGCCAAGGATAATGCGCTTCATCGGATCCACACCCTGTCGGTTTGCTTTATCGAACCGTTCCGCGCATCCGACACCTTGCCGGCGGACGTGCGGCCCGCGGCAGGAGTAGTACCTCTCCCACTCTCTTTTACTTTTGCATGCCGTCAGTCAAAATTCACCTGGAATCTTGGCCCCCAGAGAACCGGCATCAGCGCGTTTCCGCTGCCGCAACCGCCTTTCTGTCGTCACCGGGAATGGCGCATTCCACGCCGGTCCCCTGGAGACCGCAATAACCGAACGGATTCTTCGACAGATATTGCTGGTGCTCGGCTTCCGCGAAATAGAATACCGGTGCAGGCTTTATTTCAGTGGTGATGCGACCGCGACCCGCACGGGTAAGCGCCTGCTGATAGGCATCACGCGAAGCTTCGGCCTCGGCAAGTTGTTCATCAGTCGTGGTGTATATTGCCGAACGATACGTCGTGCCGACATCGTTGCCTTGGCGCATTCCTTGAGTAGGGTCATGACTTTCCCAGAACAGCCTGAGCAGTTCCGCATAGGAAACCGCCTTGGGATCGTAGACCACCATCACAATCTCGGCATGGCCTGTCAAACCGGTCGTGGTTTCCTGATAGGTAGGATTGGGAGTATGGCCCCCGGCATAGCCGACAGCGGTCAACCAAACGCCCTCGGTCTGCCAAAAAAGCCGCTCGGCGCCCCAGAAGCAGCCCATTCCGAAATAGGCTTTTTCGGATCCTGCGGGATACGGTCCTTTCAACAAGCGGCCCGAGACATGATGGGTCGCTGCGGTCGGGATAGGCTGGTCACGCCCGCGCAACGCTTCCGATTCCGCTGGCATTCTTAGTTTCTTGTTCATGATGTCGCTGAGGAAGAACATGCGTCTCCTCCTTTCTTGTTGGACGTTCACGCGCTCCTGACGAAGTCGCCTCCGAGTCGTTGCGGGCGCCTGCCGATGGCGTAAAGGGCCAGCGCCAGAACGGCGAACACGATAAAGCCGGGCAGGGCCAATATCGTGATCAGCGCCGGGTCCCACAGACCGGACAGTCCGAGGCCCTCCAGCCATTCTCGCGCTGCTTCGAAGGTTTTCGGCGAAGCCGAATGCCAACTTTCGCCAAGCGGCGTCAGGACGAGGGCCGACGTCGCAATGGTTCTCGTCGCATCGACAACGGCCATGACAACGGCGAGTGCAAGTGCGACGGTCGCCAAGGCGCGAAACAGGAAGCGGATCATTCGATCCCCGATAAACTGGTAGTCCTATCAAAGATAGGTCTAGCTATGAGGCTTGACAATTGATGTGCGGATTTTGTCGGCATAATAGGAGAACAGTGCCCCGAACTCTTGTATGCAAAGCGACTGTCGTCAATACCATTGGCAATTCGGGAAAAGTCGTCTCAACGGCTTGGCATTCCGCTGCAATTCGACTAGATGAGCCACGCGCATGATGCCGCCTTTCAGCGGCACGGCATGGAGAGGTGGCCGAGTGGTTGAAGGCGCACGCCTGGAACGCGTGTATACGGGAAACCGTATCGAGGGTTCGAATCCCTCTCTCTCCGCCACTATCATATTACGAACTCCCCACATCCCGATCTGAGCACCGAAATTCCTTTTGATTTCAAAGGGGGTTAGCAACGTCGACCGAACCTCAGAGACTGCCCGAGCGCCGATTTTCGGTCTCTGGACAACCTTTGTCTCAAACCATGCGAACCTCGGTCGTTTCGGTTCGGATGATAAAGATCGCACGAATACAATGCGTTGGCGTTTCGGAACTACGCCCGGGTTGCAACGGGTGCCGCCGCCAACTGACTCGATCTAAGTCACCCACGGTGGACGTTTTCGAGCGTGATACCGCGCAATCTGGCGGACCAATCTGGTCAACAATATCCGGACCTGGCTATGCTGTTCCGAGGTTCGGCGCACGAAGCAAATCCGAGATTTGCCGCAGGAGTTCCAGGTCCGACTTCGCGGTGTTCGAGCCTTCGAGATCGAGTTCGTCGTGGTCTCGAGCATTCTCGGCCAGCCTGGCCTGCAGTCGTTCAAGATGTTGGTCGATCTCGGATGCCAGGAAAATCTCTCTCACTGCTGAAACGAACGCCGGCAGGTGACGCGCGAACTCGGATCGGTCCTTCGCAGCCGCCATGAAATGTAGCAGCTTTTCTCCGATCAGGTAGTCGAAGGCAGCCTTGTCGCCATAACGCGTCTTGATCGTTCGCGCCGCTTCACACTGCTTCTTCCAGATGTTCTCGAACGAATCCAACGCTCTACTCCTGTTCCCGCGCCGAAAAGCTGCGGATTATCGCCCCGTGCCGTCATGCAGCCATTCCGCCAGTTTCGACCAGCGGCGGCGACCCGAGACATTCTTCACGGCAATGGCGACGGCCTTCTTCTGTCCGACCAGGACAACCAGCTTCTTGCCACGGGTTACACCGGTATACAGCAGGTTCCGCTGCAGCATTGCATAATGCTGGGTTATCACCGGGATGACCACGGCTGGGTATTCCGAACCCTGGGCCTTGTGGATCGTTGCCGCATAGGCCGGCACGATGGTGTCGAGCTCTCCGAAATCGAAGGTCACCGCACGGCCATCGAAGTCGATCGCCACCTCACCCTCGTCGAGATCGACGCTCTCGATCATGCCGATATCGCCGTTGTAGACTTCCTTGTCATAGTCGTTCTCGATCTGCATGACCTTGTCGCCGGGCGCAAAGGTCCAACCGAAGCGCTCGACCTTCTGCTCGCCGGCCGGGTTGAGGGCTGCCTGTAGCTCGATGTTGAGCGAGCGAGCACCGACGACACCACGGTTCATCGGGCACAACACCTGAATATCCCTGATCGGGTCGAAGCCGAAGCGTCGCGGAATGCGATGTCGAACCAGCTCAACGATGCGCGGCACCGCCTGTTCGGGATCCGCAGCCGGCACGAAATAGAAGTCGGACTCGCCGTCCGGAGGAAGAAGGTCTGGCAGCCGCCCCTCATTGATCTGGTGGGCACTGGTGATGATCCTGCTTTGGGCGGCCTGGCGGAACACCTCTGTCAGCCGCACGACGGTAACCGCGCCGGAGCCGATGATGTCGGCAAGCACCTGGCCCGGTCCGACCGATGGCAGTTGGTCGATGTCGCCCACGATCAGCAAGGCGGCCGAATCGGGCACGGCCTTGAGGAGGGACTGCATCAGCGAGACATCCACCATTGAACTTTCATCGATGACGAGCAGATCGCAGTCGAGCGGGTTTTCGTCATTTCGCTTGAAGCCGAAGGCCTTGGGGTCGAATTCCAGCAGGCGGTGGATGGTTCGGGCTTCCCTACCGGTCGCTTCGGACATGCGCTTGGCGGCACGGCCGGTCGGCGCGCAGAGCAGAAGCCTTGTGCCCTTTGCCGCCAGAATGCGCAGGATCGAATTGACGATCGTGGTCTTGCCGACACCGGGACCACCGGTAATGACCAGGACTTTCGAGGCCAGCGCCAGCTTGATCGCCTTCGCCTGGCTGGCGGCGAGTGTGAGGCCGGTCTTCTGTTCGACCCAAGGCAATGCACGATCAGCATCAATCTCGGGCCACGGCTGTGATCCGCGGCCCAACCGCTTCAAGTTCTCGGCGATGGCGCGCTCGGCCATGTAGAGACCGGCCAGGAACAGACAATCGGTGTCGCCAACCCGGTCGGCAGTGACCGTTCCCTCCTCGAGTTCGAGCCGCATGGCGCATTCGATGAGCTCGGCTGGAACCTCCAGCAGCTTCTCGGCAAGTTCCGTCAGTGTGCCTCGTGGCAATCCGCAATGGCCGTCGCTCATCGCCTCGGTCAGCGCGAAGGAAATGCCGGCGCGCACTCGGATCATGGCGGTCTTTTCGATGCCGAGCTTTTCCGCGATGAGATCGGCCGTGCGGAAACCTATACCCCGAATATCCTTGGCCAGCCGATACGGGTTCTCGCTCATCACCTGCACGGCGTCAGCGCCATAGGTCTTGAAGATCCTCACCGCCCGCGCCGTGCCCACCCCATGTTGGTGCAGGAAGACCATGATCTCCCGGATGACCTTCTGGTCGGCCCAGCCGGAGATGATCCTGGTCGCCCGGACGGGGCCGATCCCTTCTACCTCGCGCAGGCGCTCAGGGCTTGCTTCGATAATGTCGAACACATCCGTGCCGAACTGTTTGACAAGGCGCTTGGCATAGACCGGCCCAATGCCGCGGATCATGCCCGAGCCGAGATACTTCTCGATGCCTTCAACGGTGGATGGGGCCGAGGTCTTGAGAAAATGCGCCTTGAATTGCAAGCCGTGATTGCGGTCGTTGATCCAGACTCCGGAGGCGGTGATCCATTCTCCGGCCGAGATCGTCGCGGCGTGCCCTACCGTCGTTATCAGGTCCCGCTGGCCGCGTGCCTTGACGCGCAGGACGCAGAAGCCGTTGTCGGGGTTATGGAATGTAACGCGCTCGACGAGCCCCGCGAGTATTTCGCGCTCCTGATCCTGATGTTGATGTTTCATGGCAACATCAGATCATGCAGCCGGTTGTGTGATCGGCCCCCACGGACGGGTCCAATTTGATTGTTAGTGCAATGATGGTCGCGGCGCCAGCGCGGGCGGCATTGCTGGTTGGGGTTGCAGGGCCGCCCGCGCGAATGCCGGGATGAAGACCTCGGGTGCCGGCGGCTT
>NZ_VLJP01000047.1 GCF_007829525.1 Mesorhizobium sp. J18
CCTGCCGAAGCTTCGTGACGATCTCGTCGGGCTTGTGTCGCTTGTTTGCCATTGTGGTCCTCCTTCATGGTCAAAACCATACTTCAAGGTGGACCCGTTCAATGGGGGTGGATCAGGACGTCGATGCTGCAGTGGTGGCCGCGCGAGCCGCTTTCGAAGGACCGTGGAGCCGGTGGACACCTTATCAACGCCAATGCCTGCTCGTGAAAATCCGCGATCTCGTTGAAGCAAATTTCGACGAGTTGGCGATAATCGAGACGCTCGACATGGGCGCGCCGCTAACGCGCACGCGCAATTTGAAGGGCGCGATCCTTCAGATGATCATGTATTTCTCGAGCCAGACCATGAATGTGGCGGGCGAGACATCGGGAAACTCGTTGCCAGGCAACATCACCTCCATGAGCATCAAGGCACCGGTCGGCGTGATCGGCGGTATCATTCCATGGAACGGGCCGCTGATCAGCCAATGGTGGGTTCTGGGCGCTGCGCTTGCGACCGGCTGCACTGTGGTCATGAAGCCAGCGGAAGATGCTTCGCTCAGCGTGTTACGTGTTGTCGAACTGCTTCACGAGGCGGGCATGCCGGAAGGGGTGGTCAATGTGGTGACCGGCTACGGCGCAATAGCGGGTGAGGCACTGTCCCGCCATCCGGGCGTGGATCGCATTGCCTTCACCGGTTCAACTGTGACCGGACGCAAGATTATCGAAGCCTCAGCAACAAATATGAAGAAGCTCCAGTTGGAGCTCGGCGGCAAGTCACCCGACATCGTCTTTGCCGATGCCGACCTTGACAAAGCGGTCCCAGGTGCAGCGATGGCAGTGTTCACCAATTCCGGTCAGGTCTGCTATGCTGGGACGCGCCTCTTCGTGCAGCGTACGATCCAGGAGGAATTCACGCAGCGCATGGCGGAATTCGCGAAGACGCTGAAGGTCGGCGACCCCCTCGATTCCAGTGTGCAACTTGGACCGCTCATCTCGCAGAAGCAACTGGACAAGGTACTCGATTATATGCACGGGGCGCCGAAGGAAGGCGCTACGTTGGCCGGAGGTGGCGAGCGTCTCGGCGGCGAGCTCGCCTCCGGTTATTTCGTCGAGCCAACCATCTTCGCCAACGTCACCAATTCCATGCGCATCGCGCGCGAGGAAATCTTCGGACCGGTGATCTCCGTGATCCCGTTCGATACCGCCGACGAGGTCCTCACGCTCGCCAACGATACCGAATATGGTCTTGGCGGCGCGGTCTGGACCCGCGATATGTCGACAGCACTGAAGATGGTGCACGGCATCCACGCCGGCACTGTATGGGTAAACTGCTATGGCATGGTTGACCCGAACGTCGGCTTCGGCGGCATCAAAATGAGTGGCTATGGTGTGAAGGGCAGCCGCGGTCACATCGATGCTTATCTCTACTCGAAAAGCGTTTACATTAACGCCGGCTGACGAGTTTATGCACGCAATGGAGGTTTCGGTTCACGTGGGCTCCCGTTGGCCGCAACGCCCGTAGCCACATCACGATAGGCTGTGACATGGCGCTCCATACGACGGCTAGCGCCCTGCTCATCCTGCTCGCGGATAGCTTTCAGAATGACCGTATGGGCCTTGACCGCGGCATCGCGCATTTCCGGCGTCGTGACGTGCTGATAATCCATGGCGTCGCGGATGGGCATGGTGATCGCTTCCATTAACGCGATCAGGGGCTCGTTGCGACTGCAGCGCGCGATGGCGAGATGCCATTCGAGATTGATGCGCTTATAGCGCTGAACGTCCCCCACAGAGGCAACGAACTGCTCATGAAGATCAACTATGTTCTCAAGCTCCTGCGGTGTGCGGTGACGGGCGGCCAGGCGGGCCAGCGTCGGCTCCACCGCGACGCGACACTCGAGCAGAGAATCCAGCCGAATCCCATGCGTGCGTACGAAGAGTTCGACCGAGCGGGCGACCACGTCGCGACCAGGAAGCGTGACGACGGAGCCGCCGCTGCGTCCTACTTTCGTGGTAACGAAGCCTTCCGATTCCAGCACCCGCAGCGCATCGCGTACCGATGTGCGGCTGAGACCCGACTCGGCTACCAGGTCGCGTTCGCTCGGCAGAAGGCTGCCCGGTCGGAGATCGCCCTGCACGATCATCTGCCGCAGCTGAGAGGCGAGAATATCCGAGGCCTTCGGAACAACGATGGGCGAGATCTGTGCGGCGGATCTGACCTTCATCGGTTCTCCTTCCGGCGATTCGATTGGTAAATCATTGGACATTTGTTAGCACGGACGAGTTCGTTCCCTATACAGCCGCGTTACAGTCCCATGTAAGTTTCCTGAATTTGCGGGTCGTTCTGCATAACGGCCGCCGGCCCGGACCGCACGATTCTACCGTGATCCAATATATGTGCTTCGTCAGCTATGGTGAGAACCTCGGTGACCCGCTGCTCCACGATGACCACGGTGAGCCCATCATCACGCACGAGTCTCGCTACGGTTTCCAGTACCCGTTCGGTCATGATCGGCGACAGGCCGACCGAGGGTTCGTCGAGCATCAACAGCGCCGGTCGGCTCATCAGTGCCCGTGCGATCGCACACATCTGGCGTTCGCCGCCCGATAACCTGCCGGCAAGTTGATTATGCCGGTCGCGCAGGATCGGGAAGATCTCGGTAATCTCCTCCAGCCGCTCCACGGTACGGGCACGCGCCATGGGGATGTAGGCACCGAGTTCGAGATTCTCTCGCACAGTCATGAACGGAAACAGGCGTCCGCCCTCGGGGACAAGGGCCAGTCCCCTGGCAGGCAGGCTGTTGGCGCGCGCACCTCCGATTTCCTTCCCGTCGAGAATGATACGGCCGGCGTTCGGCCGCACCAGCCCCGCGATCGCCGAGAGCAGCGTGGATTTGCCGGCGCCGTTGGCGCCTACGACTGCAGCAATCTGGCCTCGCGGCACGGTGAGGTCGATGCCGTACAACACCTCGGCCTCACCATAGCCGGCATGGACGTCTTCAAGCCGCAGGTGGGCACGTTCGCTCATAGCTGCTGCTTCCCGATATAAGCTTCGATGACAGTGGCGTCGCTCAGGACCTGGTCTGCGCTTCCCTGCGCCAGCAATTGTCCGCGATTGAGCACCAGGACGCGTTTGGAAAATGCGCGCACGACCTTGAGATTGTGCTCGATGACCAGGAAGGTGGTGCCTGCCGCATTGAGCTTCTCCACGAGTGTCAGTACGTCGTTAACCTCGGTCTGGTTGAGACCGGCCATCACCTCGTCGAGGAGCACGAGGCGCGGCTCCATGGCAAGCGCTCGGGCAACCTCCAGGCGCCTGCGCCCGCCGAGCGTCAACTCGCCAGAGCGACGACCAGCATGCTCGGCCAGTCCCACCAATTCGAGCTTGCTCTCGGCCTTTTCGGCCGCTTCTCGCACCGCTGATATGTGCAGGAAGGCGCCGACCATGGCGTTTTCCAGCACCGTCATCGACATCATGGTCTGCGATATCTGGAAGGTGCGGCCAAAGCCCAGACGAGCGCGATGATGCGGCTTGAGACTCCCTATATCCTTGCCAAGATAGAGAATGCTCCCGCTGGTTGGCGCAAGTTGGCCGGTGAGCAAGTTGAAAAGAGTCGTCTTGCCAGCCCCGTTCGGGCCGATGATGCTAATGATCTCACCGTCGGAGACAGTGAAGCTAACATCGTCTACAGCCCTGAGACCGCCGAAATGACGCGATACGGACCGGAGATCCAGAAGCGGCGCGGTCATCGAAGTATTCTCCAGGAGCGGTCGCGCAGCTTTAGGATCGCGCCCACGATGCCACGACGCAGGTACAGCGCCGTCAACATGAGTATGAAGCCCAACGCAAGAAGGTTGGAGCCGGGGATAGCGCCACCCAGCTCAGCACGCAGATAGTTCTCCAAAGGCACGATCAGAAGCGCGCCTAGCAACGGACCATAGGTGGTGCCGATGCCGCCGATCAGTGCGATCAGCGCTACCTTGACTCCGACATCGAAGAGCGAGAACAACGACGGTGGATCTACTACGCGCACATACATCAGATACAGGCAGCCACCGGCGGCCATCAGCGCCGCGCTGATAGCCATGCCAACAAGCTTGGTTCGGAGAACGTCGATGCCAGCCGCTTCGGCTGTCTCCTCGTTGTCACGCACAGCCTGTAGCGCATAGCCAAGGCGGCTGTGTCTGATTGCGGCGAAGATCAGCAGCGCAACCGCAAGAAAGCCAAGCATCAGGAAGGCGTAGCTCATCCGGTCGCGAAAAATCATGTTGGTCAAACCAGCCTTGAACGGAACCGACAGGCCTTGCGCGCCACCGGTGACGGATTCAAAGTACATGGCGAGCGCAAGCGCCACCTCGGTCAACGCCATAGTAGCAATGGCGAAGAAAGGTCCGCGAAGCCGGAACACAGGCCAGGAGACCAGGGCGGCAACAACCGCCCCTAGCGTCATGGACGGCAGTAGCGCCAGCCACGGCGAGAGCTTGTAACCGAGGATGAGATTCGCGGTCATATAGGCGCCTATGGCGAAGAAGACGCTGTGGCCGAGCGAGAACTGACCACCCAGCCCGCCGATGATGTTCCAGGCTGTGGCGAGCCCGGCGAAGAGGAAGGCAGTGGCCAGGACATTGAGTGAGAAACTGTCACCGATGAACAGAAGCACGAGCCCAACGAGCAGCACGAGAATACCAAGCAGGCGGGGCAGTTCATTGACGAGAGTCGGCACACGCCCCCGACGCGAGGCGGCGTGAAGCTGATCGAGGCTGAGGTCAGGATTGCTCACGGAGGCCGACCTCCTCTGCGCCGGCGATGCCGAAAAGCCCCGACGGCCGTACCACCAGAACCGCGATAAAGACCAGGAACAAAACGGCGTGCTTAAGTGCGGGATCGAGATAGTAGCCGGCGATCGCCTCCGTCAGCCCGACGATGAAGCCACCGACATAGGCGCCGGTGACGCTGCCGAGCCCGCCCAGAACGACGACAGCGAAGGCCGGCATGATGAAGCTGATACCGATCTGCGGCGTCATGGTGTAAAGCGGCGAGAGCAGACAACCGGCCAGACCCGCAAGCGCTGCACCGATACCGAAGGTGAACATATAGACCCGTTCTACATCGACGCCCATCAGACGGGCGGCATTGCGGTCCTGTGCGACAGCCCGGATCGCCTTTCCCTGTAGTACCGACCGCAAATACCAGCCAATTGCCAGCGTCACGGCGGTGGSCGCCACCAGCACCAGAACACGGGCAAGACTGACCTGGAACGGACCAACCGGCACAGATATGCCGGTGATAACGGAGTTGACGCTGAGCCCGATGCCGCGTGTAATCCCCAGCACAGAGTTCTCCAGGACCATCAGCAGGCCGAAGGTGGCAAAGATCTGCATCATCGGCTCGCCCTGTAGCGGACGCAGGATGATGCCGTAGACCAGAGCGCCGAAGATGAAGAGCATCGGCACGACGATTAACGGAGCGAGGTATGGGTCCAGGCCGAGTGAGATCTGCGCGGCATAGGCACCGTACATGCCGAGCATGACGAACTCGCCCTGGGCGAAATTGACGACGCGAATAACGCCGAAGATCAGGTTCAGCCCGACCGCGACCATGGCGTAGATGCCGCCGAGCAGCAATCCGACCGTCACAATGTGAAAAAACTCCGCCATCTTGCTCGTTCCTCTAGCGGGGGCAGGTCTTCCGCTTGCGGATGCCGAGCGGCGCTTATCGCGGCGCTCGGACGTACATGCACCGGTTAAGCCCGCGGAATATTGACGATCTCGACCCCCTGTGCGACGGCCTCGGCCGGGTAAACGGCCCTGACTTTGCCAGACTGCCACTGTGCGACCACGGGCAGGGCGCGTACATTCTGCATCATGTCGTCGAACTTGACGCCGTAGCCCGTCTCGTAGGAGCCGACAGGCTTGTCCATCGCCTTGGCATTGTCGATGATTGCGGCGTATTCCAGGGACCCGGCAGCCGCGATGGCCTCGAACAGTATCTTTGCACCGACGAAAGCGTTCATGCCCTGGGGCGCGATCGGATCGCGTTTATAGGCTTCGCGGTAGAGGTCGAGGAATTTCGATGCCCCGGGCCCGTAATTCTCGTTGATGTCGGGTCGCGGATAGGAGACAAGCAGTACGCCCTCCATGAATTCCTCGCCGAGCGCCTCGAGGGTCTCTACAGTGTCGCCGACGCCGGTGAGAATAATGGCGGACGGTTTGAAACCCTGATCGCGTGCCGTGCGCAGCAGAAGGTTGGTGTCGTTCACGTACCCAACGGTGATCCAGAGGTCCGGCTGGGCGCTTTGCGCGCGAAGGACGCTGTCGGTTACATCGACGGCTTTTGCGCTGTGGGCGCCGATCCCTGCGGTGATGCCGGCCTCGCCCAGCAGGCGCTTTTGCTCCTCGGCAATCGAGGTGCCGTAGGCGCTGTCTTCGTGTTCAATCCAGACTTTCATCTCGGCCGGTGCTTTGCCGAGCTTCTTGGAGACGATCTCGGTCACCGCTTCGGCTGAGCGGGCGGCGAATTCGTTGCTGCTGGGGCCACTGCGAGCATAGTTCGGCAGCCCACGCTCGGTCAGGTCGAGCGCGAGCGCGTTGGTTTCCCAATAAAGCTTCTCGTAATTCAGAGCGCTCTCGCTCGCCGCGTTGGAAATCGCGCTGACATAGGTGCCTATCAGCAGGTCAACTTTGTCGCGGCCGACCAGTTGCTCGACGGCGCCAATCGCCTCCTGGGCCGAGGTGGCATTGCCGCGGACAACTTCGACCTGCCGGCCAAGAAGTCCGCCTTGTCCGTTGATCCACCTGGCTGCCAGCTCGTAGCAACGCGTCACCTCGTCACCATACTGGGCCATGGCTCCCGAGTAGGGGTTCACGGCGCCGAGTCGGATAGGTTCCGACTGTGCGTTAACAGGCCTTCCAACTACCGCCGCCGCGATACCGCCAAAGGCCACTTGCCCGAAAATCCTACGCGTCAGTTTCATGCCAACCTCCCTTGAAGATGATTCATTCTTGGCCGAGCAACCCGCCGTTGTGCCCGCAGGCGCTGCATTGCCTCACAGTCGACACGGTAGACGGGCCGGTCGAGGATGTGCCGGGTCTCGGCAATGACCGCGCCATAGACATTCACGGCCGTCTCGAGATCGATCAGCCCATCGTTGAGGTCTTCCTCCACGAGAGCCGGATCGCGTTCCAGCGGCTCACCGAAACCGCCCCCACCGGGCGATGCGAGATGGAATGCATCACCGGGCCGGACCGGCACCTTTGTCGCCTTGGACCGCATGGGCGGCACCCATCTACGTCCGTCGGTTTCGAATTCGACCTTGTTGGGCGCTGCCGGGCCCCCGCCACTCACGCCGAAAGGCGCATGGTCGACGCGATCACCGAGGATCGAAACGACGGCGTCCGCTTCCGCGATGATGCCGTAGGTTGTGCCGCAACCGCCGCGGTGCGTTCCGGGGCCGCCGGAATTGTCGCGAATAGCGAAGTAATCGAAATGGACCGGATAGCGGTGTTCCGACATCTCGACCGACATGAATTTGGCCATCGAGCCGGGCGGGGTGCCGTTGACGAGCCCATCGGAAGTACTGCTGCCGCCATAGCCGCCGGGATAAGGATAGACTGCCACATAATAGTGTCCGGTCCGCGGGTGATGCCCCGAGACGGTAGCCACGCCGGTAGTTCCAAAGGGTGCGGCTGGCGCCAGTTCGGGTATCGCCTGCGATAGGGCGCCGAAAACCACATCAACGATGCGCTGCACGACGTCGGTCGTACCGCCGACAGCGGAAGGGTAACGGGCCGACAGGATGCAGCCTGGCGGAATGGTGAAGCTGGTGGGACGGAAGGTGCCTCCGTTCACTGGCACCTCGGGAAAGATGTGCTTCAGCGCGACGAAACATAATGAACGCGTCGTACTGTCGGAGATATTCATTGGCCCCGTCGCCGGCCCATCGGTCCCGGTGAAATCGAAATGCAGCTCTGAACCTCGGACAGACAGTTGCAGCTTGACCGCAAGACGCCTGTCTTCCACTCCGTCGTTGTCGAAGTAGTCGGTGATGGAATAGGTACCGTCGGGAATTTCCTCGATATAGGAGCGCATGTCAGCTTCCGAGCGCGCCATCATCTCGGCGATGCATGCACGCAGCGTTTCTACTCCGTAACGACTAACCAGTTCGTCCAACCGGCGTCGGCCAAGCGCGAAGACGTTGATCATGGCCGCGAGATCGCCGAGCAGTTGCTGCGGCAATCGCACATTGGCGGTGATCATCGACGCGACGCCTTCGTTGCGGCGGCCGCCCTCGACCAGCCTCATCGGCGGAATGATGATGCCCTCCTGATGGATTTCGGTCGCGGTCGGCACCCAGCCGCCCGGTGCGCTGCCGCCCATATCCATCCAGTGTCCGGTGTTGGCGAAGAGCGCGAACAGCTCGCCGTCGACAAAGTGTGGCGCAACAAGGATCACGTCATTGAGATGGGTACCGCTGAGGTAAGGATCGTTTGTGATCCAGACATCGCCCGGCTTGAAGCCGCCGGCCGCTTCGGCGATCGGGATCAACCGCTGCACGGTGAATTGCATGTTGGCAAGGAACTGCGGCAGGCCGTAGCCGCCCTGCGCGATTGTCTCACCGGTGCGGGCATCATAGAGGCCGTGTGCACAGTCATTCGTTTCGGAAATGATCGGCGACAGCGCAGCGCGGATCAGGTTCAGATCCATTTCATCGGTGATCTGCTCCAGCGCGCCGCGGATGACCGCAAGGGTGACGGGATCGGTCATTGCACCTCGACCAAGATGTTTGAAAACTGATCGACGCGGGCGCTCATGCCCGGTTCCACCACAGTCGTGGTGTCGGCCTGCTCGATAATGGCTGGCCCGGACAATGATGTGCCGGGCACGAGTTGGGTCCGATCGTAGATCGGCGTGCGCATCCAGCGGCCGAAATAGACATCGCGATGCGTAAAGGGTGACGGCGATCCACCGTCGACCTGGATTGAGACGATGGCCGCGGGTTTGTGCCGGACGCCTTCCACCGCCGTGGTGAGACCGACCAAGGCGACAGGGATGTCGCCGAGCGTTGCGCCATTCTCGACCCTGTAGGCGTCCTCGAAGGCTTGCCGCATTGTCTCGCCCGACCAGTCCGCTTCCACTGGCACGCGCAGGCTGTGGATTTGTCCAACGTACGACATATCGGCCGCGTGGGAGATCTGGCAACACTCGACGGGAATGCCGCTCTCCTCGATCTTCATCAGCCCAGCGGCACGCTGCTCGGCGAGGATCGCCTGCAATTCGGCCGCATCCACATCGGCCAGCGGACGTTCCACCGTGCGCGAGAAGTCATAGCGCAGATCCGCCACCGCACAGCCAAGTGCACACAGCACGCCCGGATGGGGCGGCACGAGCATGGTGCGAATGCCCACCTCGCGCATTATCGCCGCCCCATGCAGCGGGCCGGCGCCGCCGAAGATCACCAGCGCAAACGCGCGCGGATCGAGACCTTGCTCAATTGTAAGCAGGCGGGTGCGTCGCGCCATGACATGGTTGACGATCGTCAGTACCGCCTCGGCGGTCTCTTCAACCCCCAACCCGAGCCGGTCGCCAAGCTCCGCGAGGGCTGCACGCGCGGGCTCGATCTGCAGGTGCTTCAGATGCTTGAGGCCGATTGGATGTTCGGCATTAATGCGTCCGAGGACAGCATTGCAGTCGGTGACTGTAGGCTCAGTGCCGCCACGGCCGAAGCAGATCGGGCCCGGAACGGCACCTGCGCTGCGCGGTCCGACCTGAAGGATGCCGCCGCGGTCGAGATAGGCAATCGAACCGCCACCGGCGCCGATCGTATGCACATCGATCATTGGCAATCGCAGCGGCACGCGGAAATCAAGATCGGTGGTTTCCGCGATGCGCGGGGTGCCGTCTACCACGACGGCGACGTCATAGCTGGTTCCGCCCATATCGGCTGTGATGACTGAAGGGAAGCCTGCTTCTCCGGCAATGCGTGCTGCTGCCATAACGCCGGCGGCCGGCCCCGAGCGAACGATGTTGGCGGCGCGTTCCGGCAGCTGTGCCAAGGGCACCAAGCCGCCGTTCGATTGCATCACCAGTGTTTGACGACTGAAGTTGCGTTTTTCCAGCTTGGCGGACAGATTGCGTGCATAAGTTGCTACCAGCGGCTGGAGATAACCCTGCACCGCCSCTGTGCTGGTGCGCTCGAATTCGTAATATTCGCGCACCACCTCGTGTGAGGCCACCACCTCCCAGCCGGAGCTCGCCGACTGAAGTATTTCTTTGGCTCGCAGTTCGTGCGCCGGGTTGGCATAGGCGTGCAGGAAGGACACCACGAGGGCTTCCAGCCCCTCCGCCGCAAGCGCTGCGGCCAGCGCTTTTATGCGCTCCTCGTCGAGCGGTGTGACTACCTGGCCGCGATGGTTAATACGTTCCTCTACTTCCCAGCGCATGCGACGGGGGATGAGCGGGCGTTGGACACCGGTAAGCCCGTACATGCGCTGGCGGTCGCGACGGCCGAGCTCAAGCACATCGCGGAAGCCTTTGGTGGTGATCAGCGCGCAGCGCGCGCCTCGCCGCTCGATGACTGCATTGGTGGCGATCGTGGTGCCGTGCAGGATGACGTCGAGATCGTCAGGAGCCAGTGCAGCGGCCTCCATCGCGTCTATCAGCCCTTGGCTGGGGTCGGAGGGAGTCGAAGGCACCTTCAGCACCGACGTCCCTGCCGGGCCGGAAAAATACAGGTCTGTGAAGGTACCACCGACGTCTATGCCTAGAACTCCACCCATTCCGTTCCGGCCGCGCGCGGCCGCTCCTCCCTATCTCCGCACTAGGCCGTGCTTTCCACGTTGAGCGCAGAAAGCACCTCCTCCGTATCCTGACCGAGCGCCCTGCTCGGCCGCAGTGGCAACTGATCGACCCCTTCGTAGCGCAGCGGCGAATGCATCACGACGATCCGCCCGAGCTCCGGGTGATCCTGCCATTGCAGCGCTCCACGGGCATGCATGTTCGGGTCGTTAATGACTTCGTCCAGCGTGCGCACAGGCGCGCAGGGAACCTTGTTCGCCATCAGTGTCTCGAACGACTCCAGCTTCGGTAGCCGGGAGGTCCACCCGGAAACGATCGCATCGACCTCGTCCATCGCCTCGACCCGCTTCTTAAGGGAGGCGAAACGTTCGTCGGTAATCAGCTCGGGCCTTCCCATGGCGCGGGCGAGATTGGCCCAATGGATGTCGCCGACACAGATAATGGCGATGTAGCCATCCGAGGCCGGGTAAACATTGTAGGGGCTCTCGGCCAGTCCGCCATGACGATTGCCGGTGCGCGGCGGCGGCGCTTCCGCGTTACCAGTGTTGCCCCAATGCATGCCGAGGCTGGAGCTGAGCGAGGGATAAACCGCATCCTGCATCGATACTTCGAGGCGGCGCGCTACGCCAGTGCGCTCGCGTTCATAGAGAGCAGTGGCGATGGCTCCATAGAGGTGGATGCCGGCAAAGAAATCACAGAGCGCGGGACCGGCCTTGACGGGCGGCCGGTCAGAAAAACCGGTCGTCTCCATTATACCCGCCATCGCCTGCACAGTAAGATCCATTGCCGGGTAGGACTTGTAGGGACCGTCGCGCCCGAAGCCGGAACTGGAAGCGTAGATCAGCCGAGGATTGAGGGCACGCAGGGTTTCTGCCCCGACGCCGAGGCGCTCCATCGTGCCCGGCGAAAAATTCTCCACGATTACGTCCGCGTCGCGCACCAGCCTCTTCAACGCCCCGCGACCAGCTTCGCTCTTCAGGTCGAGAGCGACACTTTCCTTGCAGCCGTTCAGCATCGCAAAAGGAAGTGCCGCGCCGCCGACCACGCCGCGCCTGCGCAGCGGCTCACCGCCCGGCGGCTCAATCTTGATGACACGCGCACCGGCGGCAGCCATCAGGAAGGTAGCGTAAGGCCCGTTGTAGATCTGGCTGAGATCGACAACGGTGATCCCTGCCAGGGGCTGCGCCGAGCTTTGGCTCGTCATGCTGCCGCTCCCTCGCGCATCTGGCGACGCATGGCCGACCACGAATGTACCGGCCACATGTCCTGGTCTTCGCCGTGTCCCGTCTTGCCGTTGATCGACCATTCGATCAGGCTGTTGGAATCGATAAAGCTGTGCCGATTAAGGACTATCCCGCTAAGCCGCCGACCTTCGGCTTGCAACTCGCGGCCGTGCTCGTCCCTCCCCTCGATCGTGATGCGGGCTACATAGCCGGTTTCTGGATCGCGCTCGACCATGCGCCGGCCTGAGACGATGTCGCCTATGATGCCATCCTCCATCAGGAAGCCATAGGCAATGGCGTAATCGGGATCGTTCCACTTCGTCACGGCCAGAAACGCGTCGCCTGGCGACGCGATGCCGGTGACGTAAGCACTGCGGCCCGGACGGTGTTCGGGGCGGGGGCCCCAGCTCCTGTCGCGGATCGCCAGGCAGTCAATGTCGATTACCCGGCCGTGCAGCGTAATCGTCCCGGTGACGTGGCCGAATTGGTCAAAGTGGCTGAGCTTCTGGAAGGACGAGTTCGCCTTGCGCATCGGCCGCGGCGGCATGGTAGCGTCGAAAATCAGGTCCATCATCAGCCGATCCTCGTCATGGAAGCCGAGGCGGTAGGTGGTCAGCGGCTTCAACGTCTTCAAGCTGACGCCTGTAGGCAGTGCAATGTCGTTGAGGTCGGCGTTCTCGGGGATACGCAACGCAGTGTAGTTCGCCGAATAAGGAACCTCCCACGGGACCGACGCTGAGTCGTCCCAGACCCAGGCTCCGCCGGCAACGGTACCGATATTCGGGCGGAACATGCTGTAAAGCCAGCCGCCGAGGTTCATTTCGGGTTTGCAGAAAGAGAACCACGCCGTTTCGGTGATCCACCAGCGATCGCTCATCTCGTTGAAATGGAAACTGTCGTCGCGAGGGGTGATCTGAGGGGATTCGTGAACGTTCATTTTTTTCCTTCCAGGCTGTCAAGCGAAGGCAGCTTTCGAGAAGCCAGGCCGCCGGAGGCTAGTGCCGCCATCTGTGCGTCGTTCGCCACTCGCTGTGCGAAGAAACGCAGTGCGGTGTCGAAGGGAATGTTGCGGTCGCGCAGACCCGCGATCAGCTGTGCGCGGCCGTCCTCGACGGATGGCAGGGGAGATCCAAGCAATGCGCTGAGATCGGCAAGCTCGCGCTGGCAGACAAGCGCACCGAGACGATCTGCCTCGCGCAAATATTTCAATACCTTTGCGTTATTCTTGCTGGCAGCAATAATGTGCGGATCGTTGGTCGCGGTTGCGATCTCTTCGCGCAGGCTCGCGATCACCCCATCATAGAGTTCGGTGCGGGGCGTCGGCGCCGCCTCGAGCGGCGGCGACTGCAGCAGGGTTACGCCGCTCGCCTCCGCCAGCGCATCGACCAGCAGGCGGCGGTTCAGCGCCCTTGAGATAATTGAGTTGCCGGGTTGGCCGGTGACATTTCTGTGGCGGATGATGACGACCCGGGTAGAAACAAAAACACGATGATAGTGGATGCGGGCGAGATCCAGCACGGCACCGCCGGCCGCTTGATAGTGAAGGATGGCAGCCGCAAAGTCGGGAACCGGCTCCATGACACTTCGCATGGAAAACCAGGCCAGATCCTCCATCGGATCGCCCGGATGTGCCAGTTCCCAATCCAGCAGAGCAGTCATGTGGCCATTCTGGAACAAAAAGTTTCCCGGGCCGGCGTCGCCATGGACCAGAACAGGTCGTCCAGCCGGCTCCGGAACGTTGTCCTCCAGCCAATCCATCGCGAATTCGATCAGCGGGTCGGGCATGGCGGTTTCGGCATACATCGCTCGCCAGATCTTCAGTTCATCACGCACGCAATCTGCGATGCTCATCAACTCGGTGAGGCCGGGGATCGCGGCGACGGGAAACGGCGTCCTGTGGAGCTGCGCGATGGCCTCGACGAATTCCAGCGCTATGGATTGGCGTTCGCTCTCGTCGTTCAGCGACCGGTAGTCGGCCCGACCTGGCCGCAATTCGGTGAGGATCGCCTGGTGTTCGGGATGAACCGCGCAAAGCCGCGGCGCCGTGACATCTGTTTCCTTCAGCGCTTCATAGATGCGTGCCTCGCGCCATACAGTGTAGGGTTCCGCTGAGGAAGGGCGCGGCGGCTGATAACGTAGATAAAGTGGCTGCACGGAAGGCACCGAAAACTCGATCGCCCAGGAGTGACAGCGGTTGCCGCCCGAAATCCGCCGCCAGCTCGCGATCGATTGCCCGGTCTGCTCCTCAACCCACGCCTTCAGTTCGGCTTCATCGGCAAGCCTTTCGGGGCCTAACCTGTCCTGCTGCAACCTGAACACCCGGCCTCACCTAGGCTCCCTCATCTATATCACGCAGCTTAAACCTCTCGACAGATGGCCGCAAGTAAATTATTAGACCATTTGTGGAAAGCTTAAAGGTAGGATATTTTTGAGGGAAGCATGGCTGGTCTTTATTTCGACGAATTGGCGGTCGGGCAGGTGTTCAAGCACGAGATCCGCCGCACCATCACGGAAGCAGACAATGTCTGGTTCAGCGCCATCACTCATAATCCGGCCTATCTGCATCTCGACGAAGAGTATTGCCGCACCCAGACCGAGTTCGGACAGCGCATCGTCAACAGTGCGTTCCTTCTGGCACTGATGGTCGGCATATCCGTAG
Source organism: Mesorhizobium sp. J18 (assembly GCF_007829525.1). Taxonomy (GTDB): domain Bacteria; phylum Pseudomonadota; class Alphaproteobacteria; order Rhizobiales; family Rhizobiaceae; genus VLJP01. The sequence continues at coordinate 14,659 of NZ_VLJP01000047.1, forward strand.
GCGAGACCACCCTTGGGACGGCCATTGCCAATCTCGGCTGGGATGAAGTCCGCTTTCCCCGTCCGACTTTCCACGGCGACACAATCCGTGTTGAAACCGAGATCGTGGAACTGCGTGAGAGTAAGTCGCGCCCTAACGCTGGCATTGTTACCTTCTTGCACCGCGCCTACAACCAGCGCGATGAGTTGGTGGGACATTGTCGCCGCACGGGCCTACAGTTGAAGCGGGGAGCGGCATGATGCTGCTGCGCTCCATGCTCTTCGTGCCCGGCGACAGCGCAAAGAAGCTCGCCAAGGGAGCGGATTCTGGCGCGGATGCGCTGATCCTTGATCTTGAAGATTCGGTCGACTCAGGCCGCAAGCCGCTAGCGCGCCGCATGGTCGCGGAATATGTCGCCGCGGCCGGCGTGGTCCGGTCCGCCCAGTTGTGGGTCCGCATCAATCCAATGGCTGAAGGCGGGCTTGATGATATCGTCGAAGTCGTACGCGCCGCACCGGACGGGCTGGTCGTGCCTAAAGTGGATCATCCGAGCGATCTCGCACGGCTCAGCCTTATGCTTGATGCTCTCGAACGACGAGACGGGATCAAAAATTCGATTCGCCTGATGTCCGTTGCGACCGAGACCCCACGCGCGCCCTTTGGGCTCGGAGCATATGCGCAGACGCAACTGCCCCGCCTTGCTGCGATGACCTGGGGCGCCGAGGATCTGTCTACGGCGCTGGGCGCAACCACCAACAGAGGAGCGGACGGTAACTGGGGCTTCACCTATCGTATGGTGCGCTCGCACTGCCTGATCGCGGCCAAGGCATGCGGTGTGACCGCGATCGAGACGCTCTACGCAGATTTCCGGGACGAGGCGGGACTCAGGGCCGACTGCATTGCTGCCGCACGCGAAGGGTTCGGCGGGCGCATCGCCATCCACCCAGCGCAGGTTATGGTAATCAACGAAAGCTTCACGCCGTCCGATGAGGACGTCCGTCATGCCGAGCGCGTGGTGGCGGCTTTCGCCGCCAGCCCCGGCACCGGCGTAGTCGCGCTCGACGGCAAGATGCTCGACATCCCCCATCTTAAACAGGCGCAGAACGTACTTTCGCAAGCACAGGCGATCACGGCCCAAACAGCAGGGAGGCGCGGTTGAATGGAGCGGCACGCGCGATCCTCGCCTCGCTAAGGCCGGGTGACCGCATTTTTCTGCCCGGCTCGGCTGGAGAAGTAGCTTCGCTCAGCGCGGCTTTGGTCGCAGGCGAAGGGCCGCCACTCGCCATCACCGCGACTTACGTCCCCGGTATCAACGCCTCTCTCGCGGGGCGCCTTCCGGCGCATTCGTCATTTGCAAATCTCTTTGCAAGCGGCAACCGCGGCAGCCAGGCGGACGATGCCATGCGCCACCTCCCCTATTCCTATGGCGGATTCTGCGCCTACCTGGCCGCAACGGAATTCGAAGCGACAATTGCCCATGTTGCCCCGCCGGATGGCTCAGGTAAGGCCTCGCTCGGGCCTGCAGTCGAATTCACTCCGATTGCGCTGCGACGAAGCCGGCGCCTGATTGCTGTCGTCAATCCGAATCTGCCCGACATCCCCGGTGCGGAGAGGATCGATATATCCGATGCCGATCTCGTCGTGGAAAGCGACGAGCCGTTAGGCGAGTACGATGTCGGCGCGCCGTCCCCCAGATCCGATTGCATTGCCCGCAATGTCGCCGATTTCGTAGACGATGGCGCAGCGCTGCAGATCGGGTTAGGCAAGGTTCCCGATGCGCTGTTGCGCAAGCTGACTGACCGCCGCGGCATCCGGCTATGGTCCGGCATGCTGTCGGATGGGGCGCGGGGGCTCGCCGAGGCCGGCACGCTCGATCCGGATTTCAGACATGTCAGTTGTGTTCATGTGGGCACGCGCAGCTACTATGACTGGCTGGCTGGACGCGAGGGTCTTGCCGTGCGTGCCTGTAACCACACGCACGCTGCCACAGCGCTCTCCGCTGTTCCCGGCCTGATCGCGATCAACTCTGCGCTTGCAGTCGATTTGTTCGGTCAGGCCAATCTGGAGACTCTCGACGGCCGCGCCATCAGTGGGGTTGGAGGCGCGGCGGACTTCGCCCGTTCAGCAAGTCTCGCACCCGACGGGATCAGCATCATCGCGCTGCCTGCCACTTCGCCCGACCGCGCGGCGTCCCGAATCGTGCCACGGCTCGACGGCCCTGTTTCGCTCCCACGGCACGACGTTGAAATTGTTGTCACCGAATTTGGCGTTGCCGATCTGCGTGGCGCTACCACCGTGGAACGGGCCGAACGCCTGATCGGCATCGCTGCCCCACACCATCGCCAGGAGCTCGAAACAGCCTGGCGCGAGATCATGCAAGCCCTCTGAAACGACGGAGACAACACCCATGAGACGTGCAGACAAGGTCATCATCAGTTGTGCCATTACAGGCTCGATCCACACACCGACGATGTCGCCGCACCTGCCAGTGACACCGGATCAGATCGCGGAGAATGCCATCGGCGCGGCGCAGGCAGGCGCGGCAATCCTGCATCTTCACGCCCGCGTTCCGGAAACCGGACAGCCCACGCAAGATCCGGAAGCCTTCAAGCGCTTCCTGCCGCAAATCAAGGACGGCTGCAACGCCATCATCAACATCACCACCGGCGGCGGACTGGGCATGACCATGGATCAGCGCCTGGCAGCCGCCAAATGGGCAGCCCCAGAAATCGCCTCGATGAACATGGGATCGTTCAACTTCAATATCTCCGGTGCGGCGGGTCGGATCCGCGAGTTCCAGCACGGCTGGGAACATGACTATCTGATGATGACACGCGACTTCATTCTGTCGAACACCTTCACTCAGATCGAGCGTGCCATGACGGAATTGGGGGAACTTGGAACCCGCTTTGAATATGAATGCTACGATGTCGGACACCTCTACAACCTCGCCCATTTCGCCGAGCGGGGCATTGTCAAGCCACCCTTCTTTGTGCAGGCGATTTTCGGGATTCTCGGTGGTATAGGGGCTGAGCCCGAGAATCTTATGACCATGAAGGCGACAGCAGACCGGCTCTTCGGCAACGATTATTATCTGTCAATCCTGGCTGCTGGCCGCCATCAATTCCCCTTCGTGACCATGGGCGCGATCCTCGGCGGCAACGTTCGTGTCGGCCTGGAGGACAATCTCTATCTCGGTAAGGGGCAACTCGCGCCGTCCAATGGCGCTCAAGTGGCGAAGATTCGCCATATCTTGGAAGAGCTGTCGCTGGAGATCGCAACGCCCGACGATGCGCGCCGGATGCTTGAGACCAAAGGACCGAAAAACGTCGCGTTCTAAGACACACCGAGACCCCCCGAGAGCCAAGATGGAAATTCAACTTTCGCCTGAGCAGGAAGCGATCGACAGCAACATTCGCGAACTGTGTGCCGGTTTTGACGACCAGTATTGGACTGAGTGCGAGGAAAMCAGCCGTTTTCCTCAGGAATATTATGCGGCTATGGCCAGGAATGGCTGGCTCGGCATCACCATGCCGGAAGAAGTAGGCGGCGCCGGGCTCGGCGTTACGGAGGCGGCCATCATGATGCATGCCGCCACTCAGAGCGGCGGCGGATATGCGGCCGCCTCAGCGATTCATATCAATCTGTTCGGACCGCATGCTATTGTCGTCCATGGCACGCCGGAACAGAAACAACGTTGGCTCGTGCCTTTGGTTGCGGGCGAGCAGAAAGCCTGTTTCGGCGTGACCGAGCCCGACGCCGGCCTTGATACCACCAGCATCAAGACCGTGGCTGCCCGCGCGCCGGGTGGCTATGTCGTCCACGGCCGCAAGATGTGGACCTCGACTGCACAGGTTGCGGACAAGATTTTGCTCTTAACCCGCACCATCCCAAAATCCGAGGTCAAACGGCCGACTGAAGGCATGACCCTCTTCTATACTGAACTCGATCGGAGCAAGATCGAGGTGCGGCGCATCCGTAAGCTTGGTCGCAATGCAGTTGATTCGAACGCGATCTTCATCGATGGGCTCTTCATCCCCGAAGCGGATCGGATCGGCGAAGAAGGTAAGGGATTCGAATACCTGCTCGACAGCCTTAATCCCGAGCGCATTCTAGTCGGCATCGAGGCGATCGGGGTAGGACGCGATGCCATCAACCGCGCCGCGAAATACGCGCGCGAACGCGTCGTGTTCGGCCGACCGATCGGTCAGAACCAGGGTATTCAGCATCCGCTGGCCGAAGCTTGGACCTATCTTGAATCTGCATATTGGATGTGCCTGCGCGCGGCTTTCCTTTATGATAATGGTAAGCCCTGCGGTGCGGAGGCCAACGCTGCAAAATTCCTCTCCGGACGCGCTGCTTTCGAGGCCTGCACCAAGGCCGTATTGACCCATGGCGGCATGGGTTATGCGCGCGAGTTCCAGGTCGAACGTCTGTTCCGCGAATCAATTCTACCGCGGATCGCGCCAGTGACAGAGCAACTCATCCTGTCGTTCATTGCCGAACGCGTTCTTGGTCAGCCGAAATCTTATTGATACAGATCCAGGCAGAATAACGAGTGGAAAGAAATGTCCGCGGTATCCCAGCATGGCACTGTTAAGGCCAACTGGTAGCTGCTGAGTGTAAGAACAAAGCTGGGGGTTGCGCCGATGCTTGCGATGTTAAGGCCCTGACAGTCCTGAGAAGTTCAAACTGCGGCTCGACACGCAGAGCTGTTCCGGGCTCCGCTGACCAGAAGCTCAGATCGCCTCGGCGTAGCAACACAGGAACCGCATTGATTTCCAATCATTAATCGGCTGACAATCTGGCTCGCCAAGGGCATAGCAGCGGATTGGAAACTTCCTGGCGTCTGCAGGTAAAGTCTCGGCGATCCATTCGATTAGCTTGGCGAACCGCTACCCAGGATCTGCGCGACCTGATTGCCGGTAGCAGTCATCACGCTGATAGCGGCCTCCTCCCAACGCGCTCGCGCCTGTTAGCCTTTGAACCGCGCCGGGTTTGCCGGAGGCTCCAACTCCTGAGTAGGATGGAGCATCATGAGCAAGACGACGAACAAGTTTTCCCCTGAAGTGCGCGAGCGCGCGGTGCGGCTGGTTCTCGACAACGAGGGTCAACACGCGTCGCGCTGGCAGGCGGTCATGTCGATTGCGGCGAAGATCGGCTGCACCCCGCAGACGCTGAACGACTGGGTCAAGAAGGCCGAAGTCGACAGCGGCAAGCGCGCCGGCATCCCGACCGAGATGGCCGAGAAGATGAAGGCCCTTGAACGGGAGAATCGCGAACTGCGCCAGGCGAACGAGATTCTCCGCAAGGCGTCGGCGTATTTTGCGATGGCGGAGCTCGACCGCCGACCGAAGTGATGGTGGGTTTCATCGACGCGCATCGGGATGCGCACGGGGKCGAGCCGATCTGCGACGTTCTGCCGATCGCCCCTGCCACCTATTATGACCATCTGGCCAAACGTGCCGACCCGGCGCGGTTGTCGGATCGTGCCAAACGGGACGAGGCGCTGCGCCCCGAGATACGGCGTGTTTTCGAGGACAACTGGAGCGTCTACGGCCTGCGCAAGGTCTGGCACCAGCTGCGCCGCGAGGGCTTCGATATCGCTCGCTGCACGGTGGCACGGCTGATGAAGGACATGGGCATTCAAGGCATTATCCGGGGCAAGCCGCACAAGACGACGATCCCTGACAAGAAGCAGCCATGCCCGCTGGACAAGGTGAACCGCCAGTTCCGCGTGCCTGCGCCGAACATGCTGTGGGTCAGCGATTTCACCTATGGTGCGCCTCGTCCCGGATGGTCCGGGGTGCATATGACTGGAATGCATTGAGAAAGGAGGATTTGAAGAATGCCGTGCCCCCTGCTGTGAGGGGCATGAGCCCAAGCGGCGGTGACCTGTCGTCAACTGGCAGGGTGACGTAGCCCGCAGGTAAAGGGGATTGAGGCGAGGCCGTTACGCCGAGATGGTTCCCGAGGCTGTAGCACTGGAAGGTTGAGGAACACGAACCGGTTAATCCGCATCCGAGGGCTGAAATGTCGCCTTCGCCTACACGGCTTAACAGGCGGAATGCCGATGAGGTCGCCGGAGACGTATGTCGGCGGCATCCGAATGCGGGCGTACATGTATGGCGTCTCGCAGGGAGTCATGGGGAGAACGCAGCCAGACCATGACATCGGCATCGACTTGCGGGACGCAAGGACAAGGACTGCGACCGGCAACCTCCCCAATGCGTGGAATGTCCAGCATATGAACGAGGGAAGGCATGATGGAATGCCCACGATGTTGAGCATCGCAAGGGAGTTGACCCTGATGTCCATCATGCTGGCGGAGTTCCCGTAGTAGTCCGCGGCAGGGAAAGCCTGCCACATGGCGAAGGGGAACAGTTCAATCTGCTTGGAGTGCAAATTACCTGACCAAATGAGGTGAAGACCTTTGATAATCAGCGAAATGCAGCACAAGCTTGCAACATGGGCCGAGGCCGGTCCGAACCGTCGGTTCGATCGTCTCTTGCGGCTCATTGCCGACCGGGAATGGCTTGCCGAAGCCGCCCGGATCGTTCTGGCGTCGAGTGGCGCACGAACTCCGGGCATTGACGGAATGGATAAGCGACGGATGCAGGCCGGGCTGGATCGCCATCTGGCCGACCTGCGGACAAACCTGCTGAAAGGCACCTATCGCCCGAAGCCGGTCAAGCGAATCTATATCCCGAAAGCCAATGGCAAGCTACGACCACTGGGTATACCGACTCTGACAGACCGCATTGTCCAGCGCGCCATGCTGATGGCCATGGAGCCGATTTGGGAAAGCGACTTCCATCGCCTGTCCTATGGCTTCCGGCCGGAACGCAGCGTGCATCATGCCGTTCGTACCGTGAAGTTGCAGCTTCAGGACGGTGCGGACACGACGAGGGGCCGCTGGATCATCGAAGGTGATCTGGCGAGCTACTTCGACACCGTTCATCACCGGCTGCTTCTGCAATGCGTTCGGCGGCGGGTGCGGGACGGACGGTTTGTTGATCTTCTCTGGCGCATCCTAAAAGCGGGTCACATCGACCGTGGCCTGTTTGCAGCGTCCAGTGAGGGTGTTCCGCAAGGCGGCGTGCTGTCGCCGCTCCTGTCCAACATCATGCTCCACGAGTTTGATGCGTGGCTGGAGGCGAAATACCTGAACCGGAAAGCCCGCAAGGATCGCTGGGCATGGAACTTCGGCGTTCAGCAGGGCCGCCCCATCACGGTTCGAGAGAACCGGCAATGGAAACCTGCGATTGCCTATTGTCGCTATGCCGATGACTTCGTCGTCATCGTCAAGGGGACGAAGGTTCATGCCGAGGAAATCCGCGAGGAATGCCGGGCCTTTCTGGAAGACCGTCTGAAGCTGACGTTGAATATGGAAAAGACCCATATCACCCACGTCGATGACGGGTTCGTCTTTCTGGGGCATCGGATCATTCGCAAGCGGGGGTCGAACGGGCATATGTCCGTCGTCACGACGATACCCAAGGAAAAGGCCAAGGCGTTTGTTCGCAAACTGACCGAGACCCTTTCCGGCAATCATGATGTCGGCAAGGTCGACATGGTGGACCGCCTGAACAGCCAACTGGCGGGATGGGCGGCCTTCTACAAGTTCACCGACTTCACAGCGCGTTGCTTCCGGCGCATCGACACTGTCGTGTTCTGGAAACTGGCGCACTGGCTGGCGCGAAAATATCGGTCACGCATCAAACCCTTGATGCGGAGCTGGTATCGAGCGCCAGAGGCGGGCAAGGCAAAGACTTGGCTTGTCTATGGACGAAGTGAACGTGGAGACCGCGTCGGCAAGGCGCTGCGCCGAATGGTAACCAGCCCAAAGGCGCAGTTCCGGTGGCGGAATCCGGAGAGCAATCCGTACATCTTCCGGAGCGAACCTCGCAGCACCGTCACCTCAAATTATCATGATGTTGCCATGGCCATGGGCCACGATTGAATAGAGAGCCGTATGCGCTGAAAGGTGCACGTACGGTTCGGGGAGGAGAAGCGCATCCGCGCTTCTTACTCCACTTGCCACCTGGAGGGGTTTGTTTATGTCGCTTTCGTCATCGACGCTTATGCCCGCAAGATTGTCGGCTGGCGGGTCAGCACCTCGGCGTATGCCGGGTTCGTCCTTGATGCCCTCGAACAGGCGGTCCATGACCGCCGCCCGGTCAAGGGCATGGGGCTGGTTCACCACAGCGACCGCGGCAGCCAGTATCTGTCGATCAAATACACTGAACGGCTGGCCGAGGCGGGCATCGAGCCTTCGGTTGGCAGCGTCGGTGACAGCTACGACAACGCGCTGGCCGAGACGATCAACGGGTGATCCACCCCCATTGAACGGGTCCACCTTGAAGTATGGTTTTGACCATGAAGGAGGACCACAATGGCAAACAAGCGACACAAGCCCGACGAGATCGTCACGAAGCTTCGGCAGGKTGAGGTTTTGCGCGGCCAAGGCATGGCGATGGCGGATGCTGTTCGCCAGATCGGCGTTTCCGAGCTGACGTTCTACCGGTGGCGTAAGCAATATGGCGGCATGAGCC
>NZ_VLJP01000048.1:0-2996 GCF_007829525.1 Mesorhizobium sp. J18
GAGGAATGACGGGAAGCACGATATCTTGCCTGCGGCCGCGCCGATCGTAAGACGGCCGGGCCGCGCCGGAGTGCCTGTGATGTGCCCTGTGAATCCGATGGCAAAATGCACCGCGACGGAAAAAGCGCTGCCTCTCAAACGCAGCCCGATCACCCCGTCGCAGAGTGCGGACAAGTGCACGGCGCGCCAGAACTCATGCTTGTAGATGTTCTTTTGCGAACAAACAGTGTGCAGATCATGATGAGGAAAAAGGATGTATCAAGATGAGCAAAACAGTCGTGAAAGTAGAGCCGATTACAAGGGCAAGATAAAGGTAGGGCCTCCTCCCATCGGCCAAGTCTTTGTCTGCACATCGGTTTTCCCGGAGGCTGCGTGCGTGCGTCGGAGGCAGTCACGCGCAAACGTCTGATACTGCTGTAAATATCCGGAGGTTTGCGTGAAGGATGACGAGTTCAGGCCGAAACTCGGCAAGATTATGTCGCGCGGCTCGAAAGCCGGAAAGCGCTACGCCAACCAGCTTCGGGCGGCCATCAATCGGGCAGGCGGCAAGCACCGGCGTGGGCGTTCTACAGGCATCAGGACAGGGCGCGGCGGCGCTGCAGCCGCACTGCTGAAATCACGCGACCGCTATGCCGCCTTTCGTCAACGCCGGGTGATGGTGAAGGCGCGTTTTGTCAGGTTGGCCGGTAAGGGCATGGACGGAGCCCGTGCGCATCTGCGCTACATCCAGCGCGACGGTGTCACGCCCGAGGGTGAGCCCGGCGAGCTCTACGGCGCCGAGACCGATCGCGTGGACAGCAAGAACTTCCTCGAACGGTGCGATGGTGATCGGCATCAATTCCGCTTCATCGTCGCACCCGAAGACGGCATCCAGTATGATGACCTTAAGCCGTTGACCCGGCGCCTCATGGCGCAGATGGAGGAGGACCTCGGCACCAGGCTCGACTGGGTTGCGGTGGATCATTTCAACACCGGTCATCCCCACACTCATATCATCGTCCGCGGTAAGGACGACCGCGGCGAGAATCTCGTTATCGCGCGAGAGTATATTGCGAGCGGCATTCGTGAGCGGGCGGCCGAGTTGGTCAGCCTCGATCTCGGTCCACGCACCGACCGGGAGATCGAGCAGCGCCTTAGCCAGGAAATGGAACAGGAACGCTTCACCAGCATCGACCGGCATCTGCTGCGCATGCGCGACGGTGATGGCCTCGTCTCACCGGCGAACGGGGACGCCTTTCGCCAGACGCTGCATCAGGGGCGCCTGCGCAAGCTTGGGCGCATGGGTCTGGCCGAGGAGAGCGCCCCAGGCCGCTGGCTTCTCGATGACAATCTCGAGCCCACGTTGCGCCACATTGGAGAGCGCGCAGACATCATCAAGACCATGCACCGTGAGCTGACCGGCAAGGGGCTCACCCGCAGTGCCGCCGATTGCGTCGTCCACGAACGATCCGGCGAGCCAACCCGGCCTGTCGTCGGCCGTGTTGTCGCCCGCGGGCTCACCGACGAAATCAACGACCGGCATTACCTCATCGTCGATGGGGTGGATGGCAGAACCCACTACATCGACATTGGCAGGGGCGATGCGGCGGAGCCAACACCGACTGGCTGCATGGTACGGATAATGGCCAGAAGCACAGAGCCCAGGCAGGTAGACCACACCATCGCCGAAATCGCTTCAGCCAACGACGGGCGATACAGCATCGACATCCATCTGAAGTATGACCCGTCCGCCAACGAGCGCTTCGCCGCAACCCATGTCCGTCGGCTGGAGGCGATCCGCCGGGCGACAGGCGGCGTCGAGCGTGAGCCGGACGGCACCTGGATCATCGCGCCGAATCATCTTGAGCGCGTGGCGGATTACGAGCGTCAGCGAGCCAGGGCGGTGCCCGTGACAGTCGACAAGCTCTCCTCACTCTCGTTGGAGCAGCAGGTCAGCTTCGACGGTGCCACCTGGCTCGACAGCGAGCTGGTTTCCGATGATCCTGAGCCGCTGCGCGATGCCGGTTTCGGTCGCGAGGTGCGAGAGGCGCGAGTTCGGCGGCGGCAGTGGCTGATCGCACAAGGCCTCGCGCGCGCAGAACAGGACCGGATCGTTTATCGCACGAATATGCTGACAGTTCTGCGTCAGCGCGAATTGAATCGCATCGGTGAGCACCTCTCGGACGAACTTGGCCTGCCTTATGTCGAAACACGATCCGGCGAGCGCATCGAAGGCACGCTCCGCCGCCCCGTTGAACTCGCCAGTGGCACATACGCCGTAATCGAGAAGTCGCGCGAGTTCACCCTTGTACCGTGGCGGCCGGTGCTTGAGCGACATATCGGTAGGCAGGTTTCTGGCATCATGCGCGGCGAGGAGATTTCCTGGACGGTCGGACGGCAGAGAAGCGGGCCTGGCGTTTCGTGATCAGGCACAGGCATGGCGGTTTCCTGGTGCGCCTTTGGCATAAAGCGCCGAAGTGTATGGTGTTCATGCCTTCGCGCCACCCTATACATCGATGTGCTTCTGACGAATGTCCGGTCCTGGATCATGAAATGGCGCGGAATATGAGCAGCGTAAGCGTCAGTCAGATGAGAGATTCCCTCTCGAAGAGCATCAGCAGCCTCAACGGCAACAAGCTCAACGGGATGATGGCGGAGATCGATTTTCGACAGCACATCGTGACGCTGAAACGTGCCGCATATCGGCGGCCGGCTGGATTTCTCGAAGCAAGGGCGCTTCTTGTTTCGGGGATAGGGCGTCGGCTTTTCCGCAGCTGATCGACCCGCCAGAAGCTACTTGAAGCCGCCGGCACCGGAGCGCATCCCTCTTCCCTTTCATACCATCTGTGCAAATGCTTGTGAGAATTCCTCGCACTGCATTTGACACGTTGGATACCGTGCGGTTGGATACTCTCCGGTGACGGATCGCCGCTCCGTGAACGAAGCAACACGGCGAGGCTCGCAAGCCAAATCCGGGAACGACGCTATTACTGGCCTCGACTCCTTCCCGTCAGGGC
>NZ_VLJP01000048.1:3399-19649 GCF_007829525.1 Mesorhizobium sp. J18
AGATTTCGTGTATGGCTGCTGGACATCGATAAGATCGCAGGTACTTTCACAGCACGGGAATGGAGGGATGGCACTTCCATCAGTGAGCGGCGTCCGCTCGCCGAAGTGATGCGCGAGCTGTCAGGGCGCCCCGCGCAACCGGTAAAGGTTGCCGACACAGTCCGCGATGCCCGTCGCCAGAAGCTAAGCTACTGGGGATTCCTTGCCGACGCCTATGGTGATCAGATCGGCCCGCGCGTGGTCCTGCCGCGATTGCTTCTGAATCACGGTATCCAGCCATGGTTCCGTGCTGTCTGGAATCTCGATCGCATTCTGGTCCACGACGAGGCCGTGTGGCTTCTGGAGATCAAGCACAAGTTTCCCTTCCAGGGGAAAGTGCTTCAGTTCGGAATTAATAATGGCGAACTTGGGGTATTCCGTCTGCTCGGCGAGGCCGGCATCCGCTGTTTCCATGCAATCCTCGTCAAACCGTCTTGGACGAAGGACAGCGGCTCCGGCTATCTGCTCAACCGGCTGTCGCTGAAAGAGCGGGCAGCACTCATCGGCACGGAACTCGATGCGGGACGCATCAGGATAATGTTCGACGGGCGGGAAGGTGCTTCCCCTGACCACACCACGTTTTCGGGAGTGGGGCAACTGCGTTACCGGTCTCTTCCGGCAACTGAATTCGGACGCATCGGTCTGATGTCGGAACTGCATCGCGTTCTCGCAGCGAAACTGGCGTGGGCGATCATCGGCAAGATTCTTCCGCCTGTATCAGACCAGTGGCTCAGGGAGCTCAGGGCCGAGTGATTCAGGCATCTTGCCGTTCGCGCACAATCTGAAGAAAGCCGGCCAGATCCATCAGCCACGCCTGCTGGGGCGGGCGATAGGTATGGTGCAGTGGTCGCGGCACGACCAGCTGGAGCAGTTTGGCCCGCATCTCGTCGGTCTGGTTTTCTGAAATGCCCGGCTCGAGTGTGAGCAGGTGCTTTTCTTCTATGCGCCCGGCCTCCGACAGGACCTGCCGCCAACGATCCTTGAGCGTCGATTTTGCCCCGAGCATCGTTAGACGGCTGGCCGGGAAGTCGGTGTCGCGATATTCTTCCTGTCCCGGAAACAGGAAATCCGGCCTGTTACGGTTTTCGGTTTCAGCACCACGTGCATACCGGATGCGCTGCGCGGTAAAGACCGCTTCAAGATGGTTCTCCAGCGCCTGACCGGCGCGCGCCTTGCGCCTGTTCTGGACGCCAAGAGAGAAAGCCAGAAATCCATCGACATCCGCGCCATCGGGAGAGTGGAACCCGTTGCCGATGCGCTCGGCCACGATGCGTCGCTCCAGCCGACGAAACAGTTGCTCCTCCCGCTCCATCCACATGACCAGTGCACCGTCAGGATCATCCAGTGCTGAAATTTCCGGCAAAGAGGTGCGGGCGAGTTCGGAGAATACGCGAGTCTTGGGAAAAACTAGCCCGAACGGCTCGATCAGGATATCCAGGCGGTCTGCCTCGGGCTCTTCCGGCTCGATGCCCAGTTCATCGAGTATATAACGTGCCGCAAAATCCAGCTCGGCGTTGCGCTCACCCTCGATCTCCTGGAAGGTGAACGCGAACTCCGGTTGCTTCTCGATGCCGAACAGCCAGACGAGCTGGTTCTGGATGGTGGCGGACGGGGTCACGATGACCAGGATGGTTCCATCGCGCCGCAGGGCGAGAAACAGCATATCTCCCGGCTGCATCAGCTCGGTCACCGCATTGCCGGAGTAATAGAGATGATACTCCGGCGCTCTCGGCTTGCCCTTGCGCACGTTGGACCAGCTCATGAAGCCGTCCTCGGCGAGCGCCTCCTGCTCGCCTGTGATCCAGATGAACCGGGTCGGAATACCTCGCCGATCAGCATCACCCAACAGTCGCCGTAGCGGCTGCGTCCCCTGGAACTCGTGCTGGTTCGATCGTGGTGTGATCGTCTCGACCAGTGTCAGTCGTTTGGCGACGACCCCGATGAACAGATCCGACAGCATCCCTCGACGCATCTATCTTCCCCTGACCTCGAGACGCGGCCGGTCTGATCTGAGCCAGTTGGCACATGCCGAGATCACATTTTCAAGCGGTAGACGCGTCTTCCCCTTCAACGCGCATTCCCAAATTATTGCCAGCCGCCAGCCGGCTTCTTCCAGAGCTGCCTCAGAGCGCGCATCGACTGCGCGATTGCGGTCGATCTTTGCCTGCCAGAATTCCGGACGGGTCGACGGCATTTTGAACAGGTGACAGTCGTGCCCGTGCCAGAAACACCCATGCGCAAACATGACCGCACGATAGCGTGGCAGTACAATATCGGGTTTTCCGGGAAGCGACCGGTCGTGCAGCCGGAAGCGAAAGCCCAGCGCGTGCAGACCTTTTCTGAGCAGCAATTCGGGTTTCGTGTTCGTCCCCCGGATGCCAGACATCATCCGGCTGCGTACATCAGCCGGCACGATATCAGCCATGGGCGAGAACCGGCTCCCGGTCAGGGCGACTGATCCTGACGGGCGCAGATTGCGCTTGTGCAGAACCGCCGGCGAGCGCGGCCTCTATATGGGGCTTCATAGCTTGTGCAAGAAACTCGACCACGGGTACGACCACCGCATTGCCGAATTGACGATAGGCCTGTGTGTCGGAGACCGGGATTTTCCAACGGCGATCGCCACGATCGAATCCCATCAGACGCGCACACTCCAGCGGCGTCAACCGCCGGGGACGTTTTCCGGGCTGGTCTATCAGGATTTCCGAACCGTCTTTGAAGTAACGTGCCGACAGCGTCCGGGTAACGTCGTCAGGCCCGAATAAACTGTAGCCAAAGCCGTTACCCTTCGAGGTATGCTTGGCCTTGTAAGCCTGAAGGTACTCCCATAGGCGCGGCGTCAGCGTATACTTCGGGTCCACCTCGTCATGAGGCTGGAGGATACTGCCCAGTTTTGGCCCTCCGGCAGGCAGTATCAAACTCGTCAGATTGAATGTTGTTGGCTCGCGGAATCCGACAATGAAGATGCGCTCGCGCTTTTGCGGTACCCAGTGCTCGGAGCTGATCACCCGCGTCTGCACATGATAGCCGAGTTCATTCTCCAGAACGTTCATGATCGTTGCGAAGGTGCGCCCCTTGTCGTGCCGCTCGAGATTCTTGACGTTCTCAAGCACGAAGACTGCAGGACGATGATGGGCAATGATCTGGGCAGTATCGAAGAATAACGTCCCTTGGGTGTCGCACAGAAAACCATGCGGGCGTCCGAGCGCGTTCTTCTTCGACACGCCGGCAATGGAAAAGGGCTGGCAGGGGAATCCGGCGAGCACGACGTCATGTTCGGGAATACGATCGGGATCCTCCGAATAGCCTCTTATGTCACCGGCTAAAGGATGATTGTCGCGAAAGTTCAGCGCATAAGTCTTCTGCGCACTCGGATCCCATTCGGACGTGAAGACACAATGCCCTCCAATCCCTTGAAATCCGATCCGCAAACCGCCAATCCCCGCGAAAAGGTCGATAAACCGGAAGGAGGCCGGATCGGAATTCTGACAGGCGGGGTCCGCCGCTTCCTGGAGGACGCGCAACGCAAGCCCGGATGGCTGGCTTTCGCCGCTGGCGTATCGCGCGATCGTCCGTTCCGAGACGGACAGAACGGACGCAGCTTCACCGGGAGTTAGCCCCGCCCGTTCGCACAACCGGTTGAATTCATTTTGGCCAGACGACACCTTGCCCACGAATCAGTCACCCTTCTCTGTGTCACTTTCTGCCAGGATGTCAGAAAGATTCCCAGAGGGCAAGTTGATGTTCTATGTATGTTCCGCGATCTCGGCGAGCTGGGTTCTACGGTACCTCAGCGAAATAGCCGATCTCCGGCTCCTGAAGCGTACCGACGATCAGCCTGCGAACATGGTCGGAGCGGTTCCGGCCGCGCTTGTCGGTGATGGTGTTGACGCTGCCCCCCACGCAAGCCAGCGCTCGATCTGCTGCATTCATCGAATTGATTCGCAAGTAGTCTGCCAAACGGACGATTCCTTGCGTGCAGTAGTCGTTGATATTGCTGCAAAGCCGCACGTCAAAATAGAACCTACCATCTACGCATCGACAGTCGCACAGGACTGTAATGTGGAACTGGCAGGGGATCATCGCGCTCAATCGCACGTAAGTTGCGTTCCAGCTTTGGCCGGATGCCGCGATGATTGTTCGGTCAGTCCAAATCAGCGGAGCTGCACTCATGACACCGACGAAGCTCCTTGTCGGCCAGATCGCCGTTGTGTTCGCTATTGTCATCTTGGGAGTGTGGGCAGCAACGCAATGGTGCGCACACATGCTGGATTATCAGGAGCAGCTTGGAACTCCGTGGTTCTTCGTGACCGGCTGGCCGATCTACCGGCCCTGGAAGCTGTTCGTTTGGTGGTTCCAGTTCGAGGCCTATGCGCCAGAAGTTTTCGACAAGGCCGGCATGCTGGCAGCGSCCAGCGGCTTCATCAGTTGCGCCGCCGCGATTGCCGGCTCTCTCTGTCGAGCACGGCAGCGTGGTTTGGTGACCACATACGGCTCCTCGCGCTGGGCCATAGAGCGGGAGATCGACAAGGCGGGGCTGTATCGGCCGGCGGGCGTTTTCCTTGGCAAACTGAAGGATCGCTATCTGCGCCATGACGGGCCGGAGCATGTCATGGCCTTTGCACCGACCAGGTCGGGCAAGGGGGTCGGCCTGGTTGTGCCGACGCTTCTTTCCTGGACCGGCTCGGCAGTCATCCACGACATCAAAGGCGAGAACTGGCAGCTGACAGCAGGTTGGCGCTCAAAATTCTCGTACTGCCTGTTGTTCAATCCGACCGATCCGCGATCGGCGCGCTACAATCCGCTCCTGGAGGTGCGCAAGGGTCCGCACGAGGTTCGCGACGTCCAGAACATTGCCGACATTCTGGTCGATCCGGAAGGCGCTCTGGAGCGGCGCAACCATTGGGAGAAGACCAGCCACGCGCTATTAGTCGGCGCCATCCTCCATGTTCTTTATGCCGAAGAGGAGAAGACGCTCGCCCGCGTCGCCACTTTCTTGTCGGACCCGCAGCGCTCGTTTGCCACGACGCTGCGGCGGATGATGACCACCAATCACCTCGGCACGGCGGACAAGCCGCAGGTCCATCCCGTTGTCGCCTCGGCAGCCCGCGAGGTGCTGAACAAGTCGGAAAACGAGCGGTCAGGCGTACTCTCAACCGCCATGAGCTTCCTCGGACTTTACCGCGATCCGACCGTGGCGGCGACGACATCGGCCTGCGACTGGCGCATTGCCGATCTTATGGATGCAGATCGTCCCGTATCGCTCTATCTGGTGGTGCCACCATCCGACATCTCGCGAACCAAGCCGCTGGTGCGGCTGGTGCTCAACCAGATCGGCCGGCGGCTCACCGAACGGCTGGAGGGCGATCCCAAAAAAAGCCGCAAGCATCAGCTGCTCATGATGCTGGACGAGTTCCCGGCGCTGGGGCGGCTCGACTTCTTCGAGACCGCACTTGCCTTCATGGCGGGTTACGGCATCCGCGCCTATCTGATCGCGCAATCACTGAACCAGATCTCCAAGGCCTATGGCGAGAACAACGCCATCCTCGACAACTGCCATGCGAGGATCGCGTTTTCTTCCAATGACGAGCGCACCGCAAAGCGCATATCGGATGCGCTCGGTATGGCGACGGAACTACGCGCCATGCGCAACTATGCCGGCCATCGGCTGGCGCCATGGCTTTCGCATGTGATGGTCAGTCGCCAGGAAACCGCGCGGCCGCTGCTGACGCTAGGCGAGGTGATGCAATTGCCGCCGACGGACGAACTGGTGCTGGTCTCCGGCTTGCCGCCGATCCGAGCGAAGAAGCTTCGCTACTACGAAGACCGGAATTTTACCGAGCGGGTATTGCCTGCGCCGGTTCTTGCATACAGCCCCTATCCGGACCGTCCGGCGCCGCGCGCCGACGACTGGAGCGGGCAGGTGCGCGGCGTGGACCGTCGGCTATTCGCACATGACGAGCGCTCTGAAGCGATCTCAGAAGGCGAAGGCGGCGTGCAACAGCAGCGTCATCCTGGCCTGCCCCACGAAGGTAGCTCCGCTAAACAGGAGCCGGATCAGGGCGACCTGTTCGGGCCGCCCGATGACGACGGCGACACGGCGGCTGACAAAAAGGTGATTGACCGGATTTCCACGGCAGCGCGGGTCTACGGCGTCAACGAAGGCATGGGCGAGGACAAGGACATCCTGCCGGGCTTCTGACGCCGAGCGCATATCAGCGTAGATAAGGGCCATAAGCGTTTTCGGGCTTGTGACCGATGCTCCTTCCGAAGCCGGCGCGTCAGCGCCGGCCAACCGGAACGAGCCGCATGAAGCCCCTACGCATCCGCCATCAGTTTCTGCTGGATCCCGAGCTGAGCGATAAGCTTGACCAGCTCAGCTGCCATCCTTCGACCACCAAGTCGGAGATCGTGGCCAAAGCGGTGCAAGCCTTCATCGACCAGCGTGGGGAGAACGAGCTCGACCGGCGCTACGGCAAGCGGCTCGACCGCATCTCGCGGGATCTGGAGCGTGTCCGACGCGACACCGAGATGATCCTGGAGAGTTTGGCGCTCTTCATCCGCTTTTCCATCACGCTTCATGCCCACTCGCCGGTGCCAGACAAGGCGACACAGGCGGTCGCGCAGGAGCGCTTTCAGAAATTTGTCGAGCAGGTCGGCCGCCGGATTGCCTCCGGCAAGCGGGCTCTGCGCGACGAGGAGAGCGCGGGAGGGGGCGAATGACCTCTCACCCCGAAGCCGATCACCGCCGTCGCGCCATGCTGCGCACCGCCATGGGCCAGGCAATCTCAGACGCTTTGGCAGATCCAACAGTCATCGAGGTGATGGTCAATCCTGATGGCGTGCTCCGGCTCGACCGGCTTGGCGACGGTCGTGTCGACACCGGCGTGCGCATGCATCCGTCCGAGGCGGAACGCATCATCCGCCTGGTCGCCTCCCACATTCGTACGGAAGCCCACGCCGACAATCCGCTCGTCAGCGCCGAGTTGCCGTCCGGCGAGCGTTTCGAGGGCCTGCTGCCACCGGTGGCACTGGCGCCATGCTTTGCGATTCGCAAGCCTGCCGCACGTGTCTACACGCTCGCTGATTACGTTGCCGACGGGATCATGATGGCCGTCCAGGCCGAAGCGCTAAGGAAGGCGGTGCTCGATCGTCGCAACATCCTCGTCGCCGGCGGCACGTCCTCGGGCAAGACGACGCTTGCCAATGCGCTGCTGGCCGAAGTCGCCGAATGCGACGAGCGGGTGATCCTGATCGAGGACACACGCGAACTGCAATGCGCGGCCAAAGACTGCGTGGCGCTCCGCACCCGGCGCGGCTCAGTCACACTCGCCGATCTCGTCCGCTCGACACTGCGCCTCAGACCGGACCGCATCATCGTCGGCGAGGTGAGGGGCTCTGAAGCCCTCGACATGCTGAAGGCCTGGAACACCGGCCACCCGGGTGGCATCGCCACAGTTCACGCCAACTCAGCGCGCTCTGCCCTCTACCGCGTCGAGCAGCTCGCCCAGGAAGCCGTCGTCACCGTCCCGCGCCGTCTTATCGCCGAAGCCATCGACCTGATCGTCTTCATCGCCGGGCGCAGCTCATCGCGCCGTGTCGATGCAATCGCCGAGGTCACAGGTCTCGACGGCAATGGCGACTATGCCGTCACCCAGCTCACGCTCCCGCAACTCCAGCAGCTTTGAAAGGTCTTTTCCATGCGCAAGAAGCTTCGATTTCTGTCGCCCGCGGCAATCGCGTTTGTTCTCACGGCGCCGGCTTACGCGGCCGGCTCCGGCATGCCGTGGGAAGAACCGCTGCAGCGGATCCTGGAGTCAGTCCAGGGGCCGGTCGCCAAGATCGTCGCGGTGATCATCATTATCATCACCGGCCTGACGCTCGCCTTCGGCGATACCGCGGGTGGCTTTCGCCGGCTGATCCAGATCGTCTTCGGTCTCTCCATCGCCTTCGCGGCAAGCTCCTTCTTCCTCTCCTTCTTCTCCTTCGGCGGCGGGGCGCTCGTCTGATGACGACCGGCGAGCACCACATCGAAGGCTTCGAGGTTCCGGTTCACCGATCATTGACGGAACCGATCCTCCTGGGCGGTGCGCCACGCGCCGTGGCGATCCTCAATGGCACGGTGGCTGCGGCGATCGGGCTTGGAATGCAGCAGTGGATCGCTGGGCTGGTGCTGTGGATCAGCGGCCACACGCTTGCGGTTTTTGCCGCCCGACGCGATCAGGATTTCGCCAGGGTACTCGTTCGCCACCTGCGCCAGAAGGGCTGGCTTGCATGCTGAACCTTTCCGAATACCGCAGCCAAGCCGATCGGCTTGCCGACCATCTGCCTTGGGCGGCATTGGTCGCGCCCGGCATCGTACTCAACAAGGACGGCAGCTTGCAGCGAACGTTCCGCTTCCGCGGACCCGATCTGGAAAGCGCGACGGAAGCCGAACTCGTCGGCATCTGTGCGCGGGCAAACAATGCGCTGAGACGCCTCGGCTCCGGCTGGGCCTTGTTCTTCGAGGCCGAACGCATCGAAGCAGTAGGCTATCCTATCTCGCGTTTCCCTGATCCCGCCTCGTGGCTGGTCGACGAGGAGCGTCGTGCCGCATTTGTAGGCAAGGTAGCACATTTCGAGAGCCGCTATCACCTGACGCTTCTCTTCATGCCGCCGCCCGACGGTCAGGCCAGGGCCGAAAGTGCCTTCGTGGATGCCAATCGTGAGAGTGGAACACGCGACTGGCGCCAGGAACTCACCCGCTTCCGCGCCGAGACCGACCGCGTGCTCGACCTGCTGTCAAGCTTCATGCCGGAAGTGCACGCGCTCGACGACGGCGAAACGCTGGCATTCCTGCACGGCACGATCTCCACAAAACGTCATCCGATCGCCGTGCCGGAGACGCCAATGTATCTCGATGGCGTCCTGGTTGACACACCGCTTACCGGCGGGCTGGAGCCGATGCTAGGCGACCGGCATCTGCGCACGCTCACCATTCTCGGCTTCCCGAATGTCACCCGGCCTGGAATCCTCGACGCTCTCAACCATCAGGGTTTTGCCTATCGCTGGGTCACGCGATTCATCCCTCTCGACAAGACCGAAGCCACGAAGTCACTGACCAGGCTGCGCCGGCAATGGTTCGCCAGGCGCAAATCGATCGCAGCCATCCTGCGCGAGGTGGTGACCAACGAGCCGGTTCCGCTGGTCGACAGCGATGCCGAGAACAAGGCGCTCGATGCTGACGCGGCACTTCAGGTGGTTGGCCGCGACTATGTCGGCTTCGGCTATCTCACCACCACGGTAACTGTCTGGGATGAGGACAGCCAGGCTGTTGGGGACAAACTCCGCGCGGTCGAGCGCATCATCAACGGCCACGGCTTTACCACCATCCGCGAGAGCGTCAATGCGGTCGAGGCTTGGCTCGGGTCCCTGCCGGGTCACATCTATGCCAATGTCCGCCAGCCGCTGGTGCACACGCTGAACCTTGTCCATCTCATGCCTCTGTCGTCAGTATGGGCGGGTCCGGCGTGCAACGAGCATCTGGGCAAGATCATCGGGACAGAAGCGCCGCCGCTTCTTTTTGCCAAGACCAGCGGCTCGACACCATTCCGGCTTTCCACTCATGTCGGCGATGTTGGTCACATGCTGATCGTCGGCCCGACCGGCGCCGGCAAATCGGTGCTGCTTTCGCTGATCGCGCTGCAGTTCCGTCGCTATCGCGATGCTCAGCTCTATCTCTTCGACAAGGGCAATTCGGCGCGGGCGGCTACGCTCGCCATGGGCGGCGAGCACCATGCGCTTGGCAATGACGGCGCGCTTGCCTTCCAGCCATTGCGCAACATCGATGACCCGGCAATCCGCAGCTGGGCGGCCGAATGGATCGCCGGATTGCTTACCCATGAGAACGTCACCGTCACACCCGAGGTGAAGGAGGCGTTGTGGTCGGCACTCAACAGCCTTGCCACCGCTCCGGTCGAAGAACGCACGCTCACCGGACTGTCGGTGTTGCTTCAGGTGAATGCGCTGAAGGCGGCACTTCTGCCCTACACGCTCGAGGGTCCCTTCGGCCGACTGCTTGACGCCGACGATGACCGATTGGCGCTGTCGGACGTGCAGTGCTTCGAGACCGAGGAGCTGATGCATCAGGAAAGCGCGGTTCTGCCGGTGCTTACCTATCTGTTTCACCGGCTCGAAGAGCGATTCGACGGGCGGCCGACCTTGCTGATCCTCGATGAAGCCTGGGTCTATCTCGACAACCCGCTCTTTGCCGCTCGTATCCGTGAATGGCTGAAGGTGCTGCGCAAGAAGAACGTGTCGGTGATCTTCGCCACGCAATCGCTTGCTGACATCTCCGGTTCTTCCATCGCGCCGGCGATCATCGAGAGCTGCCCGCAGCGCATTTTCCTGCCCAACGACCGCGCTGTGGAGCCGCAGGCGCGCGGGGCGTATGAGTGCTTCGGTCTGAACGAGCCGCAGATCGAGTTGGTCGCCCGCGCCACGCCCAAGCGCCAGTACTATCTGCAGTCGCGCCGTGGCAACCGACTGTTCGAGCTGGGCCTGGGCCCTCTGGCATTGGCACTTTGCGGCGCCTCCGATCCGGCTGCGCAGACCCTTATCGATACCATCCTTTCAGAGCACGGCCGGCGCGACTTCGCCTCCCGGTTCCTGATGGCGCGCGGCCTCGAATGGGCGGCCGAGCTTGTCAAAAAATTCCCTCAACCACAACAGGAGCAATCAGCATGATGCGGCGCCACATCCTCACAGGTCTCGTCACCGCCTCCCTCGTCTTCAAGCCGATCGCCGGCTTTGTCCCGCCAGCCTTTGCCATTACCGTATTCGACCCTTGGAACTATGCCGAGAACGTGCTGACGGCGGCCCGCTCACTGGAGCAGATCAATAATCAGATCCAGTCACTGCAGAACCAGGCGACCATGCTACAGAACATGGCGCGCAACCTGCAGCGCCTGGATTTTTCCTCTCTCGGACAACTGACCGGGGCGCTCAACCGCATTGATGGACTGATGATGCAGGCCGACGGCTTGAGCTTTGATCTGGACCGGCTCGAGGAGGAGTGGCGGCAGAACTATCCGGAAAACTATGGCAAGACCATCAAGGTAAGCGACCTGGCGTCGGCGGCACGCGAGCGCTGGCAAAGCGCCATGCAGGCCTTCCGCCAGACCATGCGAGTGCAGTCGCAGATTGTCGGGAACATCCAGGCCGACGGCGATTTGCTTGCTGACCTTGTCAACCGCAGCCAGGGTGCGGCCGGTGCGCTTGAGGCAAGCCAGGCAACCAACCAGCTGATTGCGCTGTCCGCAAAACAGCAGATGCAGATCCAGACATTGCTTGCCACCCAGTTCCGGGCCGAAGCCGAGGATGCCGCCCGCAAGGCGCAGTCGGAGGAGGCCGCCCGCGAGACAACGCGGCGTTTTCTCGGCTCCGGTGATGCCTATTCAGGCAACTGAGATCGATTCCATTGCAATGCGGAAGGCGGCGGCATGAACGATCTCGGCGTCATCGATCGGTTCATGGAGACTTTTGTCCGCTACATCGACAGCGGATTCGGCCTGCTTTCGGGTGACGTCGCCTTCCTCACCACCATCCTGATCGGTATCGACATTACGATGGCCGGCTTGTTCTGGGCGCTCGGCGGGGAGCCAAACATTTTTGGCCGTCTCGTCCGCAAGGTCCTCTACGTTGGTCTCTTCGCCTTCATCCTGAACAATTTTGAGAACCTCGCCGGCATCATTTATCGCTCTTTTGCAGGGCTCGGCATCAATGCGTCGGGCGGCAATCTGGCCGCCGGCGACCTCCTGCGGCCGGGCCGCATTGCCGCCACCGGATTCGAGGGCGCCTGGCCGCTGCTCGACCAGGCAAGCCAGCTTCTGGGGTTCCCGGAATTCTTCGGCAATGCACTCAGCATCTTCGTGCTTCTGCTCGCCTGGTTCCTGGTGATCATCGCTTTCTTCATTCTTTCCATCCAGCTCTTTATTACCATCCTGGAGTTCAAACTCACCACGCTCGCCGGCTTCGTGCTGGTGCCGTTTGCGCTGTGGAACCGGTCCGCGTTCCTTGCCGAGCGCGTGCTCGGCAATGTGATATCTTCCGGCGTCAAGGTGATGGTACTCGCCGTCATCGTCGGCATCGGCTCCACCCTCTTTAGTGAATTTGCTTCGGCCTTGCAGGGTCAGGAGCCGGATCTCGCCGCGGCCATGTCGCAGGTGCTGGGCGCTTTGGCGCTGCTCGGCCTCGGCATCTTCGGGCCCGGCATCGCCTCCGGCCTTGTCTCCGGCGCGCCGCAGCTTGGCGCGGGCGCTGCAGTGGGCGCCGGCGCCGCGGCGGCCGGTGCGACGCTTGTTGCCGGAGGGGCGGCATTCGCTGGTGCTCGAATGGCGGCCGGCGGCAGTCTCGCCGCAGTACGTGCCGGCACGACCGTAGGATCCGCTGCCTCCACGGCCTATCGCTTCGGACAGGACACGTCAGGCGAGCCCGGTATTTCCGGCGTCACGGCTGGAATGGGTGGCGTGGCGCGCGCCGCCGGTGGTGCGGCGATGCAGGGCACGCGATCCGTAACTGGTCCAATCCGTCGAAGCATCGAAGCCGGCCGCGATGCGGCCTGGACCGTGACGGGCGGCATGTCGAATTCTTTCCGGCACGAGCCCACTGTCAGCACAGCAGCCGACGCCGCGCCAGCCTGGGCAAAACGTCTTCGTTCCGAACAGGCCGCGCGTGCCCATCGCCATACCGCGATGCAAGCCGTCCGGGACGGCGACCGGCCAGGCGGCGCCGCCAATCCCTCCCTCAAGGACAAGGACGACTAGATGCTCTTCAAGCGACCCATTCAACGTTACGGGAAGACACCCGAACCCGTCACGCCCTACCAAAAAGCCGGTCAGCTCTGGGACGAGCGCATAGGCTCGGCCCGCGTGCAGGCCAGGAACTGGCGGCTCATGGCCTTTGGCTGTCTGGCGCTGGCGACAGGCCTTTCCGCCGGCCTTCTGTGGCAGTCGACGCAAAGCCGCGTCGTGCCTTACGTCATCGAGGTCGACCGTTTCGGTGAGGCCCATGCCGTCGCGCCGGCGGTCCAGGACTATGAGCCGTCCGATGCGCAGATCGCCTGGCATCTCGGGCGGTTTGTTTCCAACGTCCGCTCTGTCTCCACCGATCCGGTCCTGGTGCGGCAGAACTGGCTTTCGGCCTACGACTTCGCCACCGACCGCGCCGCACTCTTCCTCAACGAATACGCAAAGGCGAACGATCCCTTCGGCAAGATCGGCACGCGCACCGTCTCGGTGCAGATAACCAGCGTAGTACGGGCGTCCGACAGCTCGTTCCAGGTCAAGTGGGCCGAGCAGGTCTATGAGCGCGGCAGCCTCGCCAGCACCACCCGCTGGACCGCGATTCTTACCATTGTCATCCGCCCACCGAGCAATGCCGACGAGCTGCGCAGGAACCCGCTCGGCGTCTTTGTCAATGCTATCGACTGGTCGCGAGAACTGGACAGTGCCGCCCCTGACTCTCCGTCCGCGAAGGAGCCCACCAATGCTGACGAAAAGTAGCGCCTCATCCATTCACGCTGTGCTGATCGTGTCAGTGTCCCTCACGATTTTGACCGCCTGTGCGTCGAAGAAGGTGCCGCCCGGGATCTCATACGATACGGCGGACTTCAAGCAGGCAGTCATCGAGAAGAGACCGGAAAAGCCGGTCAGGATCGTTGAGATACCGAAGCCCTTGCCACTGCCAGGTCAACTGCAGCCCGAACCGGGCAAGGCGACCGAGGACAAGCGTTCGCCCGAGGAGCGTGTTGCTGATGCCAACAAGGCCGCCACCCAGGAGCCTACAAAGTATGGCTATATCAACGCGGTCCAGGTCTATCCCTATGCGGAAGGCGCGCTCTATCGGCTCTATGCGGCACCAGAGCGCGTCACCGACATCGCGTTGCAACCGGGCGAGACGCTCACCTCGGTCTCGGCCGGCGACACGGTACGCTGGGTGATCGGCGACACCGTGAGCGGCTCCGGTGACAACCAGCGCACGCATGTGCTCGTCAAACCCTTTGCGCCTGGCCTGAAGACCAATCTCGTCATCACGACGGACCGCCGCTCTTACCACTTGCAGCTCGAAAGCACGGACAAGACCGCTATGGCGGCGATCTCTTGGACCTATAGCGAGGATCAGATCATTGCGCTGCGTCGCCGCAATGCTGAAGCTGAGGCTGCCATGCCGGTGGCGTCAAACGTGGCGTTGGAAGATGTCCGCTTCCGCTATGCCATCACCGGCGATAGGCCGCCTTGGCGGCCCGTGCGTGCCTTCGACGATGGCCACAAGGTCTATATCGAGTTCCCGCGCCGTATCGACCAGGGCGAGGCACCACCACTTTTCGTCCTCGGCGCCGACGGAAACAATCAGCTCGTCAACTACCGCATGCGTGGCAACTACTACATTGTGGATCGGCTGTTCGTCGCGGCCGAACTGCGGCTCGGCAAGAAGCAACAGCAGGTGGTGCGCATCACGAGAACAGACAGCAAGCCGAGGCGTCGTCCGCCGCTGTTTGCACGCTGGGGCAGGTGAGGGAAGTGACCATGACCGAAAAATCCCCTTCCGATGTTCCTCCGAAGCTTGATCCGGAGGGTCTGCAACTCAGGGCATCACCGCGGCGCGTCGTGCGTTTCAAGCGCCATGTCATCATCGCCGTCGCGGCACTTGGCTCAGGTGCGATTTTCGGCGTCACGATGTTTGCATTGCAGGGGCCGGCGCTGCGCATCAGGGAGCAGGCCGAGGAGCTCTACAACACCGGGAACAAGCCGACGCCCGAGGGACTTGAAGCGCTGCCTGGCAGCTACTCCGAAATCAAGCCGGATACTCCGGTACTCGGACCGCCGCTGCCAGGAGATCTCGGACGCCCGATCCTCGAACGCCGGCGTCAGCTTGGCATCGCTCCGGGACAGAAGGTTTCCGCTGAGGAGCAACGCCTAGCCCAACAAGCGATTCAGGCGCGCGAGTCGGAGGTCTTCTTCCGGATCGAAAATCGGTCGAAGGAGAGGGATACCGCCGGGAATGAGCAGAATGTGCAGTCGCAGTTGGAGGCGTCGGTCAGACCGTCCGACACTGGACACGCACGCGCCTCCGTCGCGCCGGCCGAAAGCGACCAGAACAACCAGCAGCGCAAGCTGGATTTCCTGAGTTCGCGCGAAACGGGCGACATCTACAATTCGCACGCCCTGCAGACGCCCGCCTCGCCATACCAAGTCATGGCCGGCAGCGTCATTTCCGCGAGCCTGATCACTGGCATCAATTCCGATCTGCCGGGCCTCGTCGTCGCCCAGGTTACCGAAAACGTCTACGACACGGTGACTGGCAGCGTGATGCTGATCCCGCAGGGATCGCGCCTCATCGGCACTTATGACAGCGTTGTCGCCTTCGGCCAAAAGCGTGCGTTGCTTGTCTGGCAGCGCATCCTGCTTCCAGACGGATCTTCGATTGAAATCGACAACCTGCCTGCCACCGACAGCGCCGGTTATGCCGGGCTGGAGGACAAGGTCGATTTCCACACCTGGCGGCTGATCAAGGGTATCGCGCTTGCGACTCTGCTTGGAGTCGGCACGGAGTTGAGCCTCGGCGAAGACGAAAGCAATCTTGTCCAGGCCATCCGGGAATCTACCCAGCAGAACGTCAACCGCGCCGGTCAGCGCATCACCGAAAAGAACCTGAACATCCAGCCGACTATCACCGTCCGCCCCGGATGGCCACTACGTGTGATCGTCCACAAGGACCTTGTGCTGCGGCCGTATAAAGGCTGACCGTCTGTGCGAATTCCATTTAATTCACGAGAAGGATCACTCATGGTCAACCTGAAGCTCGCAAAACTGCCCGACCGCTCGCCATCGAAGATAACCATCACCATCAGTGCTGAACTGAACCGGGCACTCCATGATTATGCATCACTCTACCATCAGACCTATGGGGAAGCCGAATCGGTAGCCGAGCTCATCCCGTTCATGCTTGAGGTGATCGGCCCCCACGGACGGGTCCAATTTGATTGTTAGTGCAATGATGGTCGCGGCGCCAGCGCGGGCGGCATTGCTGGTTGGGGKTGCAGGGCCGCCCGCGCGAATGCCGGGATGAAGACCTCGGGTGCCGGCGGCTTGTAGCCGAGCGATCCATGCGGACGCACGGTGTTGTAATGCCGCCGCCAGCTTTCCACGATGATCCTGGCCTCTTTGAGCGTG
>NZ_VLJP01000049.1 GCF_007829525.1 Mesorhizobium sp. J18
TCGGCATCCGCATCCGCGTCGGCGTCTGCATCAGCATCCGCATCAGCATCAGCATCGGCGTCTGCATCAGCATCAGCATCGGCATCGGCATCCGCATCAGCATCGGCATCTCCGTCGCTGCCGTCGCCACCGGAACCACCTGCCGCAGCGGCAATCAGTCCAGCGCCGCCCAAAGCGCCAAGCACGCCAAACAGGAGACCTGAAGAGCCGTCAGATGTGCCGATCAGCTGGTCGACCGACTGGATTTCCACAAACTCGAAATCGGCCAGCCCCTGACTGTGATCCAGCCACCAGAGCGTTCCGTCATCGTCTTCCAGGACCAGGTCGCTCTGCTGCCCATCCTCGGAAACCACGAAGAAATTTGCGATGCGGATGGTCGTTCCGTTGTGCAAACGGACGATCAGATCCACTCCATTGCGCTGAATGGCGGCAACGTCACTCGGGCTCAGGTCCAGCTTGACGACACTGGGAACCTGGACGACGATATTTCCCATCGCCACGGAAGACGCAGATCCGTCTGCTTTGTTGATAATGGTAGCGGCCATGACTTGCCTTTACTGGTATTGGTGAATAGTCGAAGAGAGTGGATTGCGACGTTCGATTTCCGCGGCGCTCACGAGCACGGCAGATGCTGAGGCCGAACTGAACAGGCACATTGCCTTGATCAGTTCTTCTATGGACCGGACATGCGGAGGCTGCTCGCTGACCACCACGTCGACGCCTCCATTCCCAAGGATGCAAAAACGCTGATGGCCGACAGGCCTGGACAAGAGATCGCCCTAGATGCGCGCAACGCGACAGGCCGAATATGCTTTAGCAGACATCGCGAAGACACGCTCAGGCGATAGCCAATCGTGTCGCCCTGCTCTCTGCCTGCAATAGTAACAGACGAGCGTACGCTCGTTGTTGCGTCTG
This sequence comes from Mesorhizobium sp. J18, assembly GCF_007829525.1. Lineage (GTDB taxonomy): Bacteria > Pseudomonadota > Alphaproteobacteria > Rhizobiales > Rhizobiaceae > VLJP01. The sequence goes on from NZ_VLJP01000049.1 coordinate 916, forward strand.
CCATAACCCGCCCCGAATACCCCAAAAATTCGCCAAGCGGATTATTGACCCAATACTTCACTATCGTCAATGCCAATGACGATTTCTGCCATCGCTCTTGTTTCAGCGCGATGGTGGTCGACCGTGTAGAAGAGCAACTGCCTGGCTGCGTGAAGCAACTTTGAGCCTGCGCAGAACCTCGCTCATATGCCAGTCAACGGTCCGTCTCGACAGTTGCATGATGGTGGCAATATCATTGTTTGATTTACCCCGTGCCGCCCAGTGCAGAATCTCGATCTGCCGGTGAGAGAGATTTGCATCGGCAAACCGCCCTGAGACGTCCTCGGAAACCACGCCAAGCGATTCTGCCTTGATCATGGCCGTGTGAGCGATGATCGAAATGGAGTGGACAACGCCCTCGCTGATGCAAATATCGCGAGAGGTCGCCAGGTTGATCAGGCTGGACCTGCCTTCTGACGATGGCAGGGGCACCACAAGTCCGTTGATCAGAGGCATCGCCCGAAACATCTCCACAAGCTTGTTGCTTGTGGGAGTGACATGATCGACCTCACTATTCCAGCAGAAAGGCTGATCAGCGTGAAGTCCGCATAGCAGGACCGGATCCAACTCGTACAATTTCAAACTGTCATATTCGAGATGAAAGCTATCCGCGTGTGTCGTCAATACGGGATTGGCATTGGCCTCATATGCATCCCTGACATTGATGTTCAGTGTGAAGCTTTCGAACCCAAAATGCTGAACCCCTTTGAGAACACTTGCGGTAAGCGCCTCTCTGCAATCAGCCCGGCTAATCGCCGAAACCGTTTGCGACAATGAGAATAACATATCGTCAGGCATCCCTGCCCTGCCTTCCCACAGCCCTCTGTTAGACCTCAAAATGGGTGCCATTCTGGCCCCGCAAGCCGCGCCCGACCATGTTATGGTACTGCGTTCCCAATCCAAACAAAAGTACCCGCCGATTCGAAAGGCGCTGTTCGGCGTTCAGGGCTTATCCGTAGGCAGCGAAAGGCCCAACAGCCGGAAAATCCGCCTGAAGTCTGATCCAAAAACAACTTTCGCAGCGAACCATGACCTGTAAAGTGCCTCGACCAGTCTGCAGCAAAGCAGGCGCAACCCAATCTCATGGCCGCGGATGCAGCGGCAGATTCACCACCGCACAGCGACATGGACCCGCGATTATTCCGCGAGAGCAGCTGCACGGTCGAAGGCCCCGCCAAACCCCTTCAATGAAATGGAAAAGACCGTCTGATTACCACCATCGGCTTTGGCATGTACCTTGAGTGTGGTGCCGTTTCGCAGCGCTGTCAGCATTTCGGCATCGATATTGACTGAGACGGCGCAGCCTGCAGGAAGGCAGGTGCGGAAGTGCAGTGCCTGTCCTGGCGTTCCGTCGTCGATCTGCAATTCCGCTCCGGAGGCTAGATCCAGTCCGAAGGGCAAGACAAGTATCCGTTTTGGTCAAGGAGGTTATGGGGCCCATTTGCGTTGGTCCCTGAGCAGTGCGTTTGCGAGGACGAGAAGGCGCCTCATAATCGCGGTGATTGCGACCTTTGAGGCTTTGCCGGCGGCTTTGAGCTGGTCATATTTGGCCTTGAAGTCAGGATTGAAGCGCATGGCGACGAGAGCCGGCATGTAGAGCGCCTGACGGACATTGGCCCGGCCGCCGCGGATGAAGGCGCGGCCTGTCCATTTTCCTGACTGGCGTGCGACCGGGGCGAGGCCAGCGAGCGATGCAGCCTGGGTGTTTTCGAGGGTGCCGAGTTCGGGCATGTCGATGATCAGCGCGAAGGCGGTGATGGCCGAGACGCCGGGGATCGATACAAGGATGTCGAAGCGGTTGGCCAGGTCAGGATCGGCCTTGATGAGCTTCCTGATCTCGACTTCGATCGCGGCTAGCTGGCGCTCGATCTGCCTGAGTTGCTCGCCATTGTGACGCTTGAGGATGGGCAAGGTCAGGTTCTTTGCTCTGTTCTTCACCGCCGTGCGGTTTTTCACCAGCGCCGCGCGGGCCATGGAGAGGTCCTTGAGATCGTTGAGGACCGGACTGCGCACCGGCCGCGCCTCGAGGTCGAGCAGCGCACCCATGTGGGCCAGCATGGCGGCATCGAGCCGGTCGGTCTTGGCAAGCCGGCCGGTGGCTTCGGCGAAGCGCCTTGCCTGACGCGGATTGACCTTGACCAGCGCGAAGCCCGCCTCCGCCAGCCTCCGCTCGAAGGCTCGGTGATAAGGGCCGGTCGGTTCGTAGACGATGCGCAAACCCGCATCGTCCAGCCACTTCACGAACGCCGTGTGCCCGGCACTGTCGTTGGCGAAGCGGCGGCTGGCGCCATCGCTCATGCGATAGGCGTCGAGATGGTCTTTCGAGATGTCGACCCCGATGGTATCGTCGGTCATCTTTCGCTTGTCCCGTGCTTGTCGTCCGCAGCCGAACTGCGGGTATCCGTTCAGGCCTCAAGAGAAAGACGAGGGCGATCAAACTCTAGCTCGACCCGTCACACGGTCAGCGTTTCACCGATCCGACCCTCGCCGCCGACGAGGGGCTGCTACCCCTCCCGGCGGTTCTTTCTTCGCCCGTTCGGCAGCAAAAGTCATAAGACAAGTTTTCCGGCCTTCTCAGCAACACGGGCTGGCTGCGTGTGCCGATTTCATGAGCGCGGCCGGGACGTTGTTCCCGATCGCGCCGTGTGGCCGTTGCTCATTATAGTCTCTGCGCCAAGCCTCCAACTTTTCTGCCGCATCTGCAAGGCTCATGAACCAGTGGGCGTTCAAACATTCCGCCCGCAGCCGGGCATTGAAGGCTTCAATGAATGCGTTATCGGTCGGCTTCCCCGGCCGCGAGAAGTCGAGGGTGACGCCGTGCCGGTAAGCCCACAGGTCCAGGTCACGGGAGATGAACTCAGAGCCCTGATCGACGCGGATCGTCTTCGGATAGCCGGTTCGCGCACAGACCCGTTCCAGCGTGGCGACGACGTCCTCGCCGCGGTAGCTGAACCTGGCATCCAGCGCCGGCGCGTAGCGTGAGAATGTGTCGACTACCGTCAGCACCCGTATCCTGCGGCCGGTGGCGAGCTGGTCGTGCACGAAGTCCATGGCCCAGACATCGTTCGGACCGACAGCCTCGGCGCGGTCCTCGCGCAGCTTTGCCTTCACCCGCCGCTTCGGCGTCTTGTTCCTCAGCTGCCCAGCTCCTTGTAAAGCCTGTAGGTCTTCTTCTGATTGATCGCCCATCCCTCCCGCCGCAGCAGGACATGCACGCGCCGGTAGCCGAAGCGCACACGGGTCTGGCAAATCTCCTTGATCCGCTGTTCCAGAGCGGCCTGGCCGGGCCGGCGCGACTTGTATCGATAAGTCTTCGGGTCAAACCGGATCGCCGCGCAGGCACGGCGGATCGAGATGGCCCATTCGACACGCATCGCGTCGACCAGCGCTCTCTTCCGGCCAGGCCTCAGAGCTTTCGCTTGATGACGTCCTGCAGCATCTCCCGGTCGAGCGTCAGGTCCGCCACGATCTTCTTCAGCCGCGCATTCTCCTGCTCAAGCTCGCGCAGCCGCTTCATCTCCGACGGCATCATGCCGGCATACTTCTTCTTCCAGTTGAAGTAGGTCGCCTGGCTGATCCCTGCCTTGCGGCAGATCTCCGCCACTGGCGTCCCGTCCTCGCCCTGCTTGATGATGAACGCCTTCTGCGCGTCCGTGAACTGCGATGCCTTCATCGCTTCCGCTCCCTCTCCCAGCCAGGAAATGGCACGGAAAACTCTAACCCGATTCGAGGGCATTCACGGGAGGCAGACCATTTGAACAATCCCCTGCATACTTAAATACCGGAGATGCTAACGTAAGCCAGCTTAAATAGGCTCTTCGCTCTCGGCCTACTCCAACGAACGTCGCCGAAACGGCAGGCTAGTACGTCAAGCTAGAGATTTGCCACATCAAAGACAGCCACTATCCAGTCGAGGAAAACTCGCACGCGCGGCGACAATTGGCGATTCTGCGGATAGTAGACCGCGAGTGGCAAGGGCGGCGGCGGGTGATCCGGCAGAACCTCGACAAGGTTGCCTTTCGCCAGATCCTTCCGGAACCGGTAGCGGGGCGCCTGGATCAGCCCGTAACCCATCCGCGCCAGATGATGCGCGGTTTCCGCTTCGTTGGCGGTCACCCGGCAGGGAAGCGTCACTTCCCTGATACCCTCGCCGGTCCGGAACTCCATCGGCATCACGCGGCCGGTGCGCGACGAAACGAAGCCGATCATCTGGTGTCCGTCGAGGTCATCGACCGAGGCGGGCACCCCGTGACGTTCGATATATTGAGGACTCGCGCAGGTCTGCTCGGGAATATCGGAAAGCCTGCGCATGATGAGGCCGCTGTCATTCGGTTCGCCTGCCCGGATGACGCAATCCACCCCCTCGCGCACCAGATCGACCAGTCTGTCGCCTTGGCCGATTTGCAAGCTAATTTGCGGGTAAGCTTCCAGGAATTCCGGCAGGTGTGGCAGCAGGAAGGCCCGCGTCAGCGTGCCGTGAGCGTCGATGCGCAGCACGCCTGCCGGTTCACCGCCCCGCAGGGCGCCCTCTGCCTCGTCGACATCGGCGAGGATCGACAGGCAGCGCCGGTAGTAGGCCTCTCCGTCCGGGGTAGGCGCCACATGCCGGGTGGTGCGTTCCAGGAGTCGGCTTCCGAGGTCGCGCTCGAGTCGCCTGATCGCTTCAGTGGCCGTCGAACGAGGAATACCCAGATCGGCCGCTGCGGCCGTGAAGCTGCGACGGTCGATGACCCGGACGAAGAGACGCATTGCATCGAGACGATCCATAATTGTTCGGAATAGCCGAATTTTGTTGCCCGCAGAAGGGTGATTATCCCGCACTCAAGTCTCCCTACCTCCTTTCCGAGCAATGGAGGTCGAGACATGAGACTGAAAGACAAGACCGTGATCGTGACCGGCGCCGGCAAGGGCATCGGTGCGGCAATCGCGCGCCGGCTGGCCCAAGAGGGTTGTGCCGTCACTGTGAATTACGCGCGAGACGAGGCTGCTGCCCGTCAGGTTGTGCAGGCTATCGAACAGGCGGGTGGTAGGGCGATCGCGGTGCGGGCCAACGTCGGCGATCCGGCCGCCATGCCCACGCTGTTCGACGCCGCCGAAACCGCGTTCGGCCCCGCCGATATTCTAGTCAACAACGCCGGTATGATGCGGCTGTCACACGTTGCCGATGCTACCGACGCGGATTTCGACGACCACTGCGCGACCAATCTCGGCGGCACGTTCCGCGGCATGCGCGAGGGCGCCAGGCGGCTGCGCAATGGCGGGCGGATCATCAGCGTGTCCTCGAGCGTGGTCGGCTTCTACCAGCCCGGCTATGGCCTTTACGCGGCGACGAAAGCCGCAATCGAGGCCATGACGCGCGTGCTCGCCAAGGAACTGGGCCCGCGCGGGATCACCGTGAACGCGATCTCGCCCGGTCCGGTCGAGACCGATTTCTTTATGCGGGGCAAATCCGCGGAACTGGTCGCCAGCATCACGCGGATGATTCCGCTCGGCCGCCTCGGCCGTCCCGATGACATCGCAGACACCGTCGCTTTTCTGGCCAGCCCGGAGAGCGGCTGGATCAACGGTCAAACCATCCGCGCCAATGGTGGCGCGGTCTAGTTGCAGCCCCTCAAATCCAAGGAACACACAATGCCTTTCGCGAACTACAAACTGCCCCAGGCCTCACTTCCGACGGTGCAGAAGGAGGACCTGATCCACAAGACGACCGAGCTCATGGTCAGCTACCTCGGGAAGGTTGTTCGTCTGACCACGATGGTCCTGATCGAGGAAGTGCCCGATGGCGGATATGGGCGCGCGGACGAGGTCTTCGTCATGCCAGAAGAGTACCGGGCCAAGGGCTGACGCCTGGGGTGTTGGGTCCTCGACCCATGTCGACCGCTAGCTGACAGAGACCTATAACGTATCGATCCAGGTGATTATCGTCGGCGCGCGCCACTTCAACTCCTGAACGTCGACGGCTCCGGCCGGACCTCGTAAGGCCGCTGCCTGTGGCCCGGGCGCAAAACCCAAGTTACGGCAGCAACAAGCACGAAAAGCAGAGCGATCGAGCCCATGGCTACGTCGAAACCCCGCAGTACGGCAGTTCCGAAACCGAGTTCTGGAGCTGTCCCTGCACGATGAGCGATACCCGCGAGCAATGCCGCCCCGAATGCGCCGCCGATCTGCTGTACCGCGCTGGTCACTGCAGCCGCCACGCCGGCATGATGGTCCGGTATGTTTCGCGTCGCAGTTTCAATCGAGGTGGAGATCGTGGCCCCCAGTCCCAACCCGAGTATGACCAGCGGCGCCAGAACGGCTCGGTAGTCGAGCCCGGAAGTCGTGAACGACAAGAGGATGAGCGCGACGGCCGCGAGGAGCAATCCACCCGCGAGGATGACCCGGGCGCCGAGGTGGGGAAGCAGCTTCACCGGTGTCAGCGTTGCTGAAATCATCAATCCCGCGGCCATCGGCAGAAATCCGAAACCGGTCTGGAGAGGCCCAAAGCCCAGATTTCGCTGCAGCTCATAGGTCAGCAGGAGCATGACCCCGAACAGCCCCAGAACCGCCGTGAAAGCGGCGAGAAACGCAGCGTTGCGCGATCGGTCTTGGAAGATGGTCAGCGGCACTAACGGCGTTTGAACCCTGCGTTCAATCGCGATGAAAACCGCGAGCAGCAGGCATCCAGCGAGTAGGCAGCCTGTGACGATGGGCGACGTCCAGGCTTGCGTCTCCGCGTTCGAGAATGCGTAAAGAAGTAGCGACAGACCGCCGCCGGAAGTGACGGCGCCCGCAATGTCGATCCTGCTGTCCCGAATTGGAGCTGTGGTGGGCAAGCCAACCCAGGCGCCGATCTGGGCAATGGCGGCGAACACGGCATTGATCAGCATGCACCAACGCCAATCGAGATATTGGGTCAGGATGCCGCCGAGGATCATTCCGATCGCCGCACCGGAGATCGCAAGCATCGCAAAAACGCCGAACGCGCGCCGGCGCAGCGGCCTCCCGTCGAAGCAAGTTATCAGAAGCGAAAGGGCCGCGGGCGCCAGCAGGGCGGCAAACATGCCTTGGATGGCGCGCCCGGCAACAAGCACAACGAAGCTCTGCGCAAGTCCGCCAAGAACCGAAGCAGCGGCAAAGCCGACGAGACCCAGCATGAATGCCTGTCGCTGGCCGAACCGGCCTACCAGCGCGCCACCCAGCGGCAACAGGCTGCCGAATGCGAGCGCGTATACCGAGATGATCCAGGATCGAAGCGAATCGTCGAAGCCCAAATCCATCTGAGCAGAGGGCAGCGCCACATTTACGATGGAGTGGTCGAGCGTGGCCATCAGTTCGCCAAGGCCGATGACGACCATGGCCAGATAGGGATACTTTAGGTAAGAAGGGCTCATTGCACTTGTCGCGCAGAGCGGTCTGCCCCGCGTCCTGAAGGCGCAGGGCGCGCCGGTTTCGTATGGAAGATTGTCCTGGCGGCCAGCGGCTCAGGCCGCCAGCGCGACCGCATCGGCACCCGCGGGCAAGCGCAGGGGGCAATCGGGCTCCGTGACGGCGCGCCAGATCGCGGCGACGACATCCCGGGACTCGGTGACCTCTCCATCGGCCGCCTGCGCATGGGCGGCGAAGACGCGTTCGGCCAGCGGGCGATAGGGTTCGGGAATACCTCCGGCCTCCGCCATCTTGGCCCGTGCATTCGTCGCGAAACGGGTTCCCGGGGCCTGGCCGGGCAGCACCAGGCGGGTGAGGATGCCGAACGGCTCGAGCTCGAGCGCGAGGCATTCGGTGAACGCATTCACCGCCGCCTTGCTGGCGGTGTAGACGGGCAGCAAGGGAAGCGGCTTCAGCGTGGTGCTGGAGGAGACGTTAACGATGGACCCGGTCCCGCGCTCCCGCATCTGCGGTACGACGGCGCGAACCATCTCCATCGTGCCGAAGGTGTTGGTCTCGAATATGTCGCGGATCGTCTCTTCGGGGGTTCCTTCCAGAGGGCCCATCCATCCGATCCCGGCATTGTTGACGAGGGCATCGATGTCCCCGGCCGCCTCGATCGCCGCGGCGATCGAGCCAGGGTCTGTCACGTCGAGGGGCAGAAGGCGCAGCCGGTCCGAAGCCGGCAGTACGTCCTCGCGCGGCTTACGCATGGTGGCGACGACACTCCAGCCCTTGCTGAGGAAGTGCTCGGCCGTCTCGCGGCCGAAGCCTGAGGAGCATCCAGTAATCATCACGGTGTTCATGTCTGGTCATCCCTTATCGAAATTGAATGGCCTGAATATCGACATGCACATCTGAACTTTCTATCATAGATAATACATGATTCATTAGGGAAAGTCCGAATATGGCCGACCCGCTATCGGAAATGATCTCGCTGCTGCGACCACAGGCGCCATACTCGAAGCTTGTGGAAGGGGCCGGCGCATGGCGGGTGCGGCGCACGGAAATCGAACAGGTCTATTACTGCATGCTGCTGGCCGGGCGGACCTGCCTGGAGGTCGACGGGAAAGAACCTGTTGTTTTGTCCGCCGGCGATTTTGTTATGGTTCCGGAGGCTTACGCCTTCACGATGTCGAGCCTGGAGCCCCCGCCTCCCGATGGGCTGCAGACCCAACCGCTACCCGGAGAGGATGGCAGCGTCCGTCTCGGGTCTTCGCAGGGGCCGGCCGAAGTTCAAATGCTCGTCGGCTACTGCCGCTTCGGATCGCCGGACGCGGATCTCCTCGTCTCGCTCCTTCCCGATCTCGTGGTCGTTCGGGGCGAAAACCGTCTGGCGGATCTGACACGCCTCGTGCGCAGCGAGGCTCGCGCAGATAGACCCGCACGTGATGTCGTATTGGAGCATCTCCTTCAGGTGCTGCTGATCGAAGCTTTGCGGTCCACCTGCGAAGCGGACGGCGCCGCCAGTCTGCTCCGCGGACTTGCCGATCCCAGGCTGGCTGCGGCGCTGCGCTGCATGCATGCCGCCCCCGATCGCAACTGGGGAGTGGTGGAACTGGCGCGCGAAGCCGGCCTCTCACGCTCCGCCTTCTTCACGCGGTTCAGCAGGATCGTCGGCTTGCCGCCGATGGAATACTTGAAGACCTGGCGCATGGCTCTTGCCAAGAAGTACCTGCGCGAGGGCCAAGGCACTGTTGCCGAAATTGCGGCGCGGGTCGGCTACGGGTCGGGCAGCGCCTTCAGTGTCGCCTTTACAAAGCAGGTCGGACGCCCCCCGGCCCATTTTGGACGAGATTAGACTTCACCGCCGATTGGGAATCCAGGCAAATCGGAAATCCATTCATACGGTGTCCTGCGCGAACAGCTCAAGGGAAAGGTCGAGGTCATCGACCCGACGAGGACCCTACTCCTCCAGCAACCGACACCCGAGGAGATCCTGATGAGCAGGAGGAATTTCTGCGCTAGGTGGAGCGTCAGCGCACTGAGCACAAAGGTGGCGCCGCATCCCACCACGGAATCAGCGATCAGATCGAGGAGAAACATTCATGACGACATTCGCGCTCATAGGGCGCGTGGTCGAGACAGTCGCCGCACCGGCGACACCGCTTCTTTGGGTGATTCCAGAGCAGTTGGTTAAAGGCGTGGATGGTCTCTGAGAAGGGGCTTCGCAGCTATAGCTCGACGCCTCATATCAGCGTCTGATGGCATTGGTCGAACTTCGTTGTTCGTTGTCGCACTCGTTCAATTCGGTGAATCGCAATCCGTCAACCATAAGGGCCACCATTCGCCGCGCCTGGACAATGTCGCCCTCACTGGCTGGTGTTGCGACGCGCATACAGGCGATCAGCAATTCCTTGGCATTGACATCTCTTCGGATGGAGCCCGCAGCCTCGGCCGCGTCAAGAAGGTCGCGCAAGACCGGTGTTAGGCGGCTGAAAACATACTCTGGGAGCGACTGATAGGCAGCATTGCCCGAATGAAGAGCCGCGCCCAAACCGCGCTTGGTGGCGACCAGGTCCACAAGTCGCTGCATCCATTTGGCAAGAGCTTCGACAGGCTGTTCACTCGCTGCAAAGTCCAGGGCGGCCTTAGCACAGGCATCGACTTCCTTCTGGATGATGGCTTTGATGAGGTCGGGCCGGTGCGGGAAATGGCGATACAGCGTCCCCACTCCGACGCCGGCCTTATCCGCAATCAACTTCACAGGCGCTTCCACGCCTGACGTATCGAAGACCTCAGCCGCTGCCCTCAGAATTGTTTCGATATTTCGTCGGGCATCTGCGCGCACAGGTCGTATGCCGCTGTCCTTCTCTTGATGTTCGACCATTCTTTCTCCCGCGTGAGTCCCATGTTGCTAAACGGAATCGGATTCCGTATAAATGGAATCACATTCCGATTATGGAGATACCGCAAAGGGCAGAACACTTCCAGTTTCGGCTGCAAGCACGAAGGTGGCTCTCGCTTGATCGGACCAGACGCTTGAAAGTCAATTACAGGAGCGACGTATGACAGTTTTGATAACTGGTGTGACGGGGTTGGTAGGAGCCCGGCTTCTTCCGCGGCTCGTGGAAGCGGGTGTGGATTGCCGCGCCCTGGTACGAAAGGGAAAAGATGTTGCCGCGGGTGCAACCGTGGTCGAAGGAGATCTTTTCGACCCTGCGACTTTGGCGGAAGCAGTAGAGGGGGTTTCCGACATCATTCATCTTGCCGCGGTTTTCCGCACCCAAGACACCGACCTGATTTGGAAGAGCAATGTGGAAGGGACACGCAATCTCATTGCTGCCGTTAAAGGGTATGCGCCGAAGGCTCGATTCATCCTCGCCAGCACCAGCAATGTCTATGAAGAAGGGGGTACACACCCGGGACGGGAAGACGATCCAGTCGATCCAAAGCAAGCATACCCGGCCAGCAAAATCGCGGCCGAGAAGGAACTGCAGGAAAGCGACCTCAACTGGACAGTGCTTCGCTTCCCCTTCGTCTATGGTGACGGGGATGGCCATATTGAGGATTTTGCCAAATATGCGATCGCAGGAAAGTGGCATCCGGCCAAGAAGATCAGCACGATCCACCATCGGGACCTTGCCACGGCCATCCAGCTTGCCCTTACCGGTACGTTCGACGGCCGCATCGTCAATATTGCGGATGACGCAACTATGTCCGTTTACGAGTTGGCGGCGTTGGTAGGACAAAGGCTCGAGTCATCATCCGCCCCATTGGAGAATCCATGGCACCTCCATGTTGATGGCTCACTTGCACGTAGCTTAGGATTCCAACTGACAGTTCGAACAGTCTATCAAGCCGTCCAAGAGAACCTGATGTGATCCAGGCTAATCTGGGTGTGTCAGTGAGATACGGACCAGTTGCCTCAGTCAGGACGACGCGGACGCGATCATGAGATCGTTGAATTTCCGTGTCGTCTCGGCCGATGTGTCGATCCGTGGCCGTCGCACTTTGAACCTCATCGAGCGCGAGGTTCCTACCACGAGCAAATTCTTGACACGGGCCATGTGCCAGGAAACTGAACAGAGGGGGCTAGCACTTTGCGCCTCCTGTTCAGACACTAGACTGCATTTTTAGAAAGGGCAGGATGTTCGATACTAAAGTCGCAATACTGGTTCTCGACAATCTTCCGACATGGCAAAAACTCAATGTGACCGCCTTCCTTGCTACCGGAATTGCTGGGGCTGCTCCTGAAGCAATGGGCGAACCGTATGTTGATGCGGAGGGAAGACGTTACGCCAAGCTACTCGGCCAACCAATGCTTGTTTTTGCAGCCCAGCCGAAGGATCTACTGAGAGCTTATCGGCTATCCAGTGAACATAGCTTGACATGCGCGGTTTTTGTACGGGCCATGTTCTCAACGGGACATGACGCGGCTAACCGTGAGGTATTCAAGGCTGAGCCCGCGGATAATCCTGACCTCGTCGGTCTTGCGCTCCGAGGACCGAAAAAGGCTATCGACAAAGCGATCAAGGGCACGAAGTTGCATCCTTAAACGACAAGCTACGAAGGGTCGTGCAGGGCCGAACCTGGCGGCGAATGCACGGCCATTCGGAGTGTTCATGAGGGTGGAGGAACTGGCTCCGATGAGAGGTGGCTAGGTCGGCCTTTTCCGACCGCTTTACCCACACCGTCGGGATTCGGCCCCATGGCATATTTGGTGGATTTTGGCACCCAGGCTATCCATCAACAGATCGTCTCGAATTCCAGTTCTAGTGCGTGCGGCCTGACCCGGGTCTTTCATCCAGCTGCGACCGCAGCCAGTTTGTGTTGTACTCCGATACCATTCTTTGGGCCGCCGGAAGGTAGAGTTCCCCGGCTTTTTGACGTGAGACCCGATCTTGGACCGCCCGGCGGGGGCTGGCAGGCGTCGTCATGGGTTAGGAACCAGTGCTGGTTCAGCCACTCGGCCGAATTTTGCCGTTGAACGACTCAAGGCATTGTCCGGGGGCTTGCCGGGCCGGAAGAAGTCCAGCGTCACGTCCTTCTGATAGGCCCAAAGATCAAGGTCGCGGGATACGAACTCGGAGCCCTGGTCGACGCGGATCGTCTTCAAATAGCCGACCTTTCGAAAAAATGCGGGTCAGGACCACCTTGAGACGTCAGATAGATCTAACCCCACCCGACCGCCCACATTTCCAGGCCAACATGAATTGCGTTGGGCTCATTCCTGTGAGCTTCTGGCAGTCATAAATCAAATGCGCCTGATCGCAGTACCCCGCCTCAAAGGAAAGTTCAGCCCACCGCGGCCTGTCGGCCTTACTCGCCATCAGTATAGCGCGTTGAAAGCGCGCAATCCGAGCATACTGCTTCGGCCCGAGGCCGATCGCCTCCTGGAACTGGCGAAGAAGATGCCGTTCGCTTAACCCCAGCGAGTCGGCTACGGCATGCACGCTCTGAGCTTCAGACGGACGAGCGATAGCCTCGGCCGCCAAAGCGGCAGCTGTTGCGGAGGACGTCCTGAACGCTTCAGCTTTTTCGAGTTGAGCGTTGAGCGCACTTTCAACTACGTCCAGCCAGCTTCGCGTGGCTGAGGCCTCCATGAGGCGATGGAGCAGTTCGCTGGCTGCCGCCCCCCAGAGTTCCTGAAGTGGGACTACACCGTCGGTCAATTCACTCATGCGCACACGAAAGAAGGGATGTGCCGCCCCCGGCCGGAAGCGTACGACCAGAGTGGCCAGCACGTCCGGATCAGGGATGTCGAAGGCCTGTGGCTGCGCGCCGACAGCATGAATGTCGCCTTTAGCGAAGCCTGACCCGCCATCGCCAAAGGCGCGAAAGACGATGTCAGAAAATCCTTGCGGCAGGTCAACCAAGCGCCGCTCGCCTGCCTTTGGGGCAAGCGTGAAGATGCGCTCGACATAGCGCCCCAATGGCCCGCTTGGGATCAATGCCTCGTGCAGGATGTCCGATTCTTCAAATACCACGACGCCGAAGCTTCCTATTCTCCACTCAGCTCGATCAAGACGAAGGCAGAACAACTGGCCGAACAAGGCAGCCCGTCGCTTCGTACGGAGATGTTCTCACGCTCATCGCCGGACAAAATGTATGGTTTCTGGAGGTAAGATGGCAACCACTCTGACACTCAATGGTGAAGGTGTTTCTTTTGACGTTGATCCTGAGACGCCGTTGCTCTGGGTTATTCGCGAGACAGCGGGTCTCACCGGAACCAAGTTCGGCTGCGGCGCGGGGCTTTGCGGCGCCTGCACCGTTCATGTCGATGGCAGCCCCGTGCGCTCCTGCACCATCGCCCTCGGCGACGTTCAAGGTGCCAGTATCACGACAGTTGAAGGCGCGTCCGGAGATCTAGCTGAGGCAGTGCGCAAGGCATGGATTGCCCTCGATGTCGTGCAATGCGGTTACTGCCAGTCGGGACAGATCATGGCCGCTATCGCTCTCCTGGAACAGACGCCGCATCCCACCGACGCCGACATCGATGATGCCATGAGTGGCAACATATGCCGCTGCGGAACCTATCAGCGCATCCGGGCCGCCATCCATCTGACTGCCCGCACCATCGAGGGCTAAACAATGGTCGCTCGTGGCAAGATCAATCCAACGGCTAGCTACTCGGAGGGTGTGATACACACCCTGCTAGCGTTGCTTGTGTTTACGGTCAGCTCTCTCTGCTCGTCACCAGTTGATGCTCAGGAGTCAGATGGCGAGCGCTTATTCCAGCAGCGTTGCGCGTCCTGTCATAGCCTGGAAGCGGGTCAGAACAGAAACGGCCCGCATCTCTTCGGCATTTTCGGCCGCGTCGCGGGCAGTGTGGACGGGATCAACTATTCCAGCGCAATGCGGTCCTCTGGCATCAGTTGGGACGCTCAGTCGCTCGATAGCTTCCTAGCCGCACCGAGTGCACGGATGCCTGGGACTCGCATGATGATCCGCGTTCCGGACGCAGAGCAGCGAGCAGCAATCATCAGCTACCTCGAGAGCCAGTCTGGTCATCAATGACAACAAGCGACGGTATCCGCGATCGACGAGATTGCAGTCGATATTGCCCGGACCGAGCCAAATCGTGGAAAGGATGGAGAAATGGAAAAATCTCGTGAGGTAGAATCGCGGATCACCCGCAGAAGTGTACTCAAAGGCGCAGCTTTCGCCAGCGCTGGGCTTGTCATCGGCTTCAGCCTGCCTCAGCGGAGCTTCTCCAACTCACAGTCCGTGCAGGAGACATTCGGTCCCAACGCGTTTCTCCGCGTGGCACGGGACAACAGTGTCACCATCATCTCCAAACACGTTGAGCACGGTATGGGCATATTCACGGGTCTTGCCACAGTGATTGCCGAGGAGCTGGACGCTGACTGGTCGCAGGTGAAGGCAGAGCCGGCGCCCGCCGACGCGGATCTGTTCAAGAACCTCGCCTTCGGCATCCAGTCGACCGGTGGCAGTAATTCCATGCAAAACTCGTTCCTGCAGTACCGCCGAGCCGGCGCGACGGCCCGCGCCATGCTGGTGGAAGCGGCTGCCGCGCGGTGGCGCGTCGCCTCTGCGGAAATTTCGATCGACAAGGGAATTGTGATGCACGAAGCATCCGGCCGTACTGCATCGTTTGGCGAACTGGTCGATCAGGCGGCGGCTCTTCCCGTACCGGAGGACGTGCCGCTCAAGGATCCCTCGCGGTTTCGCCTGATTGGGCGGGACGATGGGACGGTGAAACGGCTCGATAGCCCGGCAAAGACAAATGGCACCGCCCTCTATGGCATCGATGTCAAGCTCCCCGGAATGCTCGTAGCCGTGGTCGCACATCCATCGCGTTTCGGCTCGACTGTCCGGTCATTCGACGACAGCGAGACGCGCCAAATCCCCGGCATCGTCGACGTGGTCGAGATCCCGACTGGTGTAGCTGTTCTTGCCGAATCGTTCTGGGCGGCTCTGAAAGGGCGCGAGAAACTCAGGGTGGATTGGGACGAAACGGCCGCAGAAAAGCGCGGCACCGATGAGATCATTTCAAATCACCGCGCGTTGCTCGATCAACCCGGCAATGTTGCCCGCCGCGACGGCGATGTCGAAACCGCTCTGGCTCGCGCCGCCAAGACAGTGACTGCGGACTATTCGTTTCCCATTCTGGCGCATGCTCCGCTGGAGCCAGTGGCCTGCGTTGCACGTCTTTCAAGCGATAGCTGTGAGGTCTGGTCCGGAGATGCAAACGTAACCCCCCTCCAGATGAAAATAGCCGCCACACTCGGCTTCCGCCCCGATCAGGTCGAGATCCACGCGGTCTTTGCTGGCGGCCATTTCGGGCGACGCAACGAAACGGCGCTGGAAGCGGTCGAGATTGTAAAAGCGATAAACGGCCGCGCTCCCGTCAAGCTACAGTGGACGCGCGAGGAGGAGCTGCAGAACAGCGTCTACATGCCGATGTACCTTCACCGGGCGACGGCCGGCCTCGACGACAACGGAAACCTGATCGCCTACTCCCATCGCATTGTCGGAAAGTCGCTGCTGCTCGATTCTCCGGAATTTGCCGCCCAGTTTGTGGTGAACGGAACAGACTTCACCTCCGTGGTAGGGCTCGCGACGACATCCTACGACATTCCGAACATCCTGGTGGAATCGCACAACGCGGTGGTTGCGATGCCCGCTGCCACTTGGCGCAGCAACTACAACAAGACCTACGCCATCGAGACCTTTCTCGACCAGGTCGCTCGTGCCGCGGGCCGCGACCCGTACGAGCTCCGCCGCTCACTGCTCGCGCGTGACCCACGCGAGAAGAAGATCGACGTGCTTTCGGTTCCCGAACCTGTGAAGGACCACATATTCGCCGAACACCCGCGCGAACTGCGCGTTCTGGAGCTCGCGGCGCAGCGCGCCGGCTGGGGAGAAGCGATGGGGCCGGGCCGAGGCCGCGGCATCGCGCTCGCCTATGCCTACTCCACTCCGGTCGCGCAAGTGGCCGAAGTGACTGTGGCCGACGATGGCAAGATCAAGGTCGACCGCATCGTCTGCGCGATAGATTGCGGAGTGGCGGTCAATCCGGATGTGATCCGGGCACAGATGGAGGGTTCGATCGCTTTTACTCTCGGAAGTGCCTTGCACAGCGAGATCACCATGACAGGCGGTGCCGTTGACCAGTCGAATTTCCACGACTTCCAGGTCATGCGCATAGACGAGATGCCGAAGGTGGAAGTGCACATCGTACCGTCCGCGGCGCCGCCTACTGGAGCAGGCGAGCCGGGCGGAGTGCCGGTCGCAGCTGCGGTCGCTAACGCCGTTTTTGCCGCAACGGGGAGAATGTATCAAAGCCTACCTTTCGGTACGGTCTGAGACTTGCCCAGCTATTCGTCACTCCTGATCTGCTACAACCCCTCCAAAGCAGCACTGAACATGTCGACGGTTCAACCCACCGCGGAGTTGCAGCACACGCCAATCGGCGTGAACTCGGCCTGCCCTGCATATGTGACAACAGATCTCACCGGGCACACAGGTTACATGATGCTTGCAGAAGGCGCACGATTGCCGGTCGCCTGTGCGCTGGCAGGCGGAAATGCCGTTTCGGGACGATTTGTGGAGCCGGACGGCGAGACGCACTGGTGAGGTCGAGACATATCTCGACGTGCCAAGCGCAAGCGGTGTGTGATCGATGAAAATATCATGCCTTTTGAGCACAAGTCCGCACCGCCACCGATCCGCCTCATCGATGAACGGTGACGACTTCGCAGCGCAAGCTGGCCAACCGGTTTGAGTAAGGCGTAATGATGGAAGTCGGACAACTCCGGTACATCATCGCTGCGGCGGAGAACGGGAGTTTCCGGCGAGCAGCAAAGTTTCTCCAGGTGCAGCAGTCCAGTGTCAGCCGCGCCATCCAGTGATCCACCCCCATTGAACGGGTCCACCTTGAAGTATGGTTTTGACCATGAAGGAGGACCACAATGGCAAACAAGCGACACAAGCCCGACGAGATCGTCACGAAGCTTCGGCAGGKTGAGGTTTTGCGCGGCCAAGGCATGGCGATGGCGGATGCTGTTCGCCAGATCGGCGTTTCCGAGCTGACGTTCTACCGGTGGCGTAAGCAATATGGCGGCATGAGCC
>NZ_VLJP01000050.1 GCF_007829525.1 Mesorhizobium sp. J18
CGCAGCCGTCAACGACGTCTTGCCATGGTCAACATGACCAATCGTCCCAATGTTAACATGCGGCTTCGTACGCTCAAATTTTCCTTTGGCCATCTGAGGTCTCCATTATCTTCCGCCCGTTAAGGGCCTTGAGTCACTTGTCGCGTGAAATTCCCTGGAATTACGCGTATTTCTTCTGAATTTCCTGCGCGACCGCAGTCGGCACCGGCTCGTAGTGATCGAACTGCATCGTGTACTGGGCACGGCCCTGCGACATCGAACGCAGCGTATCGACGTATTTGAACATGTTGGCGAGCGGCACCATGGCATTGACGACCACGGCGATGCCGCGCGTCTCCTGCCCCTGGATCTGGCCACGACGGCCGTTCAGGTCGCCGATGACGCTGCCGACATATTCTTCAGGCGTCACAACTTCCACCTTCATGATCGGCTCAAGAAGCTGGGCGCCAGCCTTCTGCGCACCTTCACGGAAAGCCGCGCGGGCAGCGATTTCGAAGGCGAGGACCGACGAGTCCACGTCATGATAGGCGCCATCAACCAGAGTCGCTTTCACGCCAAGCATCGGGAAGCCGGCAAGCGGACCGGAAGACAGAACGCTCTCGATACCCTTCTGCACGCCGGGAATGTATTCTTTCGGAACAGCGCCGCCGACAATCTTGGATTCGAAAACGAAATCCTCGCCATCGGGATTCGGCTCAAAGATGAGCTTGACGCGAGCGAACTGGCCCGAACCGCCAGTCTGCTTCTTGTGCGTGTAGTCGATCTCGGCAACCTTGGTGATGGTCTCGCGATAGGCTACTTGCGGCGCGCCGACATTGGCCTCAACCTTGAACTCGCGCCTCATGCGATCGACGATGATGTCGAGATGAAGCTCGCCCATCCCGGCGATGATGGTCTGGCCGCTCTCCTCATCGGTCTTGACGCGGAAGGACGGATCCTCGGCAGCGAGGCGATTGAGTGCAAGACCCATCTTCTCCTGATCGCCCTTGGTCTTGGGCTCAATGGCGATCTGAATGACCGGATCAGGGAACTCCATGCGCTCCAGGATGACCGGCTTGGTAGGATCGCAGAGCGTATCGCCGGTGGTCGTCTCCTTGAGACCGGCAAGAGCGACAATGTCGCCTGCAAAAGCCTCTTCGATGTCCGAACGCGAGTTCGAATGCATCTGCAGCATGCGGCCAATGCGCTCGCGCTTGTCCTTCACCGTATTGGCGAGCGAGACACCCTTGTTGAGCACGCCCGAATAGATGCGGCAGAAGGTCAGCGAGCCCACGAAGGGATCGTTCATGATCTTGAAGGCCAGCATGGAAAGCGGCTCGTCGTCCGAGGACTTGCGCACGATCTCTGCCTCGGTCTTGGGATCGATGCCCTTGATCGCCGGCACGTCGACCGGAGACGGAAGGAAGTCAACCACTGCGTCAAGAAGCGGCTGCACGCCCTTGTTCTTGAAGGCCGATCCACAGAACATCGGGAAGAACTTGACCTCGACGGTGCCTTTGCGAATGAGGGCACGAATCTCGTCATTGGACGGCATCTCGCCTTCGAGGTAGCGCTCCATGGCGCCCTCGTCCATCTCGACAGCAGCCTCGACGAGCTTCTCGCGATATTCTTCCGCCTTTGCCTGAAGATCAGCAGGAATGTCGAGCACGTCCCACTCGGCGCCGAGGTTTTCCGACTTCCAGACGAGCGCCTTCATCTCAATGAGGTCGACGACGCCGGCAAAGTCGCTCTCGGCCCCGATGGGGAGCTGCATGACCACAGCCTGCGCACCAAGACGCGACTTGACCATCTCGGCCGAGCGATAGAAGTCGGCGCCGATCTTGTCCATCTTGTTGCAGAAGATCATGCGCGGAACACGATACTTGTCGGCCTGGCGCCAGACGGTCTCGGTTTGCGGTTCGACGCCGGCATTGGCATCAAGAAGCGCGATAGCGCCATCGAGCACGCGCAGCGAGCGCTCGACCTCGATGGTGAAGTCGACGTGGCCCGGAGTGTCGATGATGTTGAAGCGGCGCTTCTTGCCATCGCGCCCCTGCCAGAAGGTGGTCGTGGCAGCGGAGGTGATCGTGATGCCACGTTCCTGCTCCTGCTCCATCCAGTCCATGGTGGCCGCGCCATCATGGACTTCACCGATCTTGTGCGACTTGCCCGTATAGAACAGGATGCGCTCGGTCGTCGTCGTCTTGCCAGCGTCGATATGCGCCATGATACCGAAATTTCGGTAGTCTTCGATCTTATACTCGCGGGCCATCGTCTTTACCTCTTGATCCCTTCCCGCCTTACCAGCGGTAGTGCGAGAATGCGCGGTTGGCCTCAGCCATCTTGTGGGTGTCTTCGCGCTTCTTGACTGCGGTGCCGCGATTATTGGCGGCATCCATAAGTTCTCCGGACAGGCGGTCGACCATGGTCGTCTCGTTGCGATTGCGCGCGGCGCTGATCAGCCAGCGGATCGCAAGGGCCTGACGGCGTTCCGGACGCACATCGACCGGGACCTGGTAAGTGGCGCCGCCGACACGCCGCGAGCGTACCTCCACATGCGGCGCGACATTGTCGAGCGCCTGGTGGAATACCGCGACCGGCTCCTGCTTGGTCTTGTCCTGAATCTGGTCGAGGGCGCCATAGACGATGCGCTCGGCGACAGATTTCTTGCCGTCGAACATCACGGCATTCATGAATTTGGTGACAACCACGTCTCCGAATTTCGGATCCGGGTTGATCTCACGCTTCTCTGCACGGTGGCGTCGGGACATATTCTTCGTCTCTCAACTTCAAGGCCCGGCGCGCTCAACAAAAAAGCGCCGAAGCCGGGAAACCCTTACTTCGGACGCTTGGCGCCATATTTGGATCGGCGCTGCTTGCGGTTTTTCACACCCTGCGTGTCGAGCACGCCACGGATAATGTGATAGCGCACGCCGGGAAGGTCCTTGACGCGGCCGCCACGGATCATCACCACGGAGTGCTCCTGAAGATTGTGGCCCTCACCGGGGATGTATCCAATCACCTCGAACCCATTGGTGAGGCGGATCTTGGCAACCTTGCGCAGCGCGGAGTTCGGCTTCTTCGGCGTCGTCGTATAGACGCGCGTGCAAACACCCCGCTTCTGCGGGTTGGCCTGCATGGCCGGAACCTTGTTTCGCTTCACCGGCGCAACGCGCGGCTTGCGGATCAACTGGTTGACGGTCGGCATCAAACCTTCCTTTGTTACAATCTCGTGTCTCAAGCCCTTCAGGGCGCTTCGAGCAACGGCTGTTCCATACGCAAATTCGGGCATCAAACCGCGTCCTGCGGTCCTGCCCGAACAAAAAGCAGAGGAAGCGCATTGCGCCTCATGCATGCCGGAATGTCTTGTCGCTCGTAAAACGAACCCTGTTTGAGGCAAACTTCAGGGCGCGACGCCCCGAAAAGCAAAGCCTCACATCGGCTCAGACGCCGCGGGTAATACTCGCAACCCCGCTACGCGTCAACCCCGGCCGCGCAATTATCTTGCCGGTATCGGAAGTTATCGCGATATGCGAAAGTCGGCGCAATTTAGTTTCGCCCAGCCGCGCCAGCCATAAATAAGATGACAAAATTCGACTTGCAAGGGCTTGGCCCTAGTTAAAGGGATGGTCATGGAATCAGTCTTATCGTGAGCGATACTGCCACTATGCAGGGGAAACGGAATCAGCCGATGAACGACAACATGGAACGCCCGGTCACCATCATTACCGGACGCGTCTGGCGCGTGAAAGATGGCGACAGCGAAGGCGTCCATGTGATGCTCGTGGCACCGGACGACGATTCGGCGGTTCGCCTTGCCCTCGAGGCCCTCGCCCAAGAGGGATACTCCGAGGCAGAGCTCGACCAGATCGGCGACATGGAGGGGGCACCGGACGAGGAGCCGCATCTTTCGGCGTATCAAGGTGCGCTGGAAGGCGAGATCGCAATAGTGACTTTTGACGAGATCAACTGAGGATCAGCAAAACATCCCGCAAAGAAAAAAGCCGCCGGATGCACCCCGGCGGCTTTCTTTATCATCTTGTACCGAGGCTCGCCTATTCGGCTGCGCCGCTCATGTCGGCCAGCATCGGATCGGCCATCTCGACATTCGACGTCTTGCGACGCTCGTCGAGAATGAGTTCGTCCCGGGACGTGGCGATGCGGCGGATCTGGCTCATCGCGCCGCCGGTGCCTGCCGGGATGAGACGGCCGACGATGACGTTCTCCTTGAGGCCCTGCAGAGTGTCGATCTTGCCGGCCACCGCAGCCTCGGTAAGCACGCGGGTGGTCTCCTGGAACGAAGCCGCCGAGATGAAGGACGGAGTCTGCAGCGAGGCTTTGGTGATGCCGAGCAGCACCGGCTGGCCGGCGGCAGGCTTCTTGCCTTCCTCGACAAGCCGGTCGTTGACCTCGTCGAGCTCGACCGAGTCCACGTGATCGCCGGGGATGTAGGTGGAATCCCCCTGCTCCGTGATCTCGACCTTCTGCAGCATCTGACGAACAATGACCTCGATGTGCTTGTCGTTGATGAGCACGCCCTGCAACCGGTAGACCTCCTGAATCTCGTTGACGAGATAGGAAGCAAGTGCCTCCACGCCCTTGATCGCCAGGATGTCGTGCGGAGCCGGGTTGCCGTCAAGGATGTAGTCGCCCTTCTCGATGGTGTCGCCATCCTGGAGATGGAACGGCTTACCCTTCGGAATCAGGTACTCGACCGGCTCGAGCTGCTCGTCGTGCGGTTCGATGATGATGCGGCGCTTGTTCTTGTAGTCGCGTCCGAACCTCACCGTGCCGTCGATCTCGGCAATGATCGCGTGATCCTTCGGACGACGCGCCTCGAACAGCTCGGCCACCCGCGGCAGACCACCGGTGATGTCCTTGGTACGGGCGCTTTCGGTCGGGATACGCGCGATCACGTCGCCCGGCTTCACATGCGAGCCGGGCTCGACGGAAAGCACCGTCTCGACGGAAAGCAGGAAACGGGCCTCGCCGCCGCGCGAAAGCTTGGCAACCTTGCCGCTCTTGTCCAGCACCGTGATCGCCGGCTTGAGATCCGAACCACGCGGCGTGGACCGCCAGTCAATGACCTCACGCTTGGTGATGCCGGTCGACTCGTCAGTGGTCTCCTGAACCGACACGCCGTCCACCAGATCCTCGAAGGCGATTGTGCCTTCGACCTCGGTGAGCATCGGCCGGGTATAGGGATCCCACTCGGCGACGCGCTGGCCGCGCTTCACCTTGTCGCCCTCGTCCACATAGATGCGCGAACCGTAGGCAACGCGGTGGCTCGCGCGCTCCTTGCCGGCTTCGTCGAGGATCAGGATCGCCATGTTGCGGCCCATGACCACGAGATGGCCATCCGAGTTGCGAACGACGTTGCGGTTTCGAATCTTGACCGTGCCCTCATAGGAGGCTTCCAGGAAGGACTGGTCGACGACCTGCGCCGTGCCGCCCATGTGGAAGGTACGCATGGTGAGCTGGGTGCCCGGCTCGCCGATGGACTGCGCCGCGATGACGCCGACAGCTTCACCGATATTGACCGGGGTGCCGCGCGCAAGGTCACGACCGTAGCAGACCGCGCAGACGCCGGTGCGAACCTCGCAGGTCAGCGCCGAACGGATGCGGACGGACTGGATGCCGGCCTTCTCGATGGCGTCGACATCCCGCTCGTCGATCAGCCGGCCGGCCGGCACGATCACTTCGCCGCTTACCGGATGGACCACATCCTCGAGAGCCGTACGGCCCAGGACGCGCTGACCGATGGAGGCAACGACCTGTCCCGCATCCACGATCGGCTGCATGGTCAGGCCCTTGTCGGTGCCGCAATCCTGCACCGTCACGATGCAATCCTGCGCCACGTCGACCAGACGGCGGGTCAGATAACCCGAATTCGCGGTCTTCAAGGCGGTGTCGGCCAGACCCTTACGGGCGCCGTGGGTGGAGTTGAAGTACTCCATCACGGTCAGGCCTTCCTTGAAGTTCGAGATGATCGGCGTCTCGATGATCGAGCCATCCGGGCGGGCCATCAGGCCGCGCATGCCGGCAAGCTGGCGCATCTGGGTCGGCGAGCCGCGCGCACCGGAATGCGACATCATGTAGATCGAATTCATCGGCTTCTGACGACCGTTTTCGTCGAATTCGACCGCCTTGATGCGCGCCATCATCTCATCGGCGACCTTCTCCGAGCATTTCGCCCAGGCGTCGACGACCTTGTTGTACTTCTCGCCCTGAGTGATCAGGCCGTCATTGTACTGCTGCTCGTATTCCTTCGCGAGTGCTTCGGTCTCGGCAACCAGCTTGTGCTTGGTATCCGGAATCAGCATGTCGTCCTTGCCGAAGGAGATGCCGGCGCGGCAGGCATGACTGAAGCCGAGCGCCATGATGCGGTCGCAGAAAATGACCGTCTCCTTCTGTCCGCAATGGCGATAGACCGTGTCGATCATCTTGGAGATGTTCTTCTTGGTCAGCTCCTGGTTGCAGATATCGAAGGGAACGTTCGGATTCTTCGGCAGCAACTCGCCTACGATCAGACGGCCAGGCGTCGTCTCGTAGATCTTCGAGACCGGGTTGCCGTTCTCGTCCACGGTCTTATAGCGACCCTTGATCTTGGTATGCAGGGTCACGACCTTGTTCTCGAGCGCATGGTGCAATTCGCCCATGTCGGCGAAAGCCATGCCCTCGCCCGGCTCGTTCTGGTTCATGATGGACAGGTAATAGAGTCCAAGAACCATGTCCTGCGACGGGACGATGATCGGCGCGCCGGAAGCCGGATGCAGGATGTTGTTGGTCGACATCATCAGCACGCGGGCTTCGAGCTGAGCCTCCAGCGACAGCGGCACGTGGACCGCCATCTGGTCGCCATCGAAGTCAGCATTGAAGGCCGTGCAGACCAGCGGATGAAGCTGGATCGCCTTGCCTTCGATCAGGGTGGGTTCGAAAGCCTGGATGCCGAGGCGATGCAGGGTCGGCGCACGGTTCAGGAGCACCGGATGCTCGCGGATGACCTCATCGAGGATATCCCAGACTTCCGGCCTCTCCTTCTCGACCAGCTTCTTGGCCTGCTTGACCGTCGAGGAGTAGCCCTTGGCGTCGAGCCGCGCATAGATGAACGGCTTGAACAGCTCCAGCGCCATCTTCTTCGGCAGGCCGCACTGATGCAGCTTCAGTTCCGGACCGGTCACGATTACCGAACGGCCGGAATAGTCAACGCGCTTGCCGAGCAGATTCTGGCGGAAGCGGCCCTGCTTGCCCTTGAGCATATCCGACAGCGATTTCAGCGGACGCTTGTTGGCGCCGGTGATGACGCGGCCGCGACGGCCATTGTCGAACAGCGCGTCCACCGCTTCCTGAAGCATGCGCTTCTCGTTGCGGATGATGATACCGGGCGCGCGCAGCTCGATCAGCCGCTTCAAGCGGTTGTTACGGTTGATCACGCGGCGGTACAGATCGTTGAGGTCCGACGTGGCGAAACGGCCGCCGTCCAGCGGCACCAGCGGACGCAGATCCGGCGGGATCACCGGAATGACCTTCATGACCATCCATTCGGGCCGGTTGCCGGACTCGAGGAAGTTCTCCACCACCTTGAGGCGCTTCAGAAGCTTCTTCTGCTTCAACTCGGACGTCGTGGAGGCAAGCTCGGAGCGCAGTTCGCCCGCGATCTTCTCCAGGTCCATGACCTCGAGAAGATGGTGGATCGCCTCGGCACCGATCATGGCGGTGAAGGAATCCTCGCCATACTCGTCGATCGCCAGCATATACTCCTCTTCGGAGAGGAGCTGGTTCTCCTTGAGCGCGGTCAGGCCCGGCTCGGTCACGATATAATTCTCAAAATAGAGAACCCGCTCGATATCCTTGAGCGTCATGTCGAGCAGCGTGCCGATACGGCTCGGCAGCGACTTCAGGAACCAGATATGCGCCACCGGGGCGGCGAGCTCAATATGGCCCATGCGCTCACGGCGCACGCGCGACAGCGTGACCTCGACGCCGCACTTCTCGCAGATGACGCCTTTGTACTTCATGCGCTTGTACTTGCCGCACAAGCATTCGTAGTCCTTGATCGGACCGAAAATGCGCGCGCAGAACAGGCCGTCACGCTCGGGCTTGAACGTGCGGTAATTGATTGTCTCGGGCTTCTTTATCTCGCCGTAAGACCAGGAGAGAATCTTCTCAGGGCTCGCCAGCGAGATCCGGATCGAATCGAAAGTCTGCGCCGGCGCCTGAGGATTGAAAAGATTCATGACCTCTTGGTTCATGCCGATCTCCTATACGGGGTCACCGAGACCCCTTTCCAACTTGGTTGGGCGAACAATGCCCGCAATTCCAGCCGGCCGCCGCTGCGACCGAAAACCGTCGACGCTGCCGCGGAGATCTCGCCCCGCGGCAGCACTTTTTTCCTACTCGGCCGCATCCGGCAAGCGTGCCGGCTGCTCCTCGATACGCGAATTCTCGAGCTCGACGTTGAGGCCCAGTGAGCGCATTTCCTTGACAAGAACGTTGAAGCTCTCCGGAATACCGGCCTCGAACGTGTCGTCGCCACGCACGATCGCCTCGTAGACCTTGGTGCGGCCGGCCACGTCGTCCGACTTCACCGTCAGCATCTCCTGCAAGGTATAGGCAGCGCCGTAGGCTTCCAGCGCCCAGACCTCCATCTCACCGAAGCGCTGACCGCCGAACTGTGCCTTGCCGCCCAGCGGCTGCTGGGTGACCAGCGAGTACGGACCGATCGAACGGGCGTGGATCTTGTCATCCACCAGATGGTGCAGCTTCAGCATGTAGATGTAGCCCACGGTAACGTTGCGGTCGAAAGCCTCGCCCGTACGTCCGTCGTAAAGCGTCACCTGACCGCTGGTCTGGAGTCCCGCTTCCTTGAGCATCTCGTTGATGTCGGATTCATGGGCACCGTCGAAGACCGGCGTTGCGATGGACACGCCACGCCGCATCTGCTCGCCGAGACGCACGACGCTTTCATCGTCATAGTCGCGGACGGGCTCGTTGCGCTCGTTAGCCGGGATCAGCTTCTCGATGGTATCGCGCAGCGGCTTGATTTCACCGCTTTCGCGATAGGCATCGATCAGGTCGCCGATCTTCTTGCCCATACCCGCGCAGGCCCAACCGAGATGGGTTTCAAGGATCTGGCCGACATTCATGCGGCTCGGCACGCCAAGCGGATTCAGCACGATATCGACATGCGTGCCGTCCTCCAGGAACGGCATGTCCTCGATCGGCATGATGCGCGAGACGACGCCCTTGTTGCCGTGACGGCCAGCCATCTTGTCGCCGGGCTGCATCTTGCGCTTCACGGCAACGAAAACCTTGACCATCTTCATGACGCCGGGAGGCATCTCGTCGCCGCGCTGGACCTTCTCGACCTTGTCCATGAAGCGCTGTTCAAGCGCCTTCTTGGAGTCGTCATACTGGCTGCGCAGCGCTTCGAGTTCGCCCTGAATCTTCTCGTCCTCGACGGCAAATTGCCACCATTGCGACCGCGGATACTCATCGAGCAGTTCGCTGGTAAGCGTCGCGCCCTTCTTAAAGCCCTTCGGACCGGCAATTGCCTCCTTGCCGGCAAGCATATCGGCCAGGCGGCTATACACATTGCGGTCAAGGATCGACTGCTCGTCGTCACGGTCCTTGGCGAGGCGCTCGATCTCCTCGCGCTCGATCGCCATGGCACGCTCGTCCTTCTCGACGCCGTGGCGGTTGAACACGCGGACCTCGACCACCGTCCCGTAGGTGCCGGGCGGCATGCGCATGGAGGTGTCGCGCACATCGGACGCCTTCTCACCGAAGATGGCGCGCAGAAGCTTCTCTTCCGGCGTCATCGGGCTTTCGCCCTTCGGCGTGATCTTACCGACCAGGATGTCACCCGGCTGTACTTCCGCGCCGATATAGACGATGCCGGCCTCATCGAGGTTCTTCAGCGCCTCTTCCGAAACATTCGGAATGTCGCGCGTGATCTCCTCCGGTCCAAGCTTGGTGTCGCGAGCCATCACCTCGAATTCCTCGATATGGATCGAAGTGAAGATGTCGTCGCGGACAATGCGCTCGGAGAGAAGGATCGAATCCTCGTAATTGTAGCCGTTCCAGGGCATGAACGCGACGAGCACGTTCCGGCCGAGTGCCAGATCGCCCAGGTCCGTCGACGGACCGTCGGCGATGATATCGCCCTTGTTGACGAAATCGCCCACCTTCACCAGCGGGCGCTGGTTGATGCAGGTGTTCTGGTTCGAGCGCTGGAACTTCATCAGCCGGTAGATGTCCACACCCGACTGCGAGGCGTCCACCTCTTCAGTGGCCCGGATGACTATACGCGTCGCATCGACCTGATCGACCACGCCGGTCCTGCGTGCGGCGATCGCCGCTCCCGAATCGCGGGCCACAACCGGCTCCATTCCGGTGCCGACGAAGGGAGCCTCGGCACGCACCAGAGGCACGGCTTGACGCTGCATGTTGGAGCCCATGAGGGCGCGGTTGGCGTCGTCATTCTCGAGGAACGGAATCAGGGCCGCCGCCACCGAAACAAGCTGCTTCGGCGAAACGTCCATCAGATCCACGTTCTCGCGCGGCGCCATCATGACCTCACCGGCATGGCGGCAGACCACAAATTCGTCCGCGAAGCGGCCATTCTTGTCGAGCTCGGCATTGGCCTGCGCAACATAGTGCTTGGCCTCCTCCATAGCGGACAGATAAATGACTTCCTGCGTCACCTTGCCATCGACGATCTTGCGATACGGCGTTTCGATGAAACCGTATTTGTTGACGCGAGCAAAGGTCGCCAAGCTGTTGATAAGACCGATATTCGGGCCTTCCGGCGTCTCGATCGGGCAGATGCGGCCATAATGCGTTGGATGCACGTCGCGCACCTCGAAGCCGGCACGCTCGCGGGTCAGACCGCCCGGTCCGAGAGCCGAGAGGCGGCGCTTGTGCGTGATCTCCGACAGCGGATTCGTCTGGTCCATGAACTGCGAGAGCTGCGAGGAGCCGAAGAACTCGCGCACGGCAGCGGCTGCCGGCTTGGCGTTGATCAGATCCTGCGGCATGACCGTGTCGATCTCGATCGAGGACATGCGCTCCTTGATGGCGCGCTCCATGCGGAGCAGGCCGACGCGGTACTGGTTCTCCATCAGCTCGCCGACGGAACGCACGCGGCGATTGCCGAGATTGTCGATATCATCGATCTCGCCCTTGCCGTCGCGCAATTCGACCAGGGTCCTGACCACCGCGATAATGTCTTCCTTGCGCAGCACGCGCACGGTGTCAGGGCAGTCGAGTTCCAGGCGCATATTCATCTTGACGCGTCCGACCGCGGAAAGGTCGTAACGCTCGGAATCGAAGAACAACGAATGGAACATCGCCTCGGCGGTTTCGAGCGTCGGCGGTTCGCCCGGACGCATGACGCGATAGATGTCGAAAAGTGCGTCCTGACGCCCCTCGTTCTTGTCCACCGCAAGCGTGTTGCGGATGTAGCCGCCGACATTGACATGGTCGATGTCGAGGAAATTCACCTCGGTCTCGCCGGTATCGAGCAGCACCTTCAGCGTCTTCTCGTCGATCTCGTCGCCGGCCTCGAGATAGATCTCGCCCGTCTCGGGATTGACGATATCTTCGGCGAGATAGTTGCCGAGAAGATCCTCTTCCGTCGCCTTGATGGCCTTGAGGCCCTTCTCGGCGAGCTGGCGCGCCTGTCGCGCGGTGATCTTCTTGCCCGCCTCGACAACCACTTCTCCGGTGTCGGCGTCAATCAGGTCGCTGACGGCCTTCATGCCACGGAAACGCTCCGCGGAATACGGTACCCGCCACGCTTCCCCGTCACGGATATAGGTGAGCTTCTCGTAGAAGGTCGAAAGGATCTCCTCGCCGTCCATGCCGAGAGCCATAAGCAGCGACGTCACCGGAATCTTGCGGCGACGGTCGATGCGCGCATGCACCACATCCTTGGAATCGAACTCGATGTCGAGCCAGGAGCCGCGATACGGGATGACGCGGGCGGCGAACAGCAGCTTGCCGCTCGAATGCGACTTGCCCTTGTCATGATCGAAGAAGACGCCCGGCGAGCGATGCATCTGGGAAACAATCACGCGCTCGGTGCCGTTGATGATGAAGGTGCCGTTCGACGTCATGAGCGGCATGTCGCCCATGTAGACGTCCTGCTCCTTGATGTCCTTGATCGACTTCGCGCCGGTATCCTCGTCCACATCGAACACGATGAGGCGCAGCGTCACCTTCAGCGGCGCCGCATAGGTCAGGTCGCGCTGCCGGCATTCGTCAACGTCGAATTTCGGCGCCTCGAACTCGTATTTGACGAATTCGAGCATAGCCGTGCCCGCGAAATCGGAGATCGGGAATACCGACTTGAAAACTGCCTGAAGCCCCTCGTCCGGACGGCCGCCTTCGGGCTCGTCCACCATAAGGAATTGATCATAGGAAGCTTTCTGAACCTCGATGAGGTTCGGCATCTCCGCAACTTCCGGAATCTTACCGAAAAACTTGCGTACGCGCCTGCGACCATTGAATGTCTGGGTCTGGGCCATCGTCGCTCCTTGGTGCCTAACTGGCTTGCCTTCCGCATACCAGACCGCCCTCCGCTTCAGGCGGTCCATCCTTAACGGGCGAAAAACCCGTTTCCTGAAAGCCGTTCCCGGCCCTCAGGAAAGAGGTTTTTCTCACGCCCCTTTTTCCGAGGCTGCCGCGGGCGGCACAAGCGCCCGCGACMGCCTCCGAAGACTTACTTCAGCTCGACCTTGGCGCCGGCGCCTTCAAGCTGGGCCTTGATCTTCTCGGCCTCATCCTTGGCAACGCCTTCCTTGACCGGCTTCGGCGCGGCCTCGACCAGGTCCTTGGCTTCCTTGAGGCCAAGGCCGGTGATGGCGCGCACTTCCTTGATCACGTTGATCTTCTGGCCGCCCGCGTCGGCGAGAATGACGTCGAATTCGGTCTTCTCCTCGGCAGCTTCGGCCGGAGCGCCAGCAGCACCGCCGGCAGCCGCGACGGCAACCGGAGCAGCGGCGGAAACGCCCCACTTCTCTTCAAGCATCTTCGAAAGCTCGGCCGCCTCGAGGACGGTCAGGCTCGAAAGGTCTTCAACGATCTTGGCGAGATCAGCCATTTTTCATTTCCTTTGCAAAGTTCGAACAGGTGTTTGTGATGACAGCGAGGAACGGCCTCATGCCGCCTCGTCCTTCCGGGCATAGGCGCCGAAAACGCGGGCAAGCTGACCTGCCGGAGCGTTGACGACCTGCGCGATCCGGGTTGCCGGCGTGTTGATCATGCCGACGATCTTGGCCCGAAGCTCGTCCAGCGACGGCAGAGAGGCAAGCGCCTTCACACCATCGGGATCGAGACTAGTAGCGCCCATGGCTCCGCCGAGAATGACGAGATTGTCATTCGTCTTGGCGAAGTCGCTGGCCACTTTCGGAGCCGCAACCGGATCGTCCGAATAAGCAATAAGCGTCTGTCCTTCGAACAGCGCCTGAATGCCTTCGGACGGAGTGCCCTGAAGAGCGATCTTGGCGAGACGGTTCTTCGCGACTTTGACGGTGCCTCCCGCCTGACGCATCCTGGAACGAAGATCGTTCATCTGCGCGACGGTAAGACCGGCATAGTGCGCCACGACCACCGACCCGGTGCTGTTGAACACCTGGTTCAGGTCCGTGACAAATGCGCGTTTTTCCGCTCTGTCCACTGCCTATCTCCAGTTGACAACCATTCCTCAGGAACGGTTGCCGGGTTGCCTTTTGCCGTCGGACCATCCGAGGATCCCGGATCATCCAAACGACGCTTGAGGATCCTGTCCCCTTTCGCCATGCCGGCAATGCCGGCCAGTCGACAAAAGGCAAAACACGGTTCGAACCATCCAAGGGAACGCCGAAACGCTCCGGTGTCAGGTCTCACCCGTCTCATGCAGGCTCATTGCGAATTAAGGCGAGCCGCCCGCAATCTCGGACAGGATGTTCCGGAAGTTTCCTTCCGTATCCGAAGCCCGAAAGCTTCGGAATTCCGTAAATGGAAGAAGGCGATATCGCCTTCTTCCGCATCAAAACATCAAGATACGGCGAGCGTCGAGGGATCGATCTTGAGACCGGGTCCCATGGTCGAGCTCAACGCGACCTTCTTGACATAATTACCCTTGGCGCCGGAAGGTTTGGCCTTGATGACGGCATCGGCGAATGCGCGGATATTCTCCGCAATCGCAGCGCTGTCGAAGGAAGCCTTGCCGACACCGGCATGAACGATACCGGCCCTCTCAACACGGAACTCGACCGCACCGCCCTTGGAAGCCTTCACGGCCGCCGCGACGTCCGGAGTAACGGTCCCGACCTTCGGGTTCGGCATCATGCCGCGCGGACCAAGCACCTTGCCGAGGCGGCCGACCAGCGGCATCATGTCCGGCGTGGCGATGCAGCGGTCAAAATTTATCTCGCCCTTCTGCACCGTCTCGACCAGATCTTCGGCGCCCACGATATCGGCACCTGCAGCCTTGGCCTCTTCGGCCTTGTCGCCCTTGGCAAACACGGCCACGCGAACCGAGCGCCCGGTGCCGTTCGGCAGATTGACGACGCCACGGACCATCTGGTCCGCATGACGCGGATCAACGCCGAGATTCATCGCCACCTCGATCGTCTCGTCGAACTTGGCGGTGGCCCGCTCCTTCAGGAGCTTGACCGCCTCCTCGAGAGGGTATTGCTTGCTCCGGTCGATGCCTTCATTGGCTTTCGCCAGACGCTTTGCGATTTTCTTAGCCATCTCAGCCCACCACCTCGAGACCCATGGAACGAGCCGAGCCTTCAACCATGCGCATGGCCGCCTCGACGTCGTTCGCGTTCAGATCCTTCATCTTCGCCTCGGCGATCTCCCGCACCTTATCGCGCGAGATGTTGCCGATTGTGGACTTGCCCGGTTCCTTCGAGCCAGACTTGATCTTGGCCGCCTTCTTGAGGAAGTAGCTCACAGGCGGGGTCTTCATGGTGAAGGTGAACGACTTGTCCTGGTAGTAGGTGATGACCACCGGGATTGGCGAACCCTTCTCCATTTCCTGGCTCTGGGCGTTGAACGCCTTGCAGAACTCCATGATATTGATGCCGCGCTGACCAAGCGCAGGTCCGATCGGGGGCGACGGCGTAGCCGACCCCGCGGGAACCTGAAGCTTGAGCTGGCCTGCAACTTTCTTAGCCATTTCTCATCTGCCTTGTCATGCTGCCGGAAATCCGGCGGTTGCAGTTTGGTGGTCCGGGTTCATGCAGCCGGCTAAAGCCGCCTCCACCTCCCACCTCTCGATCCGGGCCGTAGCCCGGCCGTCCCGGTCAGGATTTCTCGACCTGACCGAATTCGAGATCGACGGGTACGGCACGCCCGAAGATCGAAACTTCCACCTTGAGCCGCGAACGCTCCTCGTCCACTTCCTGGACAAAACCGTTGAAGGAAGCGAACGGCCCATCCGAAACCCGCACTTGCTCGCCAATCTCGAAAGTGACGGACGGCTTCGGACGCTCCACTCCCTCTTGCACCTGAATCAGGATGCGCTCGGCTTCGGCATTCGTGATCGGCACAGGCTTGGAATCCCCAAGGAACCCAGTGACCTTCGGCGTGTTCTTGATCAAGCTGAACACAGCGTCGGTCAGATTGGCCCGCACCAGCACATAGCCGGGGAAGAATTTGCGCTCGGCATCCACCTTGCGCCCGCGACGCACCTCCACGACCTTCTCGGTCGGCACCACGACCTGCTCGATATGGTCACTCAAACCCTTCTGCTTGGCCTGGTCCAGAATGGATTCGGCCACCTTCTTCTCGAAGTTCGAATAGGCGTGGACGATGTACCACCGCGCAGTCATTTCACAGGCTCTCCGTTATCGGTGGTATTATCTGCTGATCCCCAGGATCAGCTCGACGGCCCAGCCCATCAACTGGTCCGCGGCGAAGAAAAAGATCGCCGCGATGAACACGAAAGCGATGACCATGAGCGTCGATATCAGGGTCTCGCGCCTCGATGGCCAGGTGACCTTGGCCGTTTCCGACCTCACCTGCTGGAGGAAGGTAAAGGGATTACTCGTTCTCGACGCCATCTGCCGCTCTTAATGGACGCGCCCGGATTTTCTCCGGAACATTCTCTTCGCTCCTCAAGGGAGCATTGAATTGCAAGGATCAAAAGCAAACAGGCGAATCAGCCACAATGCTTCACCCACGCAACAAGGGCGCGTAAAGCCGGACCACCAGCTTCACGCACCGCATGTCTGTTTTCCCTACATAAATCCGATTCCCTCGGCTTGCAAGTACCCAAGGCGGTGGAACTCTTCTTTTCATAAGGACATGGCAGGGGCAGAGGGGCTCGAACCCCCGACCTACGGTTTTGGAGACCGTCGCTCTACCAACTGAGCTATACCCCTAGATCGCCGCTCCAGGGCAGCGCGATGCTTCTAATCCGCCACTCGAAAAGCTTCAAGTGGATTTGCGGGCCGCGGCAATCGGCCGCCCGCAATAGAAGCCTTTTTTATTCCGTGATGCTGGCGACGATGCCGGCGCCGACGGTGCGGCCGCCCTCACGGATGGCGAAGCGCAGCTTCTCCTCCATGGCGATCGGCACGATCAGCTCGACGTCAACCGTAACATTGTCGCCAGGCATCACCATCTCCGTCCCCTCAGGCAGCTTCACGATGCCGGTCACATCCGTCGTGCGGAAGTAAAACTGCGGACGGTAGTTGGTGAAGAACGGCGTATGACGGCCACCCTCCTCCTTCGTCAGGATATAGGCCTCCGCCTTGAACTTCGTGTGCGGCGTCACAGTGCCCGGCTTCGCCAGAACCTGCCCGCGCTCAACACCGTCTCGCTCAACACCGCGAAGAAGCGCACCAATATTGTCGCCCGCCTGACCCTGGTCCAAAAGCTTGCGGAACATCTCAACGCCCGTAACCGTCGTCTTCGACGTCGGACGGATGCCGACAATCTCGATCTCCTCGCCAACCTTGACAACGCCGCGCTCCACACGACCCGTCACAACCGTGCCGCGGCCCGAGATCGAGAACACATCCTCAATCGGCATCAGGAACGGCTGGTCAATCGGACGCTCAGGCGTCGGAATATAGGCATCGACCTGCTTCATCAGCTCGCGAACCGCATCCTCGCCGATCTCCTTGTTGGAGTCCTCAAGCGCAGCAAGCGCCGAACCCTTCACAATCGGAATGTCGTCGCCAGGAAACTCATAGGCAGACAGAAGCTCGCGAACCTCAAGCTCGACAAGCTCCAAAAGCTCCGGATCGTCAACCTGGTCAACCTTGTTCAAAAAAACCACAATCGCCGGAACACCAACCTGGCGGGCAAGCAGAATGTGCTCGCGCGTCTGCGGCATCGGACCATCGGCAGCAGAAACAACCAGGATCGCACCGTCCATCTGCGCGGCACCCGTGATCATGTTCTTCACATAATCCGCATGCCCAGGGCAGTCCACATGCGCATAGTGACGGTTCTCCGTCTCATACTCCACATGCGCCGTCGAGATCGTGATGCCGCGCGCCTTCTCCTCAGGCGCAGCATCAATCTGGTCATACGCCTTGAACTCGCCAAAATACTTCGTAATCGCAGCCGTCAACGACGTCTTGCCATGGTCAACATGACCAATCGTCCCAATGTTAACATGCGGCTTCGTACGCTCAAATTTTCCTTTGGCCATCT
>NZ_VLJP01000051.1 GCF_007829525.1 Mesorhizobium sp. J18
TACGGCATCTCCTGGGGCGCCATGGGGGCGGCGGAGGACTGCTGGTTCCGCGCCCGGCAATACGGGCTCGATCGCAAGCAGTTCGGCAAGCCTTTGGCCGGCACCCAGCTTTTCCAGAAGAAGCTTGCCGACATGCAGACCGAGATCGCGCTCGGGCTGCAGGGGAGCCTACGCGTCGGGCGTCTGATGGATGAGGGCAAGTTTGCCCCTGAGATGATCTCGATCGTCAAGCGCAACAATTGCGGCAAGGCGCTGGAGATTGCGCGGGCCGCCCGCGACATGCATGGCGGCAACGGCATCCAGATCGAATATCATGTGATGCGCCATGCGCAGAACCTGGAGACGGTCAACACCTATGAGGGCACGCACGATGTCCACGCCCTCATCCTGGGCCGCGCCCAGACAGGGCTGCAGGCGTTCTTCTGAGCCAACTTTCCGGCCTGGTATTGGATGTCGCTGTTTTCCTGACTACAGACGAAAGGGAACACGATGAACGGCGCTGACATGCTTTGCGACGTATTGCTGGTCAACAACGTCGATGTCTGCTTCGCCAACCCCGGCACCTCGGAAATGCACTTCGTGGCAGCGCTCGATCGCAAACCTGCAATGCGTTGTGTGCTTGGGCTCTCGGAAGGCGTGGTGACCGGTGCTGCCGACGGCTATGCGCGCATGGCCGACAAACCAGCCGCCACGCTGCTGCACACTGGGCCGGGTCTCGCCAATGGCCTTGCCAATCTGCACAACGCCCGCCGCGCCCGCACGCCGATAATCAACGTGGTGGGCGACCATGCCACCTATCACCTGGCCCATGACGCCCCATTGACCAGCGATATCGAAAGCCTCGCGCGACCTATGTCGCACTGGGTCGGCCGCATCGCTGACGCGGCCGACGTCCGCGCCAGAACGGAAGAAGCCTATATGGAAGCGCTGATGAGACGCGGTGTCTCCACTATGATCCTGCCGGCCAATGCTGCCTGGGGCGATGTCAAGCCCGAGGCGCTTTCGCCGGTGACGCTGCCGGAACGGCCGGCTATTTCGAGCGCAGCCTTGTCGGCTGCTGCCACGGCTTTGCGCGACGGAAAGCGCACTGTCATCATACTTGCCGGGCGGGCTCTGCGCGCCAATGCCCTGGAAACCGCAGGCCGAATATCGGTCGCCACCGGTGCGGCTTTGTTCTCGCAGACGTCCGACCGCACCGAACGCGGGGCAGGGCGTGTTGCGGCGCGTCCAATCCCCTACAATGTAGATCAAGCAATCGCAGCGCTGCGCCAATTCGAGGTCGCGATCTGTGTCGGCGGCAAGCAGCCGGTCAGCTTTTTCGCATACCCAGGCAAACCGAGCACCATGCTTCAGCCCGATTGCAAGGTCATTGAATTGGCGGGCCATGAAAGCGATCTCGCTAAGGTGCTCGACGCGCTGGCCGAGGAAATCGGGATACGAAAGGACTCGCCTTTCGCCCCCAACCGCTTCACGCAGCACGAGATTGCAGCTCCCACTGGCGAGCTGAATGCCGACAGCATCTCCGTCGCGGTTGCGCATGCCCTGCCGGAAAATGCCATTATCTGCGAGGAATCCATCACATCCGCCGGTCGGCTGGCGGCGCTTGCACCGGGCCTCAAACCGCACGATCATATTCCGCTTACCGGCGGCGCCATCGGCGAAGGCATTCCGCTGGCGGTCGGCGCCGGCATTGCCTGTCCGGATCGCAAGGTGATTGCCCTGCAGGCCGACGGCAGCGGTATGTACACTATTCAGGGCCTGTGGACACAGGCGAGGGAGGACCTGGATGTGCTTACGATCGTCTTCTCCAATCGTGGCTACTCCATTCTCAAGGGTGAGATGCGCAATGTCGGCGTGAATGATTTCGGCCGCAATGCCCGCCGTATGCTGGAGATAGTCGATCCTGCACTCGATTGGTGTTCTTTGGCCAGGGGCATGGGCGTGGAAGCCGCGCGGGCTGAAAGCGCAGACCAGTTTACGAAGCTATTGAATATCGGGCTTTCTCGCCGTGGCCCCTTCCTGATCGAGGCGCTGATGGCCGGTTAATGCCCTATGACGGGCAAGTGCCGAAGCACGCCACCTCCTGTTTCGCCACGCATCTCTGCCATCCGCCGAGATCGGTAATCTCTTTGGGTCAGTCGGCGCACAGGGGAGGCGGTTTGAGCTTGAATAGCGGTGTTATGCACGGTTGAAAGTACAGCGCGGTAGTGCTCTACTCAACCGGGATCTTTTTTGGGTCAAGGCATAGCTCGGAAAAGTAAAGCGCGGTGAACAGATCAGCGGCACTAATGCCTTACTGTACATAGCCTTGCCTGTACGGCGCAATCAGTCGATGACACGGCGGCGCGGCCTTTTCGAGCGATTTCATGTAGCTGATCTATATCCTGCGCGGAATGCAGCTTGTCTATATGTGGTGTCGATCAATGCAAGGTCACACCTTTTGCTCAAGAGTCGTTCCCTGAAATATCTGCCGCGGGCTGCTGACCATATGTCCGATATTGCGAGCGCACAGTCCTCATCTCGGCTTCGTCAAGGAGCACGGGCGAGGCGATTGTGTGTGCCTTGAGATACTGGCGCGCGAGAGTTTCGAGCTTGGCTGCGTTTGCCACCGCCTTGTCCGCCGAATCGGAGAAGCAGATCATTCCATGATTGGCGAGCAAACATGCATTGCGGCCCTGCAATGCTTGAACGGCTGCCTGTGCAAGTTCGCGGCTGCCGAAACATGCGTAGGCGGAACAGGGCACGTCGTCGCCTCCGAAGCTTGCGATCATATAGTGAAAGGCAGGCAGCGGCTTGCGCAGACAGGACAGGGCGACGCAATTGTCGGGATGTGCATGAACCACCGCCTGAGCCTCAGGAAAAGCCTTGTAGATTTCCGCGTGCATGTTCCACTCGCTCGACGGGCGCCAGCGCCCAGAATGACCACCATCGAGAGCACATTCGACGATCATATTCTGCTTCAAGTCGCAACAGGCGATGCCGGTTGGCGTAATGAGCATCCGGTCTGCGTAGCGAACGCTGAGATTT
This sequence comes from Mesorhizobium sp. J18, assembly GCF_007829525.1. Taxonomy (GTDB): domain Bacteria; phylum Pseudomonadota; class Alphaproteobacteria; order Rhizobiales; family Rhizobiaceae; genus VLJP01. Next base: position 3,028 of record NZ_VLJP01000051.1, read on the forward strand.
CCCGCAGTGCCGCTGTTCAGCCCCAGCCTATCGGCTTGCAGACATGCGTCGATCAATACGGCGCGCAAATCTTTTGAGCTCATGTCGTGGCCTCCCGGAGCTGTTGATGCTCATCATTGAGCGGGATATCTAAATGATGTATGATATATCATAAGGGTCGTCAACTTGGTTTCCCCATGGGGATCGGATCAATGCGGCGCAGCACGACGATCAACGCAGATTCGATCATCCCAACAAGGGACTTGCTCGAATAGGATACATGATATATCGAAATGCAAAGATAGCGATTCAGGAATGAAAAGATGACAGCACAATCTCCCGATGCCGCCTTGAGGGCCCGTGCGGAAAAAGTGATTCCGGGTGGAATGTGGGGGCATCAAAGCGTCAGCAGGGTTCCGGCCGGCTATCCGCAATATTTTGTGCGGGGAGAAGGGTGCCGCACATGGGATGCGAATGGCCGTAGCTACATTGATTACATGTGTGCTTGGGGTCCCATGATTTTGGGGTATGGCGATCCGGATGTCGAAGAAGCGGCGGCACGGCAGATCAAATTGGGCGACGGTTTGAACGGCCCCACTCCCAGACTGGTCGAACTGGCCGAATTGATGATCGATACGATCCCGCACGCGGATTGGGCACTGTTTTCAAAAAATGGGACCGACGCTACCACCGCCTGCGTTACTATAGCACGTGCGGGGACACGCAAGCGCAAGATACTGGTCGCAGAGGGCGCTTATCACGGAGCGATCCCGTGGTGTACGCCATCTCTCGAAGGGGTGACCGCAGAAGACCGCGCCCATATTGTCTATTACCAATTCAATGATGTCGGCAGTCTCGAAGCCGCTGCCGACAGCGTAAAGGGGGATCTGGCGGCAATTCTCGTGTCGGCGTTCAAGCATGATCTGGGAAAGATGCACGAGATGCCAACGCTGGAATTTGCCCGCGCGGCGCGGAAGATGGCAGACGAGGCCGATGCCGCGTTGATCGTCGATGATGTCCGAGCGGGGTTCAGGCTGGATCTGGGCGGAAGCTGGGAGTTGGTGGGGGTGCGTCCCGATCTGGCCGCATGGAGCAAAGCAATTGCAAATGGGCGTGCGCTTGCGGCGGTGACGGGCAATGACCGGTTTCGGAAGGCGGCGGCGAGTATATTCACCACTGGTTCATTCTGGACGGCAGGGGTTGCCATGGCTGCTTCCATTGCAACCATCACCAAGCTGAAGTCCTCGGACGCGATTTCGCTTATGACGGCTTCAGGTCAGCGGTTGCGAGATGGAATACAGGCGCAGGCCGAGAAATACGGTCTCCCCTTGCGTCAGAGTGGGCCGGTGCAGATGCCGGTCTTCCTGTTCGAGGGCGACAAGAATTGCGTCATGGGAACCAGATTTTGCGTCGAGGCCCTCAAACGGGGTGCTTACTTTCACCCGGCACACACGATGTTTCTGTCGACGGCGCATACGCCCGAAATAATCGACGAAACCCTTCAGATTACCGACGAAGCGCTGAAAATCGTCGCTCAGGTTGCCGATTTCGAGCCGGTATAAGCAATCCAATAAACTGCGATTGGAAAGGAAATGCTCATCGCAAGGCCGGTGAGCCAACGGCTCGGTCCGGTTCAGGCTTTACATTGCCTGCGGCTTCACGCCTGAGATCCTCACTGTCTATTTCGCCCGACTCGATCTTTTCCAGCAGCCGTACAAGGCCCACGCCGCCTTCCTTCAAATCGTTCTGCATGGCCTGACGCACTGCGACGGGATCACGCCTGCCCAGCGCACTCAACACGTTCAGATGTTGGTGCTTTCCGGGATAGGTAGGACGCGCATGGGGGTATTGAAAATTCACGAGTGGACCGTTTCGCAACCAGATACCCTCAATTAGCGCAAGAAGCTCCGGCATCTCCGCGGCACGATAGATCGTATGATGGAACTTCCAATTGGCCAGCAGCGCATCCGGCCAACGGCCTTCATCCTCGGCCTTGATGAGTTCCTCATGGAACCTGTGAAGCTTCTGGATGGTATCGTTGTCGATCTTGGAAGTCGCAACCTCGCTGGCCATGCCTTCCAGATGCAAACGAATGTCGCGTAGTTCCAGATACTGGGCCAGACTCAATTGCGCGACCGTAATTGATTTGGCGGCCTTCATCTCTAGGCCTTTTTCGCGCACGAGTTGCATCACCGCTTCGCGCACCGGTGTTTCGGAAACACCCATGGCCGCTGCCAATTCGCGAATCTTGAACCGATGGCCGGGCCAGAATTTGCCTTCCATTAATGAGGCTCGCAATTGATTGTATACGCGAGAGGTGAGGTTATCGCGCGCTATGGTTTGAACGCCTTGTTGCATGGACCTTTGGTTCGCTATCTTTTCGGGTGCTCTATCAGAATTGCGATACAAAATATATCATGGATTTCACGCTGCCGTGTCCGATGCGTTGCCTTGAAAAATATATCATATATAAAATTGATGCTATTATGTTGCGCCTGGCGCGTTGTCGCGCCGTGAGGCGAGGATGGCGAAATGGAACTGTCTGGCCGGCTGGGCATAATTGCTGACGATTTCACGGGTGCGCTTCTTGTGGCGGGACTTCTCGAAGGGGCCTCCATTCGCGCACCGGTCTATTTCAGGTCCGATTACTTGCCGGAGCAGCACGACGCCAGCGTGCTTATAATTGCGACGCGCTCGCGTCTTTTGCCGGTCGATGAGAGCCGGAAGATCATATCGCAGGCCGCGAATGCATTGAAATCTGCAGGGTGCGCATCAATCATCTACAAGGCGTGCGCGAGTTTCGATTCGACCGAACTGGGGAATATCGGCCCAGCCGCGGACATACTTTCGGACTTGGAAGGCGGCTTACCTGTCCTGATGAGTGCGGGCTACCCGGTATTCGGATGCACAGTACATCAGGGCTATCTTTTCTATCGCGAGCGGCTGGTTTCGGAATCCATCAAGGCGCAGGATCCGTTGACTCCAATGAGTGACCCGGATCTGGTTCGTTTTCTTTCGTTGCAGACCCGTTCCCCGGTAGCACTGCTTTCTCACAGATATCTGGTCCAAGGCTTTCAGGCTGCGTGCGAACGGTTTCGAATGCTTGTTGACGATGGCGCGAAATATGTGCTTGCCGATACGAGTGACGATAATGATGTGGACATTACCGTTCGCCTCGCGGTTGAAAATAATGTCGTTCTCGTTGCAAGCGATCCTGTCATCGAGGGCTTTGCGCGTCTATTCGCTCGGCAGGCAAATGCGCCCGTATCGAACGGTGTGCCGCAGAAGATCGGCGGGCCGGGAGCGGTGATCGTGGGAAGCGTGGGGCCGACCGCCTCGGCGCAAATCGCGGCCTTCGCGGAAGAACATCCTTTTTACACCATCGGCCTGCTCGATCCGCGCGGAGAAAATGCGGTGGTTGAAGCGGCTTTGGATTGGGCACGCAAGAACATCGGGGATCGGCCATTTGGTGTTTCGACCGCCAGGGAATATTCGGACGTGGCAAGGGCACAGTCGGTTCTCGGTCAAATTGAGGCCGCGCGCAAGGCCGAGCGCCTGCTTGCAGGAATAGCAAAGGGCCTGTTCGAGATGGGAGTTCGCCGTCTGGTCGTGTCCGGCGGAGAGACATCCGGGGCCATTATAGATGCTTTGGGCATAGAAGAAGTGACAGCGCTACCACCTACGCAACTGGGCAGCGGCTTTTGCCACGCCGCCTATCCGGCCCCGATGATGCTGTTCCTGAAATCCGGCAAGCTGGGCTCCGACGATGTGTTCGCCAAAGCCCTGGACCAAATGCGGGAGAAGGGCTGAAACGACCGTCCGCGCGGCTTTCGCGCAATGCGCGCGGCTGTCCCCAAAATGTATACGTCACCTGCAATTGTACCGTGGATACGGTGTTGACAAGGCAATTACTGAATGTAGATATATCATATAACTACAAGCAAAGGAGATCATGGATGATCACGAGAACCGGCCCGATGTCGATAGGCCACAAGGCCGTTGAGCATGGAGGTATGGTCTATGTCGGCGGTTTGATTGCAACTGATCTCACCAAGGACATGAAAGGCCAGACGGCGGAGATTACGGAAAAGATCGATGCGGTTCTCGCGGAGCAAGGCACGGACAAGACACGTCTGCTTTCAGCGACGATCTTCGTAACGGATCTCAACCAGCGTCCATTGATGAACGAAGCGTGGGCCGAATGGCTTCCGTCCGACGTCCGGCCCGCGCGTGCGACCATTGGCGTCAACGATCTTGGCAACGGGGTGTTGATCGAAATCACGGCGGTCGCGGCAAAATAAGCTCAGGGCCGGAAGGTGCCTGAGGGCAGGGCGAGAATAAAAGCAGGGCGAGGCTTGCCATTGCAGAATTCGGGGTAATCGGTCCGGGCCGCACCGTGTTCAAGCGTCCCAAGTAATGGGAGACTGCCATGAGATTTCTGAGAAGGAATGTTCATTCGATCTTGTTTGTCGCAGCGATGGCCACGACGGCATTGCCCGCCAGCGCCTACGCTGCCGGTGAGGTCGTGTTCGGTTGCTGGGGTGGAGCCTCTCAGGCGCGCTTTCAGGAAAAGATGCTGCCTCCGTTTGAAAAGGCAAACAACGTCAAGGTTCGTTATGTTCCGGGCGTATCGACCTATTTTACTTCCCAGATGCAGGCCCAGCGCAATGCGCCCGAACTGGATGTCGTGTGTCAGGATGACGGGCCGCAATCCGTAGCTCGTGAGCTCGGTCTCCTTGCACCCATAGACGAAACGACTGTTCCGAACCTGAAGAATGTCGTGCCGGCGGCGCTCGGTGTCGATAATATCGGCGTGGGATATGGAATGCTCGCCATGGGAATCGTCTATTCGCCGGAAGCACTTGAGAAGGCCGGCGTCGAGCCTCCCAAATCATGGAACGATCTCGCCGATCCCCGGTTCAAGGGGCGTATCGTGATGTCATCGATCGATGCGACGCCGGGTCTGTTTGCGCTTCTTATGCTGGCCAAGGCCAATGGCGGCGATGTGAACAACATCACGCCCGGCTTCGAAAAGATGAAGGAAGTTTCGGAAAATGTGATCGAGTTCACCAAGGGCGCAGACTTCAGCCAATATTTCCAGCAGGGTGAGGCGTGGGTAACGGTCTGGACCAATTCGGAAATGGCCCGCTTTGTGAATTCGACCGGGTTCAAGCTCAATTTCGTCTATCCGACCGAGGGCGCGCCCATCGTTATGCCGATGCTCAACCTCGTCAAGAATGGCCCCAATCCGGAGATGGGCCAGAAGCTGATCGACTATCTGATGAGCGATGAAATGCAGACATTCTTTGCACGCGAGTCGCGCATCGGACCGTCCAACAAGAATGTCGTTCTGCCCGCCGATGTCGCGGAGGGTCTGACTTATGGCGACGAGGCTATCAGCAAGCTCGACAAGCCTGATTGGTCGGTCATCAATGCCAATCGTGCGGCTTGGACCGAGCGTTGGAATCGCGAAATCGAACGTTGAATCTTGATTGTCTGACAAGACATCCGGATCAAACCGGTCTTGATTGGACCCCCCGGCGGTGACCGTTGCGTGGTCGCCGCATCTGGGCCGCATTGCGGCCATTGCGAGAACATTGGCATGGAATATCTGCACGTCGCCGGTCTTGAACACTCATACGGTTCGCAGCGCGTACTTGAAAACGTATCCTTCTCAATAAGGGCCGGCGAGCGTCTCTGCCTTCTGGGACCGTCCGGTTGTGGCAAGACCACGACGCTTCAGGTGCTGGCGGGCTTTGTAAAGCCCGACCGCGGGCAAGTCACCATCAAGGGCGAGCCTCTGGATGGGATGCCCCCTGAAAAGCGCAACATCGGCATAATGTTCCAGAATTATGCCTTGTTCCCGCACATGTCGGTTTTTGACAATGTTGCGTTCGGCCTGCGAATGCGCGGTCTGGAGAAGAAGGAGATTACGACAAGGGTCGGGGATGCGCTGACTCTGGTACGTTTGCCGCACACGGCTTCCAAACGGCCCGCGCAACTTTCCGGCGGTGAGCAGCAGCGCATCGCTTTTGCGCGCGCAATCGTCATACGTCCGCGGCTGCTGCTGTTGGATGAGCCATTCAGCAATCTTGACGCGCGGCTCAGGCTCGAAATGCGCACCGAGCTTCTTGACCTGTTACGCGAACTGGATGTGGCGACCGTGATGGTCACGCACGATCAGGAAGAAGCGATGGCGATCGCCGATCGGATCGCCGTGATGTACAAGGGCCGCATCGAGCAGATCGATATCCCGAATGAGGTTTATAGCAATCCGTCGAGTCTATTCGTCGCCAGGTTCGTTGGAGAAACGAATGTATTCGACGGTCGCGCGATGGGCCATGACAAGGTTATGGTGGACGGACTGGGCGAATTTTCCGTCCGCAAAAACCAATCGATAGCCAATAATTCGAAGGTCAAGCTGCTGGTCAGGCCGGAGCATATCGAACTGGCCGAAAAGGCGGATATGAATGGTCAGTGGAATACGGTTGAGGGCACCGTGGAGCGTCTGCTGTTCCTTGGTCACAGAACCGAATGGGTCGTGCGAAAGGGTGAGGCGCGCTTTCTGGTCTGGCAGAGCCAGCCTCATTCCTTGATGAGAAAGGTTGGCGATACGGTGACGCTGCGTTGGCGCCCATCGGATTGCTTCCTCGTCGCATCGGAACATGTCAATGCATAAATATGCGCTTTCTAGGCGCGGATGGCTGCTTCTGCTCATACCTCCGCTCATCGTTCTGGGACTGCTTTATCTGCTTCCTGTATTCAACCTCATTCGCATCAGCTTCGTCGAATATGATCCGCAGGTCGGGATCATTCCCAATTACCAGTTGGGCAACTATGTCGAACTCCTCGGCGACGGATTTTACTTTGAGGTGTTGTGGAGGACGATAAGGCTGAGCCTGCTGACCACGCTGTTTTGTGCCTTGCTCGGTTATCCAATCGCCGTCTATCTCATCCGCTCCACCGGCTGGCGGCAAACTGCAATGTTCATCATTCTGCTGATGCCGCTCGTCACCAGCGTAACGGTGATGTCATATGGTTGGTTGATCCTCCTTGGCCGCAACGGGGTGATAAACCTCACCCTCGCCGGATTGGGCATCCTCGATACGTCTCGACAACTCATGTATAATGAGACGGCAATCGTTGTCGGCCTGGTGCATGTTCTTGTGGTGTTCATGGTCATATCCATCGCCGCATCGCTCCAGAGCATCGACCAATCATGGATACGTGCCGCGCGGGGACTAGGAGCCTCCCCAGCCACGGCGTTTCGAACCATAACCTTTCCATTGAGCTTGCCGGGCCTTCGCACGGGAGCATTGCTGGTTTTCGTGCTGAGCATGAGCGCCTATGCAACCCCAACGCTGCTGGGCGGAACGCGGCACAAGTTTCTGTCCTATCTGGTCTATCAACAAGCCATCAGCCTCTACAATTGGCCAAGTGGCGCGGCAATGGCGGTCGTCCTGCTAATTTCGACAACCGTTCTTCTCTTCATTTCCAGCCTTTATGCGCAGATCGGAGCGATGCGCGCCAACCTCAGGACGAGCAAGACTGGAACCATATCCGGTTCGATGAACGCAGGAAGCGAGACATGATCCTTCGCGCCTATGTGCTCCTGTTCGTGATCTTTCTGATTTCGCCGATACTGGCAATCAGCATCGGATCGCTGACTGAAACATCCTTTGTCGTCTTTCCGCCGCAGGGCATTTCCCTAAAGTGGTATTTCGCGGCATTGGAACAGAGAGCGCTTCTTCAGTCTCTCGCCTTCAGCCTTGTGCTGGGGGCAATCAGCGCCACTGCGGCCACGGTGCTTGCTCTGCCGCTCGGGCTGGCGATCGTCCGGTTCTCCAGCCGGATCAATAATGCCGTCTACCTTCTGGCCATGACGCCGGCGATGCTTCCCGCTGTTTTTCTGGGGCTGGCGTTTCTCATCGGATATTCATGGGTGGGATTTGGCGGCAGCAGCTGGCCATTGATTGCCGCACATGTCGTCATGACAGTGCCATTCGCTCTTTCACTCATTCTGGTCGGGCTGCGCTCGGTGGATGGGAGTCTTGAGCTGGCGGCCCGGAGCCTCGGTGCGTCGCAGTTTCGGACATTCGTGCTGATAACCCTGCCATTGATACTTTGGAGCCTTGCCGCAGGTTGGGGTTTTGCCTTTCTGATCTCGTTCGGCGCGCTCGAAGTATCGCTCTTTCTTTCCACATCCACCACGGTGACGCTTCCGGTTCAGATCTACACCACGCTCGATTGGTCGCCCCTCGACCCGACGCTGACGGCAATCTCGTCGGGCGTCGTCATCATAACACTGGCGGTGCTAGTCATCACGGCGCGGACCGTGCAGATGGACAGGTTCCTGAAAAGAGGACGCAGCTAGATGAACTCCGGCTACACGGCGCAATCGGTGCCACAAGGCAAAACAATTGCGGTCATCGGTGCGGGTATCGTCGGCATATGCTGCGCTGCCTATTTGGTGCGGGAAGGACACAGGGTCATCCTGTATGACCGCCGCGGGCCCGGAGAGACGACGTCTTTCGGCAATCTGGGCGGGGTCCAGAGCCTGGCAGCGACTCCGCTCAGCCTTCCCGGCATGTTGAAGGACGTACCGGGCTGGATACTCGATCAGGAAGGTCCCCTGGTTATCAGGCCAAGGCATTTTCCGCGCGCAGCCGGATGGCTCTGGAAATTCTGGCGTGAATCCAGTCTTGAGCGTGTTCTCCACAATGCACGCGCTCTGAATGCACTCAACAGCCATTCGGCGACGTCTCATATTGAACTCGCCAAATGGGCCGGAGTGAGTGATCTCATACAGGTTCCGGGGCAGCTTTATGTCTGGGTTTCGCGCAAGAACTATGAAAAGGCGCAAATCTCGCGGAAAATCTGGAACTCGAGCGGTCACGATCTGATCGAACTCAATGCCGACCAGATTGGCGAACTGGAACCGGACCTTGGTCGCCGTTTTGAAGTCGGTCTCAACATTCCCGGAAACGGCTATTGCCGCAATCCCTATCGCCTTTGCGTCGCGATTGCCGACAAGGCGATAGCGGAAGGCGTCGAATTTCGCCGGGAAGAGGTCAATGGCTTCGTGCTGAACAATGGCGGCATCGGCGCTGTTCAGACGGATCGTGGTGTGCAGCAGGTCGATGGCGTCGTCATGGCCGCGGGCATGTGGTCGAAGCGCCTGCTGGCGAGTCTCGGCTACTCGGTCCCGCTTGAAAGCCACCGTGGGTATCACGTCACGATTTCCAGTGCGAAAACGACCCTTTCGCGCATGTTGATGGTGATTGACAGGAAGGTTGCGATCACGCCGATGGAGACCGGTTTGAGAATCGGCGGCACGGTGGAACTGGCCGGACTGGATGCGTTGCCCGATTATCGCCGTGCGCGCAGTTTTCTGTCGATCGGCGCTTCGCTGCTTCCTGGACTCGACACCAGCATGGCGACGGAGTGGATGGGGCATCGACCCCAAACGCCGGACACTGTGCCGATCATTGGCAAAACCGACCGGATTGCGAACCTTTTCCTTGCGCTCGGCCACGGTCAGATGGGTCTGCTGGGTTCGGCGCCGACCGGGCGTCTCATTGCGGATCTGGTGGCCGAACGGAAACCATACATCGACGTTACACCCTACCGGATCGAACGCTTTTCGCGTTAAGCCGCCGAAGCGAGGTTGAGGCTATGTTTTCATCCTTGGCGAATCCATCCGGCGAACAGGTGGAAATCACGTTGTTCGGTCGTGAGGTGCTCGTTCCGGTAGGAGTCACCGTGGCGGCGGCCATGCTTCTGAGCGGGGAGATTGCGGGGCGTGAAAGCCTGTCGGGCGCCTCACACGGCCCGTTTTGCATGATGGGCGCCTGTTTCGAATGTGCCGTTATTATCAATGGCAAGACGAGGGTTCGCGCGTGCATGACTGAGGTCCGGCAGGGCATGAAAGTGGAGCGCTCGCGGCATGTCGAACACTATTGAAGACAACGAGGTTGACCTTCTGATTGTCGGGGCCGGACCTGCGGGAATGGCCTCGGCTCTTCAGGCGCGCGAATTGGGGATTCAAACGCTGGTGGTTGACGAAAAGGGGCAACCCGGTGGGCAAATATACGCGGGGCATCACGGCAGTCCGGATTTCGACCGGTCCTTTCTGGGAAAGGATTATGCCAAGGGCCGTTCGTTGATCGATGCGTTCATGGCCTCGGATTGCCGCCGCATGTTCAAATCTCTGGTCTGGGATATTTCTCAGGATGGCCACGCCTGTATGTCGGATGGTAGCCAAACGAGTTTCGTGCTCGCGCGGCATGTCATCTTGGCCTCCGGCGCGCTTGAGCGCGCCTTTCCATTTGAAGGATGGACGCTGCCCGGTGTAATGACCGCAGGGGGTGCACAAATCCTGCTGAAGACGGCAGGGATCGTGCCGTCACATCCAGTCGTGCTGGCAGGTTCCGGGCCGTTGCTATTGCTTTTGGCAACGCAATTCCTTGCCTGCGGAGTGCCTGTTTCAGCCGTCCTCGATACGACACCTGCATCGAATTGGCGAAGGGCAACTCCGTTTTTGGCCGGCTTTCTTTCTTCGCGCCTTGCCGCAAAAGGGGCTGCGATGTTGCTGCGTTTGCGTGCATCAGGCATTCCGGTTCTGGGTAGGGTCACACAAATCCGCGCAATCGGCAATGGCAAAATCGAGACGGTGGAATATAGACACGAGGGGCAAATCGGACGGCTGCAGGCCGAAACTCTGATTGTGCACCAAGGTATTGAGCCGGAGACGCGCTTGGCGCGGGTCGCAAATGCGAATCACGCTTGGGATGCGCGCACAAGAAGCTGGTTGCCCGCATGTGACGAATTTGGCCGGACGAGCATACCGCATATATCGGTGGCCGGGGATGGCCGTGCCATACTGGGTGCCGACGCGGCACCTGCCACCGGCCGCATTGCGGCGATCGATGCGGCGTTTGCCCTTGGCCGCATCGACAGAGACACCCGCCAGCGGCTGTCTGATCCCTTGTTCAAGGAATTGCGGAGGTTGGGGAAACCCCGGAAGTTTATAGATGCTTTGTTCTCACCATTTCCGGGTCTGTATGACAATCTGAATGACAGCACACTCGTGTGCCGTTGCGAGGAGATCCCCGCAGCACGCATACGCGAGGAAGCGCGGCGCTCATCAGCCGACATCAATTCCGTCAAATCCCGCTTGCGTTGCGGCATGGGCCCTTGTCAGGGCCGTTTCTGCGAAACGACTGTGCGCGAATTGCTGCTTCGAACAGCGGTCCCTTCCTGTCAAGAGGTTGGCCAACTGCGTATTCGCCCGCCGATCAAACCTGTCGGCGTGGAAGAGATAATCTCGCTTGGCGTCAAGGAAATCCCGCCGGAATCACGAATACCGCTGGAGCCAAGGGCATGAGAACGTCTTTTGACGCAATCATTATCGGGGCGGGAATACATGGGTGTTCTCTCGCCATGCATCTTGCGGTTCGTCAACTAAAGGTCGCAGTTTTTGAGCAAACCTATCCGGCGCGTCACGCCTCGGGTGTCAATGCGGGCAGCGTGCACCATATTCCGCGCCTTACGGCGGAGTTGCCGCTTGCCGAATTGACGTTGAAGATGTGGCACGGAATCAAGGATCTCCTCGACGGTTATGATTGCGGATACCGGCAGGTCGGACATCTCAAAATCGCCGAAGCGGATGAAGACATAGAGCCGATGCACAGGATCGCTGAGGGAGTCGAGCGGCACTGTTCGATCAAGGAGGTTCACCTTGACAGGCAATCGCTCTTTCGGCTTGAGCCGGAGTTGGCACGCAACTGCATAGCGGGGATTTTTTCGCCCGAATGTGGATATGCTCAACCGGCTCGCACCGTCCACGGTTTTCGTGCGAAGGCGGAGCGCCATGGCGCGCAGTTTTTCAACAGTTCCCGGATCACAAATGCCCGGCGCAGGGGGCGCGTATGGGAGGTCTCGACGGCAAAGGACGTATTCGAGGCGCCGATCGTCGTTAATTGCGCTGGTGCCTGGGGGGAGCAGGTCGCTGGCTGGGCCGGTGATAAGGTGACGGTGCGCCCGGTGGCTCTGATGATGACGGTCCTTGCACCGATGCGTCCGGTGATGAGCACGGTCATTGGCTTGACGCGCAGAATGCTTTCAATCAAGCAGTTCGAGAATGGCACGGTTGTGATCGGTGGCGGGTATCGAGGGACGCCTGAGATGGAAACCGGTCACACGACGCTCAATTATTCAAAGCTCGGCTATAATCTGCGGGCAGCTACGGAGGTTTTTCCCGTTCTTGCACAAGGACAGGTTGTGCGAAGCTGGAGTGGAATCGAAGGGCTCTCGCCCGATATGCTTTCCATTATCGGGCCGAGCGCGAATGAGGAAGGCTTCTGGCATTCCTTCGCTCATTCCACGCACGGGTTTTATCTCGGACCTGCCGTCGGACGCGTTCTGGCTGAAACCATCGTCGGCGAAACACCGGCGGTTTCGCTGACGCCATTTCATATTGCCCGCTTCATGTCTTCCGGTTCGGCATGACGTTCATATCTTAACGATCCGCACCATCAAAGTCTGGGATCAAACATCTAGCGCTTTCATGTGCGGTAATGTTTGGGTGTGAGTTCGAACAGGCGACCAAAACCCGAGGCCCTGGGATCAAGACCGGCAAGTCTCATCGCGCCCCATGCCCCCGCCATAGCACTCGAGATGACAGGAACGCCGCAGGCGGCCTCAAGCATCGGAGTGACCGGCATAGTGCGCAGGCCGCCACACGAAATGAACAAAGCATCGGCCGAAGGTGCAGCTTCGAAGGCTTCGCGGCCAAGCCAGACGAGATCGTCGCTGCTCACGGCCTGGATCGCCTCGACATCGGCGATGTCGAGCGCGCGCAGGCTCAAAATTTCGAAGCCCGCCCATTCCAGATAGCTGGCCAGGCGGCGGTTCACGTCGTCGCGATAGGCTGTGGCAACGGCGAGACGGCGGGCCCCGACGATGTTCAGCGCGTCGATCACTGCGCTGGTCATGGTCGACGCGGGCAAGCCTGTCGCCTCCTCCATCGTTTCGATCAGGGCTGCATTGAATTCCGGCCCACGATAGAAGCTCAACGAGGTCCCCATCAGCGAGACGGCACGGGCACCGCGGGTCTTGAGCGTACGCGCGAGATCGGCGACATGGCCGATCACGGCGTCATAGCCCTCCGCTGAGAGCCGCTCGAGTGCCAGACCGCAGGCAAGGAAGCGCGCACGATCACCGTAGAGGGCTGGCGGCTCTGGCGGTACGGCACCATCGGCCGGCGGAACGATCATCCCGATGGTCGGCAGTTGCGACATGGATGTTCCTCCTTTCCTTAGCCCTTGCCCCCGCCGGCAGCGGAGGCGCGCCGTGCGATCTCGCGCACCGCTTCCGTCTTCGGCACGAACCCCAATCCGGGAGTGTCCGGCATTTCCAGCTTGCCGTCTCGCGGGACAGGAAGCCCGTCAAAGATCTGCTCGCAGACCGCGACGGCGGGCACGTGATATTCAACCAGCCCGCCATTCGCCACGCCGGCATGCAGGTGCGCATTATGGAAGGGCCAACCACCACCATTGGCGATGGATGTCGCGAAGGCCTCGGCCATTCCGGCTATCTTGTGAGTTTGCGTGAACCCGCCACCGATTACGACATTGGGCTGGAGCACATCGACGCTGCCTGCGCATAACAGCTCGCGGAAGCGATAGGAGAGGCCCTCGTTCTGTCCCGCCGCCAGAGGTATTGGGCAGCGGCTGCGCAGGTCGGAGAGGCGCGCTACATCGTTGCGCAATACAGGTTCCTCGAAGAAGTCGATGTCGTACGGCGCCACCGCCTGGGCAAGCTTAAGAGCGTGCAAGGGGTCGAGATTGCAATTGGCGTCGATGAAGATGCGCGGGCCTGGACCGATGGCATCGCGCACGGCTTTGACCCGCCGCGCATCCTCGGCGATCAGATCGGAAACGCTTTGCCGGTCGCGACGGCGGGTGGCTTCTGCGGCAACTGTCATCTTCAGGCGCGTAAAGCCTTGGCCCACCCACTGGCGCGCCGAGTCGACGAGCTGATCGATATCAAGGAAATTGAAGCCGCAGGTCACGTAAACCGGCACCTGAGGCCGGGCACCGCCGAGCAGCCGCCAAAT
>NZ_VLJP01000052.1 GCF_007829525.1 Mesorhizobium sp. J18
AGCTTCGCCGACAAGGTCGGGCAGGAGCCAAAGCCGATGCGCGTCATCCCGTCACCCGCCGCGATCAGCCGGATGGAGGAGACGCTCARCTGGACGGTGGGGCTCGATCCGATCGACGGCAAGATCGTCTGGCTGCGCGCCTAYGGCGAGCGCTGGAAAACCATCTGCTGGACCGTCGGATTGCAGCGCTCGGCGGCGCACGAGCACTGGCTCTACGCGCTCTGTGTGATCGCCTTCCGGCTCAACGGCCGGCGGCTCAACCGCAACCTGTCGAAGCGCAAGGTAATCGCGCTTGCAGGTGCGGCGCGGCGGTGAGCAATGGCGAGGAAGGTGTCCGGCGGACAGTTTTCGAACGGACGGAAACGGCTTGAATGGGGTAAATTCTGGCTATGCTCGGGAGAGGCACGCGCCCGCGACGGATCGTCCCCCTCCCTCGCGGGCGTTGTCGTTTCCGGTGTCGTCGCCATTGCCATCGTCGCCATCATCGAGACCAGCATCATGCCCGTCCGCCCTCCGATCCATCGCCCGGTTGGCCGGCGCGAGAAGCGCGAGCGCGATCGTGATTACGCAAGGAGGCGCAATCCGGTGGCGCGTGCGCTCTACCGCTCGAAGCGCTGGCGAACGGAACGCGCCGCGTTCCTGCACGATCATCCGCTGTGCGTGGAATGCGCGCGCCATGATCTGATCCGACCGGCCAGCGTCGTCGACCATATCGATCCGCATGGCGGTGATGAGACGGTGTTCTGGGACCGCAGCCGCTGGCAGGCGCTGTGCGCGTCGTGCCACGGCCGGAAGACGGCCGGCAGCGACGGCGGCTTCGGCAATGCGCGCCGCCGCTCGTGAGCCCAAGCCCTCCCCCCGGGGAGGTCAAATCTCTGGAGAGTTCGCTCCCAGGACCGCGCGCCACCAACAGCGCATCCGCGGCCAAAATGGCAATGGGGGGGGGTACGCAACCAGGATGTTGATTTCATTGGATATAGACAATGGCAATCGCTGAAACCGCGCACATCGGCGCCGACGACCACGCACGCCAGCTTTCGGTCGAATACCGGCCGCTCGACAGCCTGGTGCCCTATGCGCGCAATGCCCGCACGCATTCGGATGCGCAGGTGGCCGAGATCGCCGGGTCGATCCGCGCCTTCGGCTTCACCAACCCGGTGCTGATTGCCGAGGATGGCACGCTGATTGCCGGTCATGGCCGCGTGCTGGCGGCGCGCAAGCTCGGTATGGAGACGGTGCCGACGATCGTGCTGGCGGGACTGTCGGAGACGCAGCGCCGGGCGCTGGTGCTCGCCGACAACCGCATTGCCATGAATGCCGGCTGGGACGAGGAGCTGCTGGCGCTCGAACTGTCCGACCTGCAGGAGGCCGGTTTTGATCTCGGTCTCACCGGCTTCGGCGACGACGAGTTGCAGAACCTGCTTTACGGCAGCCATGACGAACAGGACGGGCTGACCGAGGACGACGCCATTCCGCAGGTGCCGGCAACGCCTGTCACACGACGCGGCGATCTGTGGCTGCTGGGTGATCACCGGCTGCTGTGCGGTGATAGCACCTCGCCGGAAGATGTTGGTCGCCTGATGGCTGGCGAGAGGGCGGCGCTGTTTGCCACCGATCCGCCCTACCTGGTTGATTATGACGGAACCAACCATCCGACAAAGAAAACCGCCTCGGCGCGGGCGAAGAAAATCGCCAACAAGGACTGGGGCGACGATTATATCGAGCAGCCACACTGGGATGATTCTGCCCAAGGACCGCAGTTCTACGAGGCCTTCTGCAAGGTGGCGATCGAGCATGCCATTGCCGAGGATGTGGCATGGTATTGCTGGCACGCCTCGCGCCGCCAGCGCATGCTGGAAACGGTCTGGGATCAGTTCGATGTGCTGCATCACCAGCAGATCATCTGGGCCAAATCGCGCCCGGTGCTGACGCGCTCGGTGATGCTGTGGGCGCATGAGCCGTGCCTGTTCGGATGGCGTCGCGGCAAGAAGCCCCGCATCAACCGCGAGGGGTTCGAGAGCTGGCCGACCACGGTGTGGAACATCCCATCCTCGGAGATCGAAACCCGCGAGCATCCGACTTCGAAGCCGGTGCGCGTGTTCACGCTGCCGATGCAGCTGCACACAAGACCGGGCGACATCTGCTACGAGCCGTTCTCCGGTTCGGGCTCGCAACTGATTGCCGGCGAGAAGACCGGCCGCCGCGTGTATGGCCTCGAACTGTCGGAGGCCTTCTGCGATGTGGTCGTCAAGCGCTGGCAGGCATTCACCGGCAAGGCGGCCACGCTCGATGGCGACGGCCGCCGTTTTGATGAGATCGCCGCCGACCGAGTGCCTGATGCCGGGACCGCGACCGGGGATGCGGCAGCGGCATGAAGCAATCCCGCACCATGTCTCTGGTGGAGTCGCTGGCCAACGTCGCCGTCGGTTACGGCGTAGCGGTGATCACGCAGATGCTGGTGTTCCCGCTGTTCGGGTTGTCCACCACGCTGGCCGACAACATGGCCATGGGCGCGATCTTCACCGTGGTGTCGATCGCGCGCAGTTACTGTCTGCGCCGGGTGTTCGAGGCGGTCCGCCTTCGCGATGGTAGCACGGGATAAATGTATGGAGACCTGACATGGCCGGCCGCAAGCCGTTGCCGACACATCTGAAGCTGGTGAAGGGCACGGCCCGTCCGCATCGCCTGAACAAGGCCGAGCCGAAGCCGGTGGTGGCGACGCCCGAACCGCCTGACCATCTCGACGGGCCTGCCAGGGACAAGTTCATGGAGATGGCAGAGCTGCTTGCCCGCCACGGCGTGATGACGGAACTGGATGCCGGCGCACTCGCCCGCTACGTCGTGATCTGGCGGCGCTGGCTGGAGGCGGAGCAGGAAGTGAAGCGCCGTGGGCCGGTGGTGAAGACGTCGAATGACAACATCATCCAGAACCCGTTCCTGGCTGTGGCCAACAAGTGCCTGGCGCAGATGGCGCAGATCGAGGCCGAGTTCGGGCTGACGCCGTCCAGCCGCTCGCGCATCCGTATGGCGGAACCCGCCGAGACGAGCGATCCGTTCGAGGAGTTCCTGAACCGTGGCCGCAAAGCCTAGTTCCCGTGCTTCGCGCGAACGGGGTGATGGCGGCAAGAAGGCTCCATCCTGCCCGGTCACGGCCTACGCGCGCGCAGTTGTCAGCGGGAAGATCGTCGCCGGCCGGTTCGTGCGTCTGGCCTGCGAGCGGCACCTCACGGACCTGAAGGTGGGGGCAAAACGCGGCCTGGTCTGGGATGGTGCTGCGGCACGTCATGCGATCGACTTCTTCGGCCATCTGCGCCATTCGACCGGCGAATGGGCGGGCGAGCCCTTCGTGCTTCAGGGCTGGCAGCAGTTCGTCGTCGGCTCGCTTTATGGCTGGAAGCGCAAGGACGGTTTGCGCCGGTTTCGCACCGCCTATGTCGAAGTAGCAAGGAAGAACGGCAAGTCGGTGCTTCTGGCCGGCACGGCGCTCTATGCGCTGATCGCCGATGGCGAGCCCGGTGCGCATGTGTATTCGGCGGCAACGACGCGCGATCAGGCCAGGATCGTCTTTGGCGAGGCCGAGCGCATGGTGGCGGCGAGTTCGGCGCTGCAATCGAGGATCACACGCACGGTGAACAATCTGGCCGTGCTGCCGACCTCGTCCTGGTTCAGGCCGCTGTCGGCGGACGCCAGCAAGATGGACGGGCTGAACATCCATTTTGCGGCCGTCGATGAAGTGCACGAACATCCGGGACCGGAGATCATCCAGAAGCTGAACACCGCCACCGGTGCGCGGCGCCAGCCGCTGATCTTCGAGATCACGACGGCCGGCTATGATCGCCATTCGGTCTGCCGCCAGCATCACGAGTTCTCGGTGAAGGCGCTGGAAGGCACGGTGCCGATGGAGTCGTCGGACAGCTGGTTTGCCTATATCGCCACCATCGATGAGGGCGACGACTGGACCGACGAAAAGGTCTGGGTGAAGGCCAATCCGAGCCTTGGCGTGACGGTGAAGCTGGATGACCTGAAGCGGCAGATCGACGAGGCTAGGGAAATGCCGGCGCAGCAGAATGCGATCCGCCGGCTGCGCCTCAACGAATGGACCGAGCAGGTCACCCGCTGGCTCGACATGAGCGTGTGGGAGGAAGGCGGACTGCCAGCTGCCACCGACTGGCGCATCGTCAAACACGAACTGGAGGAACTGGAAGGCAAGCTGCTGGGGCGTGAATGCTATGGCGGGCTCGATCTTGCCCGCGTCAACGATCTGTCGGCCTTCGTGCTGGTCTTCCCGCCGACACTGGATGAAACGCTTGGAAAGCTTGCCGACAAATGGATCGTCACCTGCCGGTTCTGGATTCCCGAGGACGACATAGTCCGCCGTGTGCGGCGCGACCGCGTGCCCTATGACGTCTGGCGTGATCAGGGATTCCTGACCGCGACACCCGGCAATGCCACCGACTTTGCCTTCATCGAGGCCGAGATACTGGAGCTGGCCTCACGCCATGATCTGCGGGAGCTGTCCTATGATCGCACCTTTGCCGGCGAGATCGTCCAGCATCTGCAGGATGAAGGCTTGAACCTGGTGCAGTTCGGACAAGGGTTTTTGTCCATGACGGCACCCACGGCGGAGCTGGAGCGGCTTTCGGTGTCACGCTCGCTCTGGCATGGCGGCCATCCCGTGCTGCGATGGAACGCCTCCAATGTTGCCGTGCGCCATGATCCGGCCGGCAACATCAAGCCGGACAAGGAACGCTCCAGAGAGCGCATCGACGGCATTGTCGCCATCTGCAACGCGCTCGGGCGGGCGCTGGCCCGCGACGTCAATGCCGGCCGCTCGGTCTATGAGACCCGCGGCATCCTGATGCTGTAAAGAGCTGACGAAAGAACCCAATGGCATTCTGGTCGAACTGGTTCGGCGGCGCAAAACCGCCGGCCGCATCTCCGCGCGCGTCGTTCCAGGATGCGGGTGGCGGGATCGTCATCACCACGGCGCAGCAGCTGGAAGAGGCGCTGCGCTCGGGAACGGTGACCGCCTCGGGGGCTGCGGTGACGCCCGACAGCGCCATGCGGGTGGCGGCCGTCTATGCCTGTGTGCGCATCATCTCGGGTGCTGTGGCGACATTGCCGCTGCACATCAAGCGCCGGGTGGATGAGCGCACCCGCGAAGACGCCTCTGACACGCCGATCTGGACGGTGCTGCGACGACGGCCGAACCGCTGGCAGACGCCGTCGCAGTTCCGCCGCATGCTGCAGGCGCATCTGCTTTTGCGCGGCAATGCCTACGCCATGATCGTGCGGTCACGCGGACTGGTGCAGGAACTGATCCCGCTGCATCCCGACCGGGTCGAGGTCAGGCAGACGGACGATCTGGCGCTGGAATACATCTACACCCGCCAGGACGGACGGCGCATCCGGCTCCGCCAGGATGAGGTGTTCCATCTGGTCGGGCTGACGCTGGATGGCGTGCATGGCGTGTCGGCGATTGCCTACGCCCGCGAGACCATCGGGCTGTCGCTGGCCATGGAAGACCATGGTGCAACCACCTTCCGCAACGGTGCTCGCGTCAGCGGCGTGTTGAAACACCCGAACAAGCTCGGGCCAGAGGCCGTCGCCCATCTGAAGGCTGGTCTGGAGGAGTTCCGGTCCGGCGGTGAGCAGGAGGGCAAGAACCTGATCCTCGAAGAAGGCATGGATTATGCCCGCATCGCCATGACCGCGGAAGATGCGCAGTGGATCGAGAGCCGGAAATTCTCGCGCACCGACATTGCCATGTTCTTCGGTGTCCCGCCGCACATGATTGGCGACACGGAGAAATCCACGAGCTGGGGCACCGGCATCGAGCAGCAGTCGATCGGTTTCGTTGCCTATACGCTCGAAGACCATCTGACCATGTGGGAAGAGGCGATCAACCGCGACCTGATTGGCGCGGAAGAGCCGCTTTATGCCCGCTTCAACCGGGCGGCGCTCGTCAAGGGCGACATCAAGGCGCGCTGGGAGGCCTACGTCAAAGGCCTGCAATGGGGCGTCTACAGCCCGAACGAAATCCGCGCGCTGGAAGACCAGAACCCGCGTGACGGCGGCGATGTCTTCTATCCGCCGCCGAACACGGCCGGTGTGCCGGCAGATGAGAACCGTGATCGCCATGAGAATGATGGCGGCAGCGATGGTGACATTGACCCCAATGATGAGGACGCAGGCAGATGAGCCTTCTGGATAGTTTGAAACTGGCCGCGACGATGGTGGTCATGGGCGTTGTCAGCCTCGCGGTCATCAACCCTGCTTTCCACTTTGGCACCTTCATCGCCGGCATCACGCTTGGCGGATACTTTTTCCTGTTGGCGCTGGAGAACGTTCGATGAGCCTTCGCAGATTGCCCGAAGCGCGGGTCTTTCCTCGGCCGCAGAACTACCAGTGGGACGCACCGAATGACGTGCTGGCTAAATGGGCCGAACATCCGCTTGTTGCCGCAGACGATGCCGACACCACGATCTCCATGTTCGACGTCATTGGCGAGGATGGCTGGACAGGCGGTGGCATCACCGCAAACCGCATCTCGGCAGCGCTGCGGTCGATCGGCAACAAGGACATCACCGTCCGCATCAACTCGCCGGGCGGCGACATGTTCGAGGGGATTGCGATCTACAATCTGCTGCGCGCCCATCGAGCGAAGGTCACGGTCGAGGTGCTGGGCTGGGCGGCTTCCGCTGCTTCCATCATCGCCATGGCCGGCGATGTGATCCGCATGGGGCTCGGCTCCTTCATGATGGTGCACAATGCCTGGGGCATGGTGATCGGTAATCGCCACGACATGCGTGAAGCCGCCAGCCTGTTCGATGGCTTCGATTCGGCGCTTGCCGACATCTACGAAGCCCGCACCGGAATGGCCCGCGTGGAGATCGAGCGCCTGATGGACGCCGGGACCTTTATGACGGCGGCACAGGCGGTTGAATGTGGCTTTGCCGATGCCGTCGACGACACCGAAATCCACCCAGAGACCAATGCGTCCGCGCAGGTCCGCCCCGAAATCCAAGCCAGGCGCCGCATCGATGCCGCCCTGGCGAAACAGGGCGTCTCGCGCACGGAGCGGCGCAAGATGTTCAACCAGATTGCCGGCATGCACGACGCTGCCGACACGGCCACGCATGACGCTGGCTTCCACGCAGCCGCCATTCAGCGGCTGATCGACACCATTAGATCATAGGAGACCCGAGATGGGTATCGAACTGAACCCCGGTGGCCGCGGGCCAGTCCGGGGTATCCTCGGCGTGCGCGCCGAAACCGGTAACGCCACCAAAATCCTGGCCGAACTGCAGAAGACCTTCGAGGACTTCAAGGTCGAGCGCGACAAGGAACTCGCCGACATCCGGGCCGGCATGGCCGATGTGGTGCAAACTGAAAAGGTCGACCGTATCAATGCCGAGATCACCGCCCTGCAAAAGGCCCTCGACGAGACCAATGCCGCGCTGGCAGCGGTCAAGGTCGGTGCTGTTGGCGGGACGACCGATCCGGACAAGGCCGAACATGCCCAGGCCTTCGACCGCTTCTTCCGGCGCGGTGTCGATGCCGGCCTGCGTGATCTCGAGGTCAAGGCCAAGCTGACCACCCAGTCCGATCCCGACGGCGGTTATCTGGTGCCGGAAGAGACCGAGGCCGGGATCGACCGGGTGCTCGGCACCGTCTCCACCATCCGCTCGCTCGCCCGCACCATCTCGATCTCGACCAGTACCTACAAGAAGCTGGTCAATATGGGCGGGGCGACGTCGGGCTGGGTTGGCGAGGAACAGGATCGTCCCGGCACGGCCACGCCGACCTTGCGTGAGATCGCCATCAATACCGGCGAGATCTACGCCATGCCCGGTGCCACGCAGACCTCGCTCGACGATGCGCGCATCGATCTTGCCGCATGGCTGGCCGAGGAAGTGGCGATCGAGTTCGCCGAACAGGAGGGTGCTGCCTTTGCCCATGGCGACGGCATCAACAAGCCGCGCGGCATCCTTGCCTATGACACGGTGGCCAATGCCTCCCATGCCTGGGGCAAGATCGGCTTCGTCGCTTCAGGCAAGGCTGACGGCTTTGTTGCGGCGACCGCCTCGGCCAATCCTGCCGATTGCCTGATCGACCTCTACTATGCCCTGAAATCCGGCTACCGGAACGGAGCCTCCTGGCTGATGTCGGATGCGACCATGAACACGGTGCGCAAGTTCAAGGACGCCGAAGGCGCCTATGTCTGGGCGCCACCCTCCGGCCCTGCACAGGTGGCCACCATCCTCGGCAAGCCGGTCCATACCGACGACAATATGCCGGCGGTGGCGGCGAACGCCTTTCCCGTCGCCTTCGGCGACTTCGGCCGCGCCTATCTGATCGTCGACCGCATCGGCATCCGCGTCCTGCGCGATCCCTACACCGCCAAGCCGAACGTGTTGTTCTACACCACCAAGCGCGTCGGCGGCGGCGTGGTCAACTTCGAGGCGCTCAAGCTGCTGAAGGTCAGCACCTGATCCACATGACGGGCGGCTCCGGCTGCCCGTCTCTTCACAATTCCCATTCATCGAAAGGACTCCTGTCATGAAGGACGGTATCTCCGGCCTCAGCCTGGTTGCGTCTCTGGTTCCGGCCGTGGTCACGGCCACCACCAAGGGCAGCCATGCCGATCTGCAGGGCTACAACGCGGCAACGCTGATCATCACCACCGGGGCGATTGCCGGCGACGGCGTGTTCGACGTGAAGCTGCAGCATGCCGACACCACGGACGACGGCGACTTCAGCGACGTTGCCGCAGCCGACCTCCAGGGCACTCTACCGGCAGCGCTCGAAGCCGACACGGTCTGCAAGCAGGGCTACAAGGGCAACAAGCGCTACATTCGTGCCGTCATCACCAAAACCTCCGGCACGTCGATCGCCGCGGGTGCGATCTTTGCGCTCGGCCATCCCCACGACGCGCCGGTTGCCTGATCGGTCAGAGCGGCCAGACAGTCGGCAGCGCCGAGATTCTGGCCACCCCCCGTTCATCAACCTGTTGGAAGACAGCCATGCTCGCTCCCGTCCGCACGGTTGCGCCCGCGACCATGCCGGTGTCGCTCAGCGAAGCCAAGGCCCATCTGCGTGTTGATCATGATGACCAGGACGATCTGATCACCGCTCAGATCAAGGCGGCGACGGCATATCTCGACGGCTGGTCCGGCATTCTCGGGCGGGCGCTGATTACCCAAACCTGGCGACAGGAGTTTGGCCGCTTTGCCGATCACCTGCCATTGCCGCTGGCGCCGGTGACCGCGATCGACAGCGTCAGCTACTTCGACGGCGACAATGTGCAGCAGACATTGGACACCGGCGTCTACGATCTGTTTGCCGACGCGCGCGGTGCCTATGTCACCCGGCGGTCAGGCCAATCCTGGCCGGCTACCTTCCGTCGCGCGGATGCCGTCTCGATCATCTTCACCGCCGGCTATGGCGCGGCGGCCGACGTGCCGGAGCCCATCCGCCAGGCCCTCCTGCTCATCGTCCAGCGCCTGTTCGATGGCGCCGACACCAGCATCGATGCCGCCATCGAGCACACCGTCCATGCCCTGATCGCACCCTACCGCAAAAGCCTGATCTGATGGCCCGGATCACCGCCAATGCCCTGCGCGACCGCGTCCGCCTCGAAAAGCGCGAGGAGATCGATGATGGCTATGGCAACACCTATGGCCAGTGGGTGCCACAGTTCGAGCGCGACGCCTGCATTCTACTCTCCAAAGGCGGCGAGACCGTCATTGCCGCACGCCTGCAAAGCGTTCAGCCGGCGCTGATAATCGTGCGTTTCGATACCGAGACTGCCACCATCACTCCCACTTGGCGCCTGATCGATGCCCGTTCAGGCACCGTCTACAACATTCGCACCGCCGCCGACATGGAGCGCCGCCGCCGCTTCATCACCCTGCTGTGCGAGTCCGGCGTGGCGACCTGAGCGGCCACCGGCAAAGCCGCGAGCCAAAACCAGACTCTCCGGGAGAACCGCTATGACGCCGCCGCAAGCGAACGAGCAGTTCCGCATGTCCGAGACCGAGTTTGAGGCGCTGCTGGCACGCGCAGCCGAAACAGGCGCGCGGCGCGCCTTGCATGAGGTCGGTCTCGATGGTCAGGATGCGGCCGAGGACATCCGCGATCTTCGCTCGTTGCTCGCGGGTTTCCGCCTCGCGAAACAGACGGCCGTCCAGACCGCCGTGCGGCTGATCACCACCGGCATCCTGCTCGCCTTGATGGCCGGCATCGCCATCAAGCTGAAGCTCTTCGGACCGACGCCTTAACCCATCCGCCCGACCCATCAGACCACCGCCCGCCCTCGTCGAGGTGCGGGCTTTTTTGTGCCTGGAGACCTGCGATGACGACAATGACCTACAAACACTGGCGCGACGTGCCCGAGCGCTCGTGGCGCTGGCCGAACTTCTCCCCCGCCGAGATCGCCTGCCGGGGCAGTGGCTCTCTGCGGATCAACGAAGAAGCGCTCGACAAGCTTCAGGCGCTGCGCGACCGGCTTGGCAAGCCGCTCATCGTCCGTTCGGCCTACCGCAGTCCGGCGCACAACCGTGCCGTCGGCGGCGCGCCACGATCTAAGCACATGGACGGCACGGCCTTCGACATCGCCATGGCGAACCACGATCCGGTGGCTTTCGAGGCCGCCGCCCGAGCCGTCGGTTTCCTCGGCTTCGGCTACTATCCGCGCTCGGGCTTCATGCACATCGATCTCGGCCCGGCTCGGCAATGGGGCGAGCGGTTCCCGGTGCGGGCGACGGCGTTTGCCGCTGAAACGCCACCAGCGCGCGAGGTTTTGGCCGATAGCCGCACGATGAAGGGCAGCGGCGCGGCAGGCGTGGCGACGCTGGGCGCCGCCGGCGTCGAGGTGGCGCAGAACGTCCTGGCCGAGACGCAGTCCGCCGTCCTGCCGCTCGTGCCATATCTCGACACGCTGCGCTGGGTGTTCATCGCCGTGGCGCTCGCCGGCGTTGCTGTGACGATCTACGCCCGCATCGACGACTGGAAGCAGGGGCGTCGATGATCACCGCTCTGTTCACCGGGATCGCCGCCGCCCCTTGGATGCGAGCGGCCCTGCGCTACGGCGCCATCGCAATTGCGGTGTTCCTGTTCCTGCTCTTACTCCGGCGCTCCGGCGAGCGAGCGGGACGCCTCGCCGAACGCCTCGAAACCTCGGAGAAGGTCAATGACGTCCAACGCCAGATGCTCGATGCGGCAGTTCGCCGTCCTCGCGATCGCGACGATCTCGGTGACCGGCTGCGCGACGGTCGCTTCTGATCTTCGCGTCACGACCATCTGCCCACCGGTTGTTGAGTATAGCCGCGAGTTCCAGGCGCGCGCCGCCGACGAGCTCCATCTGCTGCCGGAGAGGTCGGCAATCGCCGAAATGCTCGCCGACTACAGCGTCATGCGGGATCAGGCGCGGGCGTGTCGTTGACTTGGCATAAAGACAGGTCGAATGCGCTGCCTGGCGAGAAAGAACTTTAGGGGAACACGGGGTCGTGCTATACGAGTTGCATCGACTCTTGCCGAGTCAAGCCGATATACACAGGCCAACGGGGATGGCTGCGGGATGACTGAACCATGGGTTTCCGTTGATCAAGTGGCCGCCCACCTGGGGGTCGCGAAGGACACGGTGTACCGCTGGATCGAAGCTAAGAGCTTGCCCGCTCAGCGAGTTGGGCGGCTATGGAAGTTTAAGTTGAGCGATGTTGATCGTTGGGTCATGGCCGGGATGGCAGCGGAAGATGCGGCCGCTCTCTCCAAGAAATCGATGAGCAAAGACGAATGATGTGAGAATGGCTGCCTGACGATGCCGATACCTGACCAGCCAAAAATCTACCATATAGTCCATGTCGACAACCTCGCGTCGATTTGTGGCGACGGCTGTCTTTGGTCCGATTCTGTGATGGTTCAGCGCCAGGGCGGTACGGTAATCGGTATGGGAAGCATAAAGCAGCGGCGCTTGGCTTTGCCTGTCTCTTGCCATCCACAAACTTTCGTGGGCGAGTATGTCCCTTTCTATTTTTGCCCACGCTCAATCATGTTGTTCGTTATTCATTGCGCAAACCATCCTGAGCTTGCCTACAGGGGCGGGCAACAGCCGATTATCCATCTTCAAGCCGATCTCAGCCAAGTGGTTCAATGGGCCGAAGCGAGTGGCAGACGGTGGGCATTCTCGTTGTCGAATGCAGGTGCAGTCTACACTCAATTTCGCTGCGAACTGGCGCAGTTGGATGAGATCAACTGGGACGCGGTGGCTGCGGGGGATTTCCGCCCGGCAGACGTCAAGGAGGCAAAACAGGCTGAGTTTCTTGTTCAGCAGTCGTTTCCTTGGCACCTGGTCGAAAGGATCGGCGTTCACTCACAGGGGATCGCTCAGCGGGTCTACGCTGCCATGAACGGGGCCAGCCACCGGCCGAGCGTCGAAATTCGAAGAGAATGGTATTACTGAGGGGAGGATGACCATGATCAGATATACGACAGGAGACATCTTGGGGGCGGACGCAGAAGCGATCGTCAACACGGTGAACTGCGTCGGCATCATGGGCCGTGGCATCGCTCTCCAGTTCAAGAATGCATTTCCGGCGAATTTCAAGGCATACGAAGCCGCGTGCAAGCGCGACGAGGTTCAGCCAGGGAAGATGTTCGTCTTCGAGACGGGCACCTTTACTAACCCCAAGTACATCATCAACTTTCCAACCAAGCGACACTGGCGCGGTAAAAGTCGGGTGGAGGACATCGACTCTGGGCTTGTCGCCCTTGCCGAAGAGATTCGGCAGCGAGGCATCCGATCGATCGCCATCCCGCCGCTTGGGAGCGGCCTTGGTGGCCTAAACTGGGGGGATGTACGTCCCCGGATCGAAGCAGCGTTGCGCGACCTGCCGGACTTGGACGTCATTGTCTTTGAGCCCAACAATGCGCCGGTCACGACCAAGTCGCGGGAAGTTCCGACTATGAGCCCCGGACGAGCCGCACTGGTGGTTCTGATGAACCGCTACCTTGGCGGGCTGATGGACCCGTTCGTGACGCTCCTTGAAGTGCATAAGCTCATGTATTTCATGCAGGAGGCAGGTGAGCCACTACGCCTCAAGTATGCGAAGGCGCCGTATGGTCCCTATGCCGAGAACCTGCGACACGTCCTTCGCGCGGTCGAAGGACACCTTGTGTCGGGATACGCGGATGGTGGTGATGCGCCCGACAAGCAGCTCGAACTAGTCCCAGGAGCGGTGAAGGATGCGGAGTCCTTCTTGTCGGACAAGCAAGATACTGCTGCTCGCTTTGATCGTGTGGCTGAGCTCGTGGAGGGGTTCGAGACGCCGTTCGGCCTGGAACTCCTCGCAACTGTACACTGGGTGACGACTCGCGAGAACGCTGTCAGCGCGGAGGATGCGATGGCCAAGGTTTATGCTTGGAACGAGCGGAAGAAGCGTTTCTCGCCGCGCCAAATCAGTATCGCCCTTCAGACCTTGCAGGACAAGGGGTGGCTCGCGAGCGCCTGATCCGTTGTCCTAAGCTACTCCTTGGCTGACGAAGAGGTTAGTGCGGTGCCAGATCAGGCGCTTCCGATGTTTGTTGGTCAGCGGGATCGGATACTGCCAGCGCAATTCGGCGCGAGCGCTGTCGCTCAAGCAAGGTGACCCACCCACCATCGATTAGAGAAGAACGGCTACATCGAAAGCTTCAACGCTCGCCTGCGCGATGAACTTCCCGACAGCAAGATCTTCTACGCGCTCTAGGAGGCAGGATCATCGTGGAAAGTTGGCGCCCGCCTGGATCGCTCGGTTACAAGCCGCCGGCGCCGGAAGCCATCATCTGGCCTGCGCCGCCGCGCGGATCGGCTCCGTCATCTGCCCAGGCGATGGCCGTAAAGCCGATCATGCATTAAGACTGAAACCGGACCACCTCATGGGGTCAGGCCACGTCCAGATGCTCGCGGAAGGAAGCGATCAGCCAGCTGGCGGCGGGCCCCGGCGGATTGGCCGTCCTGCGCAGGACATAGATCGGGTACTCGGTCACCTCATAGGCATCGACCAGCAATTCCACCAGCCTGCCCTCCTCGATGTCCTTGCGAACGACCGCGTCCGGCAGGCCGCCCCAGCCGAGGCCGCCGCTGATCAGGCGGTGCTTGGTTACAACGTCGCTCACGCGCCAGGTCTTGTAGGAGTGAACGTTGAAGTCGCGTCCCCGCGTTATGCCGGAAGAATCCATCACCACGATCTGCACCTCCTCGCGCACGTCGGCTCGGGTAAGCCGCCGGTTGAGCCGGGCCAGCGGATGATCGGGCGCAGCGACCGGCACCATGTAGGAATGGCCGATCCTCTCCGGCGTGATGCGATCGTCGTGGACCAGCAGCGCGCCGGAAAAGCCCACATCCGCCTTGCCGCTCAGGATCAGGTCGTGGACCATCCCAAGCTCACCAACGATGAGGTTTAGCGAAACGGCCGGAAACTTTTCGCGGAAGGCGCGCAGCGAGGCTACGACCGCTTCAGACGGCACCATGACGCTGATGGCGAGCGACAGTTCTGCTTCGACACCCTCCTTAAGGCTTCTTGCACGGGCGCGCAGGCTTTCGAGCCCGGCAGCGATGCGGCGGGCATCCGTCAGCATGGCCTTTCCAGCCTCGGTCAGGCGGGGATGGCGCGAGCCAGCCCGCTTGAACAGCTGCACCTCTAGCTGCGCTTCGAGGTTGGCAATCGTGTAGCTGACGACCGACTGAGCCCGGTTCAGCGCGCGGGCCGCAGCCGAAAAACTGCCGGTCTCGACAACGGTCAGGAACACCTGCAGCTGGTCGAAAGTGGGCTGCGCTTCCATGGTAATCCATCCAATTGATCGATAGTTTTGTTCGATCTTTTATCGGTTTTCTCGATGATCTTCCAAGCCTAGCTTTTGGCGACACCTAGGCCCGTCTCCGATTCTGATGAAAGGAAGAGACCATGTCCTCCATTCTGCTCGTTACCTCCAGCCCGCGCGGCAATGAATCCCTCTCCAGCAAGTTTGCGATCGATCTTGCCAACCAGCTCGCCGATCGCTTGCCAAGCGCCGCGATCGTCCATCGTGACATCGGCAGCCACCCAGTCCCCCACCTCGACGAGGTCACCACCACCGCCATCCGCAAACCGGCCGAGGCGCGCAATGCGGAGGAAGCCGCAGCCGTCGCCTATTCCGACCAGCTCGTCGACGAACTGCTTGCCGCCGACGCCGTGGTAATCGCGACCGGTCTCATCAACTTCAGCATCTACTCGACGCTGAAAAGCTGGATCGACAATGTGGCCCGGGCGGGCTTGACCTTCCGCTACACGGAAAGCGGCCCGGTCGGTCTTGCCACGGGCAAAAAGGTCTATCTCGTGCTGGCCGCCGGCGGCGTCTATTCCGAGGGAGCGGCGAAAAGCATGGACCACGCGGTCCCCTACCTGAAGTCCGTACTCGGCTTCATGGGCATGACCGACGTCGAGGTGATCTATGTCGAAGGCCTCGCCTTCGGCCCGGAAGCCGCCGAGAAGGCAATTAGCGCCGCCCATTCGCGCGTACAGGAAGTGGCAAAAACGGCGCAGCTGGTGCTAGCCGCCTGATCGCCAGGAGCTACACCACGAGCTAACACGGTTCTACGCTTTTCAGGTGAGTACTTCACCCTCCAGGGGGTTCCGGGTCCGCGCAACCGTCCGTGGATCGACGCGACCATCAGAGGCAATCCCGATGCAGGCACCGGCATCCTCAACAACGAGCCTTATGCCGGTGTTCTGGCCTGGAACCGGCACCGTTTCATCAAGAACCCCGAGACCTGCACCCGCATCTCGCGCGTGAACCCGGAAAGCGAATGTGATCTGCCCCCATGGACGGGTCCACCTTGAAGTATGGTTTTGACCATGAAGGAGGACCACGATGGCAACCAAGCGACACAAGCCCGATGAGATCGTCACGAAGCTTCGGCAGGTTGAAGTTCTGCGCGGCCAGGGCATGGCGATGGCGGATGCGGTTCGCCAGATCGGCGTTTCGGAGCTGACGTATTACAGGTGGCGCAAGCAGTATGGCGGCATGAGCCGTGACCAACTCGGCCGCCGCCGTCTCCAGCCAATCGACAGCCGCGCGGGCGAAAGTCGACGGCACGATCAGATCGAAAGCCGGCCGGTCATCGACCTGGATCAGCACACAACCGATCTGGCCGAGCGGCGTCACGGCGGAGCGCCCGGGTTTAAACTCGCGCGGATGCAGATCGACCCGACATCCTTTGACCAGAACGTCACGTGCATGTTGGCCGTACAAACGTAGCGCGGACTTCCGGAATGTCTGGTCAGTGATGGCGGCAGTGCCCGCCGCTGCATCGGTGAGACACCGATAGCCAGAGAACGTTGGATCTGCGATCCTCTCCCTCCGCCATCTGCGAACATATCTGCGAACCCCAGCCCCATTGGAACTGTCATCTGACGGGTCAGTGTTCAATACGCCATTCTTAAGGTCGTCGACGTGGCCAAGAATTCGTATGTAGCGCTCACCCACCTCCACTCGTTCGACGATCGTGGAGAGATAAACTTTTGCTCGCGAAGCGTTTTTCCTGTCCAGGAGTTCCATCATCTGGATTCGGAAAATGGAGATCGCTGCGTCAGTTGATCCTCCCCCAGTGAAGTGGTCCGCCGTTATGATTAGGAAACGGAGGATCGAGAATGGCCAACAAGCGACCGAAGCCGGAAGAGATTGTCTCGAAGTTGCGGCAGGTTGAGGTTCTGATGGGGCAAGGCCTGTCCCGTCTTGATGCGATCAGGCGGATCGGCGTTGTCGAACAGACTTATTACCGCTGGCGCAAGCAATATGGTGGGATGGGCGTAGATCAGTTGAAGGAACTGAA
>NZ_VLJP01000053.1 GCF_007829525.1 Mesorhizobium sp. J18
GCGGATTGCCCCCCACAGGCGCCTGCGGATCATTGAGGATCATCTCCGCCGAGGTGTCACCAGCAGCCTGAACCCGTGTCGCCAATCCCGCGGCGCCAAGCACGGCCAGCCCCGCAAGAACGGCTCGCCSCCCAATCATGAAAGACGGCACAGAACTTTCTGCCACGGTCGGCGAGTGGTGGGACTTGATATCACGCAGGTCAAACATCGTGAGGCTCCTGATCATCCAGTTTGCTCCTGCGGACCTTGCCGAACTTAAGACAGGCTTAAGGCTGAGCTTGCCGCTTTGACGCAGCGATAGATTTCACAGCATCGCGATATCGACCATCTCTGGGATGAACGGGTCTATGTCGCAGGCAAGCCCGGATGATATTTGCAGGTTGTATTTGCTGCGCGGCCGCAGGGTGATGTCCGTCCATCGGGGCGGACGGACATCTGGCTCATTCGCTGATGTTCTGCGGCAGACCGTAGGCGTCGGCGATGAGCTCTGTCGAACGATGGATTGCGGCCGGGGAATGCCCAAGATTAAGGATCATCATTTCGTCAGCGTTTATGTGCTTCTGCCTTGCGTTGAGTTTCTCGACGACCTGCTCGGCTGTTCCGACCATGGTCTTGGCGTCCCACATTTCGATGATCTGCTGCTCCCGGTCGGTGTAGGGATAGGATTCAGCCTCTTCGGGCGTCGGCACGACGAAGGATTTGCCCTGCGACATGCGCATCATCGCATGCGAATAGGCCCAGGACTGACGCTGCGCCTCACCTTCGTCATCGGCGGCCATCACGCCGGAACTGACGATGACATAAGGCTGGTCGAGCACGGCCGAGGGCCTGAATTTGGCACGATAAAGCGCAACCGCGGCTTCGAGGTTTTCGTCGGCCAGATGCGCCGCGAAGGCGAGCGGAAAGCCAAGATGCGCGGCAAGCTGGGCCGAATAGCCTGAAGAGCCCAGGAGCCAGACCGGCGGACGGCCGAAGTCAGGCGGCCGAAGCTTGATCCCTTTATCCCGATCATCGAGGGCTGGCTTGAGGCGGATCGCTCCATGCCGCGGAAGCAGCGGCACACGGCGAAGCGGGTGTTCGACCGGCTTCGTGACGAGTGCGGGTTCACCGGCGGCTACACGATCATCAAGGATTACATCCGGGAGCGAGAACGGCGGGGCCAGGAAGTGTTCGTGCCGCTGGCGCATCCCCCGGGCCATGCGCAGGCCGACTTCGGCGAGGCGATGGTCAAGATTGGCGGTGTCGAGCAGAAGGCCCACTTCTTTGTTTTGGATCTGCCGCACAGCGACGCCTGTTACGTCCGCGCCTATCCGGCGGCTGTGGCCGAGGCTTGGGTGGACGGCCACATCCACGCCTTTGCCTTCTTTGGGGCAGTGCCGCAGTCGATCGTCTATGACAATGACCGGTGCCTGGTGGCGAAGATCCTGCCCGATGGCACCCGCAAGCGGGCCGTCCTGTTCAGCGGCTTCCTGTCGCATTACCTGATCCGGGACCACTACGGCCGTCCTGGCAAAGGCAATGACAAGGGGAATGTCGAGGGCTTGGTGGGCTATTGCCGCCGCAACTTCATGGTGCCGCTTCCCGAGTTCACGAGCTGGGAGGCATTCAACCTTTGGCTGGAGGAGCAATGCCGCAAGCGCCAGCACGATGTCCTGCGCGGTGAGAGCGAGACGATCGGCGAGCGGTTGCAACGTGATCTGGTTGCCATGCGCCCCCTCCCGGTCGCGCCTTTCGACGCCTGTGACCAGGACAGTGGCCGCGTCTCGTCCCAGTGTCTGGTGCGCTACAAGACCAACGACTACTCGGTGCCGGTTGCCTTCGGCCATCAGGATGTCTGGATCCGGGCCTATGTCCACGAGGTGGTGATCGGCTGCCGGGGCGAGGTCATTGCCCGCCATCCCCGCTGCTGGGATCGCGAGGAGATCGTCTTCAACCCGATCCACTACCTGCCGCTGCTGGAGCAGAAGATCAACGCACTCGATCAGGCCGCACCATTGCAAGGCTGGGAGCTTCCCGAGGAGTTCGCAACGTTGCGCCGGCTAATGGAAGCTCGCATGAACCGACATGGCCGACGCGAATACGTCCAGGTCCTGCGGTTGCTCGAGACCTTTGATCTGGCTGATCTGCATGCCGCGGTGAAGCAGGCGCTTCAGATGGGCGCAATCGGCTTCGACGCCGTGAAGCACCTGCTGCTTTGCCGTGTTGAACACCGTCCGCCCCGGCTGGACCTGGACTGTTATCCCTATCTACCCAAGGCAACAGTCGAGAAAACCAGGCCCGGCTCCTATATGCGGTTGTTGTCGGGCGATGCGGAGGACGCGGCATGAGCGATGGTCCGGAAATCCTGCTCGCCCATCACCTCAAGGCGCTGAAGCTGCCCACGTTCCTGCGGGAACATCAGAAGCTGGCCCGGCAATGTGCGGCCGAAGGCATGGATCATGTCCGATACCTCGCCCGGCTTGTTGAACTGGAGTTGATCGACCGGGAGCGGAGGATGGTCGAGCGCCGCATCAAGGCCGCCAAATTCCCCACGGTCAAAAGCCTCGACAGCTTCGACTTCAGCGCCATCCCGAAGCTCAACAAGATGCAGGTGCTGGAACTGGCCCGCTGCGAATGGATCGAGCGGCGCGAGAACGTCATTGCCCTTGGCCCAAGCGGCACGGGCAAGACGCACATTGCCCTTGGCCTCGGGCTGGCGGCTTGTCAGAAGGGCATGTCGGTCAGCTTCACCACCGCCGCAGCCCTGGTCAACGAACTGATGGAGGCCCGCGACGAACGTCGCCTGCTTCGCTTTCAGAAGCAGATGGCTGCCGTCAAGTTGCTGATCGTCGACGAACTGGGCTTTGTGCCGCTGTCCAAGACCGGCGCCGAGTTGCTGTTCGAGCTGATCTCGCACCGCTACGAGCGCGGCTCGACCCTGATCACCAGCAATCTGCCCTTCGATGAATGGACCGAGACCTTCGGCTCCGAGCGCCTCACCGGCGCACTGCTCGACCGGCTGACCCACCACGTCAGCATCCTCGAGATGAACGGCGAGAGCTATCGCCTCGCCAACAGCACTGCCCGAAAGCGGCAACAAAAGTCCTGAGATCAGATCGCTCGTTTTGGCCCAAAGAGGCCAATGCGCCATGGCACGCGCCAGCTATTGGTAAGCGCGCGCGCCATGGCGCAGGCCACTGCCACCTGGCCTGGTTTTGCGCCGCCGCGTGGCCGGATTTTGCACCGCCGTTGACAGCCTTCTTCATCTTTCTTGGCTCGCCCCAGTCAAAGGAGGGCTCAAACCGACTTGAGGCGAAGATCGACTTCATATTGAAGCGGGTCGATCCCGATGGCGGCGACGGTGTGATCCGCGATATTGATAGGTCGTACTCACGCGGGCATACGGATACGACTGCCTAGCCCGCATATCTCTGTGATCAAACCGAAAAAAGTGATGCGGAGCCGCCGCAACCTTTCCTCTCCTCCGCGGTTTGAAGGTCTCTGCAACAAACGGCGGCAATAAGTCAAAAAAATGCGGCAGGAACAGGCGTCGGATGGTGGAACGGGGGCGAGGGAACGTGAACGGTGCGCGCTCCTTGTGGAGGCTCAGGCAGCCCATTTCGAGCAGAAGAAGCTCTTTCCGCTCGCCCGCATATTGCGATCCGTTGCGGCTGAAATTCGCGAGCCGATGACTCCCTCACGTAAGGCGAGCTAGCGTTCCGTCCGGTCGCGGGGATTTCTCACCGAATTGCGGGCTTGTCGCCCGTTTCCTCTCCATCCAGAAGGATCCGCTGGGCGGCGCCGTCAAGGTCCTCGTACTGGCCGCTGCGCAGCGCCCACAGAAAGGCGATCAGACTGATGCCCCCGAGGAAAAGCGCTACAGGGATGAGATAGGCGAGAACGCTCATGCCCTTAGCGGCTCCGTTGCTGGCTTGGTCGCCTTTGGCGCAACCCTCTTTTCGGTAATGCCCATTCGCATGAGGCGCAGGGCGTTGCTGATGACAAGGATGGATGATCCGGACATGGCGATCGCTGCGACAAGCGGCGTGACATAGCCGAGAATGGCGATGGGGACGGCGATGAGATTATAGATGATTGCAATGCCGAGATTCTGCCGGATCAGTTGGCCGGCGCGCAGCGCGACGTCCATGGCAGTGGTAACAGCCGAAAGGTTCCCATGCAGGAATACGAAGTCGGCAGCGTTGCGCCCAATATCGGCGGCGCTGGCAGGCGCCAGGGAAACATGGGCTGCGCCCAGCGCAGGGGCGTCGTTCAACCCGTCGCCCACCATCATGACCTTATGGCCATTCCCCGAAAGTTCCTCGATGCGGGAAACCTTGTCTGCCGGCAGAAGATTGGAGCGCCAGTGATCGAAGCCAAGCTCTTCGGCAACTTGGCGGCAGGCCGGTTCGGCGTCCCCGGAAAGCATTTCCACCCGGCGAAGGCGCTTCTTCAGAGTATCGATCGTGCTGCGGGCGCCCGGGCGGATTTCATCGGCGAAGGTGAAGCGGGCTACAATGTCACCGTTGCGGGTCAGCACAGTGCCGTTTTCTTCGGAGGCACTTGCGGCCCAGCTTGCGCGGCCTAATCGCCAGACAATGCCACCCGTCCTTGCTTCCATGCCGAAGCCCGGCAATTCGGATACGTCGTCGAATGTCGCGGACGTCGAGCGCCTCGCCTGCTGCGCGATCGCCTGCGAAAGCGGATGCCGTGAATGGGAGGCAAGGGCTTGCGCCACGTCCAGAAGGCGCGGGGGGATCTCATGCATGTTGGTCAGCCGAGGCTGGCCGAGCGTAAGCGTTCCGGTCTTGTCGAAGACTGCCGAGTCCGCCTCCGCCAGACGTTCCAGGGCGGAACCGTCCTTGACCATGATTCCGTTCTCGAACAGGCGGCGTGCTGCCACCACCTGCACCATGGGCACTGCCAGGCCGAGTGCGCAGGGGCACGTAATGATGAGCACGGCAATGGCTATGGTGATTGCCTGATGCCAGTCCGCGCCAGTCAGCATCCATCCGATGAACGCAACGAGGGCAGTCAGATGCACCACCGGCGCATACATGGCCGACACCCGGTCGGCAATGCGGCGGTAGCGGGCCCTTCCTCCCTCAGTGGCTTCCATGAGCCGGATCATCTCGGCCAGGAAGGACGATGAGGCAGCCCGTACAGCTTCCAAGGTGAGAGGGCCGGTGAGGTTCAGTGCGCCAGCGTGAACTTCCGCGCCCGCGGCGACGGGCTGGGGCGCGCTTTCGCCATTGACCAATGAGCAGTCGATATCCGATGCGCCATGCACGACCCGCGCATCGACCGGAATGCGTTCGCCCGCACCCACAAGCAGCTTGGTGCCGGGCTGGACTTCCCCGATGGGGCGATAGTCGCGTGTGCCGTCGTCGAACAGCACCAGTGCGCCACGCGGGGCCATCCGCGCCAGGTTGGCAACGGCGGCGCGTGCCTTGTTGCGCATGACGTGGTCCAGCGTGCGACCTATCAGGAGGAAGAAGAGCAGAGTGACCGAAGCGTCGAAATAGGCGTGGGCGCCCGAGTGCCAGGTGTCGTAGATGCTCAGTGCGTAGGCCATGGTGATGCCGATTGCGATCGGCACGTCCATATTCATGCGCCCGTGGCGCAGGGCGTTCCAGGCCGAGCGATAATAGATGATGCCGGCCACCGCCAAGGCGGGGAGGGCAAGCAGCGCCGAAACCCAGTGGAACAGGTCACGCGTGGCCCCTTCCGCGCCGGACCATACCGAGACGGAAAGGAGCATGATGTTTCCTGCGGCAAAGCCAGAGACGGCGACGGCTCGCAATAATTCGGAAAGCACCGGGTCCTTTCCGTCCTGCGCATCGTCGAAAAGGTGGGGCGGATAGCCGAGGCTGCTCAAGGTGGAAACAATGGGCGGCAATGCATCGCCCCGCCAGCGCACGCTGACTCGTTTGCTGGAAAGGTTCACTCGTGCCCGCTCGACCGTATCGAGTCTGGCCAGTGCACTTTCGACTGTATGGATACAGGCCGCGCAGTGGACATTCGGCACGGAAAGCTCCACTTGCCGCGTCCCGTCGCCCATGTCGCGAGCGGCAAAGGCAACTTCCTCGTCAGAGGGTGGCGCCTGCAACCCAAGAGCCAGATCTTCGCTTCCGGGCGCGCAGCAACTCATTCAAACGCCCCATTTTTCACCACGATACGATGGGTTTCCCTCCACGGCAACTGACGGCCGGCATCCGCCTCGATCTCGACGATCCATACGCCGTCCGCGAGCGCAAACGGAGCAGTGAGCGCGCCGTCCGCATCAGGGGCAAGGGCAAACGTCGTGTCCTGGGCATCGCTGACCGGCCGACGGAACGTAGCCGAACCCGTCTTCAGCTTGACCGGCCTGCCATCCCTGTCGGCGATGGCGAAGCGGAGTGTCCCGTCGCCCCCCTCGAGTCCGGTATGCCAACCCAGCGCCATCTGCTCGCGATATTCGCGCGCCTTTCGGTTGAATTCCAACCCCGCGACATAGGAATTGCGCACGACGAACCCGGTCCAGCTCCTGTTTGCGTACACCGCCATCGTGACGTTCACGGCGATGATGACAGCGAAGAACGCCGCAATGATCATAAGGAAGTGACGACCGGTGAATTGCTCGCTCATCGTGATCACTCCGGGCTTTCGAAATTGGTCACATATTCGGCGGAGTCGAGGGATGACTTGTCGACGACGTGGAACACCAGCCGTTGGGCCTTGCCCGGTGTGCGGTTCTTCTCCCGGGGCTGGCGCACGTAGATCTTGAGCGAGCGAGTCCTGTCCGGCTCCAGAGTAACGGTGATCTGCTTGCTTTCGCTGTCCTCCATGCCGACCGCGCTCATGGTCGCGCCGGGAAGCCCCCCAAGGCGAACTGTCACGGTACGTGGCTCAGGGATCTTATTGAGCAGCTTGACCGTATAGCCGTTACGGATCGAGCCATCCGAAAGCACGACATATTGCGGATTACGGTCGTGCAGGACATTCAATTCCAGCCTGTCGCGGGAAACCAGCCCGTACACCAGAAGCAGACCAATCAGCGCCCAGCTGCCGAAATAGATGAAGGTGCGCGGCCGCAACAGCTTGCGGGGATGGAACCGGGCGACAGTGTCCGAAATGCGCCCTGAAGCATCCCGCACCAGCGAAGGTTTGATCGCATGGGTGCCGTTACCTGTGGCGAGCGCCATATTGGCATTGTAATCGGCCAGCGTGGCGTAAGAGATCAGGCCGCGGTCCCGACCGAGCCTGTCCATGACATCGTTGCACGCGTCGATGCATAGTGCACAGGTGATGCATTCCAGTTGCTGGCCGTCACGAATGTCTATGCCCATGGGGCAAACGACCACGCAAGCATTGCAGTCCACGCAATCACCGGTCTCGATACCCAGTGCCGCCGCCTTCTTGGTCCCGCGCGAACGCGGTTCACCACGCCAGTCGTTATAGGTGACGGTCAGAGAGTGCTCATCCAGCATCGCCGCCTGGATACGCGGCCAGGGGCACATATAGGTGCAGACCTGCTCCCGCATCAGGCCCCCGAACACATAGGTGGTGGCTGTCAAAATGGCGACGGTGGTATAGGCGACCGGCGCGGCCTGGCCGGTCACGAAATCCCTCAGCAAGGTCGGGGCATCCGCGAAGTAGAATATCCAGGCGCCGCCGGTCGCGACTGCGACAGCCAGCCAGATGGCGTGCTTGAGCGTACGCAGTGCAATCTTGCGCGCCGTCCATGGCCCTTGGTCGAGGCGGATGCGCGCGTTGCGATCTCCTTCAATCGCGCGTTCGACCGCAAGGAAGAGATCGACCCACACAGTCTGCGGACAGGTGTAGCCACACCAGGCGCGGCCGATCGTGGACGTGAGCAGGAACAGGCCCAGGCCCGCCATCACGAGCAGCCCCGCGACGAGAAAGAACTCCTGCGGCCAAATCTCGATGAAAAAAAAGTAGAAGCGTCGGTTGGCCAGATCGATCAAGACAGCCTGGTCCGGGGCAAAAGGACCCCGGTCCCAACGTATCCAGGGCGTCAGGTAGTAGATGCCCAGGGTAACCGCCATGACCAGCCATTTGAAATTGCGGTAAGGGCCTTTGGCACGCTTCGGGAAGATTTTCCTGCGGGCGGAATAGAGGGGCTTGCGCAACCGGGCAGAGTTCACCGCCTCTGCATCGTGACGTTCAAACGCGACCGTGCCGGTCATCCTCTTCTCCTAACCGCGATTGTCACGAGGAGGGCTATGCCCCCTGTGAACCGGCCGCGGTTTGATCCAAGTCAAAACAGGGGTGCGGCACAGTGACCGGCTGTGCGCCGCAGCCCCGCCCGGCCCCTGGTGGAGCCGGGCGGGAAGGCGGAATCACTCCCCTCCGCCGAGCGAATGGACGTAAACCGTAAGTTCCTTCACCGCCGTTTCGCCAAGGCGAGCCTCCCAGGCCGGCATCACGCCGTGACGGGGCCGGCGTATCTGCGCCGCGATCTCGGCGGGCTCCGACCCGTAGAGCCAGATGGCGTCCGTAAGATCCGGCGCACCCAACTCTGGATTGCCCTTGCCGGCGTCGCCATGGCAGGCCGCGCAGTTTTGGGCGAAGATTTCGGCCCCGGCATCCGCAACGTCGCCGCCGGAAGACAGCGCCAACACGTGCTTCACTACGGCGTCGATCTCATCGCGGCTCAATATGTCAGCAAATGCCGGCATTTCGGAGACCCGCGTCTCGTCATCGCCTGCAAAGCGGATGCCATGGGCGATCGTCGCGCGGATATCCTCTGGCGAGCCGCCCCACAGCCATTCATCGTCGTTGAGGTTCGGATAGCCGGGCGATCCGGCCGCGCCTGAACCATGGCACTGCACGCAATTGACCTTGAATGCGGCGGCGCCGGCCGAGATGGCAAACTG
This sequence comes from Mesorhizobium sp. J18, assembly GCF_007829525.1. Classification (GTDB taxonomy): domain Bacteria; phylum Pseudomonadota; class Alphaproteobacteria; order Rhizobiales; family Rhizobiaceae; genus VLJP01. Next base: position 8,859 of record NZ_VLJP01000053.1, read on the forward strand.
GCGCAGCGTGTCGTCGGCCAGTATTTCTTCGACCGAGGCCTTTTCGATTGCCGCGATATAATCGCTCTTGGCCGCTTCGGCAGATACGAGCTCGGCTTGAAGATCGGCGCGGCTGGACCAGTTGAGTATGCCCGTCGTAGCCGACGTGACCAACGGCCAGGCCGGATAGGCTATCGTATAGACGAGCGCCCAGAAAATAGTGGCGTAGAACGTCCACAGCCACCAGCGCGGCATGGGGTTGTCAAGTTCCTTGATGCCATCCCATTCATGGCCGGTCGTGGCGACGCCACTGATCTCATCAATTTCCTTCTGGCTCATGTCAATCGTCCTTGAGCGGGATGCGGGCTGCTTCGTCGGCCTGTTCACGGCTGCCGGGGCGGAAGGCGAAGATCACGACACCGCAAAAGAAGAGCGTCATGAACAGGAGACCCCAGGAGTCGGCGAACTGGCGCAGATAGGTGTAGGTTTCCATGCCTTCCTCCTAGCGCAAGTTCTGCGGGGCGTCGTAGGTCGAGAAATCGACCAGCGTGCCTAGCATCTGAAGATAGGCGACAAGCGCATCCATTTCGGTCAGACGATTTGGATTGCCGTCGAAATCTCCGAGTTGGGCCTTCGGATAGCGGGCCTCCACGCCGGACGTGTCGGCGTTGGGATCAGCCTGGGCCTTGATGTCGGCCACGGCATTTTCGACCATTTCCTCGGTATACGGCACCCCAACGCGCTGGTTGGCGACGAGATGTGTCTGGAAATTGCGGATGTCGAGGTCCTTGTCCTTGAGGAAGGCGTAGCTCGGCATCACCGATTCCGGCACCACCGAGCGTGGCTCGATGAGGTGTTGGACATGCCACTCGTTGGAGTACCGGCCTCCGACCCGTGCGAGGTCAGGCCCTGTGCGCTTCGAACCCCATTGGAATGGGTGATCGTACATCGATTCCGCGGCCAGGCTGTAATGGCCGTAGCGTTCCACCTCATCGCGGAAGGGTCGGATCATCTGCGAGTGGCAGACGTAGCAACCCTCGCGGACATAGATGTTTCGTCCCGCCAGCTCCAGCGGCGAATAGGGCCGCATCCCTTCCACCTTCTCGATGGTATTCTCGAGATAGAACAGCGGCGTGATCTCGACGATGCCGCCGATGCTGACCACGAACAGCGAGCCAACCAGCAGAAGCGTGGCGTTCTTTTCTATGATGCGGTGCTTGTCAAGAAGTGCCATTCAGTCAAACTCCTATTCGGCGGGCACGGCGACGGGGCGGGGAGCGACGGACCTGCCTCCGATCGGCTCCTCTTCGCGCTGATGGCCGAGGATGGTCATGGTGAGATTGAAGGCCATGATGATCGCGCCGGCGAGATAGAGTGCGCCGCCCAGGGCACGTGCCAGGTAGTAGGGGAACATGGCCTGCACGGTTTCGGCGAAGGAATAGACCAGGAAGCCCTGCTCGTCGTATTCGCGCCACATCAGGCCCTGCATTATGCCGGACACCCACATGACAGCCGCGTAGACGACGATGCCGATCATCGCCAGCCAGAAGTGCCACGCTACCATGCGTTCCGAGTAGAGCCGCGCGCGGCCCCAGAGCCTCGGCACCATGAAGTAGAGTGCGGCAAAGCTGATCAGGCCATTCCAGCCCAAAGCGCCCGAGTGAACGTGGCCGATGGTCCAGTCGGTGTAGTGCGAGAGCGAATTCACCGCCTTGATCGACATCATCGGGCCTTCAAAAGTGGCCATGCCGTAGAAGGCAACTGCGGCCACCATCATGCGGATGACGGGATCGGTACGGATCTTGTCCCAGGCCCCGGAAAGCGTCATCAGGCCGTTGATCATGCCGCCCCAGGAGGGCATCCACAGCATGATTGAGAACACCATGCCCAGTGTCTGCGCCCAGTCGGGCAGGGCGGTGTAGTGCAGGTGATGCGGACCGGCCCAGATATAGAGGAAGATCAGGGCCCAGAAGTGGATGATCGACAGGCGGTAGGAATAGACGGGGCGATCCGCCTGCTTTGGCACGAAGTAGTACATCATGCCGAGGAAGCCCGCAGTCAGGAAGAAACCAACCGCGTTGTGGCCGTACCACCACTGCGTCAGCGCGTCCTGCACGCCGGCAAAGAGCGAATAGGAATGCGATCCCACCAAGGAAGCCGGCACCGCCAGATTGTTGACGATGTGCAGCATTGCAATGGTGATGATGAAGGCGAGATAGAACCAGTTGGCTACGTAGATGTGCGGTTCCTTGCGCTTCAGTATCGTCCCGAGGAACACGACCAGATACGCAACCCAGACGATCGTCAGCCAGATATCGACGTACCATTCCGGCTCGGCATATTCGCGGCTCTGGGTGATGCCGAGCAAATAGCCGGTCGCCGCCATCACGATGAAGAGCTGGTAACCCCAGAACACGAACCACGCCAGGTCGCCGCCGAAGAGGCGGGCCCGGGACGTACGCTGGACGACATAGAATGAGGTTGCGATCAGCGCATTGCCGCCAAAGGCGAAGATAACCGCCGAGGTATGCAGCGGTCTTGTGCGTCCGAAATTGAACCAGGGCTCGATGTTCAGGTCGGGAAACGCAAGTTGCAGCGCCACCAGCACCCCGACCGAGAGGCCGATCACGCCCCAGAATACGGTTGCAATGGCGCCGTAGCGGATCGGTCCGTCCATGTAGGCGTCAGGATCCGGCGCCGGCGCGGGAGCGAACCGGGCGCGGCGCAGCAGAACGAAAGTCGCGCCCACAAGCACAAAGAATAGCACCCACATATGCTGGGCAAAGGGCTGGTCTGCCGCGAATCCTGCACCCATCAGGGCGAGGAACGCGAAGAGGCTCAGGCCGACGATATATGGTCCGTTGGTCATCCAAAATCCCCGTTCCTTGACCGCCGGCGACTTGGGGCCGCCCGTCGGTGTCCGCGCCTGATTGAGAGGTTCTTGCGAGCCGCGCCTTGATCCATGTCAAAGCATGGGAACCTCGCGGCATCCAATGTGCGCTCCGTTCGAACGGGTCACGGGATATGAAATGTGGAGGTTAGGACCCTGACAGGAGGCGGAAAAGTGCAGCCACGTTGTTACGAAACCACCGTGACTATCGTAGAGGCGGCACACGCTGAAATGCTGCGGCTGTGCAGTCTTCTCGAGGAGGTTGCCGACTCGCTGCCGGCCAACATCGATTCGCGCAGGTGCCTCATGCTCGCAGAGGAACTGGAGCCGTTGGTTCGAGGCGTGCATCGGTTCGAGGAGGAGGTTCTGTTCCCAGCCTATGCGCGGATATTGGACGCCCAGGAGAGGGGGCACGATTCGCTCGACAGGCTTCTGGCCGAACACGCAGAGGATGAATGCTTCGCCGGCGAAGTTGCCGAAGCGTTGATGCTGCTTGGACGCCAGGGCACGGTGGACAATCCGGAGGCGATGGGATTCATGCTGCGCGCCTTTTTCGAGGGGCAGCGACGCCATATCGCCTTCGAGCGCGAGCACGTATTGCCTGAAGTCGCGCGCTTCGATGTGCGGGGACCGGTCCAGTAGGTCGAAACGCCGTGCTGCGTCCTAATTGCCTGCGCGCGCTTCCAGCCTGGCAAGGCTCGGTACCACCACGTTACGATTGTTTTCGATGCTGATGACCTTGTCGGCGCGCAGCCGCGTAAGCTGGCGGCTTACGGTCTCAATGGTCAGGCCAAGGAAATCGGCAATGTCCGCGCGCGTCAGCGGCAGTTCGAAGTTGGCGGAGTCACGGTCCGGATCCGCGCTCGGGTCTATATTGCGCGCGATCATGAGCAGGAAGGAAGCGATCTTTTCGCCGGCCGTCTTCCGTCCCAGGGTAACGATCCACTCCCGGGCCTGATCAAGCTCATCGAGCGCCTGTCGATAGAGGCGGCGCTCCAGCTCGGGCGAAGCCTGCATCAGCCGTTCAAGTGCAGCCTTGGGAAAGGTGCATAGCGATACGTCGGTCGCAGCCTCGGCGCTGAGTGCGCTTTCAGATTTGAAGGGGCGGCCGAGAAAATCGGGTGCGAATTGCAGACTGACGATCTGCTGGCGCCCATCGGACAGGGTTTTGGCGAGCTTTACTACACCAGACAGCACGACGGCATAGGTATTGATTCGCTCGGCGTCGCCAAGCAGCTCGGTTCCGCTTTCGGCGTGCTGCTTGTGCGAAGTCTTGGCCAGCGCGACGAGCTGCTCCTGGTCCAGCGCGCCGCAGATCCCCTTGTGACGTGCATCGCAGGACACGCACAGTCTGGGGGTTCCGTCGGTATGAACGTCCTTACGCAAAGTCTGCCACCTTTCTGGCGCCCCGATAACATTTCGTCGCTATCGATGCTCCGTGGCAGTTTGTCGTCGCGCTTGAACTTTGATCTGGGTCAACGCGGAGGGCGGCGATCCAGGCCAGAAATCGCGCGCGAATAAGGAGGCATCATGTCAGCCGAAGCCGCGTTCAGGTTTGCGGACACCGCGCCGCGTTACACGAGCTACCCGACCGCTCCGCATTTCCACGACGGGGTCAACGATGCGACGGTACGCCGCTGGATGGCGGCGGTGAAGGATGGCGAGGTCGTCTCCCTCTACATCCATGTGCCCTTCTGTGATCGGCTTTGCTGGTTCTGCGCCTGTCATACCCACCATACGTTGCGCTATGAGCCTGTGGCGGCCTTTCTGGAAGCCCTCTTTCGCGAGATTGCGCTGACGGCGGCCTTGCTGCCGCCTTCGGTGCAGGTTGGCGCGGTGCATCTGGGCGGGGGATCTCCGACGCTTCTCACGCCTGACGATCTTCACCGCCTGATGGGAATGCTGCGCGAGACCTTCCGCTTTACACCGGATGCCGCGATCAGCATCGAAATCGACCCGACCGACATGGACGAAGCGCGCCTTACGGCAATCGCTGACACCGGATTCAACCGTGCCAGCCTCGGGGTGCAGGATTTCCAGATGAAGGTGCAGAAGGCGATCAACCGCGAACAAAGCTTCGAGGATACGCGCGCCGTGGTAGAGGGGCTGCGGGCGCGTGGCGTTCGCGCCATCAACCTCGACCTTGTCTATGGCCTGCCTCACCAGACGGTGGAATCCATAGCCGAGACGGTTGCGATGTCGCTATCCCTGCGACCCGACCGCTTGGCACTTTTCGGCTATGCCCATGTGCCGTGGTTCAAGAAGCATCAGAAGCTGATAGACGAAGCAGTGTTGCCGGACCGGGAAGGACGAATGGCGCAGTCTGCACGGGCCGCCGCCCTTATCCGCGCCGCGGGTTATGAGGCGATCGGGCTCGACCATTTCGCGCTGCCTGGAGACAGCCTGGCACTGGCGGCGGCGCGTGGTGCCTTGCGACGGAATTTCCAGGGCTACACCGACGATCCCTTCGAGACACTCATCGGCCTTGGGCCGTCCTCGATCAGCAGATTCAACGAAGGCTATTCGCAGAATACCACCGCCATGGGAGTTTACAGGCGGGCGGTCGAAGCGGGCAGGCTGCCGGTCTCGCGCGGCTTCGAGCTCTCTGACGAGGATAGGGTGCGCGCCTGGGTTATCGAGCGGCTGATGTGCGATTTCGGCTTTTCCGCCAACGAGATTTCAGGACGCTTCGGCGAGGCTGCGCAAAAGGTTCTGGCGGAGGCGTCAGATATTCAAACCCGGTTGCCGGACGTATTTTCCAAGGAAGGGAACAACTTTGTCGTGCGCCCTGAAGTGCGTCCGCAAATCCGTTCGGTTGCCGCAGCCTTCGACAGCTACCTTGGACGCGGTACGGCTCGTCATTCCATTGCGGTTTGAGCCTGCCCACAGGCCGTTCGACAGCTCAATCGGGTTTGGTATTCGTTCGGTCGCCGGCCCTAGCAAGCTTGCGCCGAACCTCCTCCAGGGCCATCGACAGCAATGCGTCGACCTCCTCCAAATCCTTCCGAGCGTCGCACGAGGAAATGTAGCGTCTGAGTTCTTCGAGGGTTGAGCGCACATGTTTCATGATAAGGACCTTAAAACCTTGGTGCGAAACAGATAGTGGCCGCTCCTGTTCCCGAACATGAAAGTGTTGATCGTCTATTACAAACATGGTCACTGAAAGCTACCTGGCCTTTAGCGGCAGCAGCAACGATCGGCCCTGTCAGCCGCTCAGGGAAGGCGTAATTCGCCCTGGTCGGCATGGTGGCAGGGTGACGCAAACTTGCTGGACCATGATATAATGCCTCCATTGCCCGGAGGCGGCGAAAGCATTGAGGCTACCCACGACCCGATATGCGAAGAGTGGCGATTGCCGGATCGCCTACCAGGTCGTTGGGCAGGGCCCGTTCGACCTTGTCTTCGTTCACGGCTTCATCTCGAACGTCGAAGTGCAGTGGGAAGACCCTGGTTTCAGTCATTTCGCCAATCGCCTGGCTTCCTTCTCCTGCCTCATCGTCTTCGACAAACGCGGCTCCGGTCTGAGTGACCGGGGTGACCCGGGTCAACTGCCGGACCTTGAGACGCGGATGGACGACGTTCGCGCGGTGATGGATGCGTCGGGTAGCGCCAGGGCAGCGCTCTTCGGGTGCTTCGAGGGAGCTCCACTGTCCATTCTGTTTGCTGCAACCTACCCCGAAAGAACGCGCGCGCTGGTGCTTTATGGCGGCTACGCGCAATTCAACCAATGGGTGATGGGCGAGGAGGATCTGGCCGCATTTGTCGAAACCGCGGAAGCCTCATGGGGCGACGGATCGACATTGGAGCGTTTTGCGCCCAGTCGCGTCAACGATCAGCGGTTCCGCGATTGGTGGGCGCGCCTTGAGCGGCATGGCGCAAGTCCGAGCGCCGCCATGGCCCTGATCCGGATGATCGCCCAGATCGACGTTCGAGCAGTGCTTCCCAGCATTCGCGTTCCCACCCTGATTCTGCACAGGGCAGACGATGTCCGTGTCAATCCGGACGCCGGCCGCTATCTTGCCGAGCACATCCCGGGAGCAACTTTTGTCGGCTTGGCAGGGCAAGATCACCTGGCCTGGAGCGGCGATGTCGACGCGGTCGCTGACGCTACGGAGGAATTTCTGACCGGCATGCGGCCGGTGAGCCAGCACAACCGCTTCCTCGCAACAATGGTGGTAGCCAGGTTTGCACCTCAACCCGCCGGTCAGGGCGTGGGCGAGGAATGGCCTCAACATCTGGATATTCTGGTCCGCACGCTCCTGGCGCGCTACGGCGGGCATGTATCGCAGGCCAATGGTCCCGAGGTCACGGCAAGGTTTGATGGGCCCGCGCGGGCCGTACGCTATGCCATCGATTTTGTCCGCGAAACCTCGTTGCTGGGATTGACGGCAAGCTGCGGCGTGCATCTCGGGGAAATCGAAATCCATGGCGAGGCCTTCTTCGGAGATGAACTGCAGACAGCACGTGATATTGCGACGCGCGCCAAACCCGGCGAGATACTGGTCAGCGGCTTCGTGTCGGACTTGGCGCCGGGTTCAGGCCTGCATTTCATCGAGCGCGGTGTTCTGCCTCATCCGGGTGGCCCTCCGCTGCGGCTTTACAGCGTTTCCCCGGAGCAGCACCTGGAGCCTCAGGAAAAACATGCGGCCGGCCCGCCAATAGAGATGAGAACGGCGGTGAGAAACTAGTCCACGGAAGCGGCGGCATGGAGCTGCTGCGGGCGGCGTAAAAGTCGTCCACCCTTTCCCTTTCTGCGACAGCAGGGAGGGCGCGAGGATTTTCAGCGTGGAACTATATCTCAGGGTTCGCCAGGCCTGCGCGGGGGGGCATGAGCCAGCGTCAGGCGGCGAAGGCCTTCAACATCTCCCGTGATACGGTTGCGAAGATGATGACGTTCTCGGTGCCGCCGGGCTACCGGCG
>NZ_VLJP01000054.1 GCF_007829525.1 Mesorhizobium sp. J18
CCCCTTGAGATCCGGGTTGGTTATATGCGGGCTTATGCGCCTGGGCTTGCATTGTCGGTTCTTGACGTTCCGCCGCGCGATGAGGGTGTTGCGGGTGCGGAGGTTGCGATCGCCGACAACAACACGACGGGCGCGTTTCTGGGCCAGGAATTCACGCTTGATGTGACCGAGGTCGAGCCTGGCTCGGACGTGACCGGGGCCTTCCGGGAGATGATGGCGAAGGGGGTGCGCTATATCCTGGCCGACCTTTCGGCCGAGCAGCTTCTGTCGATTGCCGATCTTGCCGGCCAGGAGGGTGTCATCATCTTCAATGTCGGCGCGCATGACGATGTCCTGCGCGAGGAGGAGTGCCGGGCGAACGTGTTCCACACCGCGCCGACGCGCACCATGCTTGCGGACGGGCTGGCGCAGTATCTGATCTGGAAGCAGTGGCGGCGCTGGGTGCTGCTTTATGGGTCGCATGAGCCGGACCGGCTCTTTGCGGATGCGCTGCGGCGGGCGGCGGACCGCTTCGGCGGGCAGATCGTGGCGGAGAAGCTGTTCGAGGACAGGGGCACGGCGCGGCGCAGCGACACGGGCGTCGTGCAGATCCAGCGGCAGATGCCGGTCTTCACGCAGGACCTTCCCGAGCACGACGTGATGCTGGTGGCCGACGAGAGCGAGGTCTTCGGGACCTACCTGCCCTACCGCACCTGGGTTCCGCGTCCGGTAGCCGGCACGGCGGGGCTCGTTGCCTCCGCCTGGCATCCGGCCAGCGAGCAGTGGGGCGGCACGCAGATCCAGAACCGGTTCGTGGATGCGATCGGCCGCCGCATGCTGTCGAAGGACATGTCGGCCTGGACGGCGGCGCGGGTGATCGGGGAAGCGGTGACGCGGACGCAGAGCGGCGATCCGGCGAAGGTGGCCGAGTTCGTGCGCTCCGACGATTTCCAGGTCGCCGCGTTCCGCGGCCAGCGGCTGACCTTCCGCAAGTGGAACCAGCAATTGCGCCAGCCGGTCTTCCTCGGCGACGGCCGCTCCGTCGTCTCGACATCGCCGCAGGAAGGCTTCCTGCACCAGGTATCGGAGCTGGACACGCTGGGGATCGACGAGCCCGAGACCAGTTGCGATCTGAACTGACCATTGCAGTGGGAGGAGAGTGAATGCGAAATCACCTATACGTGCTTGCCGGCGCGATCGTCGCGGGGGCGGCGATGTCGTCTCCGGCCTCCGCATATATGGCCTATGTGTCGAATGAGCGGGGCAACACGGTCACCGTCATCGACACCGAGACCATGGAGGTGGTCGACACCATCGATACGGGCCAGCGGCCGCGCGGGATAACCATTTCCCATGACGGCAAGTTCATCTATCTGTGCGCCTCCGACGACGACACCGTCGAGATCATCGACACCTCCAGCCATTCGATCGTCGGCACGCTGCCTTCGGGGCCGGACCCGGAACTCTTCGTGCTCTCTCCCGACGGCAAGATGCTCTATGTCGCCAATGAGGACGACAATCTGGTCACGGCGATCGATGTGGAAAGCAAGAGGGTTGTGACGGAGATCCCCGTCGGCGTCGAGCCGGAAGGCATGGGCATCAGTCCGGACGGCAAGACGCTGGTCAACACCTCCGAGACGACCAACATGGCCCATTTCATCGATACCGAAACCCATCAGATCACGCATAACGTGCTGGTGGATTCGCGCCCGCGCTTCGCCGAGTTCAAGCCGGACGGATCGGAGGTCTGGGTCAGCGCCGAGATCGGTGGCACCGTGTCGGTAATCGACAATGCCTCGCGCGAGATCAAGCACAAGATCACATTCGAGATACCCGGCCTGCGTCCCGAATCGATCCAGCCGGTGGGCGTGCGCATCAGCGCCGACGGCAGGAAGGCCTATGTGGCGCTCGGCCCCGCCAACCGCGTCGCCGTGGTCAATGCCGAGACCTACGAGGTCGAGAAATATGTCCTGGTCGGCCAGCGCGTCTGGCAGCTCGCCTTCACGCCGGACCAGAAGATGATCGTCAGCACCAACGGCATCTCCAACGACGTCACCTTCATCGACGTGGCAACCGACGAGGCCGTGCAGTCGGTGACCGTGGGCGAGCAGCCCTGGGGCGTCGTCGTGTCCCCGAATGAATGAGCAGAACTGACCAAGCAGGATTACCCAAGCAGGATTGACAAGTGGAGGATACCCGATGCGAAAATTTCTCATGGCTCTCATGGCCGCTACTCTGGCGGCCATGCTGCAATCCCAGGCCGTCATGGCCCAGGATGACGATGACGATGATGACGACGGCGGCCAGGTGACATTGGCAAGCAAGGACCTGCCGGAACTGATCCTCGGCTCCGCCGAAGACGACTTCGCGGTCAACCAGACCAGTTTCGAGCTGGAGGCGGGCCAGGCCTATCGCTGGAAGATCACATCCCAGGGCAATCTCGAATACAAGTTCTTCACCGACCTGTTCCGAAATGTCTGGATGAACCAGATCGTGATCAACGACCTCGAAGTGCACATGAACGGCGCACCAGCATGGCTCGAATTCGACGCACACGGAACAATCCAGGTCCAGTTCGTCGCAGCCAGACCAGGATTCCATACATGGTCCGTCCGCGATCTCGAAAAAAATGGAATGCAAGGAACCATAATCGTAAAGTAGCCTTACGAATTGATGGAAAAGACGAGAGCCCGGAAACTCCAGTGCCGGGCTCTCATGCCACTATTCCAAACGTCCTTCAGTTGTCCTTGGCTTGCCGCGCAACCTTCCCTCTGGTCGCATTTTCCTAGTGCGGCTGGCGTGGCATTCGAACAGCAGCAATGGTGACTGCCTCTTGCACGGAACAGCCGGCAGCCAGCGCTTCACGTATCATGACCGAAGACAAGTGGCTGTCTGTTCCATGAATGGGGTACATCTGCGCGCTTGCAAAGCGGAACAGCACCGGCTGACTAGAACCGTTTACCGGGACTGTCTGTCAGCTTTTTCGCTGTGCTTTTCATAATGGGCAAGTGCGTCTTCCAGGGGACCGAAAAACAGCGCCTTGCCCCGTTCCATGACAAGTCCATGAGAACAGGTGGCGCGCAGGATGGCGGGATTGTGGGAGGCGAGTACGATGATTCCAGCCGCCTCGACCATCGTCTGCATCCGCTCTTTGGCCTTCTTCTGGAAATTCAGGTCGCCGGCGCCAATCCATTCGTCCATCAGCAATATTTCGGGCCTGAAGCTGGTCGCGGTGGCGAAGGCAAGGCGGGCACCCATGCCCTGACTGTAAAGCTTGAAGGGCATGTCTATGAACTCGCCGAGCTCGCTGAAGGCGATGATCTCGTCCATACGTTCGTCAATCTCCGCCTTGCTCCAGCCATTGATGAGACCGCGCAGCTCTATGTTGCGCCGCCCGGTGGCCTCGCGGCGAAAGCCGAGATTGATGTTGAAGAGCGCATCCACCCGCCCCTGTATTTCCACGCTGCCGGAGGTGGGCTCGAAAATCCCGTAAAGCACTTTGAGCAGCGTCGTCTTGCCGGCGCCATTGGCTCCTATCACCGCCAGCCTGTCGCCGGCCGAGAGTGAAAAACTGATGCCGTCGATCGCAGTCACGCGATTGACCGTCTTGCCGTTCCGGCCAGCAAGGGAATTTTGCCCGGCGATCGGAGACATCCGCCCGAGAAGCGTCTTTCGCTTCTGCAAGGGATATTGGAGCCCGAGATTTTCGACGCGAATGTGAACCATGATCCTAAAGCAGAAAAACGATCTTCTTCCGATAGAGGCCAAGCAGCAGGATGGCGATCGCCCACACAAGTGCAGTTAAAGCAAGGCATATTGCCCATGAATGGAGCGGTATCGTGTCCGAGATGACCGGCTGCCGAACGATGTCGACATAGTGGGTAAAGGGGTTCCAATCGTAGAGGAGATCCCGCAATCGCCCGCCTGTCGGATACCAGAAGACAGGCGTCAGGAAGAAGGCGAGCCGCATGATATTCTGCACGAAAAACTTCAAGTCCGGCATAAGCACGCCAAGTATGCCAAGAATGGTTGCCGCCGCCGGCGCGGTCAGCACGATCCAGACCATGCCTGGCACGGCATAGAGCCAGCCGGTACTCACGCCCTTGTCGTAAAGCACGATGCCTACAGCACCAATCAGCGCATAGCTCGCTCGGATGGTACTGCGCATGGTGTGCCGCATGACATAGACGAAGAGTGGCAGCACTGTTCCTTTGATGAAGGCTTCTTCACCAACAAACAGCGTGACGCTCGGCGTAATCGTGTCGGTGATGAAGTTCCATACAAGCAAACCGCAGGCCAGGTAGATTACATAATTCGGGTCGTTTCTCCCGAAGACGAACAATAGAGTGCCGACGAAAAGAAGATAATTCAGCAGCAGCGATAACCGGCCAAGCCGCGTGCGCTTGAGGCTGTCGCCGACATCCTCCTTGGCCAGCGCCATCCAGATCTTCCGCTTGCCAAGGCCGGCACGGATATCCGTGAGGCCAGTCCTTATGATATCAAGCATCTTGTTCCGTCATGCCGATACGAGGCAGATTTGGATAATTTCCGCATGGCATCAATGAGCGTGCAGGCGGCGCGATCCCACATTAGGCACCCGTCAGGATGGGCCATCCGGCGATTGAAGCAGGCGGACGACCGTCGCTTCCACTGAGCGCTGCCAGTCGGGCGCAACCCAATCATAAACCTGGGCGAGCTTTCTGGTAGCCAGCCGGGAATTGACAGGCCTTCGCGCCTTGGTCGGAAATTCCGCCGTGGTGATCGGACGAATGCCGGCAAAAGGCCCGCCATTCTCCTGGCTCACCTGCATCACCTTTTCCGCAAGCCCGCTCCATGTCGTGTCACCAGTCCCTGCAAGGTGGAAAATGCCGAAGCACTTGTCGAACGGCTTCTCTGCGAGCCGGCCTGCGATTTGCACGATGCCGTCGGCGATATCGAGAGCCGAGGTAGGGTTTCCCCATTGATCCGAGACCACTGCGATCTCGTCCCTTTCAGAGGCCAAGCGCAACATGGTCTTGACGAAATTCTTCCCGAAAGGGCTGTAAACCCAGGCTGTGCGCAGGATAACGTGCCGCGGATTGGCAGCCGCCACAGCCGCCTCGCCGGCAAGCTTGGTGCGACCATAGACACTTTGCGGATCCGGCTGATCCTCCTCGCTATAGGGTTCAGGCGACATACCGGAAAAGACGTAGTCGGTTGAGAAATGGATTATCGGAATATCCATCTGCGCGGCGGCTTCCGCCAGAACACCGGGGCCGACCGCATTGATTCTATGGGCCTCATCGGGCTCGCTCTCGGCCTGGTCGACGGCCGTATATGCAGCAGCCGAAACCACGACATCCGGGCGCTCCTCTTCCATGGCATTCCGGATCGTCGCGGCATTCGCAAGGTCGAACTGCGGCCTTCCAATTGCGACAGTCTCAAAGGCCCTGTTACCCCCGCTCCGCTCGACGAGAGCGCGGACGACTTGCCCGTGACGCCCTGTGACGAGCAGTTTCATGCGGCCCCCCTGGCTTCGACGGTACCGAGACGCTCCCCGGAATAGCTCTTCTCGCGGATGGGCCGCCACCACCAGGCATTGTCGATATACCAGTCGATGGTGCGGGCGAGCCCTGATTCAAAGGTCTCCTCCGGCCTCCAGCCAAGCTCCCGTTCGATCTTTGAAGGGTCTATCGCGTAGCGTCGGTCGTGTCCTGGCCGGTCGGCAACGAAAGCTATCAGATCGTGATAAGACTTCCCGGATGCCCTCGGCTTCCTCTTGTCGAGAATATCGCAGATCGTTTTCACCACCGTCAGGTTGCTGCGCTCGGCACGCCCGCCGATATTGTAACTCTCGCCAGGCACACCTCTGCTGACCACCAGCGCAAGAGCGCGCGCATGATCCTCCACATAGAGCCAATCGCGGATATTCGCGCCGGTGCCATAGACGGGCAACGGCTTCTCGTGGAGGGCATTCAGGATGACAAGGGGAATGAGCTTTTCGGGGAAGTGATAGGGGCCATAATTGTTCGAACAGTTGGAAAGCACGACCGGCAGCCCGTAAGTCTCGTGCCAGGCGCGGGCAAGATGATCCGAGGCCGCCTTCGAGGCCGAATAAGGCGAGGAGGGCGCATAGGGAGTTTCTTCGGTGAAAATCCCGCTGTCGAAGGGAAGATCGCCAAAAACCTCGTCCGTTGAGACATGGTGGAAAATGAAATCATCCCGTCGTGCCTCCGGCAGCCCACGCCAATAGGTGAGTGCCGCATTAAGCAGGCGATATGTGCCGACGATATTCGTCTCTATGAAGGTCCCTGGCCCGTCGATCGAGCGATCCACATGACTTTCGGCAGCCAAATGCATGACGGCGTCGATATTCTCCGCATGCATGATCGCCAAAATCGCAGTCTCGTCGCAGATATCGGCTTTGTGAAAGCAATAATTCGGCTGGTTTTCTATTGACCGCAGCGAGGCGAGATTGCCGGCATAAGTGAGCTTGTCGACATTGACGACCCTGATCTCGGGATCACGAGCCAGATGGCGACATACGGCGGACCCTATAAAGCCGGCTCCGCCAGTCACTAGGATGGTCCTCATCAGCGTTCCCCTTAATCGAATATCTCTGCATCCGCCAGAAACGGTGCATTGATGTCCTTTTCCGAAAGCTGGAATTCCTTTGCGTCCAATGTCCAGTCGATTCCGATAGCCGGATCGTCAAACCGAATGGAGCGATCGTGTTCCGGAGAATAGAAATCGCTTACCTTGTAGATCACTTCCGTATCTGGTTCCAAGGTAACGAAGCCATGCGCAAAGCCTTTCGGAATGAAAATCTGGTTCCATTTTTCGGCCGATACGAGCAGAGCAGTCCATCGGCCGAAATCCGGTGAACTCTTGCGTATGTCGACGGCAACATCGAGAATGGCGCCCTTCACTACACGCACGAGCTTATCCTGGGCCCGCGGCGGCAACTGGTAGTGAAGCCCTCTCAAGGTGCCTTTGGATGCGGAATAGGAGTGATTGTCCTGCACAAACTCGGTCGTGATCCCGGCTTCGGCAAATCGTTGACGATTGTAGGTCTCGGAAAAGAAGCCTCGGTTGTCCCCGAATTGCCGTGGGATGATCTCGAGTACTTCCCGGAGGTCGAGAGGCTTGGCGGTAATCATGAGTTCGAAATATCCCTTGCACGCTGCTTCAGGTAAGATGCGTAGTCGGTCTTGCCGAGCTTTTCGGCCCTCACCAGGACACGCTCGGGATCGAGCCACCCCATTTCCATACCGATTTCCTCCGGACAGGCGATCTTGATGCCTTGCCTGTGTTCGATTGTACGCACGAAGGATGACGCCTCATGCAGGCTGTCATGGGTGCCGGTGTCCAGCCAGGCATAGCCACGGCCGAGTTGATGCACATGCAGCAGACCGCGTTCCAAATAGATGTTGTTGACAGTCGTGATCTCGAGCTCTCCCCGCGCGGAAGGAGTGATTGACGAGGCTATGTTCACGACATCATTGTCATAGAAGTAAAGCCCGGTCACGGCCCAGTTGGATTTCGGTTTCTCCGGCTTTTCCTCGATCGAGAGCGCCTTGCCAGTATGATCGAATGCGACAACGCCATAACGCTGCGGATCCTCGACCCGATAGGCGAAAACCGCCGCACCATGCTTTAACTCGGCAGCGAAACGGCAGAGCCGCGAAAGTCCCTCGCCATAATAGATATTGTCCCCGAGGATCATGGCTACATTGTCAGTGCCGATAAATTCGCGGCCGATAATGAATGCCTCGGCAAGGCCATTCGGATGAGGCTGTTCGGCATAGGAAAACTCGACGCCAAACTCGCTTCCATCGCCGAGAAGGTTTTGAAATCCCATCAGGTCGCGAGGGGTTGAAATCACCAGGATTTCGCGGATTCCGGCCAGCATCAGCACACTGAGCGGATAGTAGATCATCGGCTTGTCGTAAACGGGGAGTATCTGTTTCGAAACCGAAAGCGTCAGTGGATACAGCCGGCTTCCGGTACCACCGGCCAAGATAATCCCCTTCATCACTTCCTCTCCATCTGCAATGCGGTCACGCTATCGGACGTCTCTTGACCGGGAAAATGGCTCGATTGGGGCGCTATAGCCTATCCGATGCAATTGCAAGTCGCGCATATGTGGTACAAAGCCGGGAAAGAGGAAGTCCCGGGTATGGTTTGGAGTATCAGATCGGCGGGAGACTTGAGCTTTCGGCCGTCATGGGTGCTGAGTTGCCGCCATCGAATCCAGAAGAACAGTGATGCCGAGCGTGGCGCGCCGGGAATTGGCCATGTCGAACAGGCTTCCCTTCCGCCCTACTGACAATATGGCAAGCTTATCTCGACGATCTTCCGCCATCGGCATTCGCCGGGGCGTCAGAAACCTACATTAAGGACCTGATATCATTTGTGATCAACCAATCGCAAAAACGACTCATTTGAATTTTTCTCTCGCAGTTCGAATGTGAGACTACCACCAAGCAGCTTACATTCATTTGCCCCGTCGGCTCCCAACTGCCGGCGGGGCCTTGTATCTGGAAGGTCCAATTGGGAAATCCAGCCGGCCTTCCGAGGGAAGCGTGGAAATTACCCCATGCCGATATTTCCACGTTCCGTTAGTCACGGTCCTGGATAACATAAAATATGGAATTTAACCTATTCCATTTCATACAATAGTATTTGAGTATTTACTAAAGTTCTTCATATCGCATCATCTAATTAATAGAAAATCTCAGATAATAGTTGCACAAACTCAATAAAATTGGAATAGTATTTGAGCTCGCCCTGCAAGGGCGGCTTGTTTAGTACCAGAACAGGAGGCTGTCATGCTTGGTGGTTTGTCTGGATTGCTTGGTGGTGTAAGTTCCCTTCTGTGGGGGGGACAAGACGTCATTGAGAACGTTGCAGAAACTGTTTCACCTGGAGCTACCCACAGTGAGACAACGACTGGGAATCTGTTAAATAACGGCGGACTTCTGGGCGACCTGATCACCGGCATTGAACAAGGTGATCCGTTTGGCGGTATCGGCGATGCATACCGTGACATCATTGGCCCTGGCGGCGTCGTCAACGATCTCGGCGAAGGCGGAGGCCTCGGCATCGAAGGCTTTCTCGGAACCGCGCTCGGCACAGCCGATGGCATTCTGGGCGACGGCGGTCTGCTTGGCTGATCTCTTATGAGATCCTCACCACTTATAAGCCCCGCGTACCGAAAGGTCGCGGGGCTTTATATTACCTACCTGGCAAGTATCGTAATTTTTGATCTTCAGGTGCAATGCGAGCCTTGAAAAGAAGCTTAGGGTCAGGACCTGTTTTTGCAACCTTGTGCTTCCACCTTCTGCCCGAATAAATGACAACGGGTTTGGCAGATCCGCTAATAGAACTTATGGGCGTGGACCGAGAAGAATATACCTGCGGAGCGGATGAACTCGCGAATGTGCCACAGGCCTTTGCGCGCAGTGACGCCGCCACTATGGACAATCCGCACGGTCGGTACATAGGCGATACGGGTGATGCGCCCAGCGCGCAATGAGATATCGAAATCCTCGAAATAAAGTCGATAACGCTTGTCGAAGCCGCCAAGCTCGCGGAAGACTTCGCTGCGGAAGAGCATGAAACAACCGCTGACCACGGGTGGATCCCACACCACCTCGTCGCCGATTCTGTCTCGCATCTCGTAGCGGTTCAGGCGCCGGTGGAAGAGCCGCCTCACGACGGGCGGGGCAAATCCGCGCAAGAGGAGATCCAGGAGGCTGGGATAGCGTTTGCAGAGATATTGCCGTCTGCCATCCGGATAAAAGGCAGCCGGGGTAATAAGGCCGCATTCGGGATAGCCGCTAATGAAGGCGAGCGCGTTGGAAAGCGCCTCAGGCTCCATCACGACATCCGGATTGAGTACCAGATGATAATGACCAAGACGGTCGATCACGAGATTGTTCGCTCTGCCATAGCCGATATTGCCATGGCCAGAAATGACCTCGAATGCGAGCTGCGGAGGGATCACCCGCAGCCAATCGCGCTCGTCCTCCTCCGGGGAGTTGTCGATGATGAAAAGCTTGGCCCGTTGCGGCCCGACAGGAAGCAATGCGTGAGCCAAGCTCGCCAGCGTTGCGCGGATGGTGGCGGGATCGGGCCTGAACACCACGATGGAAATGGTGAGCATTGGCTCGCTGGCGTCAACGGCCATTCTTTCGGCGATTGTCACTTCTTTCCCATCCTGCTCGAGAGGCCATGCGCAATGCCGAGAGCCATCATCCCGGCATGCTTCAGCCGTGGGGGCGTCACGAGACTGTAAAAGACGAATTTTCTGGCAAGACGAAGGCCATCAACAATCTTCCAGTTGGTTCTGGGCCATGACTGGCGATAGAGCCATACGGCGTTCCTGAAATGATAATAGTGGCGGAGCGGGCTGTGCACGGGAATATGACGCTTCAGGAAGTAGATTGGTTCCTCGCCCAGCAAATGATGCATACGCGCCGCACAGACACCGAAGGAATAAAAGCCCTGGTGACGCGCGCGCAAGCCCCATTCGATATCAACATAGTCAATGAACAGGTCCTCACACATACCACCGACCGCTTCGAGGGCGGTGATTGAAATAAGGCAGCCGGAAGAGATGAGGTAGTCGACTTCGATGATTGCCTTAGGCGAATCACAAGTCCCGCGCACCAGCCGCAATCCATCTATCCGGATAAAGGGCACGGGATTCCTCTGCCTGTCATCCATATAGCGCGGACCGACTGCGGCCACCCTTACGCCTTCAGCTCTTTTAGCCTCCGCCGCCTCGACAAGCCTGGCCACCATGTCGGGCGCTGGTAGACTGTCATGGTCGAGAAGCAGGACATAATCGGAACCCTCGATGCGGGCCTGCCCGATACCCACGTTGTGAGCATAGGCGATTCCGTAATTTTCTCCGAGAGCGGTGAAATGAATCGCCGCTTTCTGTCGGGCAACCCAGCCTTCGATATCCCCGCTCGAGCCGTTGTCGATAATGAACAGATGGTCCACCTGCGGGGAAACGGCATCGACAAGCCGCCCCAGTTGGTCAAGGGACGGGTTATACGTGACGATGACGGCGCTAACCTGCGGTCGAGGGTGCAATGGCAATTCCGATCCATGAAGCCGGAGCTCCCCGGCAAAATTGGGTGGCGCTCCAGTCAACCCCATTCACATTCATTAGACGAAATTACGGCTTCGGTCAGCGGGAATCACTCGCCTTCGGGGGGAACCATGGTGCCGCCACCGATCCTGAAAATGGTATGCACAATAATCTTGAGATCTCCGCGAAGCGACTGGGTCTCCAGATAGATTCGGTCGACTTCCGCCAAGGTGACAGGTGTCGACATGTCGACGCCCGTGACCTGCGCCAACCCGGTTATGCCGGGCCTGATACTGAAAACACCCTGCTGCCTGCGTGCCGAGATAACATCGTCCTGGGTCGGCAGACACGGGCGCGGCCCAACCAGACTCATATCGCCCCGGATCACGTTATAAAGCTGCGGCAGCTCATCAAGCTTCAAATTGCGCAGCTTTTTTCCCACCGGCGTAATCCAGCTCTCCAAGGCTTCATGCGTACCGACCTGGAGCGCGTCCAAGGTCATCGTCCGGAACTTGAAGCACTTGAAGATCTTTTCGTTGCGTCCGACACGCTCCTGGGCAATCACAATACGGCCAGGCGACGAACAGTAGATCACAATGGCGATCACGGCCATGAGAGGCGACAGCGCCACAAGCCCAACTGCCGCCAGAGCAAGATCAAGCAGTCTCTTCATTTCTGCCTTTTGCTCTTTATCCGTACAGGGACGGCGTCTGATACCCCCTCTGCTCCGGAACAAAGGGCGACGAATTGCGAGCCGGATTGCAGCACAGCATCGCGGGTGGCCACGGGCGGCGACCAGGAATAGGCCTGCCTGAAACCCGATGCGTCGATTTGAAGATTCCCAAGCAGGCTCTGCGCCTGTCCTGCCCGAAAGGAAGCATTGAGCGCAAGACGCAACATTGCTGGAGGGAGCCTGAAAAGGCGCCGGGGCCGCCCCATGCCTTCGCGCAGCCAGGACAAGATATCGCGCAGGCTGATGGCTCTGTCGTCCGCCACGACGAAGGCGCCGGAAATGGCCCTCTCCCCCGCATCAACAACCCTAACGATCGCATCGACCAGGTTCTCGATGGCGATAAAGCTGCGCCGGTTGTCAATGGCCGCGAAGGGAAGCGGCAAGGGTGAAGCCGCAAGCCGCTGCAAAAGCCGCCAATTGCCGCCGGCTTCCCCGCAATAGACCAATGGCGGCCGCAGGCTAACGCCGATGCCTCCCGAGCGAGCAAAGCTCGCGACATGCCTTTCGGCCGCGAGTTTCGAAAGGCCGTAAGCCGACGCAGGATGAGGAGGCGACATGTCATCCACCGGCATGTTTTCAGCGTGATTCGCAACCGCGAATATGCTCGAAAGGAAAATGAAGCGTCTGACGCCCTTTTCGGATACCTGCTCGACGAGTCGAGCTGTGCCCCTGTCGTTGACGTTGTTAAAGGTATCGGCTGGCACTCCGCGTTCCGGCACCTGGCCCGCAAGATGAATCACTGTGTCGCAGCCTTCGAGCGCCTTTCGCCAGTCCGTCTGCTGACTGACTTCTCCGATATCGATCAGTGTCGCGTGATTTTCAGCTTGCGACAAGCTCGACCCTGCCCGGTGAGCAAGCACAAGAGCGTGCCTTTCACGCACAAGACGCATCACCAGATGCCGTCCTATGAGTCCACTTGCCCCGGTAACCAGTATCCGCCCCATATCGGCCTTTGAACAGATTATGCTGACTGCAAAATGGTTCCGATGAGAGATCAGGCAACCGAAACATAGCCTTCCGGTCCCGGTCGCCGCCCCCCCAGGACCAGGAAGCTTGCGGTGATCGTGGCATAGATAAACAGGGCGTCGTGGATGTCGTGCCCCAACATGATCCCTACAGATCCGCTCAAAAGGAACGCTGTTTGTACCGTAACCAGGATCGCTATTCCAAACTGGGAAACTTCGTCGTGACGCCGACGTATCAACACCCACAAAGGCACTATAAACATTCCGAGGATCGCGGCCACTCCAAGCAATCCGGATCTTACCATCGCATTGAGCAGGAAGTTATGGAAATGCGTATAGCCAATGGTCTTTGAATCCGGCCCTTGGGCGGCGCCCGGCCCTTGGCCCAGAATCGGCCTTTCGGCAGCGAGATCCAGGCCGTTTCGCCAGAGAATCAGCCTGTCGCCTATCGAACTGTTGTAGTCTCCAGACTCAATCTTCTCGAAATCGTTGACGATGGCCTCGAAGCGAGCTTCCACCATGTGGAAGGTCAGATAGGCGACTGCGATTATCGGCAGCATGGCAATCAATGCAGCCTTTCGGGCTACCGGCCAATTGATACGTGGCCGCAGGATCGCCAGCGGAATGAAAGGCGCAATGACGAGAAATGGCCAAAGGGCACGCGTCCCGGTCAATAACAGGGTCGTGCCGGCCGCGACAGCCGCTGTCAAGGCAAGCCACCGAAGCTTCCCCTGTCTTCTGACGGTACTCAGCAGGCAGAATCCATAGAGGATTGCCGCAATGAGAGCCAATACGCCGGAATTGCCGGCCATTCCTTCCGCCCTCACGTGACCGGTGAACGCAAATTCGAAAATGACGAGGATCAAAGTCAGATAGGATCCGGAAATGGCGGCGAATTCGACGGAGTTCAGGACATCCTTGCGTTCCGACAGACTTAGCCGTCCGTAAACGAAGGCGAAGCCAAGAAACGGCAGAGTCTCCACGACCTCGCTCAGCGTATTCCAGCCGTCATAATTCACCGTCCCCGAAATTGCATCCGCCGCACAATAGAAGACAAAGGCGACCGCGATTGCCCATACGCCGCGGTCGGCCGGCAATGCGATCTTGCGCTGAAAAAGCCGCAGGAAAGCATGGAGTATGGCGCCGATGAACAATATGCTGACGACACTGCCGACGACGCCCGCCCAGCCCAAGACGATTACGGTGAAAACCCGGTTCATCTCGTCAAGAGTGGGACGCCGCAGGGCACCTCCCCCGAAACCTTGAAAGCTGCCCAGTATCGATTTTATCCGCGGAGCACCCGCGGAATGCGTTTCGGACTCGGCTTTCATCAGATTTCCGCTACTCGACTGGCTCAGGCGCTGCTTGGACGTGGGACGCCGTTATTTCAGAAACGCCCCTCTTTGTGGAGGTCGTTCCTGATCACCATCGTCCCTTTTAGACGTCCTACGCAAAAATGCGGTCAATTGGCGGCAGCATGCCGCCTTTTCGACTTCTATCCCCTGTCGACAGTCAGGCCAAACCGAATCGGCGCCTTAAATCAGACCGTGAAGCAGTGACCCATTGGAATTTGCGAAATCATGATGGTCATTGCCGTCAATAATGGGTTGACCGATGAAGCTTATCGTCGGGGKCAAAAGACTGATGAGACCATCCGAGAACTGCAATGCCCCTTCGGCAGCGTCAAATATGTTCGGTTGCTCCTGTCCATAATCGAAGAGGCTGTCACCCAGACCCGCGACCGAGATCGAATCGTCCTCTGGCGTGGGACTCTCAAGAAGGCCGTGTTCATCGCTTCCGGAATTCGCAGCCAGTTCCGCACCTTCAATTGCCGGCTCCGCCGTCAAAGGTCCGGAAGCACTGCCGCCTCCCAGCAATTCCTTGAGCAAGCTGCCAGCACCGTCGAGCACTCCTGTCGTCACCGAGGCGATGCCCCCAACCACGCCGGTGGCCACCGACACCACATCATCAACCGCATCGGTCGCACCAGCCAGCGTCGAGGTGCCGGTATCGAGCACATCATCCAGCCTGTCGGCAGCAGTCGAGGCAAGATTTTCAGTCGGCGCGGTTTCGTCGGAGCCCCTCAATATGCCTCCAAGCAAGCCGTCCAGCGTACCGGTCACAGTCGTGGCGACGCCATCCACGACATCATCGAGCGTGCCCGTCACCGTCGAGGTGATGCCGCCCACCACGTCGTCCAAAGCGTCGGTTACCGTGTCGAGCGTTCCTGTGACCGCTTCGACAGTGCCCGTCAATACGGAAGGCACGGTGTCGAGCAGGCCATCCAGCGTGTCCGTGACGGTCGAAACAGGGCCGGTGTCGCCGCCACCAAGCAAGCCTCCGAGAAGGCCATCCAATGTGCCCGTTACAGTCGTGGCGACGTCACCCACGACATCAT
>NZ_VLJP01000055.1 GCF_007829525.1 Mesorhizobium sp. J18
CGCTCTGGCGGCTGACCTGGAAGCGGCATCTTACGATCTGCCGGCTGCGGGCATCGGCGCGCCGCACATCCGCCAGCGCCTGTTCTTCGGCGCCGTCGCCTTGGACGCAGTCACTCGCGGGTTGGGCGACGGCCTCGGCGAGGGATCACAAGGACGGATCGGAATGCCGGTCGGTGCCGATCAATGCGCTGCTCGGCCGACAGGTCTGGCTGGCGGGTTGGCCGACGGCGATGGCGGGCTCGCCCGCCACGAAGCGATACAATGCGGCCGGCAACACCGATGCGAGCCGCAGGACGGTGAAGCTGGTGGACTGGTCGATGGCGCCGACCCTGCCGGCGCCAATGCGACGGACGGCGTCTGGCGAGATCCGGACTGGCTCCTCTGCCGCGATGACCGCTGGCGGCCCGTTGAGCCCGGAACATTCCCGCTGGCTGATGGGATACCCGGTCGCATGGGGCTGCTGCGGGGCTACGGCAATGCGATCGTTCCGCCGCTCGCGGCGGAGTTCGTGACGGCCTTCATGGAGAGCCTGCGATGAAGCAGAGCCGGACCATGTCGATGGTCGAGGCCGCGGCAAACGTTGTCGTCGGCTACGTTTTGGCCATCGCCACGCAGATCGTCGTATTCCCGTGGTTCGGGATCGAGACGGGGCTCCCGGAGCATCTGACGATCGGCCTCGCCTTCGTCGGTGTCTCGCTGGTGCGCGGCTACCTGCTGAGGCGGCTGTTCGAGACGATCCGGATGCGGAGCTTCGAATGAAGAACCGCCGCCCGGCGTTGGGCGGCGGTACATGTTCGTTTCGCTGCAGAGCGTCAGTCACGGATGGCGTAGACGCGTCCCCTTCCATCGACCTTGTCGGAGGTGATCGTCAGACCCAGCTTCTTTTTCAGCGCGCCGGACATCGCGCCCCTCGCGGTGTGTGACAACCATCCCGTGGCCGCCACGATCTCGTCGAGGGTGGCTCCCCCGGGCGCGCGCAGCATGGCGATCAGCGTGGCCTGCTTGGTGCCCTCGCGCGGCGTGCGCGTCTTGGGCGCGGAGTCCGGTTCTGTGGCGGTGTTCGGCGCGGGCTCCGCGTTCGGCGCCGCGTCGGCACCCGTGGGCGCGCTGTCGCTGCCTTCCGGCTCGATGCCGATGGCGGCGAGGCCCGCGTCGGTGGCGACCAGCGTGACGCCGTGGCCATCGCCGGTCTCGCGCCACATGGGTTCGCCCTTGCGCAGGTCGGCGTCGACCTCCTGCAGAAAGCCCTTGGCGAGCATCGCGCCGACCACCTTGGCGGCGGCCCCGCCGCGCAGGCTCTCGGGCAGCGGCAGGGCAATGTGCTCGGGCCGCTGGGCGGCGGCGCTGAGAATGATGGCTTGGGTATCGGAAAGCTTGGTCATGGGGTCGTGTCCGTATTCGGGCCCGCGACATGCGGCGCCTTCTACGACCCCGAGCCGCGAAGGGCGCGCGGCGGGAGTTCCGGCAGTGCTGGAGATCAGCGGGCGTGTTCGCCCTCGCCGAAGGCGCTGTCGGTGATGCGCTTCAGGAGGCTGGCGTAGTGTTCGAGGGTGCCGACCATGGCCCAGCCCGCCTCGTCGGGGTGGCAGTTGAAATGGTCGTCGCTGAGCGCCTGCAGGCGGGCGAGCATCTCGTCGATCTCTGCCTTCTTGCCGATGAAGGCCGCGAGTGCGGCTTCCTTGTTCCGGCGCGCCTTCTCGGCACGGAGTTCGTGGCGCGGGGTGGTGATCGGGTTCAGACGGGTGGTCATCGGGGTGGCTCCTTGGGTTGAGTTGCATCGCTTCGCTGGAGTGAAGTTCGCTCTCTCCGCGACGCTTATCAACTCGATAAGCGCCTGATTCTGAATGATAATCGGAGCTTTCGATGCAGGGCATGAGCGAGCGCCAGTACGCCGCCCATGTCGGGCTGTCGCGGGGTGCGATCCAGAAGGCGAAGACGGCCGAGCGGCTGGTCCTCTATCCCGACGGCAGCATCAATGCGGCCGCGAGCGACGCCCGGCGCGCGGAGACGACGGACCCGTCCAAGACGAGAAAGCCGCCCGCGCCGAAGCTAAAGCCCGTCCCCGAGGCGGCGGTCGCCGCTGTCGGCGACACCTTGCGCGAACAGGGTCTGGCGGTGCCGGCGGTCGGCGGCGGCACGACCTTCCTGCAGGCCAAGACGGCGAACGAGGTGCTGAAGGCGCAGGAGCGGCGCATCCGGCTCCAGAAGCTGAAGGGGGAGTTGATTGAGCGGGCCCGGGCGCTGGCGCTGGTGTTCCGACTGGCGCGGGAGGAACGGGACGCATGGGTGAACTGGCCCGCGCGCGCGGCGGCGCTGATGGCGGCCGAGCTCTCGGCCTCGTGCAGCGAGGCGACAGGCCAGCAGATCACCGTGGAGCCAGCCGCGATGCAGAAGGTGCTGGAGAAACATGTACGCGCCCACCTCGACGAACTCGCCGAGGTCCGGCCCGACTTCAGGTGATGATGACGCACTGACGGACTTCGACGGCGCGGGCGAGATCCTG
This sequence comes from Mesorhizobium sp. J18, assembly GCF_007829525.1. Lineage (GTDB taxonomy): Bacteria > Pseudomonadota > Alphaproteobacteria > Rhizobiales > Rhizobiaceae > VLJP01. The sequence goes on from NZ_VLJP01000055.1 coordinate 2,504, forward strand.
CGCGCCTGGGGCAGCGGGCTGCGGCCCGACCCGGACCTGACCGTCTCGGAATGGGCGGACCGGCACCGCATGCTCTCGGGCCGGGCCTCGGCCGAACCCGGGCGGTATCGCACGTTGCGCACGCCCTACATGCGCGAGATCATGGACCGGCTGAGCCCCGGCGATCCCACGCAGCGGATCGTGTTCATGAAGGCCGCACAGGTCGGCGCGACCGAGGCGGGCAACAACTGGATCGGCTTCGCCATCCACCAGGCGCCGGGTCCTATGCTGGCAGTCCAGCCGACGGTGGAACTGGCCAAGCGCAACTCGCGCCAGCGGATCGACCCGCTGATCGACGAGAGCCCGGAACTGCGGGAGCGGGTGAAACCCGCCCGGTCCCGCGACGCGGGCAACACCATGCTGTCCAAGGAGTTCGCGGGCGGCATCCTGATCATGACGGGGGCCAACTCGGCGGTCGGGCTGCGGTCCACTCCGGCGCGGTACATCTTCCTCGACGAGGTCGACGCCTATCCGGCCTCGGCCGACGAGGAAGGCGATCCGGTCACGCTGGCCGAGGCCAGGTCATTGACCTTCGCCCACCGGCGAAAGGTGCTGCTGGTCTCGACGCCCACCATCCGGGGGCTGTCGCGCATCGAGCGGGAATTCGAGGCGAGTGACCAGCGGCGGTTCTACGTGCCATGCCCGCATTGCGGCGCGATGCAGTGGCTGAAGTTCGACCGCCTGCGTTGGCAGAAGGGGCGGCCGGAGACGGCGGAATATCACTGCGACGGCTGCGAGACGCCCATCGCGGAGCACCACAAGACGGCGATGCTGGAGGGCGGCGAATGGCGGGCGACCGCCACGGCCGCCGATCCGACCACGGTCGGGTATCACCTCTCGGCGCTCTACTCGCCGATCGGCTGGCTGAGCTGGGAGCGGATCGTGCGGGCATGGGACGCGGCACAGGGGTCGGACGAGGCGATCAAGGCGTTCCGCAACACGATCCTCGGCGAGACCTGGGTCGAGACCGGAGAAGCCCCCGACTGGCAGCGGCTTTACGACCGGCGCGAGCGCTGGACCTCCGGCACGGTGCCCGCGGGCGGGCTGTTCCTGACCGCCGGGGCCGACGTGCAGAAGGACCGGATCGAGGTCGATGTCTGGGCCTGGGGCCGTGGTCTGGAAAGCTGGCTCGTCGATCACGTCGTGATCGAGGGTGGGCCCGACCGGCATGACGCATGGTCGGAGCTGACCGCGCTGCTGGATCGAAGCTGGCGGCATGAACGTGGCGCGCATCTGCGGATCGCACGGTTCGCCATCGACACCGGCTACGAGGCCCCGGCGGTCTACTCCTGGTCGCGGGCGCAGGGGTTTGGGCAGGTGTCGCCGGTCAAAGGTGTCGAGGGGTTCAACCGCTCGAGCCCGGTCTCGGGCCCGACCTTCGTCGATGCGACCGAGGGCGGGAAACGTCTGCGCCGCGGGGTCCGGCTCTGGACCGTGGCAGTGTCGACCTTCAAGGCCGAGACCTACCGCTTCCTGCGGCTGGCGCGCCCGACCGAGGAGGAGATGGCCGATGGCGCGGCCTTCCCGCCCGGCTCGGTGCACCTGCCGCATTGGGTCGAGAACGAATGGCTGAAGCAGTTCGTGGCCGAGCAACTGGTGACAGTGCGCACGAAGCGCGGCTTCGCCCGGCTGGAATGGCAGAAGCTGCGCGAACGCAACGAGGCGCTGGATTGCCGGGTCTATGCCCGCGCCGCCGCCTGGATCGCGGGCGCGGACCGCTGGCCCGAGGAGAAATGGCGCGATCTCGAGGATCAGCTCGGGGCCGCGCCCACCGACACCGATCCCGCGGGACAGATCAACCGGCCGGGACAGGCCCCGCAGGGCAAGCGCCGCTCCGACTGGCTCGGGCGGCGCGGAGGATGGTTCTGAGTGAGGACCGGTCCGCACAGCGGATGCGAGGCTCCAGTGGAGCGTCGCAAGGGAACGAACGCACTGAGCGGGAGCGAAGGGCATGGACTGGACGGAAACCGAGCTTTCGGCGCTGCGCCGGGCCTATGCCAGCGGCACGACCCGGGTCAGCTATGACGGCAAGTCCGTCGATTACGGCTCGGCCGAAGATCTGCTGGCCCGCATCCGGACCATCGAACGCGCCATCGCGGGCACCACGCGGCCGCTGCCGGTGGCCGGGCTCGCGGGCTTCTCACGCGGGGACCGGTGATGTCGGCGACCTGGCTCGACCACGCCATCGCCACGGTGGCCCCGCGCATGGCGGCCCGCCGCATGATGGCGCGGCAGGCTTTCGAGACGCTGACGCGGGGCTATGACGGAGCCGCGCGTGGGCGGAGAACCGAGGGCTGGCGCGCGCCGGGATCCTCCGCCGACACCGAGATCGGCGTGGCCGGGGCGCTCTTGCGTGACCGGATGCGCGATCTGGTGCGCAACAATCCGCACGCGGCCAAGGCGGTGGCGGTGCTGGTCAACAACATCATCGGCGCGGGCATCATGCCCCGCGCCGCCAGCGGCGACGACACGCTGGACCGGAAGGTGGATACGCTGTTCGAGCGCTGGACGGCGGACTGCGACGCCGACGGCCAGCTCGACTTCTACGGCCTGCAGACGCTGATCTGCCGCGAGATGGTCGAGGCGGGCGAGGTCCTGGTGCGCCGCCGCCTGCGCCGGGCGAGCGACGGTCTGCCCGTGCCGCTGCAGCTGCAGGTGCTGGAGGCCGACTTCCTCGACACCACCAAGTCTAGCGCGCTCGGTGCGGGGCGGCTGGTGCAGGGGATCGAGTTCGACCCGGTCGGCAAGCGCCGGGCCTACTGGCTCCATGCCGAACATCCGGGCGACGCCTACGGGGCCTTGCAGAAAGGGTTGCAGAGCCGCCCGGTGCCAGCGACCGAGATCGCCCATGTCTACGAGAAGCAGCGCACGCAGGCGCGTGGCGTTCCCTGGGGCGCGCCGGTGATCCGCAGCTTGCGCGATCTCGACGACTACGAGGTGGCCGAACTGGTCCGCAAGAAGACCGAGGCCTGCGTCACCGCCATCGTCTTCGGCGACGACGAGGCGCAGCAGGGCATCGCGCCCTCGGTGGTCGATGCCGACGGCAACCGGGTCGAGCAGTTCGAACCGGGGTTGATCGCCTATGCGCGCGGTGGCAAGGACATCCGCTTCAACCAGCCCTCCGCCACCGGCGGCTACGGCGAATACAAGCGAGCGAGCCTGCACACGATCTCGGCGGGCTTCCGGGTGCCCTACGAGCTGCTGACGGGGGACCTGTCCCAGGTGAACTATTCCTCGATCCGGGCGGGGCTCGTCGAGTTCCGCCGACAGATCGACGCCGTGCAGTGGCAGCTGTTCATCCCGATGTTCTGCGCGCCGGTCTGGCGCTGGTTCACGGAAGCCGCATGGGCGGCGGGGCAGATCCCGTCGCCCATCGTGCCGGTCGAATGGTCGCCCCCGAAGTTCGAGGCCGTCGATCCGCAGAAGGACGCGATGGCGAACCTGCTCTCGATCCGCTCCGGCACCATGACGCTGGCCGAGGTGATCGCCCGGCAGGGCCGCAACCCGGACGCGGTGCTGGCCGAGATCGCCGCCACCAACGCGAAACTCGACGCGCTGGGGCTGGTGCTCGACAGCGACCCGCGGCGGGTCACCAAGACCGGCAGCGCGCAGAGCAACGATCCGGCGACCGATCCCGCCGCCGACGACACCAACGCCGACGACCCAGCCGCCGACGCGGACAATGACCCGGCGCAGGCCGACCAACAGGACTGACCTTCATGGACACGATGATCGAACTGCCGGCCATGCGCCGGTCGGCGGAGCTTGCGCCGAACACGGCCGATGCCGACAGCCGCACCGTCGAGGTGGTCTGGTCGGCGGGGGCCCGTGTGCGACGCGCCACCTTCTTCGGCGAGCCCTATGACGAGGAACTGAGCCTCGATCCCGCCCATGTCCGGCTCGACCGGCTGAACGCGGGCGCACCCTTCCTGAAGGTGCACGAGCTCGACACGCTCGACGCGGTGATCGGCTCGGTCGTGCCGGGTTCGGCGCGGATCGAGAACGGCCGGGGCATCGCCCTCGTGCGGATCAGCGAGCGCGCCGATGTCGAGCCGATCTGGCGCGACATCCAGGCCGGGCACATCCGGGCGGTGTCGATCGGCTACCAGGTCCACCGCTTCGAGGTCTCGAAACCCGAGGCCGCCCGCGAACTCTGGCGCGCGGTGGACTGGACCCCCTTCGAGGTCTCCGCCGTCGCTGTCGGCGCCGACCCCGCCGCCGGTTTCCGCGCTCAGCAACCTCTTCACGACTGCGTCCTTCATCGCCGGGACGCTTCCACCCCCCGACAAGGAGCATCCCCGATGACCGACCCGACCCAGACCCCGGCCGCAGCGGCCGCTGAACCCCATGCGACCGAGGAGACCCAGATGACCGACCCCACAAATCCCGCGGCCGAACCGCAGGCGCGCGCCGTCGAGACGCGCGCGCTGCCGCAGGGCGCACCAGTGACCCCGCCCGACACCGAGGCCGTCGCAACCCGTGCCCGCGAGGCCGAACGCGACCGCGTCTCCACCATTTACGATCTGACCGGTCGCCTGAACCTCGAGCGCAGCTTCGCCGAGGATCTGGTCAAGCGCGGCGTCAGCGTCGACGAGTCCCGCCGCCTGATCCTCGACCAGGTCGCAGCGAAATCCGACGAGACCCGGACATTCCCGCATGTCTCGGTCCCCCTCGGCGGCCGGGACGAGCGGATCACCCGCCGCGACGCCGTGGCAAACGCGCTCTTGCACCGCTACAGCCCGACGCTGTTTCCGCTGGAGGATGCCGCTCGCCAGTACCGCGGCATGACGCTCTTGGAACTGGCCCGCGAAAGCCTCGGCAATGCCGGGGTCAACACGCGCGGCCTGTCGCGCGACGAGGTGGCGACGCGGGCGCTGCACTCGACCTCGGACTTTCCCGAGATCCTGTCGGCCGTGACCAACAAGACCCTGCGGCAGGCCTATGACGCCTATCCCCGCACTTTCGCGCTCTTCTGCCGCCAGGTGCTGGCGACCGACTTCAAGTCCATGCACCGGGTCCAGCTCGGCGAGGCGCCGCAGCTTCTGGAAGTGGGCGAGAGCGGCGAGTTCAAGCGCGGCACGCTTGGGGAGTCGAAGGAGAGCTACAAGGTCAAGACCTACGGCCGGGTGGTCGCGATCACCCGCCAGACGCTGATCAACGACGATCTCGACGCCTTCACCCGCATCCCGGCGATGTACGGCAACTCCATCGCCCAGCTGGAGTCGGACGTGGTCTGGGGCATCATCACCGCCAACCCGGCGATGGCCGACGGCAACGCGCTCTTCCACACCACACACAAGAACCTCGCGGGCACCGGCGCGGCGCTGGCGGTCGATGCGGTGGGCGCGGCCCGCGCAGCGATGGCCAAGCAGACGGGGCTCGACAAGAAGACGGTGCTGAACGTTCGGCCCGCCTTCCTGATCGTGCCCGCATCGCTGGAACTGAAGGCCGAGCAGCTCGTCGCCCAGAACCTGGTGCCCGCCGCGACGTCCAGCGTGGTGCCGCAGTCGATCCGGACGCTGGCACCGATCAGCGAGCCCCGGCTCGACGCGGCCAGCGAGACCGCCTGGTATCTGGCCGCGAGCCCGAACCAGATCGACACCATCGAGTACGCCTATCTCGAGGGCCAACAGGGCGCCTACATCGAGACGCGCAACGGCTTCGACGTCGACGGCGTCGAGATCAAGTGCCGCCTCGACTTCGGCGCCAAGGCCATCGACTGGCGCGGCCTCTACAAAAATCCTGGGGCGTAGGTCCGGCTGGCTCCCATGACGATCGATGATCGACAGGGCGCGGTGCCGATCCCCGGTTTCCCCGGATACCACATCGACCGGACCGGTCGGGTCTGGAGCGCGCATCGCAAGGGCAGGATCCCTCGCGGTGCGTGGTCTCGCTGGCTGGATTGCCGCGACTGGACGCTGAGGCAGCCGTGGCGTGACCCGGAGGGGTATCTGCACCACACGCTGGTCCGCGACGGCGAAGGCAACCGCCAGCGGATCGCCCTGCACATTCTGGTCGCGACCACGTTCCTGGGGTCGCGACCGGAGGGACTGGTCGTCGCCCATCTCGATGGAGACAAGTCCAACAACCGGGTCGAGAACCTCGCCTATGTCACGCAGCGCGAGAACATAGAGCACAAGCGCGATCACGGCACGATGCACTGCGGCGACCGCTCGCATCTCTCGCGCCTGACCGATCGCCAATGCAGCCGGATGCTCGACTGCCTCCGCGCCGGGTTCTCCCGCCGGGAGGACGCCGGGGCGTTCGGCGTGACCGTCAGCCACGTCGCGGCCCTGAAAACAGGCCGCATCCGAAAACACCTGACCAATCAGCGCGTCTGAGAAAGGATCCTCGCCATGAAAAACTTCGTCCAGCCCGGCAACACCATCACCCTGACCGCGCCCTATGCCGTCGCCTCCGGTGATGGCCTGCTCGTCGGCTCCATCTTCGGCGTCGCCGCCGGAGACGCCGCCCTCGGCGAGCCCGTCGAGACCGCGCTCGTCGGCATCTTCGACATCACCAAGGTCGGCTCCCAGGCCTGGACCGTCGGCGCCAAGGTCTACTGGGACGACACGAACAAGCGCTGCACGACGGTCGCGACCGACAACACGCAGATCGGCGTTGCGACCGAGGCGGTGGCTGGCGGCGCGGGCGACACCATCGGCCGGGTGCGCCTGAACGCGGCCTTCTGATGAGCGCCTTCGCCGCCGCCGTGGGCGCGCTCTTCGCCGATCCGAACATCGGCCGGGACGCGGTCTACATCGCCGACGGCGGTACGCCCGCGTTGGTACGCGTCGTCGCCCGGCGCGCGGATGTCGTCTCCGACTTCGGCGATGCGCGGCTTTGGTCGGAAACGACTCGCATCGACCTGCGCGTCGCCGAGGTGGCGAACCCGCGTCCCGGCGACCGGATCGAAATCGACGGCGACGCCTTCCTCATTCAGGGCGAGCCCGTGCGCGACCGCGAGCGGCTGGTCTGGACCGTCGATCTGAGGCCTGCGTGACGGCCATGAAGCTGAAGCTCGACATCGATCCCGACATCGTCGCGATGATGGCGGCCGAGGTCGCGGCGGGCGAACGCGCGGTGACGGCGGCCATGCGCGAAGCCGGGACGGGGCTGAAGAGCGCCTGGCGCCTGCAGATCACTGGCGCGGGGCTCGGGCCCCGGCTCGCCAACTCGATCCGAAGCCAGAACTTCCCGAGGTCGGGCGAGAGCCTGGACGCGGCGGCGCTGGTCTGGTCGAAGGCTCCGGTGATCGTCGGCGCCCACGTCACCGGCCCGCTGATCCGCTCCAAAGACGGGTTCTGGCTGGCGATCCCGCTGCCCGCCGCGGGCAAGTCCCTGCGCGGCGGCCGGATCACGCCTGGGGAATGGGAACGGCGACGCGGTCTGCGCCTGCGCTTCGTCTATCGCCGGATGGGCCCCAGCCTGCTGGTAGCGGAGGGACGGCTGAACACGAAGGGTCAGGCGGTCGAGTCGCGCTCCAAGACCGGGCACGGCAAGGTCACCGCGCCGATCTTCCTGCTGGTGCCGCAGGTGAAGCTGCCGAAGCGGCTGGACCTGGCGCGGGATGCGGAGCGCGCAGTAGACGGTGTGCCGGGGCTGATCGTGGCGAGCTGGGTGGAGCAGAGGTTCTGAAGATGACTGCTGTGGCGGGCCTTGCGCTTATTCGACGATGTCCGCGAAGGCCGCTTCGAACTGATAGCATCAAGTTGTCTTCAGATCAGCCCGCGCGTCGCGGATAATCGACCAGGACGAATGCAGGAATAGTCCCGCAATCCCGAACGCGACGATCAGGTCGGGCCATGCGCTGCCCAGCCACGCGACGAGGGCCGCGGCCACAACCACGGCCGCATTGCCGATGGCGTCGTTGCGCGAGAACAGCCAGACGGCCCGAACGTTGGCATCTCCGGCCCGGTGGGGCAGCAACGGCAGAACGGCAACCACGTTGACCACGAGCGCGATCACGGCGAACAGGCCCATCAGTTCAGCTTCAGGCTGCTGCTGAACCAGTACGCGGTAGGCCGTGTTGGCGAGGACCCCGAGACCGAGCGCCCCGAGAAACAAGCCTTGGATCAGAGCGGAACGGGCTCGCCAGACCAGGCTCCAGCCGATCGCCAGAATCCCAAGGAAGGTGATCAGGCCATCGCCGAGGAAATCGAGCGCATCGGCTTTCAGGGCCTGCGATCCGGAAATGAAGCCGCCAACCATCTCGATGAGGCCGTAGCCCACGTTCAGCACGATCACGATCCACAGCGCACGCCGGTAGGCCGGGGTGATATGGCTCAAGTCCTTCGGAAGATCGTCGATGTCTCCCTCGTGATCAGCTTCGGGTCCGCCCAGCCGATCCAGTCGGTAGCCGATGCCCGACACCGCACGCTCCACTTCGGGCAGCTGCAAACTCAGGTCGGATACATGCACCGTCATGATCTGCGTGGCAGTCGAGACTTTCACGTCCTCGACCCCGGCCGACCGCACCGCCTTCTCGATCTTCGCGGCGCATGACGGGCAGTCCATGCCGGTGACTCTGTAGCGCGCGTGCTCAGCGTTGCTCATTGTGGCCGTTTCGCTCATTACGATCTTCCGTGGACAGACGAGGCTATATATCATTGCAGACTGATATGTCGAGCGAGACCGGAATCCTTCAGCAGGCTGATGCTCAAGTCGTCGAGTTGCGGGCGAAGCTTTTCCGCGGCTTGGCTGACTTCTCGCGCATGTCGATTTTGGCCGCTCTGCGTGACGGCCCGCTTTCGGTTGGGGAGATCGTTGGCGCCACCGGCCTGTCGCAGTCGAACGCCTCAAACCACCTGCGGTGCCTGAGCGAATGCGGGCTGGTTGTCGGAGAACCGGACGGTCGGTTCGTCCGGTATCGGTTGAGCGATCCGCGCTTGGACGAACTGATGAGGCTGGCCGACGACCTCCTGGCCGGGACCGCTCGGGGCGTTGACTCGTGCGAGAATTTCAAAGGAACGGGCACGGTCTGATCGACGGCGGACGTCCGCCGTCGTTGGCCTACGATCAAGACCGGGCGACGACGCCCGGTGCTGTGCCATTCGGATTTTCTTCGGTGACATCATGCCCAGTACACGCGAGGCCACGCTGGCGGCGCTGCACGCACGTCTTTTGGCGTTGCCCGCCACCGCGCTCCGCGGCGAGGTGCTGCCCGAGCGCGTGCCGGCCGAGGGGCTGCTGATCCTGCGCGATGGCGAGCCGGGCGAGCCGGAGGTGACGCTGTCGCCCCTGCGCTACCACTACCAGCACCGCGCCGAGATCGAGGCCGTCGTTCAGGGCGCGGCGCGTGACGCCGCCTTCGACACGCTGACGGCCAGCATCGGCGCTGCGCTCGCCGCCGACCGGACGCTGGGCGGGCTCTGCGACTGGGTCGAGGCGGAAGCGCCACGGCCCGTCGATCTGCCCGTCGAGGGCGCGGCGAGCTTGAAGGCCGCCGTGATCCCGGTCGTCCTGCACTATTCCACGGCGGACCAGCTGGCCTGACCCCGACAACCCGAGGAGAACACCATGGCACGAGCCCAGGGGGCGCGGGCGCTGATGGCGCTTGCGTTCGAAACGACCTATGGAACGCCGCCCGCGAGCGGCTTCACCCGCATGCCCTTCGCCAGCACGTCGCTCGGCGCCGAGCAGCCGCTGCTGAACTCGGAGCTGCTCGGCTATGGCCGCGATCCGCTGGCGCCGATCAAGGACGCGGTGACGGCCGATGGCGACGTCGTCGTGCCGCTCGACGCCGAGGCCTTGGGCTTCTGGCTCAAGGCGGCCTTCGGCGCGCCCACGACTACGGGCGTCGAGGCCCCGTACAGCCACGAGTTCCAGTCGGGGTCCTGGACACTGCCCAGCATGTCGATCGAGACCGGCATGCCCGAGGTGCCGCGGTACGCGATGTATTCCGGATGCGTGCTCGACCAGATCACCTGGCAGATGCAGCGCTCCGGCCTCCTGACCGCGACGGCCCGGCTGGTGGCGCAGGGCGAGACGGTGGGCACGACCACCAGCGCCGGAACACCCGCTGCGCTGGAGCTTAAGCGCTTCGGGCATTTCAACGGGGCGATTACCCGCAATGGGACCGCCTTGGGGAATGTGGTCTCGGCCGAGATCACGTACGCCAACAACCTCGACCGGATCGAGACCATCCGGAACGATGGTCGCATCGACGGCGCGGACCCGTCCATCGCCGCGCTGACCGGCCGGATAGAGGTGCGCTTCGCCGACCAGACGCTGGTGACGCAGGCCATCAACGGCGAGGCCTGCGAGATGGAATTCGCCTACGTCCTGCCGTCCGGCGAGAGCTTCACCTTCACCGTGCACGCCGTCTACCTGCCGCGTCCGCGCATCGAGATTTCCGGGCCGCAGGGCGTGCAGGCGACCTTCGACTGGCAGGCCGCGCGCGACAGCGTCGTCGGCCGGATGTGCACCGCAACCCTGATCAACGACATAGAGGTGTATTGACGATGCTGACGCTCGACCTGACCAACGCGCCGCGCTGGCACGACCTCGCCGCCGGCGTGCGGGTGCAGCTGCGCCCGCTGACCACCGCCCTGATGGTGGCGACGCGCAGCGATCCGGCCGTCGAGGCTGTGCCTGAGGAGGCTTCCGACGAGGAACGCGCGGTCGCCTTCGCCAAGGCGCTGGCGCGGCGGGCGGTGCTCGCCTGGGAGGGCATCGGCGACGCCGACAGCAAGCCTATCGACCCGAGCCCGGAGGCCATCGACGCGCTGCTCGACATCTGGCCGATCTTCGAGGCGTTCCAGCTGACCTACGTCTCGAAGGGCCTGCTTCTGGAGCAGGAAAAAAACGCCTCCGCGCCCTCGCCGAATGGTCCTTCGGCGGGGGCGAGCGCTACTGCGAAGCCTGCGCACCCTACGAGGGCCGCGAGCAAGCCTGCCCGAACTGCCCGGCGCGGCTGAACCGGCCGCTGACCCATGAGGGCTGGCAGGTCTGGGACCTCGTCGGACGCCTCGGCGGCCAGCTGCGTGTGCTGCCCGGCGCGGTGATCGGATGGGACATGTCGGCAGCGCTGGCGCTCGGTGACGCCCTCGGCGTACCGCCGCTCGCCATGGCCGAACTGCTGCCCGTCATCGAAGCGGTGATGGTGGCCAAGCTCAACGAACAGATGGAACGCCCCAATGGCTGAAAAGCGTGTGTCCGTCCGCCTTGCGGCCGTGGGCGGGCGACAGGTGCGCGCCGAACTGGAAGGCGTCGGCGAAGCCGGATCGCGTGGCTTCGGACGGCTGAGCCGGGAGATGGAAGCGGCAAACGCCCGGCTCGCGGCTTTCTCGCGCCGGGTCCGGGTCGCGGCAGCCGCTGCTGGTGTGGCGATGATCCGGTCCGGCCTGCAGACGGTCGATGCGCAGGCGAAGCTGGCTCAGTCGCTCGGCACCACCGTCGCCTCGAT
>NZ_VLJP01000057.1 GCF_007829525.1 Mesorhizobium sp. J18
AGAGCTTTAACGCCCGCTTCCGCGATGAAATGCTGAATGGAGAAGTCTTCTACAGCCTCCGCGAGGCACAAATACTGATCGAGCAATGGAGGAAGCACTACAACACGAAACGACCACACAGCGCATTGGGCTATCGCCCGCCAGCCCCGGAAACCATCCTTCCGATGGACCAAAGACCGGCGATGCACTAACTTTTAAAATGGACCACTCAAGTGGGGCTGATCACCTCCACGTCATCAACTTTCAGCCTGTGCGAGAGTCCGGTTGAATTTGCGGATTGAACACCATCTTGTCCCCGCAATTATCAGGCTGAGCACAAGGCCGCACAGAAGACGTTCATGGCGGGCGAGCTCCGCGCCGATGAGTTGTTCGGCTCCCAGACCGAAGACATATCCGATGCCAATGAAAAGGAACGCCCAGACCAGCGCGGCAAGCGCATTGAGGACCAGAAATTTCGCCAGGCTGATGTGCGAAAGCCCTGCCACTACGCCGCCAATCAGCCGGAAACCATAGATATAGCGGTTGAGCAGGACGTAGGGTGCCGGATATTTCTGCACCATCCGGCAGGCGTAGTCGAAAGCTGGTTTCCCGCGCAGTTCGCGGACGAAAGAGCTGTCAGAGAAGTACTTTCCGGCCAGAAAGAAAAGGACATCGCCCAGGAAGGAGCCAGCAAAGGCCGCCACCAGAACCTGCCACGTCGCAAAGAGGCCCTGGTGAGCAAAGAAGCCGCCAAGCACAGCGGCGCTTTCGCCTTCGGCAATACAGCCGAGGAATACGGCGATCAGCCCGAACCTCTCGATAAGATGATGAATTATGTCAATCATTGATATCGGTATCGGCTCCCGTCCCCGTGTGAAATGGCAAACAAGGCGAATGCACCACACGCAACTGCCGTAAAGATGGGCAAACCATGCGGCGAGCCCTCCATTGTAATGCCGCCGATCAGCGGCCCCAGGAGCGCGCCAATCCCCCAGGAGATCGAGAGCAACGCGTAGATGCCTAACAATTCGGTGTCTTTGTAAGTGTCGCCGAGCATCGCGATCGTTATCGTATAGATGCCAACAAACGCCCCTCCCCACAGGAAGAGCAGGGGATAGGCAAGCCACGGATGAGAGAAGGCCCAGGGCCATACAGTCGCTCCGGCGGTAGAGATGGCCGCGAGAGCAATTAGCAGCCGCCGGTGATCCATTCGGTCGCCAAGCCAGCCGATCGGCAATTGCAGCAGGATTGCGCCGACTAACAGTACGGTAAGCAGAAGTGTCGCCGAATGTTCCGGCCATCCGAGGCGTATCGCATAAAGGGGCAGCAAGGTCAGGCCGGCCGCTTCCAATGCTGCATTCAATGCTGAAGAGGCAACCGCCACGGGCACCAGTTTGAGATACCGAAATGGATTCCCGGGTTCCTCGTCGCTGGGCCTGCTCGCCTGCGGTCTGCCAAGGATCAGGATCACACAGGCGACAAACGCGATTGCAGCACCGATAACAAAAGCGAGAGACTCTTCGCGTCCGACCAGGGCCAGAATGGCAGGTCCGATCGCGGTGCCGCAGGAAAGCGCCGTCACGTAGATAGCAATCAGCTTCCCCCGATTTGCTTCCCCGGCAATCTGGTTGAGCCAGGTTTCTGAAACGACAAACAGCGTTTCCGATGCCGCACCGAGAGCCGCACGCAAGGGAAACCAGATCCACTGAAACGGCACCACTGGAAAAACTGCGAACAGCCCGCCAGCAGTGAGCAGGGCGCTTTTGGACAACGAAGCAAATCCCAGCCGTTGCGACAGACGAGGCAGATATGGGGCGGCCAAAAGCACCCCCACAGCATACATGGCACCGTTTGCCCCGATCAGACTTTCCGAATAGCCTGCTTCCGCCAGTTCCAGTGCAATCAGTGGCGCGCTGAGACCGTAGGTCAGGCCGAAGACCGCGGCGGTCAGGATAATGACCGCGGAGGCTCGGGTCAGCCTTTTCATGCGGGCGCTCCGTTGCGCCGCTTCGCCACACGGGCGAGCCTGCGGCCGGTGCTGAACGCGTCTGAAAGCTTGTTCCTCCAGCGCCGGTCACTGTGCTCGATGACGCTGTGCAGAAGTCGCGCATAGTCCAGAACAAGCCCAGGCGTCCATGTCATCGCCTCGGCTCGGCCCCGGACGAGCCGCGCTAGCCAGAATTGCGGGTTGCTGACGATCTTGAAGAGGTCCCACCACACGTGCCCTCGATATGATGCGCCCTCCAAAGCTGCATCGAGTGCCTGAATGACAGTGGTCGAACAATTACGGGCGGTCAGATTGTAGGTCTTATCCTGCGAATAGATCGCCCAGAAGCTTCGCAGGGCCTGCGGATGGAACCGTCGGAACGTCACCGTCTGGTCCGGTTTGCACCAGTCCGCCGATTCCTGTGCAAGGGATTCATTAAACCGGCCAGGCACGTCATTTTCGTGTCCAGCCGAAAGAATAGCGCGAAAATCGTCCGGGCTGTGATCGATATCGTCGAACGGGTAGTGGCTGATATAAAGGTCAGGTGGCATTTCAAGCGCCGAATGGCCGGTTGAGATCACGCCCTTCTTGTCGACGGCTGCGACATAACGATCGATCAGCAGCCGGCGCTCTGGGTCTTTGACTGAACCAACGGCCGTCCAGACATAGACATTCAGGACCTCGTCTCCCTGTGCCCACCGATGTTCATCTGCGGGAATAGCGGGGCGGGTCACTCCACCTTGCCAGTTGCGGGATGCATAGAGCGGAAGCGACGTGACCGAGGCACCTTCCGGTAGCCGCCGCAGGGGAAGCGCCATGCGTACAAGCGCATAGCCTGATGTCAGCAGCAGGAGAGCGAAGCAGAACGGAACCGTGAGGCGGTGCGGAACTGGCCACGAAACCAAGATACCGATGGCCAGGCTGACCTCAATCAATCCCGCTGCAATCCCGACTCGCCAGCGAGGGTGATGGACGACAAACGCTGATGCGATCCGGAAGAAACCGTCAACCAGGAAGGCGGTCCCAAAAACGATTGCCGCGCCGATGTTGTTGTCGCCAGGATCATTGAAAACAAGAAACGCTGCAACCAGGAAGGCCACGCCGCGTAAGGCATCGATCCAACGCCGGCGAACTCCTATCGATATGGCCGCGGCAATTTCGACGAATCCTTCAACCACAAGAAATACGGCGAGTGTGTCCAGCACAACCGAGAGAACGCCGTCGCTAAGATCGAGCAAGATCGCTACACCCAGGAACATCCAAACGATGCCTGCCGCCGTCAGGAGCCGCCAAACGGGTTTTAGTGCATGTGCGCCAAGAAGAAGAAAAACGAGTTGGATCATGGCACAGTCAGAATTCTGCCGGCACAGAAAACCCGTCCAAGCACACCGTCAGAAAGCCCGTACTTACGCCTGGACAGAAACGACGATATTATTATCCTCTTTTTCAACTGCTAACTTGGCGGCGACCTCCTTGAAGAGCAAGACACTTAGGCCGAAGCCAATGTGATTTTTGACTGTCGCCGGTAATTCGCATGCCAGCATTATAGTTGTTACAATCGATACAGGAACAAAGCTTATTTCCATCCCTCCTTCACCAATCTGTGCCATGAGCCGCCCCTCGCCTTGGCTTCCCTTATGGGAGCAGTTCGTAGCGGGAGGGGTCGGCGGGACAAATGCCTGTCGAGCACTCAACAAAAGTCGACAGGGCGTTCAAGCCGATCAGCAGCGCAAAGATTGAAGCCGGAAGTGCAGTGATCAACTTTCCAGAAGGGGCAACTGATTGCGGCAACGAGCCGGATTCCCTGAGCCCCGATGCAGCGTTTTCGTGGGACAGGAGCTGGTGGTCGATTGCCAGCAGCAGCCCGCACCAGATGATGATGATCACAAACGCGATGAACGCCCATGTATAGAAATGCAGCCCAAACAAGGGCTCCCCGTAAGTGCCGCTTCCTGGAATGATATGAAGCAGAACCTGCCGCCCGGCCACCGTCGCACCGACGACAGACGCGAAAATGATCAGGGCGTAGTGAGTGTAGCGTGTTCCCCAGATCAGATTCAGGGCAAAGCCAAATCCGGCGAGTGCGAAGCCAAGCCGTTGCAGGATGCATAGCGGACACGGAAGGTCGGAAAAGATGATCTGATCAGCAAACGCGAACGCCAGCAAAGCGCTGATGCCGAGAAGGGCTAACGCATTCAAAAACTTGACGCTACGGTCGCGCATTCACATCTCTCAAAACTGCAGGTCTAAGGGATCAGTTGCGTGGAGCAGGAATAGTGCGATCATCAGGATGAGCGTTGTTGCCCATAGCCCGATCGCCCAGAAACGGTGGCCTCGCCATGCGCAGATGAGGCCAAGGAAGAGTGTTGCGAAAGGCAATGCCATCATCTCGGTTTCACAACGTCAACAGCGGATTCGGAAATCAGAGTTCATATCGCTTGGGAATTGTGCTCGTCGCTTCAACACTCGCCCCCGCGGATGATGCGATACCGGGCAGCTTCAGCCTCACAGGCATTGCCGAATGTGCGCCGCTCTCCACTCCCAACCGCACAGACTGGGTCGTATTCGCGTGTACAGGCCTGCGTCGGTGGCGGCTGTGGCGGACGTGGTAGGCCCGCGCCCCGGCATTCGCCCTCATGGACAATCCGCGCGCGTTCGGCCTCCGCCATGCAGGCATTCGGAAAGGTTTGGCGTTCCTCACCGCGCCTCACAGCACACACCGGCTGATACTCGCGTGTACAGGCTTGAGTTGGACCTGGCGGCGGTAGGGGAGGTGAGTCTTCGGCCCGGCATTCTCCGCCATAAACGATCCGTGCGCCTTCGGCGCGCGCCATGCAGGCGTTTCCAAAGGTTTCGCGACGGCCCCGCCGCTCGCCGCACACTGGCGCGTATTCAAATGTGCAGGCTGCGGGCCTGTCAGGTTGCGGAGGCATGGGGTTTGGCCCTTCATCCACCACACATCCGGCCAGAACCCATGCAAGCGTCAGAAGCAGCAAGCCCGCAGCTCTCATAATAATCGCTCTCCCTTGTCGATCAGGACTGAAGCCAATTCGGCCGACTACAGGTTTTCATCACCAAAGTAGCGTGTCCTTATCTGTGCAAGCGTTCCGTCTTCAATCAGGTCAAGAATGTGCAGTGTGACCGGTCTCGTCAGCTCGCTGTCGTGCGGAAAAGCGAAGCCATATTTATCGGGATGAAAGATGTTGCCAACCACGGCCAGTTCCTGCCCGGAGTTGGTATGCGCATAGTGTTCCAGAACGGGCGCATCGCCCACCACAGCATTAACCTGTCCCGCGTGCATGGCTTCGACGGACTCATCTATCCCCGGATAAGCCACCGTCGTGATCCCAAGTTCGGTCATGTAGTCCTCCGAAACGCTGCCCTCGAAGACAGCGACGGTCTTGCCCGGCAGGTCCGCAAGGGAGCTGATGCCCTGTGTGAGCGACACCGCCGTCATGATGCTCGTAATCGAAGAGGTGATGTATGCGATGACGCCAATGCCAATCAGCAGCCAGATAGCCTGCCAGATGCGTCCGACCCAGCCGAACAGGTTCTTCCGAGACGTTCGGCCGGACGTTGCAATGGACATGACGTGATAGAAGCTCTCCGCCACGCCCTCTCGCCACCGCTTCGGAAAATCGGGATCAAACTTTCGGTCGAAGATGGTGAAGCCGATCGTGGCGAGAACGATCACAAATAAAAGCCAGGCATAGGCGCGTAGATGGCCGGCATCCCTAAGGCCCTCGATGACGTCCCAGAAGCCATTCGTGCCGCCTCTGTCAGGCACCATGATCCTCAGACCAGCATCATACCAGGGCTGGGTGAAGGATATGATCTCCGCACGCGCGCGTGTGATGGTCAGGTTGGTGACCGCGACATCGATCTCGCTACTTTCCGTCGCCTCCACGAGAGCGCGGAAGGATGGATAGCCGACATATTGGTAGTCCAATCCCATCCGCTGCGCGATGGTTTCCCAAAGTTCGATCGCCATGCCGGAGTAGTTGCCATCGCCCTCGAACTGGACAAAGGGTGCACTGACGTACACTCCGACGTTGAGAGGGGCATTTTCCGTTTGCGCGAAGGCAGCTACTGGCACCAGAAGCTGAATCGCCATACCTGCCAGTGTGATGAACGCTGCAATGAGTGAAGCCAAGCCTCCCAGCATATCTTCGGAGTGGGCAACAAAAATGCGGTACAGGGTTCCTCTCCATATTTCCGTGTTCGCCCGGCGCAGCCCTATGAGTACCTCCGGGCACATTCCTTCGTGCTGTCAGTCGTTGACGGCGATGATCCTGACGGTCTGCTTCTCGCACGCATCGTTGTTGCAAATGCCGCTGAACCAGACTTCTCCGTCGCCGATCATGACGCCCTGCCAGTTGGCAGACAGGTTCTCATAAGTCTGCTTGGCAACGGCATCCCTGACCTTGTTAGTAAAGACCTCATCGTAGTCTGCCGCAAAATGTGCGGCGTCCCTGATGGTCACGGCCTTACCATTGATCCGCGCCTTAAAAGGATAATCAACCATAGAAGCTACGGTCTGTTTGTCATGTTCGGCGACTGCCTTTTTCAGTTTCTCGAAGAACTCGTGATAGGGTGCGTGTTCGCCGAAGAGATCATCGAGTGTATTATTCACTTCGGCGGTTGATTGCGCGCCCGCGGTGATGACGCCTGCTAGGCTGAGGAACAGTGCCGCAAAGAGCGTTTGCTTGAACTTGTGCATGGTTGCTATCCTTCTTCTCAATGATCATGTATTTCTATTGCCGGAAGCCTTTAGCTTGCATGCAGGACTTGATTAGCTCGTTTTCGTCCATGGCTCGGACCACGCCGTCGCCAATTCCTTGCCCTATAGCGTCAGTCCAAGTCTTCGGGTGGTCGTTTGCTCCGATTCCAATCGTCGCGGCTTCTGCCTGATACTTACAATCGGCTAGTGCCTGGTCGGCATCCGAACGTGTGGCGTCATCCCTCACCCAAGGTTTGTTCTCACTTACGCAACCAGAAAGAGCCAGCGAAGCGGCCAGAGCTAGGACAAATCGGTGAAAGGCCATCATTCATTTCCCGTAACGGTTTCGGCGAAACACTTAGCCAGATCTGTGGGTGCTCCGAGCTTTTGTGCCCAAGCTACTAGTCCCGAGTTTTCGGAAGGATCAGCCCAGCCACCCCATACGTCGCGAAAATGTTTCTTTCCATCGACTGTTTGAAAAAACATGACGCCATCGTCAGTCACCGGCGTAGATATGTAAGCGGCGCTCCAAATTCCGCTTTCCAAAATCGAGTAGAACTTCACCTGAGCAGGCTTAATTTTGCTTTCCATCGCGGCGACAATGACAGGGCCGTATGCTTCTTCTCGAGCCTTCGTTATTTCGACCTTCACTCCGTGGCAGGCGCTGTTTGCGGCAAATGTGGGGACCGGCACCGTTGTCAGCCCCGTCAGGCTCGCTAGGGCGATCCTGGCATATCGAAAGAACAAACTGTCGATTGCAGTCATATTGTATTCCCTTTCTTTTCGTAAGGATCATCCGTCGGAATCGTCATCATCCGACGAATTGTAGTCATCGGGATTATCGACCTCGCAGCCGATGCCGCGACACCCCTGATAATTGCCTTGCGTATCGAAGTTCGGATTGCCTTCGCTGTCATATTGCGGCCTGTCGTCGATCGTTTGATCGTCATCATCAGGATCGTCGACTTCACAGCCGATGCCGCGGCACCCGATGTAGCGGCCGTGTCTATCGAAATTGGGATTGCCGTCTTTGTCGAACTGCGGTCTCTCGTCGATCACTCGACTCCGACGATCAGGATTATCCACCAAACAGCCTGTTCCACGACAGCCGTCGTAATCATCAGACGTGCAGCCACCGATCACCAGCAAAATAGTGCTCAAGGCCATACAGGTTGCGAATTTCATTAAGTATGTCTCCTTTATACATTCACGGCGATGGCGGGCTCAGAAACGAACTGCGAGCCGGGCGTTGAAGCCATGCTCCTGTGCATCCGAGGCGAGTTGCCCCTGATAAGTCAGTCCGACTAAGGCTGTTTCACTCAGATTCATGTCCAGCCCTGCTTCAATCACCGCAGCATCTCTCGCGATCGGCGCACCCTTGACCGCGAAGGGCGAGCTGCCGGCGAAGGTGAGGTCCGTTTCGGGTGTCACGTCACCGAACGCATGACGCCAGCTGATGCCGCCGCGGGCGGTCGCCTTGATCGATCCCAACGTGAATGCGGAAGAGGCGCGCAGGCCGAGCGTGGTGAAGGTCGTGTCGGTCGAGCGGTCCTGGCTTTCGAGCGCGGCCGCGTCGCCATCCTCCGTAAAGCCGTCCGCGTCGAAATTGACATAGGCGAGATTGGCATATGGCTCGAAGGAGGCTGCGGTCGTGTCCACTCGATAGCCGAGTTCGCCGAAAGCCTGGAAGGTGCCGGCGTCGTAATCCGCGGAAAGCCTCTCGGAGACGCCTGGAAACGCCACCGTCCTGTCCGTCTCGATGCTGTGCCAGCTATAGGCGAGGGCGGAACGGAAGCCGAGCGGCCCGTGCTGCGTGCCGGCATAGAGGCCGAGGTGATAATTCTTGCTCGAGCCGGACGAGGCACGGTCGTCGACATGGAACGACGTGTGGCTGTAGCCGGTCAGAAGCCCGAGACGCCAGGTCTCGCCGAGAGCCGCGTCACCGCCGGCGATGAAACCGCCGGTAGAGCGATCAAGCCGGGCGGCGTTGCTGTCGCTGTCGAGATGCCCCCAGGCACCGAAGGCACGGCCCCAGACGGCGAGGCCCTCGCGCGCCGCCGCCGTCGGTTCAGGTGTATCGTCTCCATAGGCCAGGACCGGGATGGGTGCCACGCCGACGCCTTCAAAAGCGGCGCGAATGCGATCGCTGGCGGCATCGCGGATGAAATGGCTGTCTTCCACGAGAGTGCTATGAACGGATGCATAGAGCTCGCCGGAAAGTTGGTCGAAGGCGTTGCGGGCTTCGCCTGTCGTCAGGAACAGGATGTTGTCCTGGATCGTGTTGCCCGCGCCGAGCGCCTCTGCGGCAGTGGCCGCAGAACGCCGGTTGAACGTGTCGGCGACCTCGGAGAAGCTCACCGCACTGCGGCTGACGTCGAGAAAGACGTTCTGCGGGTCGTAGGCCAGTTCGAAATCGACGAAGGGCGCATCGGTCGCCAGCGCACCGGTCAGGCCGCCATAGGTGCCGTTTACGCCGCTCGTTGCGGTCAGGAGCGTATAGCGCGTATTGACCGAGGGGTTTCCCTGACGCAGCAATTCGATCCGCGCGCCGTTGTCGATTGCAGCGGTTCCGCCTACGTCAATGAGGTCGGACGTCGAAGCGAGGCCTGCCTGATAGGTCGATCCGGACTGTTGAGCGAAGTCGCCATCCACTGTCAGCGTTGAGACCATCTTGGCGGAATCAAGCACGCTGCCCGGTGCGATTGCCCCGCCTTGGGCTGCTGTGAGAGAGCCGATCTCGCCAACGCCTGCGAGAGTGCCAGCTTCCGAGACCTTCACATGAGAGACAATACTTCCGTCGACGGCCAGCGTTCCGCCGAGAACCTTCGTCGCACCCGTATAGGTGCTGTTGTCGCCGCTCAATATGAGCGCGCCTTCGCCCCGCTTGGTAAGATCGCCTGGACCCGAGATCGGATTCGACCAGATCGAGGAATGCCCCTGCGTGTTCACGTCAAACACGCCTGAATAGCGGAACTCCATGGGGCCGCCAATCGCCGCGCCGAGATTGAGCAGTCCCTGCCCGAAGACCGCTTCCGGTCCAATATCCGTCGCGGTTGTCAGAATGGTTTCGATTGTCTGGCGGGCATTCATATAGGGGAATGCCGAGCGCACCACTGCTGCCGCTCCGGCAACATGAGGAGAGGCCATGGAGGTTCCGTTATCGTATTTGTACCTCCCGTCCTTGTTCTTGTTCGTTGGATCTCCAGCCGGCCAGGTGGAGTAAATACCGTTCTCCGGAATTTCTGGCGGCTCACCGTTAAGCGTCATCTCGCCCCCGGGAGCGGCAAGGCACCATTCCGCCATAGCTCCACATCGATTGCTGTAGCTGGCGAGCTGGCCCTCCTTGTCAACAGCCACAACAGCAATCAGCGAGCCGGCAAGATCGGAAAAATCGAGGTTCTCGACATCAGATCCGGTCAGCATCTTGTACGTATCAGGGTTGTTGTTATCGAACGCCTTGTCGTCTGAATCGATGAACTTGTAGAGAATTCCTTCCTTTGTGTTTTCGGGAGTAATGAGCGGTAGCATAGGGGGACCGCTGGGGATTGACGATGCACCTGTGGGCTGATCCCAAGCATCGTTTGAAGCAGCAAAGACCAATACGATGTCAGCCTCGGCGGCCTTCTTCAACGTGTTGTAGGTGTCGACTAGATTGCGGGAATCGTCGTAGATGGGCTGATAGTCGAGAGCAACATAGTTCGGGTTCTCGATGCTGTTGCCCTGTCCATCCACCTTGTATTGACCATTTCCGTCCTTGAGATACGGACCAAGAAGCGGGTCCGGCCCGTAGCTCCCATTAAAAACGTCAGCTCCGGCACGGATGGCATTTTCGATTGCTTCATTGGTTGGATCCCTGTTCGGATCTCGTCCTTCGACACCAACAGCGCGATAGGGCAGAAGTATCGATTCATAGGCCACGCCATGCATGCCTCTGCCGTCGCGCGCGGCTCCGATGGTGCCCGCGACATGGGTCCCATGACCATCGATCGAGCCGTCCTTGTTGACAGTGTGGCTTACGTCCCCGGCCGGCTGGTCCCTACCGAAATTGCGGAACAGATCAGAAACCCGTCCAGCGAATTCCGGGTGGTCGACATCCAGGCCAGTATCCACGATCGCGACGATGACACCCTTCCCCGTATAGCCTTTCAGATAGGCCGGCAGGGCATTGATCATGTCCATGCCCCAATTCGCCTGGTACTCGGCGTCATTTGCCGGTGGCACGGGAGGAGCGGGGTCCTCCTGCGAGGATGCCACATGTGGCGCAAACAATGCCGTCGTTGCCGCCAGAAATCTAATCAACTTGGGACCCACTCTCATCTTCGTTTTCCGGATTAGAACAGCTCTCTCTATTGCGCTTATCGGATGGTACGAGCGCGACGCAGGGCGCTTGGTGTCGTAAATTTGTGCCGGCGCATTGTTGCAGTCAGATGGCTGTGATTGGCGAATCCGGTGAGGCGGGCGATTTGGGTCAAGGGCATGTCGGTCGTGATCACGAGGTGTTCAGCCAGTTCGAGGCGCCTGGCGAGGACATATTGATGCGGTGATCGACCAGCTGTCAGCTTGAAGGCTCGCAGAAAATGGCTGGGGGATAGGCCGGCAAGCAATGCTAGCCGTTCGATCGACAATTGTTCACCGATATTGGCTCTGATGTAGTCCTGAACGTCTCGCCAAGCTTTGGGTGAGAGTCCCCCTCGATGTCGGGACGCCGGATTGTCTTGAAATGTTGAATAGTTGCGTAAGAGGTAGGTGGAGAAGACCGTCAGCAACGAATCCATGTAGAGATGGTTTTCTGGTTCGCCTCGCCGAAATTCCTCCCGTACCAACTGGGCGAGCAGAAGCGCCTTCTCATCGACATGCCCTGCCGCTAGAGGCCGAAACTCGAAATCCTCCCTGCCGAATTCCAAGCCCGCAAGTTTGGAGAGCTGTTTGGGCGCCAGGGCCAATAGGATGTTTTCTTTTGCCGTCTTCCAGCGCGCAAAGAGATCGGTGCCGGCGGGAACGATCTCCATCGTGCCAACCGGAGCCAGGAATACAGATTTCCGATCCGAGTTGAGTGAGACTTCCCGACCAGGTTGCGGTGTCAACATTACAAGCGCCATGTGGGAAGGCGCTTTGAAACTGATAGAGTTTGGTCCTGTCAACGTGCGTGTGACCGCACCACTATCTGTCTCAAATTGAGGCCCCCATTCGTCCGGAACGCAACTCAGAAGACTGCTGGCAGTTTCGATCAAGATCGCGCCTCTCTACACGACCACTCTGAAATGAAACGGCTCAATCGAAGCCGTCTATAACGCCACCTATCCGAAGCAATATTCGGCATTCCTCACCGCGAGCAATTTCTAACATCCGTTTTCAGAATTCAAGTAATTTATCTTACTTTCGCCACTATATCGTTAAGGAGTTGACATTGAAATGTCGATTTCACACATTATTTCACAATATTGCAACTTTATTGTATAGGATTATTGCAAATTTCGTCACATAGACTGTCAAGAACCTATCACATGTCAAAATTTCGCTGCTTTTTGTATGGGCATCGGTAGATTGTTATCGTGTCTGTGCTTCAATTCCGTCTAAGTCCTTCTGTGCGCTGGCGGAATGCCGGTAGCAAGTAGTCATAAGTAAGGAAGGAATAGGTACGGGAATGATCAAACGAAACGTAATTGGCTTCGCTGCCGCAGCCATGCTTTTGGCGGGCTGCCAGGCTAGTTCAGATCCACAGGTTCAAGCACGTAATCACGAATTTGGTTGCATAGCCGGCACCGTTGGAGGAGCCATTGTTGGGGGCCTGATCGGCAGCACGATTGGCGGCGGGAGAGGGACTGTTCTGGCCGAAGCCGTGGGTATCGGAGGTGGCGGCTATCTCGGCAACCGTTTGGCCTGTCGCTAGAAGGAGAAAACCAATGCAAAAAACAATCTTTGGTGCTGCGCTCAGCGTCCTTATTGGCTCAGGCCTAGCCATTGCCCAACAAGCCCCGGCAATGCATGAAGGCCATCTCGATCGACTTGACAGCGACAACGATGGCGGCGTCAGCCGAGCCGAATATCAGACCTTCATGAGCGCCGGCTTTGCCAGACTTGATAGCAACGGGGATGGAGTTCTCGTTCAAAGCGAGCTCACCGGAGTGCTCGCACCAGAGCATTTCGCCACGCTCGACGCAAACGGTGACGGTCGCGTGAGTCGCAGTGAATTTATGAATCAGGTCATGAGAGATTTCGCTTCAGCGGATCGTGGCGGCGATGGGCAACTGAAGTGAAGCGGGCGGGGGGCTAACCCACTCAAGAGCTTGGCGAGACCGGAAAGGCACAAAGGATTGCCATTGTGCTTGCGACCATGCCGGCTTTCGCCTTTGCCCAGGACAATTGCTATGTGACAAGGCTCAGGATCAGGCCGCTCTGAACAAATGCGCCGACGCCAAGAGAGCTTTCCAGTTTGCAACACAACCCCGCCAACCTCACCTCACTGTGGCCAATGACGCAAGGAAGGTAGCCAGAACGCGCGTCATCACGCGAAGGCTGTTAGTCTCCAGATATTCGTGAGGGCTGTGAGCGCCACCGCCGAACGGCCTCATGCCGTCGATGGTCGGAGTGCCGAGGCGGCGGTGAGGTTAGCGTCGGAAGCTCCGCCGTCTCGACCAAGTCCTAGTTTGACGCCTGCTTCCAATCCGATCTGCTGAATCTTCTCTGCATGGCGGAGCGACTCTCCGTTGCCTCCATTGGAGGCCTATGAAAGCGGCCGCTCGCGCGCATACGCGTTCCAGCAATATGGACACTGTCGACAGCCGCCTGTAGTTCCGATTCGATCCGCTTCTGTTCGGCAAGCGTTTCTACGCGAAAATCGACGCTGATACGGCACTGACCTGGTACGACATAAGGCTTGGTTCCGCCTTGGATAACACCGGGGTTTATTGTAGTTCCAATTTCCGGCCTCTGGAGGGTTTGCAGGAAAAGCATCTGGTGGGCCGCTTCCAGAATGCTGTTAGCCCCTTTCTCCGGCTCGATCCCGGCATGGGCTTCTGCACCATCGATCTCGAACTGGAAGACACCGACGCCCTTGCGTCCAACAATGAGGGACGGTCCGACTGTTCCCGATTCGAGGATCATGATCCTCCCCCAGTGAAGTGGTCCGCCGTTATGATTAGGAAACGGAGGATCGAGAATGGCCAACAAGCGACCGAAGCCGGAAGAGATTGTCTCGAAGTTGCGGCAGGTTGAGGTTCTGATGGGGCAAGGCCTGTCCCGTCTTGATGCGATCAGGCGGATCGGCGTTGTCGAACAGACTTATTACCGCTGGCGCAAGCAATATGGTGGGAT
>NZ_VLJP01000067.1:0-25000 GCF_007829525.1 Mesorhizobium sp. J18
GGTCGCCGGCCAGATCACCCCGGATTCTGATTTCGGGCGCGGCACCGCTGTGCAGTATTTTTTCGAGGGAAATCTCACTAGCGGCAGCAGCCGCCAAACGCTCAGGGTCCCCTTTCAACGCCTCCGCAACAAGATCCGGCCGATAGAGCGCATCGCGGAACTTGTCGATGGCGTAGACCTGATCAACGCCAAACGCTGCCTGCAACAATTCGTCGGAACGAGTATTGCCTGCATAAAACCCTTCTGTGGTGATCAGCAGCCATCTGGGTTCTGTGGCCTCACCATTCTGTTCACTAGAGGAGCCTCGCTGCATGTATAACCGTGCGATCTCGCGACCGCTTGCAATACTATGGATCAATATCCCTTCACCGGTTACCTGGAACAAGAGCCGACCTTGCTCATCCAGTGCAAGCTGAGATAGCTGCAGAAAGGAGGAAACCGGAACTCTCGTTATGATCGTTCCTGTCTGAAAATTGAGGATATTGATCCCGTCGGAGTCTTGACATGCAAACCTGCCGTTGGGCGGCATCGTAGCTGCTGCTGTCCCACACCAACCCAGCTCGGCAGGGTATTCCCGCAGCTTCATGCCGGTGGACGTATCGATTACCTCGATTTTAGAAGCATCTTGCTCGAGAACGTGAAGCAGTTTTCCATCCGCGGAGAAGGCAAAGGTAGATCCTTCGCTAGACGAAGATCCCATCCATCCCTCCTTCAGATATCGATCAGTCCCGTATTGTTCATTATAGGCATCCAGGTTTGCCATCTCCCGGATTTCAACAAGATCGCCGGTCACCGTGTTGAGAATGGACAGCTTTCTCTGGCCACTCATCACCAGCATCGCTGAGCCGTCATAGGAACGTACATACCCTGCGAATATATTCCGCGCTTCGGTGTCCGAAATGATCCTCTCTCGGCCGTCTTTGTTGACGATCCGTATCGGACCAAGATCGTTGGTGCGCGTTACCACACGCTCCCCTGCCGGGTTGGCAAAGCTATACCCGCGAACAGATTCGGCATCCTCGAACTCTTCGATCGGAGCTGCCTGTTCCTCCAGACGATCAAGGTCGATGATCGGCGATTCGGCAAACTCAACGCCCCACCGGATGATTTCTCCCTCATATCTCAAGGCAAAGGTGTATGGGTTGTATTGAACATCCACCTGGCTGATTTCAGGAGTGCTGCCCTCATCGATTGAGAAAATATGTGCCTGTTCCCGCACGGAGGCGCGTCGTCCCGGATCGAGACATACAGTTGCACCGTTCGACCAATTGCGTGCGAGAGACATTCCCGCAGGATTGCGCACGAGTGACCTGTCGGATTCCAATCTGATCGATGTGAGTTCCACCGTCTCGATTGTCTCGCCTGTGGCTGGAACGCCCGATGTCCAACCGAATATGTCCTGTTCATCCTTGCAGATGACAATGTCTGCTTCGGTTCCAAAGAACAGGAAATCCCCGGACAGTCGCTTCGTCTGGATGTCGAATGCCTCTACCAGCGTAGCACCAGGCTCACCCACGGCATCACCAAATTTCCAGGTCAGGAACAGATCCTGCGCCGGAATCTGCGTGAAAAAATGGGTTTCAAGGTCAGTATCGAGCCGCGTGCCAGACAATGACGAAATCTTGTCGGCCAGTTCGGAAAGTGAGGAAGCGCGGACAATCAGGTAGTAATAGTACGGGTTTATAAAACCGCTGTCATTATCACGAGCAGAGGCCTCCACGTTGACGATGGCAGAAATCTCGTCCTTCGCCTTGTCGTAAGACACGTCCAGGAAAGTTGATTCAACCTCCTTGCAAGGAACATCATCTCCAGAGCAGGTGCCTATTGCTGCAAGCGTCTCGAAACTCTGCGGATCGTGCAGCCGGACCAGATCGGCTGTGAAGGAAAGTATGTGTCCTTCCCGGTCATGCGGATTGCGCCCGAGATAACCGAACAGGCCGCGCCCCCTGAACAGGGTCTTGCCGGATGGAATGTCGATAACAAGTTCGTCGGACGGGATCTCTGGCTCGCTTATACCGCTCGTGCGATCACCTTTGAGCAGCAGTAGAGTGTTTTCATCCAGGAACGCAATATCGGAGTAGCCGCCAAAATCAGCAACATCCAGCCGGGTTACAAATTGCTGGTCCTGCGTTTTGAATACCAGAACCTCGCGCTCTCCGCCCAGCTTGCTGAGAGCGATCAGGCTTCCGTTTGGCGAGACGGCATGCTTATTGACGCGACTATCGATCGAAACAACGGGACTCACCGAAACCGCCGGCTCCCCACGCTCCTCCAAAGGAACAGTCCATTCCACGGAATCCGCTTCGACCCAACCCCGATGCGTTGCGATCCACTCGCCTTCTCTCCCAAGCTGAAGTACCGTATCGCGGCCGGCCAGGACACTGTGGGGCGCGTGTTCGGCTCCCGGTCCCCTCCTCAACTGCGCTTGGTCGCCACGGGCCTTGAGCAGTTGTGCATCGACAGGCACCGCTGACAGAGCGAACGCCGACAATGCCATGAAAACCGCTGGTACCCTCACCTGAATGCCTCCTGTAAATTGCCCTATGCTGCGTGGTGTTGCTTCATTCCGCCTTGCCGATATTCTGGATCTCCACCCGACGATTGCGCTCGTCTGCCGGATCGATACCTTCGATCAGTTCGCTTTTGCCGCGCGCGGCAACCTCGACCCGGTCAGCGGTAATGTGGTTGTGCTCGACCAGGTATTGCACAACCGAGCGTGCCCGCCGCTCGGAAAGATCCTGATTGTATTCCACCGATCCGCGCGCATCCGTATGGCCAACGATGCGGAACTTCGATCCCTGGAGTTGCTCGTTCGACAGAGCGGCGGCCAAGCGTTGCAACGTCAGCATGGAATCGTTGGACAGCCGGTCGCTGTCATATTCGAAGGCCACGCGCAGATCGATGAAAGGAACATCTTCCCCGCCGACAACCTTCACGCCGCGCCCTTGTCTTTCCTCTTCGCCTGGCTCGCCTACCAGAGACCGCGCGCCCTTGACTCGGCGTCCGGCCGCATCCATCGGTAGAAGCGCCTCGATGATTTCATCGGATGATGGGGTGACTTCTTGAGCTTGCGCCGGAAACACGGCCAGCGCGGCTCCCAGGAAAACAAGTTTGAAGAGTTTCATCGATCATTCTCCTTTGGTTTCAAGGACTGCATAGGTTGCAGAAATGCGGCGTTCCGGCAGGTTCGGATTGGGCCGCGCCAGAATGGCCTTGCGCAGCGCCGTCAGAAAAGTTCGCTCCACCTCAACGGTCGGGCGCGGTTCGTCAAATAGCGGGCTGGCAGAGGAAATGGCGATCACCATCTCCTTCCCATAGGGTTCGGACACGACGAACTTGGCCCTGCCTTCTTCACCATCGCCGAATTTGAGTTCGGTGCCGCGCCCGAGGGTTTGCAGGTTGACGGCGCTTTGCTGCACGAGATTGACGACATTGCCGTCGGCCTGAACATAGGCAACATGGATATAGCCCTCGAAAGCACCCGTACTGACCGAGAAGCTGAGCGTATCGCCCTCGGCATAGGCTGTTTCCGATAGCTGTATGGCTGGCCGCCCATCATCGGCGAGAGGCTCTTCGAGCGTCATTAGCGCCTCGCATTGCGGCCAGGGACGCAACGCTACGTCGATATCGACATCCCTTGAGCCGACAGCTTCCTTCAGCTTTTCAAGATCGTCTTCCTCTCGCACGAAGCCGGTGATCGTATGCCTGCCACCCACTTCATCTTGCGACAGATTTCCGCAACTAACGGCAGGCAGTTCAATCTTGACAACGTTTGGCGGATCAGGGGGTGTCGGCTCGGGTTCGGGTCGTGGGGGCGTGGCTTCCGGCACCCGCATTGCATAGCTGATCTGACCATGATCGAGAACCGTCTGGTAGCTAAGGCGGCCAAACCCGCGATCTCCCCAGCGCGTATCCCAACTGTTGATGAACTTGAAATATTGCCCTTTTTCGCTGTACCCGACGAGCGTTATTGCATGCCAGCCGCGCTCATACCGATTGATCGGCTCCGAACGATGCCAGACGGTGCGGCCACGCAACCGGTGAAAAGCACGATCCGTCTGTACCGATGTGATGACGGGGTGGCCATTGGCCAGTTCTGTCTTTATCTTGTCAAGAAAGGCTTCCCTGCTGTCTTCTTCACGCTTGTAGATCATGACAAAGTTGTCGATGCTGAACGGTTTCGACTGCCGTGTCATTGCTCTTAATTCTGTGCTGGGCGGAGCGCAGCTTCGGTCGGAATACGGCATGTCCTGCATCGAACTGACACCTTCCGATTGAAGAAGGATGAGGGCGTCGCGGATCGAAGCCCCGCCGGCGCATTGGCCGCGCTCAGGCTCGGGACTACGTATGATGCCATGCATATAGGCTGGACTCGGTATGTTGGATCGGGAATACCGGCCGCCGGTTGACAGGCCACTGTAATAAGAGCGTGCGGCATAGCCGACTGCCCAAGATGTACACGACCCCAACCTCCCTTGACTGCCAACCGAAGGGAACCGATCCGAAAGGTCTCGCAGTTCCGGCAGGAAATTACGCGTCAGCGGGATCCGGGGTGCCATCGCGATTTCTTCGTCGGAGGCGGGTAGCCCCCCGGTCGCATAGGGGAAATCATCCGGTTCCTGCGCTTGCGCCACCACGCCGATGGCGAAAAACAGCAAGGTTGTTCCGGCAATGCGACGTCTCCAAATCCCTATAATGTTGCGCCTCATCGACTTCATGCCTTCCGCCCAACGCTCCACCATTCATCAATCTTCGTAATCATCAATGTAGCCCGCTCCTTGTGTCTGCTCACCGCGTGCCTCGCCGATCGGGCCAGGTAAGCGTTTGCAGTGAGCCTGTCGGCAGAACCTGCAACGTGCGCGGCTCCAGCGCCCATTCAAAGCCGGATGCTTCCGTGACATCCCAGTACCGAAACGGGGGATTCCTTTCAGACAGACCGAACAGTTCCAGCCGCCGCGCGCCGTCAGCAAGGTGGCAGGCATAGAACAGATAATGCCTGGAGGGCGTGTCATTGACTTCCATGAAGAACACGCCGTCGTCGCAATCCTCTTTCCCTTCGGGGCAGAAGATGCAGCCGGATAGATCGACCTCACCGATAACAGTGTTGTCATTGCGCGCGTTGCGACGAAACTCCAGCGTCAGCGCCTCGTCCTTCGCACGCGCCTCCCAGATCAACGGAAGGAACGACATCTCGACCGAGACACCAACGGGGTCGCCGAAGCGGCTTTCGTCCATATGCAGCTTTTGGAATGGGCAATTGGGCTGACCGTAGTCAACGACATAGGCAAGGTTCGCCAGCCGCTCGCGCCCGGTCTCCAGCATGCAGGCAGCGGAATTGACATAGGCAGGCGTGTTGCCGGGCGACCTCTCGATCAGTTCGCAATAGCCTTGGCGGTAGGTCTGCCAGTCGCTTTGCGTGCGCGCCAGAAGCGCACGGTCCTCCTGACGGCAATAGGTTTTGGCGGAACGCGCGATGATGCGCTCGATTTCCGCATCAACCTGATCGCTGATCTCCAGCAGGCAGTCGCCGATCATGGCACCGCCCGTCTCGCCGAAGCGCGGGTCTTCCTGGCACTCGCGAATGTCATGCCCCACATTGCGCTCGATGGCGTATGCCTCTCGTGAAAGCGCAAAGATCGCAGGAAGGGCTAGGACTGCCAGAAGCGACAGCCCGATCCGCCCAAATTGTGCGCTGGACACTGCCATGTCATTCCCCGACAACCACATTCAATACTTCTTTGTGATAGCGATCCCCACGCTATGCCGATCCCGATCGAACAGTGCGACATTTGACCGGGATTGATGGTACTCATAATTGATCTGAGGAACGTAACCCTTGAAGGATAGACCCCGCAGCGTCGCTCCTGCTCCAAGCGTAAAGCTGTTGTCGCGACGTGGTTCACCGGTGAGCGGAAAGTCAGACCGATAGGCACGGTGTTCGTAAGATGCACGACCGTGCAGGATCAAATGCTTGTTGAACAGGTAATCCAGGGAAAGACTTGGCTGGACGGAGGCGTAGGATGTGAAGGATCGTGTGGTTTTGACCATTCGGCCGGATGTACCGATGGTGATTGCTAGCCTCGGCGATATTATGTGCCGATAGAGCAGCACGAGATCGGTTTCAGAACCATTATAGGCGTCAACCACATCATAGTTGCGCTTGGCCCATGATAGCCGACCTTCCAGGCTGCCTCGTTTCCCCAGATGGCTGCGTGCGGACAGGTAAGGCCCGACGGCATTGCTGTAGCCTCGCCATCCGGTGAACATTCTTTCTGCCGAAATGCCTGCGCCCACGCGCCAGTTGCCGATGTCTGTGGACACTTCGGAGAAACCACGCAATCTGAGGCGATCGAAACGAGACTCTGTATAACTTGCCCCTGATAGCCCGCCGCCGAGCGTCCAGGACCATTGATCAGTCAGGTCGAAGCGATAGCTGCCGGAAAGGTTGTAGGAAAAGCCGACGCCGCTCTTGGCCGCATTTTCGTTCGTGAACGGAACGCCGGCGATATAGACGGTGCTATCCGGTGTTCCGTCATTGATATTCGTGCTCGGGGCAAAGCCGATGGAGGCGCTGAGTGACCAAGGCCGTCGCTTGCGGATGGCGACAAGAAACGTATCGTAGGCGGCACGAAGGGAAGCGTTGTCGACCGTGCTTTTCAGGAACTCGAAATGGTAGCGCGCACGATCATCGTCCCCCATGAGATAGAGCGTGTGGGCGAGTTCCTGCCGCACACGTGTGAAAGAAGGGTCCCTTTCCAGTAGAGCGGAGAATTCGTCGGCGGCTTTCTCGAAACGACGTTCGCGTTTGTGAATGATAGCCTCGACCAGGGCGAGATTGTTTTCCCTGACCTTTTCGTTGCCAGCGATACTGACGGCGAACTCCCGCGCCTCATCATACCGCGCTTCGTGGAGAAGCGATAGAAGCGTTTCAAACGGAGTTTGCGCGGCGGCTTGCTGCACAAATCCGCAAAGGACGAGCGCCAACAGGAACGATAGCAGAAGGCGAAAGCGTTTCCGCTTTCGCCTCTGGATGGACAGATATGCCTGCATCGGCAAATGTCCCGCCATCGCTATTGCTTGTCGGCCTGAAAGGCACCAACCAGTGCATTATCGTCGGACACGGCCATGATCGCCCCTGCCGTTTCTGCCGCCTCAATACCGTAGAAGCCGCCTTCCACGTTGCCGGTAGCGGCCGCACCGCCCATCGTGATGTCGGTCCCTTCATAGGAAGCCTTATCCGTGCTCATCGTGGCCGAGAACCCAACATCCCCACCACCAAACGCTGCTCCTTCCACTGCGATATTGCTGATGGTGCCTTCGACATCGCCAGTACCGAAATCGGCCGTGATGTTGACGTCGCCACGAGCGTTTCCGGCGTTGGTTGGACTATCCGCGCCAACGCCAACCATCGTACCGGCGTACTCCAGCGTATCATTTGCACCCGGAAGAGAATGCTCGCCGTGGGCCGGGTTGGCACCATAAAGGGCATAGATATCCACTTTGTCGCCTGGCTGCGGGTTGAGGAAGTCACCGGACTCCAAGGTTACGACACCTGCGAACGAGGCTTTGTCTTCAGCATACAACGCGGTGAGAGCGCCGGCATCTTCTCCGGCAGCGAGCCCTGAAACCGCGTCTGCCTGCAGGGGCTGATCACCTTCTTCCGTCCAGGGCTGAAAACCAATCGTTCGCCCATCGAGGTTGCCCCCACTGAAGGCCATCGTGATCTGATCGCTGTTCTCGTTATAGTCGATCTCGGCCGTGCTCTTTTCTCCCGACGCAACCTCAATCCCGGACGGTGTAACATTTGCGGAAGCCGCCAAGCCTCCGGCCGTTGCCGTAAATCCCGGTCCAGGCCCAGGTCCTGGGCCAATCGACCCTGTTGTGCCACTCCCGCAGCCTGCTAGAAAAGCAGCAAGCGGAATGGTCGAGGCAAGCACGAATTTATTTACTGGCATGGAGATCTCCCTGTTGCTGAGAACGACGTTCTCGTTTGAATACGGCTCAGGAAGACAGGCGGGAAACCCCCATTTGAGGGGTGAGCAGGGACAAAAGTGTTTCAGATCAATGGTTCAGCGGAGCCTAATCAGCAGTGAGATCAACTCGGACTGCCTGTTTGTGCCCGTCTTCTGAAAAACAGTTTTAAGGCGGTCGCGTACGGTCTCGCGAGTGATGGCGAGCCGCTCTGCGGCCTCCCTCAAGGTCAGTCCATCAGCGAGGGCGAGACAGAGGCGTATCTCCGCTGGAGTAAGCTTGAACGATTGCGCCAAGAGTTGGTTATCCGGTGCGCCCGATGAAATACTTAAGTTTCGCATGAGCACGACGACTACACGCCGGAGAGAAACAAACCGCTTGGCAGCTGAAACAGGCTCGGGAACCGGCAAGATCGATATTTGCCAGAGAGCAGTTTCATCGCGATAAAGACGCTTGACAGTCAACGGTTGCCTACCCGCCAACAGCGACCGTACCGAGGCAATAATCCATTTATTGCAGTTCTCATCCTTCAGTCGCACCACACCGTTTGATGCGCAAATGGGGTTTCCTAGGGCGAGGGCGAGATCGGCAGCAGGGTTTGTATCCAAGAGACGCATGTTGAAGTCGACGGCAAAGCCGATGTCCTCTCCGCGATTAATCAGCGCGGCGGCTGACACCGATTTGTCGATCGCATTCGCAAACTTGCGATTGATTTCGATGGCGCGAGCGAAATGACCCTGTAGCTGTTGCATGGCCATTGCCACCGAGTCGTCAATACGATTTGCCAATGAAATCGGATAGTGAAACGAGACGTAGAGATCGTCAGCATTCCCGACGTTTAAACGTGTTCCGACACCAGCCTCGAACCCTCCTAGATGACGGTAAAAATCGCGAAAGAACTCTGTTTCGGAGAAGCTATGAAGTGGCGCTTCTGATTCCGAAACGAGGATGTGGCCTTGGGGCCGTTGTGCCCATACGCGATCCCAAGGGTTAATTGCTCCATAGTACTCAAGAAACGATTGGAAGTCAGTTGCTTCCATCCCTGTCATTATCGCAAGGTTGAATTGGTCGGAAACTTTATCCTGATTAAAAACGGCCGCGAAACTGTCGGGGATCACATTGGATATTACCTCCGTCACCGTTGCCCAACTTGAGGGGTCGAATGCGGCGTTCTCGATAACTTCCCTAGCTTCTCCCACCAGCCGGCGGTTCAATTCGGAAGTATCCAGCATTAGGGGTCCGCCCATGGAAACGAGCGGGCCAATCCGGCCGTTGGTAATAGAAGCGATATCCAGACCATGCAGAACTCCCAAGCCCTCGAACATAAAACGACGGCTGAGCGTGGAATGCAAGAATCTCACTTAGAGGAACGCGTGACCCGTTGGCGAGTCAGCAGCGACCGCGCTTCAGTTGTTTGGCTGGGACTTTCTGCTCCTCATACCACCAGATGCGATCGACATGGAGTTGATCATTGTCGGCGATGGGGCGCGAATCTCCGCGCCGCCCGCCATCGGTCAACCCCGATCCTGATGTGATTGAGTTCTGTCATGCGCGCCTGTCGGCTGTTCCGCTGCAAATGCTTCCTTCCCCTTTCCGGCCCATAGCTCCCGCGCATATTCGCTCTGCTCGCTTTTGAGCTTGTCGGCCATCCAGAGCAGCGCGCCGTAGATCACGGCGCGGTCATCGCCGGTGAGTTCCACGATACCCGCCTTGACGACGAGTCCGCCGAGTTCGATCAGATGCCGCGTGCGCTTGCGGCGCTCGACCTGCCAGCTTCGCATGTCGCTACGCGCCCGCTGTGCCTGACGCCGGTTGCGCGCTGCGCGATTGCGTTTGAGCGCCGCCTTCATCGCGGTCAGGCGCTCGTGCAGATCGCCGGGATTTGCCGCGAAAGAACACTTCCCCGCGCTTCGCCCACGCCTCCCTCTTTGCTGCGTCCGTGGTCTCGGCCAGCGCGACCAACGCACCGGCCAATTCCTCGGCGCTGAACACATCGGCTCCGGTGGCGATCACCAGTTCGCCGAGTTGCTGCACCTTGCGGGTTTTGAGTTCCTTGGCCTTGCCTTCCAGCGCCTTCAGTTCCGCGTCATAGTCCCGTGGCTTGCGCATGTTCGTATCCTTTTCCGGTCGCAAGTGGTTGATGCGGTAAGGATAGTTGCGCAGACGGCGGAACGCAGTATTGTTGCCGGGACGGTCTGGCACGGCCCGGTCCATCCCGAGATTTTTTCGAGGGAGGGCGCGCTTATACGTCGTTCCGACGTGCGCTTGACCGTGCCAATGCTTGGATCGCGATGGCGATCTATCATCTTCACGTCAAGGTCATTTCCCGCAAGAGCGGCCAGAGCGCGGTGGCGTCCGCCGCCTACCGCTCGGCCTCACGGCTGCGCGACAACCGCCTCGACCGCGATCAGGATTTTTCCAACAAGCGCGGCGTTGTTCATTCCGAGGTGCTGTTGCCGGAGAACGCGCCTGTTGTGTGGGAAGATCGCGAACGGCTCTGGAACGATGTCGAAGCCGTCGAACTGCGCAAGGACGCGCAGCTTGCACGCGAGATCGAGTTTGCCATTCCGCGCGAGATGACGCAAGCGCAGGGGATCGAACTCGCCCGCGACTTCGCGCAGGCCGAATTTGTCGATCAGGGCATGATCGCCGATCTGAATGTCCATTGGGACATCGGCGAAGACGGCATGCCCAAACCCCATGCCCATGTCATGCTGACCATGCGCGAAGTCGATGAAGACGGGTTCGGCAAAAAACAACGTGACTGGAACCGCACGGAGATGGTGGAGCGCTGGCGCGAACGCTGGGCAAGCCATGTCAACGAGCGGCTTGTCGAACTCGACATCGACGCCCGCATCGACCATCGCAGCCTTGAGGCGCAGGGCATCGATCTTGAGCCGCAAACGCAGATCGGCGCACCGGCACAAAGGATAGAGACACGTAGTGTCGAAGGCGAAGGCATCGAGGCCGCCGACCGTGCGGAGATGCACCGCGAAATCGCCCGCAATAATGGCGAGCGCATCATCGCCGATCCTTCCATTGCACTCGACGCGATCACACATCAGCAATCGACTTTCACACGCCGCGACATGGCGAAGTTCGCGCATCGGCACAGTGACGGTATCGACCAGTTCAACGAAGTCATGGGCGCGATGCGCAATTCGCCCGATCTGGTGGAGTTGGGGCAGGACGGGCGCGGCCATGACCGCTTCACCACGCGCGACATGATCGAGGCCGAACAGCGTCTGCATCGCGCGGCAGAACTCATGGCCGAGAAGGAATTGCACGACGTCAGCGACAGGGACAGAGAGGCCGCACTTGCGCGGGCGGAAGAACGCGGGCTGTCCTTGTCCAACGAGCAGGCCGATGCGCTTGCGCATGTCACCGATGGCCGCGATCTCGGGATAGTTGTCGGTTATGCCGGAACGGGAAAGAGCGCCATGCTGGGCGTTGCGCGCGAGGTTTGGGAATCTGCCGGTTACGAGGTTCGCGGCGTTGCCCTTTCCGGCATCGCGGCGGAGAATCTCGAAAGTGGATCGGGCATAGCGTCCCGCACCATCGCCAGCATGGAACATGGCTGGCAGAACGGGCGCGATACGCTCACCAGCCGCGATGTGCTGGTCATCGACGAGGCCGGCATGGTCGGCACGCGCCAGATGGAGCGCGTGCTTTCTCACGCGCAGGAGGTCGGTGCAAAGATCGTCCTTGTGGGCGATCCGCAGCAATTGCAATCCATCGAGGCGGGCGCGGCCTTCCGGTCCATTCATGAGCGTCATGGCGGTGTCGAAATCGAGACCGTGCGCCGCCAGCGCGAGGACTGGCAGCGGGATGCAACGCGCGATCTGGCGACGGGCAAAACGCGAGACGCGATCGATGCCTATGACCGTCACGACATGGTGCATCAGGCACAGACGCGCGAGCAGGCCCGCGAAGAGTTGATAGACCGCTGGGACCGTGAGCGACAGGCATCACCGGATGCCAGCCGCATCATCCTCACCCACACCAATGCGGAAGTGCGGGAACTCAACGAAGGCGCGCGGGGAAAAATGCGGGACGCCGGCGATCTGGGCGAGGACGTGCGCGTCACCGTCGAACGCGGGGAGCGCAGCTTCGCCGCAGGGGATCGCGTCATGTTCCTGCAAAACGAACGCGGGCTTGGCGTGAAGAACGGCACGCTCGGCACCATCGAGGATATCAGCACAACATCCATGACCGTGCGCACCGATGATGGCCGAAACGTCTCATTCGACCTGAAGGACTACGATCGCATCGACCACGGCTATGCCGCCACCATCCACAAGGCGCAGGGCATGTCGGTGGACCGGACGCATGTGCTGGCGACACCAGGCATGGACGCCCACGGCAGCTATGTCGCCCTGTCGCGTCACCGCAACGGCATGGAGCTGCATTACGGTCGCGACGACTTCACCAGTCAGGACAGGCTCATCAACACGCTGTCGCGTGACCGGGCAAAGGATATGGCGTCGGATTACCAGCAACAGATCGACCCGGTGCAGGATTATGCCGAGCGGCGCGGCATCACCCTCCGGACGCGTGATGTCGAGATCGAACGAGACCGCGTACTGGAAAACGCCCGCGACAGGATCGGCGATATCATCTTCGATACACGCTCTCCCGGTGACAATGCGGAAGGGCCGGAAAGGGAGGCAGCCAGCGGGGGATTAAAGCAGGAGATCGAGACAGTGGCGCAGGAAGCCGGCATCGATCCGGAAGACGCTATGCGCGATGCCCGCAGACTGGCGCTCCTACGCCATGCCCAGGCCGTGAGCAGGATCTATGCCACCGAGGATGACGGCCGCAAGGTCAGCCGCGGGCAACTGGATGAACTGGAAAGTGCCCGCAGGACATTCGATGAGCTACGCCCCTTCGGATCGAAGGATGCGGAGGAAGCCTATTCCCGAGATGCCGGCCTTTCCCACGAGGCGGCGACGGGCAGGATCGGCCGCGCCATTCGCGCCCTCCAGCTCGAAACCGAAATCCGCTCTGATCCGCAGCGCCGGGCGGATCGCTTCGTGGAACGCTGGCAGAAGCTCAGCCAGGCCAGCCAGCGCCAGTATGCGGCCGGCGACTATTCCGGCTATCGCTCCACGCGGTCATGGATGGGTGAAATGGCCAAAAGCCTCGAACGCGATCCGCAGATGGAATCCCTGCTCGCCAACCGCAGGCGGGAACTCGGCATCACCTTCGACAGGGGGTTGGGCATCAGCGGGGACCTCGCCCTCAGTCATGGTCTCGGCAGGGGAAGGGGACTGGATATCGGAATGTAGGACGGGGAAACAAGCTCACCGAGTCGCTGTAAGCGACCGCTGCCACCGATCAAGGATGCTGATGATCTTGATCGGTGTCAGCGTTCAGTTCGCTTCATTCCCTCTCTTGAATACCGTCAGAACCGCATCCCCAGCGTTAATCCGAAGGTGTGATCCTGGCTGTCGCCATTGGTGCCGAAGGCGGTGCTGTAGTCGAAGCCGAGGGTGGTGTTGTCGCCGATCTGCGCATCGAAGCCAAGGCCGATTGCAAGGTGGTCGCGCGAAAAGCCCTCGATATCGAGTTCGTAGGGCAGCGTGCCGAGGTCGGCATAGCCGAGGCTGGCGCGGCTCGATCCCTCGAAGTCATGGGTGTATTCGAGCCGCCCGCGCGGGGTCAGCACACCCCATTCCATGGGAATGTCATAGGCAAAGCGTAGGCCGAGCGTGCCCGAGAGCGTATCAATGGTCTGCTCGCCATAGATGAGGTTCCACATACCCGCGCCGCTCTCGGTGAAGGCGTCGAGCGTGGAATGGGAGCCGGACAGCCGGCCATAGGGCGAGATCAGCAGGCCGTCATTGCGATACTCGTATCCGGCCGAGAGCGAGGCAAAGAGCTGGTCGCCGCTGCGTGAGCCAGCGGCGAACTCGCCGGTCGCCGTGACAAAACGCTCGCTGTCGAAACTCATGGTGCTGTAGCCGGCCAGCCCGTCGATGAAGAACCCGGGCACCGGTCGATAGCTGCCATAGGCGGCGAGCGAGAAGGCCTCGGCGCGGCTTTCGGTGCCGTTGGAGCCGACGTCGGTGGCATCACGCCCATAGCCGACGCCGAAGCCGGCGGTCAGTTGCGGCGTGAAGCGATAATCGACACCGGCGCTCACCCCGACCAGGGTGTGATCGAGATTGATGGCGCCATCGTCATTGGTGCCGAAATTGACAAAGCCGCCGCTCCAGAAGGCGAGATCGCCAAACCGATCGGGAGCCGGCTGAGACAGGAGCGGGTTTTCGTTTTCGGCCGGAGATGGTGCAACCTGGCCGATGGAATCGAGGGCCGGATCGCGTGGCGCCTCCTGATCGGCATAGGCGGTGGCATTGTCCGTCGGCTGCTGGACGGAGACATTGACGCCGATGGAATTGCTGCGTTGCTCGCCTTCGTTGTGAAGCTGTTCGAGCCTCTGGTTGAAATTGCCGATCTGGGTGTTGGCAAAACGCTTGGCCGTTTCCGTCTGTGCCCGGATCAGGCCGATGACTTCCGGATCGAGAGAAGGATCGGGACGCGCGATCACGGTGAGGGTGACGGTCGCCGGTTCCGACGTGCCATCTTCATTGGCGAGCGTGTAGCTGAGGCTCGCGGTTCCCGCAAAAGTTCCGGAAGCCGCAAAGTGCAGGAGATAGGCATCGCCGTCCCGTTCGAGGCGGGTTTCGCCGGCTTCGCTTTCGGGAGGAGAAACAATGGCCGCCCCGGTGAACGGCCCACCAGTCGCCCCTTGCGTCAGATCGAGCGTGCCGCTGGTTCCGGCCATCACCTCCAATGTGTGGTTCTGCGCAACGGGAAGGTTCAGCGCCTCGACCGTCAATGTGACGGGTTCGGCGATGCCCTCGAAGCCATAGGCATCCGTGGCTCTGACGGTGAGCGCAAAATCGCCGTCTTCGGTGGGCGTGCCCGACAGCATGCCGTTGCTGTCAAGCGTCATGCCTTCCGGCAGCTCACCCGAGGCCAGCTCAAACGCATAGGGCTCAGTGCCGCCCTCGGCGGTGAAGCTCGCAGAACCATATTCGGCATTCACCTCGCCATCCGGTAAGTCCGGCACGGTGACGGCGATCTCGGGCGCGTCGATCACGAGTGTGTAGTCGCGGGCGCCGGTGAAGTCGTTGGCGTCGGTCGCCGCGACCGTGACGTCGAAGCTGCCCGCCTCGGTTGGCGTGCCCGAGAGGGTGCCATCTTCTGCGAGATCCAGCCCCTCAGGGAGATCGCCGTCTGCCAGCGCAAAGATATAGGGTTCGGTGCCGCCCTCGGCCGTGAGGGGAACCGGCCCGTAGGCCACGCCGCCCGTACCGTCCGGCAGCGCCTCAGGCGCAATCGTGATCGTAGCGGCATTGATGGTAAGCGTGTATTGGCGCTCGCCGGTAAAACCGGCGTCGTCGGTTGCCTCAATGGTGAACGTGAAATCGCCTGTTTCGCTGGGCGTGCCCGAGAGCGTACCGTCGCTGTCAAGCGTCAGGCCCGCAGGCAATTCGCCCGCCGTTACCGCAAAGGCATAGGGCGCGCTGCCACCCTCGGCAGTGATGTTCATCGAGTGGTACGGTGTTCCCGCCGATCCTCCCGGCAGGCTATCGGGGCCAAGGGTGATCTCCGGTGCAGCGCGCGTCACATGGACTATGTAGGTTTTTGTCGCCGCGCCATTCTCGGCCGTCACCTCAACTCTGATGGTTGTGTCGCCCACGGAAAGGAGAATTTCGGGCGACTGGTTACCTGATCCTACGGTTTGGCCGTTGACCGTAATGGTCGCGTTCTCATCATCTGCCGTCGGCGTTACAGTCACAGCTTCCGTTTCATAGGGAACTGAGGCCGTATAGGTTGTCGTTTGGCTGTCGAAACCTGGCGTCAGCGCACCCTCGCTCAAATCGAGCCGTGACAGATCGGCATTGTCGGAAGGTTCAGTGACCGTCAGGTCATATGATTCCTCAGTAGACGAATGTCCAGCGCTGTTAGTCGCCGTCACGTCGAATCTATATGTTCCCGTTTCCAGCGGCGTGCCCGAGAGGAGACCTGTCTCTTCATTCAGACTCAAACCGGCGGGAAGCGCGCCATCGACCGACCATGACCAATCGCCGAAGGGGCCATATCCATTTGTCGTCGTGAATTGCAGGTTATAGGACTGGCCGCGCACGGCATCCGGTGGCACGCCAGGAGTACCAGCGTTAGGTCTGATCAATATGAGATAGACCGAGAACCTCACGAAACAATCCTCTGTCACGTCCGTGGTGCGCCAGAGATCGCCAGAAGCATCGCTGCTGACATATTGAATGCCGCATCCGGTCGGGGCGTAAGTGTAGGTGTACTCGCTTCTTGGCTGCGTCAAAAAGTCAACGACCGAACCCGGAGGAACAGGGTCGCCCGATGAAATCGGCGCGCCATCAATGCTCGCGCTGACGTCTCCCGCCGGCCGAAACAACCAGGAGACGGTGGGTTGCTCGGCTGTTGGCTCCACATTGATGGTAACCATCCCCGGCTCGGATGTGCCTGCATCATTTGTGGCGCTGTAGGTGAAGCTGTCGGTGCCGGAAAAGTCCGCATCCGGCGTATAGGTGACATCTGTGCCGGAGACCGTCACGGTGCCGTTGTTGGGCTGTGAAGCGATGGCAACAGCACTTATCCCGTAGCCATCAATGTCGAGCTCTATGGGATTGTCCGCGCTTCCTTCATCCACCGTCACCGTGACATCGTTGGTCATCGGGGGCTCGGTCACTTCGATCGTGACATTCAGGGTAATGGGATCACAAGCGGGATCCTCGAAAGCCGCCGTCAGGGTTGCGGAGCCCGGTGTGCGAGGCCGGGCATATCCCCTCGGCGTTCCCACGCCGGCCTCCACAACGGCCGGATTGCTGCTGGTGAGGCTGGAAAGCGCGTCTGCTTCAAGATTATCGAACAGGACCTGGCGATTGGTCCCCTCAACCGGCCATGAAACCACCCCGCCATCGGATGTCGTTCCACTATCTGTACCGACGCCCGTTGCGGCCCAGGCCCATTCCCATGAAGTCGGGCAGGAAGTGGCCTGTTGCGGCTTGATCGTGAGACTGAAGTCCCAATAATCGCCTACAGGGTTGGACAAGCCATTGTCGTTCGCATAAACCCTGAAATCGAAATCACCCGCTTCCGTCGGCATGCCGGACAGGGTGCCATCCTCGAAATTCAATCCCTCGGGTAAATTTCCGACCTGCTCAAAGCTATAGGGTCCGACACCACCATCGACTGTGAACGTCACCGGACCATAGGCTGTATCAACCATACCATCAAGCAACATATCGGGGGCAATGGTCAGCAGAGTGCGCACGAAGATCGACGCCATTGCCACTTCGGATGTGCCCGCCGCGTTCGTCGCCGTATAGGTGAAACTGTCATTGCCGGAAAAGCCGGGATTCGGTGTGTAGATAATGCCACCGCCCGAGACCGTCGCCTCGCCATGGCTTGGGGTATCGACGACTTGCAAGGAGTCTATCATCTCGCCGTCGATGTCAAGAGTAACAGGATTGTCGGTGCTGTTGGCATCGATCGACGTCATTGTGTCACTGACCGTCGGGGGTGCGCTCGGATTAACGACGACAGTCACGCTCGCCATTGGGCAGTTTGCACTATCGGTCGTGGCAGATACAGTGGCCCTTCCTGGGGACTTTGCACTGTAAGAGGCGTCGGCCGCGCCACGCTCGCTGACCTCGATTACATCCGAATTCGAACTGCTGACGCTCGTAATATAGCTGTACCCACTACTATCGGAGATGCCGAAGAAGTCATTCGAACCGCCTCCGTCTCCGACATTAAGCATGACCGTCCCGCCGTCATCGGCTGAGGCGATTTGGTAACCCTCTTCCGAAAAACGCCAAGTGCAACCATTCTGGGCCTGGACCGACGTTGTCGCGGCAAAACTGACGAATAAGAATGCAAGAAAGAGCAGAAACCGGACAATGGCGCGCGTGGTTTTATCCGGCCGCGGTTCGGCAAGGCGCCTTCCGTTCGGTGCGGTCCTGCCCCGCAATCCAGCAGTAAAACGGTCAAATGCAACAGTTCCAGCCAATGGTCGTCGTGTCCCCGCATTCATGCGCCCGGACGATCCTTGTCCGGACGGGTGTCATTTGCCAGAGAAAGTAATTCCTTCACCGGGCCGCTATAACAAAAAAGTCTCGCACCAATATTTGATTGAGTCGGATTTTCGGTTTTTTTCGCCCTTCAGACGAAAAAATTCCTCCTCTGAACTTACCCAGCTGCTTATTGTGTCGTGCGTTGGTCGTTTTGAGGGCTGGCAAGCAAGGCAACGAATCAATGAGGAGGCGACTTGGTTCGCTATCACGATCTGGTTTTCCAGCCCGACATGCTGACGGCGAAACGCGATGATGGCGAAACCATTCGCCTGACCCGACAGGAGCGCGCATTGCTGCTGCGCTTCGTGCGCCAACCGCAGGAGCTCGTCACCCGCGCACAACTGCTGGAGGCGCTCGGCGATGAAACCGGCACGCTCTCGGAGCGCAATGTCGATTACCTCGTCAACCGGCTGCGCAAGAGGCTCGGTGACAGCGCGCGCTCCGCCCGCTTCATCGTCACCCAATATGGCGAAGGCTATGTCTGGGCCGCCGAGCCGGTCGAGACAGGACCGCTCTCGGCCTTTCTGCTCATTGGGCCCATTTACGGGCTGGGCGATGGCCAAAGTGCCCTCAATGGCTTTCCGCACCGGCTCGCCTCGGCCCTGAAGGCGGCCACCGGCGCAAAGCGGACCATTCTGTTCCGGCCGGGTTGGCGCTTCGATCTGCAAAGCACCGATAAGCTGGATTTCACGCTCGATGTGAGTGCGCACACGGACACCGAGCATCTGCACCTGGCTCTGGTGCTGCGCGAGGGGCGTTCGCGCCGGGTCATCGAGAGCTTCCGCCGTACATGGCCGCGGGGACGCGACCCGAACCACGTCAATGAACTGGCGCGAACGCTCACCGACGCCTTGTGGCGTCATGAAGCGCTGCCCGACGGCACGGCAACAGAACCAACCGACCGTCCGGCCCATACGCGCCTGCATGATGCGGCTGTGATGCTCACCGACGACACGATGAGCTGGCGCGAGAACGCGGCGCGTCTGAAACAGGCCCATGAGGCGGACAAGGCCGACCCAAGGCACTCGGTCATGC
The DNA here is from genome assembly GCF_007829525.1 of Mesorhizobium sp. J18. Classification (GTDB taxonomy): domain Bacteria; phylum Pseudomonadota; class Alphaproteobacteria; order Rhizobiales; family Rhizobiaceae; genus VLJP01. Next base: position 19,128 of record NZ_VLJP01000067.1, read on the forward strand.
TGGCGCTCAACCACTATGCAAGGCTGATCCAGAGCCTCGGCGAAATTCATACCGCGCCGCTCGGTGACGATGACTGGCAGGCCTTGGAATCGGAAATCGAAGACCTTGCCTTAAGAGCATTGCCGGACGTGCACGATAAGCCGCATTTGCTGCTGGCGATCGCCAAGCTGCTGCGCTTTATCGACCGGGGCTATCTCGAACTTGCCGAACGGCTGACCGAGGAAGCCTTTCTGAACAGCACCGCCTTTGCGGCGGCCTTTTCCATGAAGGCGCAGATCGCCGCCAGCAAGGGTGAGATCGACGAGGCCGCAATCCTCTATGACAAAGCTATCGAATTGGCCGAGCCGGGCTCGCAATTCCATATCTATCTTCTGATTCTCAAAGCAGCCGCCATGATGGCCGGCGATAAGCGTGGCACGGTCGATCATCTCGCCGCCGAGCTGCACAATTTCGTTCCGGGAGGGCAAGCAGTCTTCGGTCTGTTTCTCGTCTCGCCCAAGGCCAAAACCCTCGTGCCTCCTCTGGAGCACGCCCTGGCCGCGATGCTGCCCGAGCTCGGGCAGCATCTCACGACCTACCTGTTCCGTGTGTCGGCGCGGCAATTCCGGCGCCGGATTCACCAGCGGAATATCCTCAGCGGGCTGGTGGTCCATCTCCAGCGGCATCACGGGGAAGAGGCGATCGCGCCTGAAATCGCAAAGCGCTTTCCTGAGATCATGATGCCGCCCGGAAAGCCACGCCGGAGATCAAAATGATGATTGTGGGAGCACAGGCGCTTCCTTGCCGAAGTGATCGTCTGAAACGTGGTCGGTTGTGGGGCAGTAGAAGCCCGATCGAATCACCTATCGCATCATCCGGAACTGCCGTCATCAAAGACAAGCGCCCGAGCATGGGCGGAATTTCGGATACGACAACCATCCTTTTTGCCGTCGATTATACGCCATGGTACGGCGCCGGCTAAATCTTTCTTGCGCAACGAAAATTCCTTGCTCTGACTGATCTCTGCAACCGTCAGAAACGACCAGCAGGAGGCGTCGCTACCATGCACCGACCAGACCGTATCGTCCGCATGAAGACCGTCCTTGCCCGCACCGGGCTGTCGCGGTCCACCATCTATCGCAAGATGGCCGAGGGCACGTTCCCCGCGCAACTAAAGATCAGCACTAACGGTGCCGGGTGGAGGGAATCCGACATCGATCGCTGGGTCGCCGATCCCGTCAGATGGCGGCAGGAAGGCGAAGGTGGAAGATGAGGATGAGGCAGGCAAGTTCACCATCCAGCCTGTGCCTTGGCAACTGGCAGTGGAAACGCACATCGGTCAGCATATCTCGGCGTCGTGTGCGACAGTGGCAGCATCGAGTGAGGTCGGACATCGCCGCCGTTGCGATCAACGCCAGCCAAGCATTGGCTAGTCGACCAATGACAACTTCCTGCCTGTTGGCCAAAGTGCAAGCTATATGACTGCTGTCCCAGCGACGGCTGCATTGACATCTCATGAGATGTTTCCAATATATTCCCATGAGATTGGTACTGGACACGAATGTGATCGTCGCAGCCTTTCGCAGCCGCAACGGGGCAAGCAACCTGCTCCTGCGTTTTGCGGATCAAGGTCTGGTCACGCCGCTTTGCTCGACGGCGCTGTTTCTGGAATACGAGGCTGTGCTGAGCAGGGAGGAAACGCGAGCGGCGACAGGGCACACCCTGGAGGACGTTGAAGCGGTCATGGGCGCGTTGGCGGCGATTGCGGAAGGCGTCGATATCTCGTTTCGCACGCGTCCCATGCTGGCCGATGCCGCCGACGAGATGGTGCTGGAGGCCGCATTGAACGGGCAGGCCGACGCGATCGTGACGCACAACGTCAAGGACTTCGGCCCGGCGAAGACATTGGGAATGACGATCGCCACACCGGGAGAAATTGTCAGGAGATTGGACGCATGACCCAGGCTCAACGCTACAAATACCCGCTGCAACTGCCGCAGTCGCTCAAGGATACGGCGACGCGTCTGGCACAGGAAGACGGTGTGTCGCTCAATCAGTGGATCATATCGGCCGTTGCACAGAAGATCGGTGCGGTGCAGACGGCGGACGACTTTCTCAAGGCCCGTGCCGGCAATGCCAAGCGCGGCGACTTGACGAAGCTTCTTGACAAGGCCCCCGATGTACCGCCGATGCCGGAAGATGCTGCGTAGGTCGGCAAACGGCTGTGATGCGGACGCGAATCGGCAGCTTGGCGGAAACAGGAAATTCTCCATGTTTTCGCGCGCGAAGTCGGTTTGAGCCTTACGTCAAAACCGCACCTTGCAAGTATTTGCCGCCGGTAGCCCTACTACCCTTAGTTTTTGCTTCCAAAGGGGAGTTTGTGTCCATTTCTTATCAGGTCGACCCGCAACAAGGGAGCGACCGAGATGCCAGAAGAAACGGACAACAGACCGGAAACCATCGTTCCGGCCAACGACAATCACCGGCCAGGGCCGGAAGGTGGGAAGGACGCAGACGCTGACATCGCCCCATGGCAGAAGCTGGACAAGGCGGTGCTGTCCCTCGCCCGCTTGATTGGCCGGCAGATCGCCCGCGAGCAGTTCGAGGCGTTGCAGGCCGCCAATGATAACAAGGCCCCGGCAGGAGAGGCAGAGGGCCGCAATCAGGACGGAGAGCCTGAACAGGATTGAGAGAGAGGATTGCCCATGACCCGCGTTGCCCTATACGCCCGTTATTCATCCGACAATCAGCGGGAAGCCTCGATCGAGGATCAGTTCCGGCTATGCGAGGAACACGCGGCGCGCGAAGGCTGGGGGATCGTCGAACGCCACTCGGATGCCGCCATCTCCGGCTCCAGCACCATTCTCCGTCCCGGCATTCAGCAGCTCGTGCGCGAGGCGCAGTCGGGCCGCTATGATGTGGTGCTGGCCGAGGCGCTGGACCGCATCAGCCGCGATCAGGCGGACGTGGCGACCCTGTTCAAGCATCTCAAGTTCGCCGGCGTCACCATCGTCACCCTGGCCGAAGGGGAAATCTCCGAACTCCATGTCGGTTTGAAGGGCACGATGAACGCACTGTTCCTCAAGGACCTTGCCGACAAGACAAGGCGCGGCCTTCGTGGTCGCGTCGAGAAAGGAAAGTCCGGTGGCGGCAACGCCTATGGCTATCGCGTGGTCAAACAGTATGACGCCCATGGCGAGCCGATCCGGGGCGACCGGGAGATTGTCCCCGAGGAAGCTGAGATCGTGCGCCGTATCTTCCGCGACTTCGCGGCCGGCGTCTCCCCGCGCAACATCGCAAAGGCCCTGAACAAAGAAGGCATCCCCGGCCCGAATGGCAAGCTGTGGAACAACACGACATTGCGCGGCCACGTCTCGCGCGGCACCGGCATCGTCAACAACGAGCTTTACATCGGCCGGCTGGTCTGGAACCGCCTGCGCTATATGAAAGACCCGTCCACCGGCAAGCGCGTCTCACGGCTCAACCCGGAATCGGAATGGATCATCACTGAGGTTCCCGAACTGCGCATCGTGCCCGATGAGCTCTGGAAGGCGGCGAAGGCGAAGCAGGCCGAGCTGACCGACAAATACGCCAATGTCATTGCCGCCGTGCGCCAACATCACCGCACAAACCGCCTCAACGGCACGCACCGGCCCAAGAGCCTGCTCTCCGGCCTGATCTTCTGCGGCTGCTGTGGCGGTCCCTACTCCCTGCGCGGCCAGGCTCGCTTTGCCTGTTCGGCGCATGTCACCAACAATTCCTGTTCCAACAGCCGGACCATCAGCCGCGAAGACTTGGAAACGCGCGTGCTGGCCGGCCTGAAAGACCGGATGATGGCACCGGAAGCGGCCGAAGCCGCCATGCGCGCCTTTGCCGAAGAAACCAACCGGCTCAATCGCGAGCGCCGCTCCAGTGGCGAACTCGCCCGCGTCGAACTGGCGAAGGTGGACAAGGCACTCAAGGAGATCGTGCAGGCCATCGAGGATGGTGGCTACAGCCGCATGCTCATGGACCGGCTGCGCGAACTGGAAACCCGGCAGGAGGCGCTACAGGAGCGCATGGCGACAACACCGGAGCCCCTGCCCGACATTCACCCCAACGTAGCCCACATCTACCGGCGCAAGGTCGAGCGTCTGGCCGAAGCCCTCAATCATCCGAAGGAGCGCCAGGAAGCCGCCGAAGCCTTACGCGGCCTGATCGAGCGTGTCGTTCTCACCCCCGGCCCGAAGCGCGGTCAGATCGACGCCACACTACATGGCGAACTCGGCACCATCCTGGAATGGGTCGAACGGCAAGCTGCTGGAAAGTCTGCAAAAAAGAACACTCCCAGAGGAGATTCCTCGGGAGTGTCGGTCTCGGTGGTTGCGGGGGTAGGATTTGAACCTACGACCTTCAGGTTATGAGCCTGACGAGCTACCGGGCTGCTCCACCCCGCGCCAATCGYCCGCAGCAGATACTGGCGGACGAGCATCCTTAAGAAGGGCCACTCCTGAGCTTGTCAAAAAGGGCGGCCAATTTGCCGCCGAACAAACGGCGGATGTCATAAAGAGAAGCATTGCATGCATTTAGCAGACCTGGCAGCGACCTACTCTCCCGCGTCTTGAGACGAAGTACCATCAGCGCTGGGGCGTTTCACGGCCGTGTTCGGAATGGGAACGGGTGCAGGCACCCCGCAATAACCACCAGGTCGGCAAAAGGCATGCAATATCGAGAAGCTGGCATGTGCGGCAGTCGAAGTTAGGCAGTTTGCCCACTTCACAATTGCCATTCGCACCGCAAAGCGATGGGCACAAGCAATGAGAATGATCAAGCCGATCGAGCTATTAGTACCGGTAAGCTTCATGCGTTGCCGCACTTCCACACCCGGCCTATCAACGTGGTCGTCTTCCACGACTCTCAGGGAATACTCGTTTCCAGGTGGGTTTCCCGCTTAGATGCCTTCAGCGGTTATCCCGTCCGTATATAGCTACCCTGCTATGCGGCTGGCGCCACAACAGGTCCACCAGAGATACGTCCATCCCGGTCCTCTCGTACTAGGGACAGATCCTGTCAATATTCCTACACCCACGGCAGATAGGGACCGAACTGTCTCACGACGTTCTGAACCCAACTCACGTACCGCTTTAAATGGCGAACAGCCATACCCTTGGGACCTGCTCCAGCCCCAGGATGCGATGAGTCGACATCGAGGTGCCAAACAACCCCGTCGATATGGACTCTTGGGGGTCATCAGCCTGTTATCCCCGGCGTACCTTTTATCCGTTGAGCGATGGCCCTTCCACGCGGGACCACCGGATCACTATGACCGACTTTCGTCTCTGCTCGACTTGTCAGTCTCGCAGTCAGGCAGGCTTATGCCATTGCACTCAGCGAACGATTTCCGACCGTTCTGAGCCCACCATCGCGCGCCTCCGTTACTCTTTAGGAGGCGACCGCCCCAGTCAAACTACCCACCATACACTGTCCCGGGCCCGGATAACGGGTCGCGGTTAGACATCCATGTAGATAAGGGTGGTATTTCAAGGGTGGCTCCACCGAGGCTGGCGCCCCGGCTTCAAAGCCTACCACCTATCCTACACATGCCGACACGAATGCCAGTGTAAAGCTATAGTAAAGGTGCACGGGGTCTTTCCGTCTAACCGCAGGAACCCCGCATCTTCACGGGGAATTCAATTTCACTGAGTCTCTGCTGGAGACAGCGGGGAAGTCGTTACGCCATTCGTGCAGGTCGGAACTTACCCGACAAGGAATTTCGCTACCTTAGGACCGTTATAGTTACGGCCGCCGTTTACCGGGGCTTCGATTCAGAGCTTGCACCCCTCCTCTTAACCTTCCGGCACCGGGCAGGCGTCAGACCCTATACGTCGTCTTGCGACTTCGCAGAGCCCTGTGTT
>NZ_VLJP01000067.1:30000-141199 GCF_007829525.1 Mesorhizobium sp. J18
CGTTCGCACCATGCCCTTCGTCCATGTCAGCATGTCCCTGGCTGCACCGCATGCGACGACCAAGGACTATCCGCCCTTCGACCCTCTTGCCGTCTTTGCCGAAGATGGCGCCGTTCAGACGGCCCGTACGGGACTCATTTACGGCGCCAAGGTGGAAAGCGAAGTCAGCCTGCGCACGAGCGATTTCCCCTTCTCCTCTGCCATGTTCGAGGAAAAGGGTGGATTGAGCGCCGACGAGGTGGAACGCGTCGTTCGCAACACCGGCGCCATCCTGACCGAGGGCGATGTCCAGGTCGCATCCCTCCACTATGTCGATCCGCAGCGCTTCGGCGATACCCTCTCCACCCAAGCGCTTTCGGCAGCCTATGGCGTGCGCATCGTTCAGGAGAATGTTTCGGTCGCGCCGCGCGACATGCCCGGCGAGGCGGAAACGGAGTTCGCCGAGGACATCATTGCTTTCAATGCGGACAAGTCGATCGACGAGGCCTTCGTCCAGTCCGGCTACGAATCCCAGAATGCCGCCGACATGGCTGATGCAATCAGCAAGATCCTGAATACGACCGCCCTCAAGGCCGGCACCGTGCTTCGGCTGGGGCTGGTCACTAGCGACGAGGAAACCCGCGTCGTTCGCACCAGCGTCTATGACGAGAAGCAGCACATCGTCACTATCGCGTTGAACGATCGCGAACAGTTCGTCCCGGCCGAGGAGCCGGAGCTCAATCCGGAAATTCTGGCCGCGTTCGAAAACCGGCCGCAGCCCATTCGCACGCGCGGGGAACTGCCCCGCGCCTATGACGGCCTTTATCGCGCCGCCTATTCCTACGGATTGACGCCCACGATGACCAGGCAGCTCATCCGGCTGCTCGCTTCGGATATCGACTTTCAGTCCCGGCTCAATCCCTCGGACCGCCTCGAGGTCTTCTTCTCGCAGCCGGGACCCGACGACAAGGCCACTGATCAGTCGGAACTGCTTTATGTTAGCGCGACCTTCGGCGGCAATACGCGCAACTTCTATCGCTTCCAACTCGAAGACGGTACGGTCGATTATTTCGATTCAGAAGGTCGTAGCGCACGAGCCTTCCTGCTCCGTAAGCCGGTCCCGAACGGCGTCTTCAAGTCCGGCTTCGGCGGCCGGCGCCATCCGATCCTCGGTTATGTGCGCATGCATACCGGCGTCGACTGGGCGGCCCCACGGGGTACGCCGATCATTGCTTCCGGCAATGGCGTCGTGGAAAAGGCCGGCTGGACCGGTGGTTACGGCCGGCAGACAATCATCCGTCATGCCAATGGCTACGAAACTTCCTACAATCATCAGAGCGCCATCGCCAACGGAATAAGGCCCGGCGTGCGCGTGCGTCAGGGTCAGGTGATCGGCTATGTCGGCTCTACGGGCCTGGCAACCGGCCCGCATCTGCACTATGAGCTCATCGTCAACGGCCGCAAGGTGGACCCGATGCGCGTCCGCCTGCCCGACAGCCGCACTTTGGAGGGTGCCGAACTGGAAGCCTTCTTGCGCGAGCGTGACCGTATCGACACGCTGCTGAAGGAGCGCGGCCAGGGACAAATGACAGTCGCCAGCCGCAATTAATTTGTCCCGCTGCTGTCGACCGGACCTCCTTTCGGCGCGTTGGCCGCATGATTCCAGGCGGGCTGCGTGATCCAGCCAACGATTGCTGCGCCAAGGCAGAACACTGACGAGATGACCGCAATCGCCTGAAAAGCCTGCGTCGCCGCCTTTGCCCGAACTGCCTCCATTGCCGGTTCGAGCGGCTGGCGGGGCAACGCGCCGAATTCCACCGTGACACTGCTTTCGCCTATGGCGTTGCTGTAGACGATACCAGCCACAGCTCCGAGTGCGGCCACCGCCAACAGTCCGCCGGCCCGGGCGACTGCATTGTTTATTCCGGAAGCAAGACCGGAATCCGCGTCCGGGGCGGCAGCCATGACAGCGGTCGACAGCGGCGAGACCAGGATTGCCATGCCTAGCCCCATGACGACGAGGAATGGCAGCGTGACGCTCCACATCATCCTCAGGGGCATGGTCGCAGCGACACCGGCGAAGGATATGGAAACGAGCAGGGCACCAGCCGTAAGCAGGAATCTTGGCCCGTGAAGATCGGCAAGCTTGCCGGCATAGCCGGAAAGACCGCCGATCAGCAGCGACAGGGGCAGGAAAAGCAGGCTGGCCTGCCATTCCGGCACATGCCAGGCCGAAACCACCGTCATTGGCAGGAAAAACAGGACGGCACTGAAGGCGAGAAACAGAATCAGCGTGTAGAGATTCGCCCCCGAGAATGCCCGTGACCGGAACAGATCGAGCTTGACCATCGGCACTCGTGCCCGCCTTTCCCAGAAGATGAAAACGGTAAGCAGCAGGATGCCAGCACCCAGCCACACGGCGGGCGGCATTTGCCTCTGGTCCTGGGGCAGGCCGAAAGCCGTCAGGCCCCAAGCGACGAGACCCAGCCCCGCAGTGACAAGAATCGCGCCAGGCCCGTCCAGCTTTCTCGCTACGCTCGGCCTGTCGGCCGGCACGCGCGAGAACAACATGATCAATGCCACGAGGCCGATCGGCACATTGATGGCAAAGATGACGCGCCACATCCAGTCAGCCCCGAAGGAAAGAACCAGCCCGCCGACAAACGGCCCCATGGCGGTCGTGAGCGACGAAGCCGCCGCCCATATGCCGATCGCCCGCCCGCGTTCGGCCGGCGGATAGGCCTTGGCGATGATCGCCAGGCTGCCGGGAACCATGAAAGCCGCGCCCATTCCTTGTGCGGCTCGCAAAATGATCAGCGTCGACCCGTCCGGCGCCAGCGCGCACAGGAGCGACGTCGCCATGAAAACGGCGATACCACCTGCGAAGATGTTGCGGACACCGTAGACGTCGCCCGCGGCGCCACCCAGGAGCACGAGTGCCGACAGAAAAAGCATGTAGCCGTTATTGATCCATTGCGCGTCCACGAGAGACGCGCCCAGATCCGCGCGGATCGCCGGCATGGCCAAAGAGACCACAGAGCCGTCGATGAAACCCATCGATGAGGCGAGAATCGCCGAGATCAGAACGAAACGCCGGCCTTCCGGCGGACAGAATGTGCGGCTGTTCGATACGGGCACAGCAGCGGTCGCGGTTCGCGCAGCGGATGTTTCCATTACGCAAAGCTACCGCTGGCTGCCTTGGCCGAACAGCATCATGGCGACGGAAATGGTCGAATCGGCGTCCTTTGGGAGCTCAGCGAACGGCGCCGGATTCTCCTCAGATCAATCCACGAATTCCACTGTCACGCCGGGTTTCACCAGATTCGCGAGTTCCTGCGCGTCCCAGTTGGTCAAGCGCACGCAGCCATGGGAGCTGGTTTTTCCGATTTTCGAGGGCTCGGGCGTGCCGTGGACACCATAGGTCGGTTTATCCAGCGCGATCCAGACCGAGCCGACGGGCCCGTTCGGACCCGGAGGAAGGGTCAGTATCTTGTCGTTATTGCCCTGCTTGAAATTCACCTTTGGATTGTAGGTGTAGTTCGGGTCTAGTGCCACGCGTGAGACCGCGTGTATGCCGGTCGGAGAAGGCGTGTCCGCCGAGCCGATGGTCGCCGGATAGACCGCCACCAGGCGGTCGTCCGCATCATAGGCAAGCAGCTGTTTGCGACTCTTGTCGGCAACCAGTCGCTTTACCTCGGTTTTGACAGGCGTGCCGGGATTCACGACCCGGATAATCGTACCAGGGCGATTGAAGTTCGCCCCAGGATTGAGAGCCTTGAGGTAGTTCTCATCCATATGGAAGCGTTCGGCCAGTGCCTCCGACACGGACGTGAAACCGAGATGATCGAGCTGGGCCTTTTCACCGTAATCCTCCGGTATGGAAGCCACATAGGGGCCCGCCGCGTCCTGCACGGTGATCGTATATTCGACAAATGCCGGGCCGCCGGTCGCCTCAAGCTGCTCCTCGATCCATTTCTTGTCATAGGTTTTCAGCTTCTGGCCGGTGATTTCCTCGTAGGCTTCAATCGCTTTGTTGACATTGTCGCCGATCTGGCCATCGATGACACCCGGCGAGGCACCTGCCCGGTCGAGAAGCACCTGGAACTTGGCCACCTCCTCGCTGGCGCCTCGCGCCATCGGCACGGTGATGCCGGAGCCCCCGGGCAGGGTTTGCAATGGTCCGGGTTCAAGGATCGAATCCGAACCTTCCTGGCTGTTGGGTTCCGGCACCGCGGCAAATTCGTTGTTCGTCGATTCGTTCGGATTTTCGCCGATCTGTTCGCCCGACGGATCATCAAGCGGGGCCCGCCGAACCGTGTCCCGTTCGATCCCGTAGGACGGTTCTTCGCGCGCTATCGGCGCTTCGGGATATATATCCGGCGGGCCGTTGAAATCGTCTCGGAATTCCTCGCTCACGGGAGGCGGCTCGCGGCGACCGAGCTCGACTTCTCTTTCGCGCCGGTAGCGTTCGATGTCGCGCGGATCTGAAAAATCATAGATGCGGCTATCGCGCTCGGGAACTTCAAGCGGTTGCGGCCGCGTGACCCGGCGTGGCGGCCGAATTTCGACGATCTCTCCCGTCCGCGAATCGACCACCACCTCCCGTCCGTAGCCATCTATATAGACATCGAAAATCGGCATCTGGACCAGTTGCAGAGAAACCGGCCCGCGCCCTTCCATGCTCATGCCTCCGGTACGCGGCAGTGCCGTTGCGCTATGCGCCATCGCCAGAAGCGAAAGGAGTGCCAGAAAAGCCGCCCTCGACATCATGCCTCTATCCCGCTTTGCCTCGTCTCCAGCCTTGTCCGCCTCCTGCCGGCGGCTGACCGATACTTTATTGTATTTGACAGATGAACCGGACATGAAAATGGCCGCCAGAGGCGGCCATTCAAGATTGGGGACCGCAGGATTTACGCTGCCTTGTCCGTCTGCGCCGATGTCGGCTTAGACCGAAAGATCAGACGGTCCGAGCCCGCCGTGATCTTGACCGTTGAGCCGTCGAGGATCTCTCCGAGCAGGATCTTCTCCGCCAGCGGATCCTGAAGCTCCTTCTGAATCACCCGCTTCAGCGGGCGGGCACCATAGGCTGGATCGTAACCCTTCGCCGCCAGCCAGTCGATCGCTTCCTGATCGAGATCGAGCCTGATCTTGCGGTCGGCAAGCAGATTCTCCAGCCTTTTGAGCTGAATTTCCACGATCTGCCCCATGTCCTGTCTGCGCAGCCTGTGGAACAGGATGATCTCATCCACGCGGTTGAGGAATTCCGGCCGGAACGACGCCCGCACAACGCCCATTACCTCGTCGCGAACCTTGTCGACATCCTCACCCTCGCCGAGATTGACGAGATATTCGGCGCCGAGATTGGACGTCATCACGATCAGCGTATTGCGGAAATCGACCGTGCGACCCTGTCCGTCGGTCAGTCTGCCGTCATCGAGAACCTGCAGCAGCACGTTGAAGACATCCGGATGCGCCTTTTCGATCTCATCGAAGAGGATGACCTGATACGGCCGCCGGCGTACCGATTCGGTCAGGACGCCACCTTCCTCATAGCCGACATAGCCGGGAGGAGCGCCGATCAGGCGGGCCACGGAATGCTTCTCCATGAATTCCGACATGTCGATGCGCACCATGGCCTGCTCGTCGTCGAAGAGGAAATTGGCGAGCGCCTTGGTGAGCTCGGTCTTGCCGACGCCGGTGGGACCGAGGAACATGAAGGAGCCGATTGGCCGGTTCGGGTCCTGCAGTCCGGCACGTGCACGGCGAACCGCCTTCGATACCGCCTGAACGGCCTCGCCCTGGCCGACGACCCGCTTGGCGATCTCGTCTTCCATGCGCAAAAGCTTCTCGCGCTCGCCTTCCAGCATCTTGTCGACCGGAATGCCGGTCCAGCGCGAGACGATCTGGGCAATGTGATCCGGCGTCACGGTTTCCTCGACCATGCCGCCCTTGCCGTCATTCGCCTCGGCCTCCTTCAGCTTCTTCTCAAGCTCCGGAATGCGGCCATAAGCCAGTTCGCCCGCCCGCTGAAATTCGCCGCGGCGCTGCGCGATAGCCAGCTCGTTGCGCGCTTCGTCGAGCTGCCGCTTCAAATCGGCGGCCAGACCGAGCTTCTCCTTCTCCGCCGCCCAGGCATTCGTCAGGCGAGTGGATTCTTCCTCGAGATCGGCAAGCTCCTTTTCCAGCCGGGCGAGACGGTCCTTCGATGCCTCATCCTTCTCGACCTTCAGGGCCTCGCGCTCGATCTTGAGCTGCATTATGCGCCGATCGAGCTCGTCGAGCTCTTCCGGCTTGGAATCTACCTGCATGCGAAGCCGCGAAGCCGCCTCGTCGACGAGGTCGATCGCCTTGTCAGGCAAGAAACGGTCGGTGATATAGCGGTTCGACAGGGTAGCGGCCGAGACAAGCGCCGAGTCGGAAATGCGCACCTTGTGGTGCTGCTCATACTTCTCCTTTAGCCCGCGCAGGATGGAAACCGTGTCCTCCACAGTCGGCTCGTCCACGAAGACGGGCTGGAACCGGCGGGCAAGGGCCGCATCCTTCTCGACATGCTTGCGGTACTCGTCGAGCGTGGTGGCGCCGACGCAGTGGAGTTCGCCGCGCGCCAAAGCCGGCTTGAGCAGGTTCGACGCGTCCATCGCGCCGTCCGCCTTGCCGGCACCGACCAGAGTGTGCATCTCGTCGATGAAGAGAATGATATTGCCGTTCGCCGCGGTGATTTCCGACAGAACCGCCTTCAAACGCTCCTCGAACTCGCCGCGATATTTGGCGCCGGCGATCAGCGCGCCCATGTCGAGCGCCATGAGCTGCTTGTCCTTGAGCGATTCGGGCACATCGCCATTGATGATGCGCAACGCCAAGCCTTCAGCGATCGCGGTCTTGCCGACGCCCGGCTCGCCGATCAGCACCGGGTTGTTCTTCGTGCGGCGCGAAAGCACCTGAATCGTGCGCCTGATCTCGTCGTCGCGCCCGATCACGGGGTCAAGCCGGCCGGAACGCGCATCCGCCGTCAGGTCGCGCGCATATTTCTTCAAGGCGTCATAGCCCTGCTCCGCACTCGCCGTATCGGCGGTGCGGCCTTTGCGGACCTCGTTGATGACCTGCTTGAGAGCCGTCGGCGTCACGCCGGCCTTGGTCAGGATGTCGGCCGACTTGGCCGATCTCTCCATTGCCAGCGCCTGCAGCAGCCGTTCGACGGTGACGTAGCTGTCACCCGCCTTCTTCGCCACCTCCTCAGCGGTCGCAAACACCTTGGCGAGCGGTTGCGCCAGATAGAGCTGGCCGTTGCCGCCTTCCACCTTGGGCATGGCCTCAAGGGCCGATTCGACCCCGAGCCTTATGTCGCGGGCATTGCCCCCGGCGCGCTCGATCAGCGAGGCGACAAACCCTTCCTCGTCATCGACAAGCACCTTCAGAAGGTGCTCCGGTGTGAATTGCTGATGATTCCTCGAAAGAGCGAGGGTTTGGGCCGACTGGATGAATCCTCTGACCCGTTCAGAATATTTTTCCAGGTTCATGAATGTCTCCATGCCATCACCAGCCCGCTTTGCGGCACCGGATCAGTTGAAGGTGACAGACCCCCTCGAACCACGATGGTTAACCCGTCGTGATCCGCTTTGTTCGGCGGGTCCAACTTCTTCCGATATGGGGACGAGACAAGCACCTCTCAAGTGGGCGGCATAAACGAAAAGCGGCGGAAAAACCGCCGCTTCCCCAAATCGATATATCTTCCAGGGAAAGCTGTTACTGCGCAGCTTCCACATGGGAGGTCTCGCCCTCGCTGCCGGCCTCGGCCGAAGCCTGCGCGCTTTCGTCCTTGCTGCGGCTGCGCGTCGTCGTGCGGCGCGGACGCCGGGTCCGGCGAGGGGGCTGTTCCTCGCTGGCTTCCGCAGCTTGGACATTTTCCTGGGCGTCGGGTTTCTCAGCCGCTTCCGCACCGTTCGCTTCCAAACCGTTCGCCGGTGAAGGATCGTGACCATTGGCGCCATTGGCGGCGGCAGACTGCTGGTTGAGGGCGATTTCAGCCGGTGTTCCGTCAATCACGGGCTGCGGGCCAGAGCCGTCATTCACCCTTTGCCGCTCGCGGCCGCCGGAACCGGCCGCAGCTTCATACTCGTCGCGCTCATCCATATCGTCATCGATTTCGCGGCTCTGCTGCTGTTGTTGCTGCGCCTGAGCGGCTGCGATGATGCGATTATAGTGCTCGGCATGCTGCAGATAATTTTCAGCCATGACGCGGTCGCCGGAACTCTGCGCATCCCGCGCCAGAGCGGCGTATTTGTCGGCGATCTGCTGTGCCGTGCCGCGGATTTTCACGTCGGGGCCGTTGCTCTCGTAGCTGCGGGTGAGCGGATTTGGACCCTTGCGGTTGTTATTGTTGTTGCCGCGTCCGCGCATACGCCTGTTCTGCTGTTGTGGCCTCATTCCATTCTCTTTTTTCGAGATGATTGCGATTGTTCGGGGAACACGGCCCGACCGTATCCCTCAGATTTTCTCTCAAACGGCGAGCCGCACACACGTGCGCTTCCGTGAACGTCATCCTGTTCGGTTCGTTTCACAAGCCGGACGATCCCCGCACGAAGCCAAGGCGTCGCTTACGCAAGAAGGCAGCTTGTCCGCGGGAACCGAATCGATAACGGCACTGCCTGCTTCGTTTCATCCGGTAGCCGGAACCTAGCCGCATTCGGCAACCTTGCCAAGTATTTTTTCATGCGCCGTCAACGTCTTCCGCCCGACCGAAAATCAATGCCCGGTCATGCCCCCCAAGATCACGGCCATGAGCCATTTCGGCATATCCGAGAGAGGCAAAGAGCGATGTTACCGCATCCCGCTGATCATACCCGATCTCGACCCCCACGATGCCGCCATCGACAAGATGGCGCTTCGCCTGGGTCGCGATGATCCTGTAGGCATCCAAACCGTCCGGTCCTCCATCGAGAGCCGCTCTCGGGTCGAAATCGCGCACTTCTCGCGCAAGATCATTCAATACGGCAGTCGAGATATAAGGCGGGTTTGAGACGATCACATGAAATCGCCTACTCACTTTTGCGAACCAATCGGACAGAACCGGTTCAAAACGCTCGCCATGCCCCATTATATCGGCATTCGTCCTGGCGGTTGCAAGCGCGTCGGATGAAATATCTGTGGCCACTGCATGCGCCATGGGCAATTGGCCGAGCAGTGCCAAGGCTATCGCCCCCGTTCCCGTGCCGATGTCTAGGATACGGCATTCGCCATGTGCTTCCGTCGCATGACGCGCGAAGGGCAGAACCAGATCGACCAGCGTCTCCGTATCCGGGCGCGGTTCGAGGGTACCGGGCGAAAGCTGGAGCCGCATTCCGTAGAATTCGCGATAGCCGAGGATGCGATGCACCGGTTCGCCCTTCAGGCGACGCTCCACGGCACCGCGGACCGCCTCGACCTCGTTCGCCGGTAGGGCTTTCCCGGGCGACGCTAATGCCTCGGTGCGCGTGGTTCCTGTGAAATGCTCCACCAGGAGCCTCGCATCCAGGGCCGCTTCCGTCACGCCGGCACTTTGCAGCCGGTTCCGTGCTTCGGCCAGCATAAGGCCAAGTGTCACGACCCTGCCTGCCTCATCCATCCGTGCCCACTTCCGCCAGCAGCTTCGCCTGGTGATCGGAGATGAGCGCGTCGATGACCTCGTCGAGATCGCCTTCCATCACCCGGTCGAGCTTGTAGAGGGTCAGGTTGATGCGATGGTCCGTCAGCCGGCCTTGCGGGAAATTGTAGGTGCGGATGCGCTCGGAGCGATCGCCGGAGCCGACCTGCAGCCGCCGCGCCTCGGACCTCTCGTCCGCCGCCTTCATGCGCTGCATGTCGAAAAGCCGCGCGCGGAGAATCTGCATGGCGCGCGCCCTGTTCTGATGCTGCGACTTTTCCGCCTGCACCACCACGATGCCGGTCGGCAGGTGGGTGATGCGGACTGCCGAGTCCGTGGTGTTCACATGCTGGCCGCCAGCGCCCGAGGCTCGCATTGTGTCGATGCGGATGTCTTCCGGGCGGATATCTACATCGACCTCTTCGGCCTCCGGCAGCACGGCCACGGTTGCCGCCGAAGTATGGATGCGTCCCTGCGCTTCCGTCTCCGGCACGCGCTGCACCCGATGCACGCCGGATTCGAATTTCAGCCGCGAGAAAACACCCTTGCCCGAGACCGTGGCGATGATTTCCTTGTAGCCGCCCGCCTCACCTTCGCTGGCCGACACGATCTCGATTCGCCACCCCCGCGTGGCCGCATAGCGCTCATACATGCGGAAGAGATCGCCGGCGAAAAGCGCGGCCTCGTCGCCGCCGGTCCCGGCGCGAATCTCCAGAATGGCGTTCTTGTCGTCCGCAGCATCCTTCGGCAAGAGCAGGATCTGGATTTCTTCTTCCAGCCCTTCGATGCGCTCCTCGACCTCGGCAAGATCGGCTTCGGCGAGTTCGCGCATCTCGCGCTCTGTCGTCTTGTCCTCGATCATGCTCGTCAGGTCGGCCCGCTCGCTTTCGGCCCTGTTCAGTTCGCGGATCTTGCCGGCCATGTCCTGCAAATCGGCATATTCGGAGGCGAGCTTCACGTAGGCATCCGGCGACGGGCCAGCCGCCATCTGCGCTTCGAGCAGTTCGAAACGCTTCAGCACCTGATCCATGCGGTCGCGCGGCAATGCAGTCATAGGGTGTGGCTTTTCACAGAGGAATGTCGTGCTTCTCGGCAAAGTCGTGGAGAACGGCTCGGATATCGGAAACCGGTCCGTGGTTCGCAAGAGCATCGTCCATAAGGGCCGTCAATTCTGCCAGTGGCAATTCGCAAACCATCGCCTTCACCGGACCGATCGCCGCCGGCGACATGGATATTGAGCGATAACCTATGCCTAGTAGCGCCAGCGCCGATATTGGCCGACCGGCCAGTTCGCCGCAGAGGGTCACCGGCGTATGCATCTCCTCGCCGGCGACCACGATCTGCCGCAGGAGCCTCAGGAACGGCACGCTCAACGGATCGAACCGGTCGGCAACACGGGTATTGCCCCGGTCGCTTGCCGTCACGAACTGGAAGAGATCGTTGGAGCCGACGGAAACGAAGTCGACCGCCTGCATCAGTTCCTCCAACTGCCACAGAAGCGAGGGCACCTCGACCATGGCGCCGAGCTTCAGGCTCGTCGGCAGATGGTGGGCGAAACGGGAAAGATGCCGCACTTCCCGGTCGATGATCTCGCGCGCTTGCCTTATCTCGCCGATTTCCGTCACCATCGGCAGCATGAGGCGCAATTCGCGCCCGCCGGCGGCCTTCAGCAAGGCACGGATCTGGGTGCGCAAAAGGCCGGGCCTGTCCAGCGTCAGCCGAATCGCGCGCCAGCCGAGCGCGGGGTTTTCCTCCGGTCCGGCTCCCTTGAAGTAAGGCAGCACCTTGTCGCCGCCTATGTCGATCGTGCGGAAGGTGACCGGCTTGCCYCCTGCCGCGTCCAACACTTCGCGGTAAAGCCGCTCCTGCGCTTCGGCGCGCGGGAATGTCAGCGCTACCATGAACTGGAGCTCGGTGCGGAAAAGGCCTATCCCGGCCGCGCCCGACTGCTCAAGTTGCGGCAGGTCGACAGCCAGTCCGGCATTCATCAGCAGCGTGACCGGCACGCCGTCCTTCGTCTCGGAAGGCTTGTCGCGCAGCTCGCGGTAAAGCTTCTGGCGCCGCGCCCGGAAGCGCACCTTTTCCGCATAGGCCGCCTCGACGTCGTTCTGCGGACGCAGATGCACGCGTCCATCCTCGCCGTCTACGATGATCGCATCGCCGTTTTCCGACATGGAGACGACGCCCATGACCTGCCCGACGGTCGGTATGCCGATGGCGCGCGCCACGATGACAATATGGCTGGTCGGCGCACCCTCCTCCAGCACGAGGCCCCGCAGCTTGTGCCGGGGGTAGTCGAGTAATTCCGCCGCCCCCATCGAGCGGGCAACGACGATCGCATCCTTTGGCAGAATCTCGGCAATGTCCTCCGGTCCGCGCCCCATGAGCTGGCGCAGGAGCCTGTTCGCCAGATCATCGAAATCGCTCATGCGCTCGCGCAGATAGGGATCGGTCATGTGCAGCATGCGGGCCCGCATGTCGCTCTGCACCTTCTCGACTGCCGCCTCCGCCGTGAGCCCGTTGCGGATCGCTTCTTCGAGGCGCCGCACCCAGCCGCGATCATTGGCGAACATCCGATAGGCTTCCAGAACCGCCCGATGCTCGCCCTCGAAGGCGACGTCGCGTCGCGACAGCATGTCGTCGATCGACAGCCTGAGAGAACTCAACGCCGTCTCGAGCCGCTCGAGTTCCTCGTCGGTATCCTCGTTAAAAAGATTGGTGACAACGATACGCGGCTCGTGCAGCACCACATGGCCGAGGCCGATGCCATCGTTGAAGGGAAGCCCGGTGAAGCTCATCGGACGCCGCAGGTCGAGTTCGATCCCGGGCCGGGTAAGGCGCGCCAGATCGCCGGTCGCGATCATCTCGGCGATCACCATGGCGGTGGTTTCAAGCGCCTCCACTTCGTCTTCGCGGTAGTGACGATTGGTCCGGTTCTGCACCACCAGAACACCTAGAGTGCGTCCGGCGCGCAAAACCGGCACGCCAAGAAAGGAGTTGTAGATCTCCTCTCCCGTCTCCGGCAGATAAGCGAAAGCCGGATGCTTCTGCGCGTCGGAAAGATTGAGCGGCCGGGCGCTGGCGGCGATCGTGCCGACAAGGCCCTGTCCGAGACGAAGCTGCGCCAGGTGGACGGAACCCGGATTCAGGCCTTCCGTTGCATAGAGCTCGAGCACCGAATCAGCACGCAGGATATAGAGCGAGCAGACCTCGGCCACCACATTGCGGGCGATCTCACGCACAATGCGGTCGAGACGCTCCTGCGGCTCGAGCGGCTCCGCCATGAGCTCGCGGAGCCGTCTCAGCAATACGCGCGGACCTGCGGTCGTATCTCCCATGGTGGTGCTCTCCAACGGCCCCGGAGGGCCCCGCCAGCATGACGGCACCCTCTCGCCGGTCGCTGGCTCTTGCTTCTACTATTGCTTATCCAGACCGTAGACGGAATGCAAAGTCCGTACGGCCAGTTCTGCATAGGGGCCGTCGATCAGGATAGAAATTTTTATCTCCGACGTGGTGATGGCGCGGATATTTATGCCCTTTTCCGCCAAGGCCTTGAAGGCAGTGGCCGCCACGCCCGCATGGCTGCGCATACCTATTCCGATCACCGAAACTTTTACCATCCCCGCCTCGGACTGAACGGCGTCGAAGCCGACCGTGGCGCGATTCTTTTCCAGGACGGCAAGCGCCTTGTCCACATCGCCCGACGGCACGGTGAAGGTCATGTCGGTGCGCGAACCGTCCTCGGAAATGTTCTGGACGATCATGTCGACATTGATATTGGCCTCGGCCAGCGGCCCGAATATCCCTGCCGCCACGCCCGGTCGATCATCGACCCGACGCAGCGAGATCTGGGCCTCGTCCTTGGCATAGGCGATGCCGGTGACGACTTGCTGTTCCACGATTTCATCCTCGTCGCAAATGAGCGTTCCGGGCGGATTGTCGAAATCTCCCATGCCCGGCGCATCGGGTTCCTCGAATGAGGAGCGGACAAACGTCCGCACCTTGTGCACCATCGCCAGTTCGACCGAGCGCACCTGCAGCACCTTTGCGCCCAGCGAGGCCATCTCCAGCATTTCCTCGAAGGAAATCTTGGCAAGCCGCCGCGCCTTGGGCTCGATCCGCGGATCGGTCGTGTAGACGCCGTCCACATCCGTATAGATATCGCACCGATCGGCCTTCAATGCGGCGGCAATGGCAACGGCGCTGGTATCGGAGCCGCCTCGCCCGAGAGTGGCGATGCGGTTGTCGGGCCCGATGCCCTGGAAGCCCGTAACGACGGCGACCTGCCCCAGCCCCATGCGGCGCACCAGTTCGCTGCCGTCTATGTCGAGAATCCGCGCCGCTCCATGGGCGTTGTCGGTACGAATCGGGATCTGCCACCCCTGCCAGGAACGCGCATCGACGCCGATCGATTGCAAGGCGATCGCCAGAAGGCCGGCCGTCACCTGCTCGCCGGAGGCTACGATCGCATCATATTCGCGCGCGTCGTAGAACGGGGTGCTGGAGCCGGTCGCCTTCGGCATACCCTGCGCCCAGGCGACGAGTTCATTCGTCTTGCCGGCCATGGCGGAGACGACCACGGCCACCTCATGGCCCGCATCGACCTCGCGTTTGACATGCCGCGCCACATTGTGAATGCGGGTGAGATCGGCGACGGAAGTACCGCCGAATTTCATCACGATGCGCGCCATGGTCGCGAAAAGCCTTCTTCGCAGGTGGCCCGGGAAGCTCCCGGAAAAGTTGGAAAAGATGTTTCGCCGCCGATGGCGGCGCGGTTTCCATATCCAATAGGCGCGCCTTCCGCAAGCGAGGCGCGCACTCCACCTTTCGACCGCTCTCACAATCGCGGCTTGACATCGGCTCGCTTCGAACCGACTTGTTTGCGTTCCAAGAGGAGGCCATGCCACATGCCCGAAGCCCGACGAACGACCATCGACGCCGGAGAAATCGAGCGCTTCTCTGCTCTTGCCGCCGAATGGTGGAACCCGAACGGAAAATTCCGCACGCTGCACAAGTTCAATCCTGTGCGCCTTGGCTTCATCCGTGACAGCGTCGCGGCACATTTCGGCCGTGACCCGCGTGCAGCCAAGCCATTCGAGGGACTTCGTTTTCTCGATATCGGATGCGGCGGCGGTCTGCTGTGTGAGCCGATGGCCCGTCTCGGCGCCGATGTGGTGGGAGCCGACGCCTCCGAGACCAATATCGAGATCGCTCGGCTTCATGCCGCCGAAGGCAATGTGAAGATCGACTATCGCATGGCGACGGCGGAAGAGCTTGCCGATTCCGGCGAGAAATTCGACGTCATTCTCAACATGGAGGTTATCGAGCATGTCGCCGACAAGGACCTCTTCATCGCCAAATGCGCCGAAATGCTTGATCCGGGCGGCATCATGTTCGTCGCCACGATCAACCGCACGCTGAAGGCGCTGGGCCTCGCGATCATCGGCGCGGAATATGTCCTGCGCTGGCTGCCGCGCGGCACCCATGAATATTCGAAGCTCGTCCGGCCGGAGGAGCTGGAGCGCGCGCTGGCTGCAGCCGGCATGACGATCAAGGACCGGACCGGCGTGGTCTACAATCCCCTGGCGGACCGTTGGCAACGCTCGCGCGACATGGACGTCAATTACATGGTGCTCGCCGAGAAAGTTGCAGCTGAACAGGCTCAGCCCGCGGCCTGACGGCGCTCCTCGGCCTGCTGGGCCAGCGTCGTCAGCAAGACGCCGATGGTGATGATCGCAGCGCCAAGCCAGGTGACGGTCGGATAGCGTTCGCCGAAGACGGCCGTGCCGATCACAAGACCGATCGCCGCCGCCACATAGCCGATCTGGCTCAGATAGACCGGGCCGCCGACCGTCTGCAGGCGAAAGAAGAAGACGAACATCACCGCCGCCGCAGTCCCCTGCGCGATAACCGCCAGAGGGATTTCGCCGAGCAGCGCGACGGGAATGCCGTCACCGATCATGACCATGCCCGTGAGCAGCATCAGGGCCGAGGCGACATGGCTTCCGACGGCGAGCTCGAGCGGGCTGCTTTCCGGCGGCCAGTCGAGCGTGCGGTAGATATTCCCCGAAGCGAGAAGCACCGGAATGACAAGCGCCACAGCAACCCAGACGAGCTCCGCCGGGCGTCCCGCCTCGCCACGTGACAGCGCTACCATCATCGCTCCGGCAAAGCCGACGCCAATGCCCGTGATGCCGAGAGCATTCGGCCTGCGCAGCCTGAGGGCGATAGACATTGCCAGCGTTATCACCGGCGACAGCGTAAACATGATGCCCGAATATCCCGATCCGAGCCGCGGTATGACAAGGAACAGGATCAGGTTCGGCAGGGCATAGGAAATTGCCGCCGTTATGAAGAAATAGCGCAGCTTGTGCGCGTTCGGTAGCCTGGCCTTGCTGCTGGCGAGCAGCGCCGGAAGAAGCAGAATGCCAGCGCCGAAGGAGATGACGAAGGACCATGCCGGCGCACTCACGCCTGCTGCGGTGGCCATCTTGCCGAGGGGAAGGGAAACGCTGAGGAAGGCACCAGTCACGAGCAGGAGACCAACGGCGGAATTCCAGATCCCCATGCTGCGTGTTCCTGAATATCTGCGGTCAGGGAAATTCGATCAATTGTGATCGTCGGGGAATGTCGGCAGCGGCATGAATTCCACGCCCTCCTCCGCGAGGCTTCTTGCCTGCTCCAAGGTCGCCTCGCCATAAATACCGCGCGCCTCGGCCTCTCCGAAATGAATCCTGCGGGCTTCCTCCGCGAACCTGTCGCCGACATAATCCGCATTCTCGCGGATTTTCTCGGCCAGTGCCTTGAGCTGCGCCATGACCCGCTTCTGCTCCTCGCCCATGGCGAACGCCATCTGAGCCTTCTTGCGGCCGGTCGAGACGGCAGGCGCCATCAGCCCCTTTTCCACTTTGGTCGAGCCGCAGTGCGGGCAGGTCACCAGCTTGCGCTGCTTCTGCGCATCGAAATCGTCATTGTTGCGGAACCAGGCCTCGAATTCGTGGTCCTGCTCGCAAGTGAGAGCAAAGCGGATCACGAGGCGGCCCTTTCAGGTTCTGCGCTTCGCGCCATCTCCGCGGTCTCCAGCGAAAATTCCCGCGAATTCCTGAGATTGGGGATTTTCCGGCGCGCTTCTTCCGACGCGGCGATATCGATGTCGGCGACGATCACTCCGGGTTCGTCATGGTCGGCCTCGGCCACAATCCGCCCCCAGGGATCGACGACCATGGAATGGCCGAAGGTCTCCCGGCCATCCTCGTGTTTTCCGCCCTGCGCCGCCGCCACGACCCAGGCGCCATTCTCAATGGCGCGGGCGCGCAGAAGCACGTGCCAATGCGCCTCCCCCGTCTGCCGGGTAAAGGCCGCAGGCACGGTCAGCATCCGCGCGCCGGCAAGCGCCTGCGCGCGGAAAAGCTGCGGGAACCGCAGATCATAGCAGATCGCTAGACCCATCCGGCCAAAAGGCATCTCTGCGACGACTGCCCGGCTTCCTGGCTGATAGGTGGCCGATTCGCGCCAGCTTTCGCCCTTGTCGAGATCGACATCGAACATATGGATCTTGTCATATGTCGTGACCAGCGAACCGTCGGGAGCGAAAAGGAAAGCCCGGTTGGCGACCTTGCCGTCGTTAAGCGCCACCGCCGTCGAGCCCACATGGACAAAGATCGACAGCTCCGCTGCTAGGGCGGCTGCCTTAAGGGCGATCGGATCGTCCTTTTCGCCCTTGATCTTGGCCAGCAATTCTTCGCGGGAGCGCACGAGGATGCCCGTCATCTCCGGCGACTGAACGTAGACGGCGCCCTTCCCGGCCGCTTCCCGGACAAACTGCTCGAAAATTTCGGCATTTCTTTCGGGATCGGTACCCGAACGCATCTGAATGGCGGCAATGCGCAAATTGGTCATCGCGTCTCCTGCAAGGGTTCTCCGGCAAGCAGAGCATCGAGCTTGCCGGCTTGCTCCAGTGCATGCAGATCGTCGGAGCCGCCAATATGCGTCTCCCCGATGAAGATCTGCGGGAAGGTCGAGCGGCCATTGGCGCGCTGAATCATTTCCCGGCGCAGCTCCGGCGAAAAACTCGCATCGTGCTCGGTATAGTTCACGCCCTTCCTGTCGAGGAGGCGCTTTGCCGCCGCACAGTAGCCGCACATCGCGCGGGTATAGATCGTGACATCGACCATGATCGGTTCCGTGACTTTTTGCGCCCTATATAGTGTCTGCATCTTCAGGCCGGAAGTCCCCCGGCAACACGCGAGCGAAGGTCAGGACATCGACGTTCCGCGCCCCCGCCCGCTTCAGCGCCCGGGTGACCGAGGACACCGTGGCACCCGTCGTGTAGACGTCATCGACGAGCACCACGCGCCGGCCGGCGACCGCGATCTCCTTTTCCGGCCGCACCCTGAAGGCTCCGCGCACATTGTCCTGACGCTCGCGAGCACCGAGACCGACTTGCCTGCGGGTGCCCTTGATACGTTCCACGGCCACCGGATCGAAAGGCAGGCCGGCCAGGCGCGCGAAGGCGCGGGCCAGCTCCGCTGATTGATTGAACCGGCGACGCAGGAAGCGGCCGCGATGCAGCGGGATAGGCACGACCAGATCGGCGTCGGGGATGAGTTCGCCCGCCGCCCGCAGCATCCAGCGCGCCATCCAAGGAGCCAGATCGGTGCGATCGTGGAACTTCAATTGCTGCACCATGCGCCTTGCCGGCCCGGTATAGCCAACCGCGGCGCGGGCACGGGCGAAGGGGGGCGGATTGGCAATCGCCTCGGCCGACAGGAATCCCTCGCCCATGTCATGACCGAAGGGCGTTCCCATCACCTCGCACCAGGGTTTTTCAAGGAACCGCATGGCCGGCCAGCAGCCGGCGCAAAGCGTGCCCGGCCGGACGACATGGTCGTGGCAGGCAAGGCAAACCGGGGGAAACAGAATCGTCCCCGGCCATTGCAGGCAAGCGGTTGCGTAATCTTTCCAGATTCCCGATCTCACCCGGCACTCCAAAGCCCAAGCTTTGCCACCATATCAGATTTGTGCAATGGCGCATGCGTGGAAAAGAAAGCAAGCCCATGGAAGAAATTTTCGACAGCGCGCTCCTTGTCGGACGCAAGCTGCGCGCCCTGAGGATGGGCGACGAGGATGCCGGATTCCTGATGCACCGCACCGCTGAAGACCTGGCGGAGCGGCTGGCGACCGTAGACCGCCGGTTCGAACGGTCCGCAACGCTCTTCTGCATGACCGAAGATGCCAAGGCGGCACTGCTCGCCAGCGGCAAGGTCGGCAAAGTCCTGCGGGTGGAGAGCGATACGGCGTTCCTCGGCGCGCAGGACGGCCTGGTCGCGCCGCCCGAGACGGTTCCTCTGCACCCTGCAAGCCTGGATCTGGCCGTTTCATTGCTGGCCTTGCAGGAAACCAACGACACGCCGGGAATGTTCGCGCAGATCCGCCGCACATTGAAACCCGACGGCCTGTTTCTTGGCGCCATGATGGGTTCGGGAACCCTGGTGGAATTGCGGGAAAGCCTGCTTCAGGCGGAAACGGAAATATCGGGCGGCGTGACGCCGCATATCCATCCCTTCGCCGACATGCGGGATGTGGGCGCATTGCTGCAGCGGGCGGGATTCGCCTTGCCGGTGACCGACGTCGAGACAGTCACGGCACGCTACGATACCATGTTCGGCCTGATGCGCGATTTGCGCGCCATGGGGGCAACCAATGTGCTCCGCGAGCGCAGCCGGCGGCCCGCTTCGCGGTCGCTTTTCATGCGCGCGGCGGAAATTTATGCTGACCGCTTTTCCGATCAGGACGGACGGATAAGGGCAACATTTCAGATTGTCTGGCTGTCCGGCTGGGCCCCGCATGAATCGCAGCAGAAGCCGCTGAAGCCCGGCAGCGCCGAGGTATCGCTCTCCAAGGTTCTTGGAGAAGGGAATGCGGACTAGGATGGGGACTCCGGCGGAAGAGGGTCAGCAATCCCCCGAGCGGTCTCCATTGTCGCGGGTGATGCACACGGCAGCGGGTGATTTCTGCACGCTGCGCCGGATGGCGTATTCGCCGGAATAGCTCGTGGAACTCGTAACGATCCGGTCCAAGGCAAATGGAAGATTCGCCTGGGCAAGAACCGGTCTGGGACGTTGATCGGCAATGGGCACGACTATGAGCGCCAATGCGACCGCCACCGAACCGAAAAGCAACGCCACGCGCAGAACGCCCATCCCGGCTGTGCCGATACGGGTCCAGTTCCGGTCCTGTTCCGTTTCAGTTTCCCATTCAGAATGCATGTTTGCCCGACAGCTCACCAACTCGCTGCAGCCCCTGTTCCATGGCCCCCATCGGTCAAGTTTTCATGTTTTGCTGAAGGATTGATTAACGATTTTGTTTACCAAAACCGTCGCAAAAGCGAATCAGAGAAGATCGAGAAGAAAAGGGATCAACGGMTMGTCGSSCRMCKGCMTSGCGCGCACCCAGCGGATCGTCTGACCTTCCCTCGCCTCCGGAATTCCCCAGTAACGCCGACAGACGAAAAGCGGCATCAGAAGGTGAAAATCCTCGTAAGCATGGCTGGCAAATGTCAGCGGAGCGAGGCAGGCCGTCTTCGTCTCTATGCCCAATTCCTCGCGCAACTCACGGATGACGGTTTGCTCGGGCGTTTCGCCCGGCTCGACCTTGCCACCGGGAAACTCCCACAGGCCAGCCATGGGCTTGCCCTCGGGTCGCTGCGCGATGAGAACGCGGCCATCCGCGTCGATCAGAGCGCAGGCCACGACCAGAATGACAGGTTTGGCGGATGTCTCGCTCACTCAGTGTTCTGCCGGCTGACGGTAGTGGTAACGGTAGACTTCCGCGAAGCCGAGCGACCGGTAGAGTCTCAAGGCAACTTCGTTGCCCGCCTCGACCTGAAGCCAGGCGATGCGCGCTCCGCGCAGATGGGCCCATTTCAGAGACGACAGCAGAACCCGGCGCGCATAGCCCTGGCCGCGATGCGCCTCCCCGGTGGCTATCTCGAAAAGGCCGGCCAGATCACGGTCATGCACGCAGATCGCCGTCGCCACCGCCTGGTCGAGATGTTCGAGCA
The DNA here is from genome assembly GCF_007829525.1 of Mesorhizobium sp. J18. Taxonomy (GTDB): domain Bacteria; phylum Pseudomonadota; class Alphaproteobacteria; order Rhizobiales; family Rhizobiaceae; genus VLJP01. The sequence continues at coordinate 50,661 of NZ_VLJP01000067.1, forward strand.
CGAATAGCCCCGCCTCCGGCTCGATAGAACTGATCACCTCCGACAGGCCCGGCCGCAGGCCCGCATCATGCCCGCGCACCTTGAGAGCCGCCGTGATGAAGCGGTTCATATCCTTCAGAGGGATCTGATGCATCGCCTCCTCAACGATGGAATCTTCCAGTTGAAGGCACATGACGATGGATTCGCCGCAGATGCTCCATCCCTGGTCGTCGAGATGGTGCGACAGGCGCGGCGCGGCAAGCGGCGAGATGCGGAAGGTCAGCGGCCGCCCATAAGTATCGAAACGGCGGCCCGCCCGCGCGATCCTTTCTTCGAGATTGCGGTCGTCGCTCGGGTCGAGCGGATTGATGGAGTTCAGACGCCGGGACGGATGGCTGGCGGTCAGCCGGATCAGCCAGGTGCCGTCATAGCTGATGGATGTCGCAGGCCATGCGCGGAACCCGGCTGCCTCGAAGCGCCTGATGGTTGGCAGATCATGGATGTCTCCGACGCGCACCTGCGGCACCTTCAACTCCTGTAGTCGCCGTTTATGGCGACATATTCCTTGGTCAGATCGCAGGTCCACACGGTCGCCTTCCCGCGCCCAAGGCCGAGATCGACGCGCACGGCAATCTCGTCGCCCTTCATATAGGCCGAGGACAGATCCTCCGAATAGCCCGGATCGCGTTCGCCCTCATACGCCACGCGGATATCGCCGAACCAGATGGACAGCCGGTCGCGCTCCGCCGGTTCGCCTGCCTTGCCGACCGCCATCACCACGCGGCCCCAATTGGCGTCTTCGCCAGCTATCGCCGTCTTGACCAGCGGCGAATTGGCGATCGCCAGCGCGATCAGCTTGGCCGAGCGCGCCGATTTCGCCCCGGTAACGGTCACTTCCACCTGCTTGCGGGCCCCCTCGCCGTCGCGCACCACCTGCAGGGCAAGGGACTTCAGCACGCGGTTCAGCGCCCGCTTGAACTGTCCAAGCCGGGGGTCGCGGGGATCGGAAATGACCGGAGCGCCGCGTTTCAACGCCGCGCCGGTGGCGAACAGCATCAGCGTGTCGCTGGTCGAGGTGTCGCTGTCCACGGTAACGGAATTGAAGGTGGGACCGACGCCCTTTGCCAGCAGCATCTGGAGAACAGGGGCGGCGATCGGCGCGTCGGTGGCGATGAAGGAGAGCATGGTTGCCATGTCCGGCGCGATCATGCCGGCACCCTTGGCGATACCGTTGATGACGACTTCCGCCTCCCCGATCTTCACCTTCGCCGTGGCCACCTTCGGATAGGTGTCTGTCGTCATGATCGCCTCGGCTGCTTCCAGCCAGAGTCCCGTCTCGGCCTGTTTGGCCAGGTCCCCGAGCAGGTGCGTGAAGCGGCCGGCATCGAGCGGCTCCCCGATGACGCCGGTGGAGGCCAGGAACACCTCGTCCTCGGCACACCCCGCCGCCCTTGCCGCCGCAGCGGCCGTGAGCGTGGTCGCCTCATGGCCTTTCCTGCCGGTAAAGGCGTTGGCATTGCCGGAATTGACGACGAGGATGCGCGCCTTGCCGCCCGGCAGGTTGCGCCGGCACCATTCGACCGGCGCGGAAGGGCATTTCGAACGCGTGAAGACGCCAGCCGCCGCCGTCCCCTCTTCGAAGGTCATCAACAGAACGTCGGTGCGGCCCTTGTATTTGATCCCGGCCGCGCCAGTGGCGATCCGCACGCCTTCGACGACCGGCATTTTGGGATAGGACTTCGGCGCGAGAGGAGAAATGGCGGTCGACATGGGGTTCCGAGGCAGTATTGGGAGGAAATCCGGTCTCGTTTGCCCCAGACTGCCTTTCGACGCAAGGCGTTTGTCGCGCCCCTCCTCAGCGGCGCACAGGGTTGATGAATCCGTGAAACAGGCGGTTCACACCCGGAATCAGGCCCCAGATCATCAGAGCCACCATTATGGGTGCAACCACAAGAGTGCGCTGCCAGATGGTCCATCCCTCGGTCATAGGGAAGACGAGATACAGCAGACCGGTGATGATGGGATAGACGCCCAACAGGACAATGAGGGCAAATCGGGTGCGGGAGAAGCGGGTAGCAGGTGCGGTATTCACGGAAATCTCCATCGAAACGGTACGTTTCGTTATATAAAACGGACCGTTTCGTTTCGTCAAGGACTATGGTAGCCAAGGGAAAAAGAAATCTCTGGAACCCGATGACCAAAGAGGAAACGCCCCGCAAGTCCATCGGCGCCCGGCGCAATCCGGAAAGCGCCGAAGCCATCCTTGAGGCTGCATATGACCTTTTGCTGCAGGAAGGCTATTCCGGCTTTTCGATCGAAGCGGTGGCGCGCCGCGCCCGCGCCGGCAAGCCCACGATCTACCGCTGGTGGCCAAGCAAGGCCGCCTTGCTGCTCGACGTCTACCAGCGGCAGAAACGGGAAGTGGAATATGGCGATTCCGGCTCGCTCGAAGAGGACATGTTCCGTTTGGTCAAGAGCCTGCTCCGACATTGGCGGGAAACGCCGTCAGGCAGCATCTTCCGCTCGTTGATAGCCGAAGCTCAGTCCGACGAGACCGCCGCCAAGGCGCTCGCGGACTATGCGCGCGAACGCCGCGCCGCCACCGGGCAGATGGTTCGGCGCGCCATCGAGGCTGGTGAGGTTTCGCCGGATACCGACCCGGAAGTCGTGGCCGACCTCCTGGCTTCCTATGCCTGGGTGCACTTGCTGACTGGCCGCCTCGACGAAGAGGATGGAGCCATCCGGAAGGCCGTCGCCTGTATAGCGCGCGGTGTGCTGGCCGATCCGCCGCGCGGCTGAAGTCCCGCGCGGGCGGCTATTCGGCGCTTTCCGGCTGGGCCGGCTCCTCGCCGGCAGCAGGCTGATCCGCCGGCTTGGCCGACTGCGCCGGCTGTTCGATGGCTTCCACGGCCTTCTTCAGCTTGGCATCGGTGATCTCGACCTCCGCGTCTTCCTTAAGGCTGGCTACCAGCTCGAAATAGGCCTCCCGGAGCATCACGGAACGGATCTGCTCTTTCACATCGTCAAATGCGGGAGGCTGCTGGGCGCGCTTGTCCTCCACCTTGATGACATGCCAGCCGAACTGCGTCTGTACGGGCTCTTTCGAGTAGGAGCCCGGTTCGAGCGCAAAGGCGGCCTTCTCGAATTCCGGCACCATCTGGCCTGCGGCAAAATAGCCGAGGTCGCCGCCCTGAGCGGCTGCGCCGTCGGTCGATTTCTCCTTCGCGATGGCCGCGAAATCGCCGCCCTCATCCAGTTGTTTGATGATGGCTTCGGCCTCTTCCTTGGTCTTGACCAGAATGTGACGGGCATGAACCTCGTTGGCTGCGGGAGACGCGGCCACTTCCTGGTCGTAGCGGGCGCGCACCGCCTCGTCCGTCAGACTGGAAGCGACATTCTCCTCGATATAAGCCGAATGCAGCGCCCTTTCGCGCAGGAACTCCATACGCTCTTTGAACTTCTCTGCCTGATCAAGCTTCTGCTTTTCCGCCTCGTCCGCCATCATTCTGATCTCGATAAGGGCGGAAAGGGCCGCGGCACGGCGCTGCTCGGGGGGAAGCCGGGAGAACTGAGGATCCAGATCGCTGCCGGCCCGGGTCAGGTCGGATTCGGTGATCTCCTGGCCATTGACGGTGGCGACCACGGGGTCATCCTGAGCGATGGAGGAATCGGCCGTGATGCATGCCAAAGCCAGGGCTACTCCGATGCCCGCAAGCGGGCGAAGCGATTGATGCATGAAGAAATCTCCGATCGCGGTTGGGTGACGCTATCCAAACCAGCCAGAATATGGCGGAATTTCGCGCGTCCGAACGCTATTGCGCAAAGTTGACATCGCTTGTGGCCCCTCTTATCTCTCCTTCGTCTTTGCGTCCAGAACCGTTCCGGACGCTTTCTTGATCTTCTGTCTCGCTCTAGATTGAGAAGGCGGATTTGGCCGAAGGGCTGGGGACGCCCTGCCCGGCATGATGAATCGAAAGGACCCCTGATGGTCAGTCTCGGCGCTGTCGCCCGCAAGATATTCGGATCGGCAAACGATCGACGTCTCAAGGCAACGCGTGGGCGCGTGGAAGCGATCAACGCGCTTGAAGCCGAGGTCAGCGCGCTTTCCGACGAGGAACTGCGCGCGCGCACCGACAGGTTCCGCCAGGAACTCGCCAACGGCGCTTCCCCGGACGATCTTCTCGCTCCGGCATTCGCCACCGTCCGGGAAGCCGCCAAGCGCGTGCTCGGCATGCGTCCCTTCGACGTGCAGCTCATCGGCGGCATGGTGCTGCATGACGGCGCAATCGCCGAGATGAAGACCGGCGAAGGCAAGACCCTGGTAGCAACGCTTCCCGTCTATCTGAACGCCCTGACCGGCAAGGGCGTGCATGTCGTTACCGTGAACGATTACCTGGCCCGCCGTGACGCCGAATGGATGGGCAGGGTCTACGGCTTCCTGGGCCTCAGCACCGGCGTCATCGTGCATGGCCTGTCCGACGAGGAACGCCGCGCCGCCTACGCCTGCGACGTCACCTACGCGACCAACAACGAGCTTGGTTTCGACTATCTGCGTGACAACATGAAATATGACCGCGCGCAGATGGTGCAGCGTGGCCATGCCTATGCGATCGTCGACGAGGTCGACTCGATCCTCATCGACGAAGCGCGCACGCCGCTGATCATTTCGGGACCGCTCGATGACCGGTCCGAACTCTATAACACCATCGACGCCTTCATTCCCGGTTTGGAGCCCTCCGACTACGAGGTGGACGAAAAGCAGCGCACCGCCATCTTCACCGAGGAGGGCACGGAGAAGATGGAGAACAGGCTGCGCGAAGCCGGCCTGCTAAAAGGCGAGTCGCTGTATGACGTCGAGAACGTCGCCATCGTCCATCATGTGAATAACGCCCTCAAGGCGCATCGCCTGTTCCAGCGCGACAAGGACTATATCGTCCGCAATGGCGAGATCGTCATCATCGACGAATTCACCGGACGCATGATGCCGGGCCGCCGCTATTCGGAAGGCCTGCACCAGGCGCTCGAGGCCAAGGAACACGTCAAGATCCAGCCGGAAAACCAGACCCTCGCCTCGATCACCTTCCAGAACTACTTCCGCATGTATGACAAGCTGGCCGGCATGACCGGCACGGCGGCGACGGAAGCGGAGGAATTCGCCAACATATACGGGCTTGCCGTGGTAGAAATACCCACCAACCTGCCCGTGCAGCGCATCGACGAGGATGATGAAGTCTATCGCACGGTCGAGGAGAAGTACCGGGCGATCGTCGCGGAAATCCGCCAGGCCATCGAGAAGGGGCAGCCGATCCTCGTCGGCACGACTTCCATCGAAAAGTCCGAATATCTGGCCGACAGGCTGCGAAAGGAAGGCATCACGAATTTCGAGGTCCTCAACGCCCGCCACCACGAGCGAGAGGCCTATATCGTCTCCCAGGCCGGCAAGCCCGGTGCGGTGACCATCGCAACGAACATGGCCGGCCGGGGCACCGACATCCAGCTTGGCGGCAATGCCGACATGCGCATTGCCGAGGAGTTGGGCGACATGCCCCCGGGGCCGGAGCGCGAGGCGAAAGAGCAGGCGATCCGCGAGGATGTGCAGCGCCTCAAGGAACAGGCCAAGGCGGCTGGCGGCCTCTATGTGCTCGCCACGGAGCGACACGAAAGCCGCCGCATCGACAATCAGCTCCGCGGCCGCTCAGGCCGTCAGGGCGATCCGGGCCGCTCGAAATTCTATCTGTCCCTCCAGGACGACCTGATGCGCATCTTCGGTTCCGACCGCATGGACGGGATGCTGCAGAAGCTCGGTCTCAAGGAGGACGAGGCGATCGTCCATCCGTGGATCAACAAGGCGCTGGAAAAGGCACAGAAGAAGGTCGAGGCGCGCAACTTCGACATCCGCAAGAACCTGCTGAAATACGACGATGTGATGAACGACCAGCGCAAGGTCGTCTTCGAGCAGCGTCTGGAACTGATGGACGGCGAGAATCTCAGCGAAACCGTCGCCGAGATGCGCCAGGACGTGATCGACGACCTTGTCGCCAAGCATATCCCCGAGACCGCCTATGCCGAGCAGTGGGATGCCGTCGGGCTCAAGGAGGCCGTCCGCAACGCGCTCAATCTCGACCTGCCCATCGAGGACTGGGTCAAGGAGGAGGGCATCGCCGAGGATGACATCCGCGAGCGCATCACCGAAGCCGCAAACGCGGCAGCCAGGGAACGCGCCGAGCGCTTCGGGCCGGACATCATGGCCTATGTCGAGAAGTCGGTCGTGCTGCAGACGCTCGACCATCTCTGGCGCGAGCATCTGGTCAATCTTGATCACCTGCGTTCCGTGATCGGCTTCCGCGGCTATGCCCAGCGCGATCCGCTCAACGAATACAAGTCCGAGGCCTTCGAGCTCTTCCAGGCCATGCTCGGCAATCTGCGCGAGGCCGTGACGGCACAGCTCATGCGTGTCGAGCTCGTGCGCGAGGCCGCGGAAGCACCGCCGCCGCAGGCGCCGGAGACCGTCGGCCATCATATCGACGGCACGACCGGCGAGGACGATTTCGGCGAAGGCGGCACCCTCACCCTGGCACGCGCCGAAAACCGCGCCGTGCCGCAGGAAGAGCGCGATCCGAACGACCCCTCGACATGGGGCAAGGTCGGGCGCAACGAACCCTGTCCCTGCGGTTCGGGCAAGAAATACAAGCACTGCCACGGCGCGTTTGCCTAAACGGCAGGAAGGCCGGCTCGCCGGCTTTCCTATGCTGTCCATTGAGGACGAACAGCTAACCTTCGGCCTTCATCGTCCTGGCGATCTCCAGGAGCTTCCGGCGATCCGTGCCGTGTTTGCGGACCAGCGCGCGGGCCTGGTTCGGCGAGAGGTCGGTATTCTCGACCAGATACTTGATTTCTCCGTCCTCGCGGCTGTCCGATGTCAGCCAGTCGTTTCTGGCAGTGTCCGTCATGAATCCGGCTCCCTGCCGCACCCTGCAGAGGAAACTTCCACAGACAATGGATGTTCCGTTTCCGCACACCGTGCAGAAATGCCCTGCACAGGCGCTATGGCCGCCGGGAGCCTGTCTTGAGTTCTCCGCCTCTTTCCGCTAGATGGCAACCACCAGGCCGGGCCCCTCTGGCAGCACATATCATGTGCTGTGATGTCGGACTGGAAGTCCATCGGGTGGTCTGATCTTCGTGAAATCTATTTGACATCGCCTCGAAATTCCGCCCCGCCGGCACGGTATTGCTGCATGGGGAGGCCGGCGATCGCGTCAATATTCCGCGAATAGGGCACGTTGATATTTTGGGGTAATGAATGAGCGAGCTTTTAAGCACGGAAGCCCTTTCCGCCCTTCTTCAGGTCATCATGATCGATCTGGTTCTGGCGGGCGACAACGCGATCGTCATCGGACTGGCTGCTGCCGGCCTGCCGAAAGAGCAGCGCAACAAGGCCATTCTGATCGGCATCATTGCCGCAACCTTGTTGCGCATAGGTTTTGCATCGGTCACCACACAGCTATTGCAAATCGTGGGCCTGTTGCTTGCCGGCGGCATATTGCTGCTCTGGGTCTGCTGGAAGATGTGGCGCGAGTTGCGCGCCGGTCACGACCAGGATGAGTTGGAAAGCCTCGAAGCCTTGGAGCACAAGGATATCAACGATGACGGAGCCATCGCGGGCGCGGTCCCGCGCAAGACGCTTTCGCAGGCTGCGTGGCAGATCGTCGTGGCCGATGTCTCCATGTCTCTCGACAATGTCCTGGCAGTCGCGGGCGCAGCGCTCGAGCATCCGGTGGTCCTCATTTTCGGCCTGGGCTTTTCCATCGCCCTCATGGGTATCGCAGCCTCCTTTATCGCCCGCATCCTGCAGCGCCATCGCTGGATCGCCTATCTGGGTCTTGCGGTCATCCTTTATGTGGCGCTGGAGATGATCTATCGGGGCGGCTACGAAGTCTTTGGCTATGTGAACGGAAGCGTCTGACCGGCACGAACCGTGACGGATGTGCAATCCGAAATGCCCGGCGCCGGAGATCTCCGGCTGCCGCCACGGCATAAAAGGCATGGAAAGAGTTGGTGCCCCTGGCCGAACTGCGACAATCCGGTAATATCAACGGCTTGACCTGTTTGGTGCCCCGCACCATCCCCATTGATCCGATTGAGAAATTCGGCGCGCTCCCCGCACCTTTTGATGACCGAAACGATGCCTCTCAAGCTCAAATGGTCCCGCACATGGTCCGACTGCCACACCTTTCCGGCTCCGGCCGGTCCCGGCCGCAGAAATAAATTCAGCCATACTATCATTTGACATTGCAGCGCCGATTTGCAGGTCTAGGTTTACCGCTATCGATGGCAGGTTTTTTCCGGGCGCCGTCGGCTGAGAGCGATCATCGGGCTTTCGCCCCCAATGAAGGGAAAGCGTGATGGGATCTTACAAGCCCTTTCTGCCTCTGCACGTCGTCAAGGCACTGGCACCATTCGCACAGAAGCGTGGCAACAGACCCGTATCGATCGCCGCGATGGTGAAGGCGACCAGATATGCGGTTCCGAACCTGCCTTACGGTGATGACGTCCTGGCCGAGCTTCTGGCGAAGGAATTCATTCGGGCCGGATGCTCCATCGAATTCGACAGCCGCGAGGATCAGCGCCTGCAACAGGACAAGACCCGCCGCCTCCGAAGAAGCGACGGGCCGTTGCCCGAGACGCCTCATCGAGGCGCTGCGTCAATGGAGCCGGATGTGCGAAGGATCCGTTAAGAGCCGCCCGGCCTCCTGCCATTGTCATCGCCGGGGCGTCCGCCTGCCTCACTCATCCCTCCAGAGAACGCGGCGGATGTTCACGATCCCGTCGAGCCGCCGCAGCCTGATCTCCTGAAGATTCGCCGCCGGCGGGTTCTCCAGACTCATCTCGATCGTGTCTTCCATCCCGCATTTGCGGCAGCGCCACCGCCGCCCATAGACCAGATCGTCGCATTCTATGCTGCCGAAGGCCTCCACCAGCTCCTCCACCAGATACCAGCGCTCCGTCTTGCAGTAGCGGCAGCGCAGCCGCGCATGGCTGCTGTTCCTGGCGGCATCCGCCAGCGTGTAGGATCCTTTCTTCTTTGGCCAATAGGGTTCCGGCATGATGAGAACAGAAAAAGAACAAATATCTTGACGCGTCAAGCCGACAGGTGTTTCATCGCCGCCACGCAAAGCAACAGAGGACGTCACGAAATGGCTACGGAGCAACTGCTTCCGGGCGGCGGCGAAGTTGTGGTCGAAGACCTGATCGCCCATCATGGCAGCGAGCGCGAGGCGCTGCGCTCGGTGCTGGCGGACTATGTGCGCCTGCAGCGCCGCTACGATCTGGCGCGCGCCGCCATCTCGTTTGGCTATGCGCGCGGCTGGTTTTCCCGGTTGGAGCCATGAGCCCGCGCAATCCCGACCGGCCGTCGCCCGGCAGGATCGACCGCGAGTGGCCGCATCAGGTGGCCCTGCCCGACGATATCTGCACGGACAGGAATTTTACCCTCATCCGCGCCTTCTGCGAGGAGCGCGGCCTGAAGCATCACATCCGCAAGGTGCAGGCCGTCTGGCCGGATCGCCGCTATCAGGACATGCGGCTTTACTGCTTTGCCGACCGCGCCTCGGCCGAGCTGTTCCAGGCGCGTTTCGGCGGCGAGTTCTTCGATCCGAAGCGGGATCGCGAGGGCGGCAGGGTCGAAGGCGCATGGAAAAGGCAAGGCGTCTGGACTCGCCTGCTCGAAAGTGGCCCACTGAAGGTTCCGGTAATCTTGCGGGACTGATCGTATGTGCAACCTCTACAACATCTCCACCACGCAGGAAGAAATCCGCAGGCTCGGCCGCGCCATGCGCGATCTCTATGGCAATCTGGAGCCTTCCATCCAGGTCTATCCCGACACCATGGCGCCGGTCGTGCGCAACGGACTGGATGGAGAGCGCGAGCTCGCGGCCGTGCGCTGGGGCATGCCGTCGTCATCCCAGGCGCTTTACAAGGCTGCCGCCGCCAGGGCCGACAAGCTGCGGGCGAAGGGCAAGGAGATAGACGACGCGGCCTTTACCGAGCTGCTGAAGATGGAGCCGGATCGGGGCACCACGAATATCCGCAACACGGAAAGCCGCCACTGGAAGCGATGGCTTGGCGTCCCGAACCGCTGCGTCGTGCCGATGACCAGCTTTGCCGAGCCGAACCCGAAGGCGAAGGGAGAAGGCGGCCGGACGCCGAACGCCTGGTTCGCTGCGTCGGATGAAAGGCCCCTGCTCTTTTTCGCCGGCATATGGGTGTCGCAATGGGAGAGCGTGCGGAAGGTGAAGGACGGGCTGGTCAGGGCAGATCTCTACGGCTTCCTGACCACGGAGCCGAACGGCGTCGTCGGTCCGATCCACGAGAAGGCCATGCCGGTCATCCTCACATCGCCGGAAGAGATCGAGATCTGGATGACGGCGCCATGGGAGGAGGCGAAGGCCCTGCAAAGGCCCCTGCCCGATCACATGATGAAGATCGTCGACGCGCCACAGGTGCCGGAGGAAGCGCCCGCAGCGAAGCCGGAAAACCCGGATCAGCCGAGCCTGCTATGAGGAAAAGACCATGAGTGACGAGCAGATGCGCAATGGCGAGACCGCACCTCGACGGTCATCCGGCATTGTCGAGCATTATTGCGAGCATCCCGGCTGCTCGTCCTGGGGCGGCTGGGGCTATTCGCGCCTGAAGGATGCGCCGCGCTGGTTCTGCTACGCACACAGGGACGAGGGCGAGAGATATATCGGCCGCCATGACGGCTAGAAGGAGGCCAGGATCATGTTGACCATCACTGTCGAAGGCGCAACCCCGGACGAGATCGCGCGCGGCATCGCAGCGGCGGAAGCCGTCTTCAGAGAGGCCGGCATTCATCCGCTGGACGGCGCGAACGCCGTGTTCGACGTCGAGGGCTGGGACATCAAGGGCCTCAGGGGCAGGCTCAGCAATGAGGTATGGGAGCACTTCGACGTCTGGTGCCGTGCCGAGCGGGCCGCACTCGAGGCATGCTGCGGGAACTGGGCGAAGGAACGCTGGCCGGAGACCCCTTGGCTGGAATATATCGAGCCGGAAAGATCGCGCGGCTTCGGTTCATAGATGACCCAGCTTCTCTCCGCCCTCGAACGAAACTGGCCACATGAGATCGATCCACGAAGTCATCAATAGCCCCGGCCCCGTCGACCAGGACGAAGCGCTTGCCCTCGCCCTGGCGGCCTGCGAAGGGATCGTCGATCCGATCACCCACGACTATTTCGTCAGCGAGCTGAAATCTGCCCTTGTGCTGATCGAGGTCGAGGACATCATGGGCGTCGATGGCGTGGTTCGCAATCACGCCCGCGAGCTCCTGAAGAAAATCGAGGCTGCTACCGTCGGCGGCTAAGCGTATGCGCGCCATCCATGATGTTCCCCTTGGACGGCGGATGCAGGATGAAGCTGATATTGCGATCCGGTCTCCCCGTTGCCCGGCATTTAGGGCAGTAGAAGTGAGGCTTGAGGTCCTTTTCCAAGGTGCCGTGATCGAGCCCTAACCTCTCCCCGAGTGCGACGAGATCGACCTTGCCACGATGCCAGCAACCATCATTGCCGCAATGGACAGAGATTTCGTGCCCCGTGGCTAAGAGAATGCCGACGGTGTCGAGTGCCAGCGGATAGGTGATTTCTGGAAGGCGCATGGTCAGCCCGTCTCATATCTCCAGACATATAAGAACGGAAAAAAACAAAGGCCTATTGCCGTGAAGCCCGAGCTCGGGAGATAGGATCAAAACCATCCGCACCGAACGCGGTGTAAGCCAGGAAGAGTTGGCCAACAGCGTCGGCATCTCCTATCAGCAACTCTACAATACGAAAAAGGGATTAACCGCATATCGGTGTCGCGCCTGGTACTGATTGCCCGGGCGCTCGGCGTTCCGCCGGCGTCATTGCTTCCTACCGCACAAATACTCTAACGTGCTGAGACGCAGCTTCGCCTGGACGTCAGCGCCAGGACTTCATCGCATCAAGAGTGGAAAGCCACATGCTCGGGGCGTTCGCGCCGATCTTCCTGCGTTCCTCGTTGCGAAGGTTGAGAGAAAGCATTCCATCTGTCGCTTCCGGCTTGCTGAGACCGGTCATAGTGAGACCACCGATATCCGCGGGCACACCTGTAAATACGTTGTAGATGGTCCATGAACGATCCGACTCGATACGGCGTCCGTATTGATCATCAGTGGCGCCGCCTTCATTTTCCCAAACCGCGATCGCGTCAGATATGCGGCTCTCTATGGGTTCGTTTCTATAGGGATTCATATCAAAATTCCTTATCTTGGTGACCCTCCTGCTTGGCGAATGTCTGAACATCATCATTTTTCAGGCCCGTCACCGAACTCGCATGAGTAGAGTTTTTTGCCGGTAGCGTCGGAGATTGTGACGGCATCGGGCCGCTGGGGCATTGCCAGGCTTCGCGATAGCGATTGTGCGATTTCGATAGCCTCCTCGAGATCAGTCGCATCCTTGGTTACCCGGCCGAGAACAGCGTGAGCCTTATCGCGATCCCGCGTGCGGTAGAATTCAATCTGAACTTCCATCACCAACGTTCCATACCTTTGTTTCGGGAAGTCAGATTTTCGATTTAGTACCAGAAGCATTGATGCCGGCACCCTGCTTGGCTCCGCTGCCAAATGGGTTCTCTGCCTTCGGCGGCGCCTTTGTCTGCTTCGGTTTTCGGGCTTCGCGATTGCTACGTTTTTGTCCTTTGGCCATGACCAAATATCCTTTCTCGAAGTGTGACGTTTTCCGTCATTGGTGATGCATGCACGGGCTCGATCCCGTCTTCCGACACGACCCGTTCGTGCGATTCATTGGCACTCCGAATGCGGTATTCAGGAAGGTTGTCCCTGACCGGCAATTTGCGGGTTATGCGGTAGGGTTCGGCAGCATCGTAGGGCATCCCGACATGTCTCCGGAACTGCACCAATTGTCCGATGGCGAAATGATGAACCGTGGCAACTGGCCGAACTTTGCGGAAGTGAGCCGATCCGATATCTGATATTGTTGTCATGATCGTCCGTTATCCTTCTGTAGCGCGGCTTCGAGATCTGCCGGATCGATCTTCACAACTCGGCTGATCAGGCTTCTGGAATTGATCGCTGGCAGATGAATGAAGGTCGCTACGCGCCGATACGCCAGCCAGGATATTCCTTCGATCAGTTCCTCGTCCGCCTCGACCTGATATTTGCCGGCGGGCTGCAAAGTTTCACACCCTTCCAACAAGAACGGCGAAGAAAAATGAACGACGTACGTTGTCGTGCGGATCGACATTGGCTATCTTTCAGCGGCCAACTGTTTTTGGCCCGACTGGCGCATGGAGAAAGAACGACATAGCTGCGCCCGGCGCTCACGTTCATCTATCGAAAATTCGGAAAACTGTGGCGGGTCGAAGGTCTCTGACACCGCGAAAGCCAAAATTGGCCAAATCAACGAATATCTTTTGTACTCGTCAATTGAGTTGCAATTGAGACCAAGGAGTTGATTTGATCGCCGCTTTTTTGCCCTGGCGCCCCTGACCAGCTCAAATTGAATTATGTAGATAGAGACGGTGCTTGGCTTTCCGCAATGACCTGAATTGCAACCGCTGCCGCCCCAAGGACCACGTTGCCCGCGCGCGCTGCTCTTCTGCAACGTGCCGGGCCGCCGGCGATGGACTCCGGCTTTCTGGGAGAGCTGTCAGGGTTGGCGATTTCGAAGCGCCCAAATAGCATAAAAGCCCGCCACCGTTTTCGGCAGCGGGCAATCTCGGTTCAGATGAGGATCGTCCAGGGAGAGGCGGACCGATCCACCGGCAACCGGCCGGTGCGGATTACGGCAAATGCCGCAATTCAGGAAATGGCTAAGGTGGCCGYCGGCCGGTGGCGGCCTGCTCGATCCGCATGAGGATTTCCTTCGTCACCTTCATATCGGCAGCCAGGCCGTTCAGGGTCGAGTTAACTTCTCGCATCGCGGCCGCCGAATCCGTGATCTGCTTTTCGACGTTGGCGATCCGCAGCTCGTGATTGTCGATCTGGCGGATGGTTGTCTCGACCGTGGCCAAGCGGGTGTCCAGCCGCTCGATCTTCTGCTCGTTGTTCTTCCGGCCGGTCTGCAGCTCGCTAAGGGTGTAGCCCCAGGCGACCAGCCCGCCGGCGAAACCGATGAGCACGACGACGGTGTTGAGGTTCCATTCGAAGCGAAAGCGAGGCGTGGCAACCTGCATGGTGGGATCATCCTTGTGTGGCAATTCCCCAGCCCCTATGAAATGCGCTGCTGTTATGGTGGTTGCGGTCAGCGCCAGCACTTTTGGCCGGCGCCGAAGGCGTTGTGGCCGGCCACCTGTTCGGCAAACGGCCTGTCGTTCTGGATGATGAATGCCCGCGTCTCGGCCGAAGGCGTCAGCTTGCGCCAGCCGTCGCAGCTATTGGCAGGTGCCGTCGTCTGACACCCGGCCGCCAAGAGCCCGGCAAAGATCAGCGTCGTCCATGTTGCGGATCGTCTCATCGGTTGCATTCCTTTCGCGGAGGAGATCTACGGAGCGTTCAAGGGCGGCCCGGCGTTCGGAGTTGACGCCGGCGCGATAGATGACCGTGTGCGACCATGCCAGCAGCCCGAGAACGGCAAGGACAGCGCCGACCTTGAGCCAAGTTCCGATGGCGAGGCCGAACATCACGCCTCCCTCCTCTGGCGCTGAATGAAGGCATAGACGCCGATCCCGACACCGACGATGATCCCCGCAGCCAGCGCCCATTGAACCGGGCCAGTGCCCGCGAACAGGCTGCCCATGGCCGACAGAAGCCCGCCAAGCGGTCCCCATGCCTCCGGATTCTTGATGATGTCCGTGATGCTCTTATCGGCAGGAGGAGCCTTGCCCCCTTCCGTCACGAACTTCGGCTCGCTAGCCGGGTTGAGAGGTGCGGCACTGGCGGCCATCCTGAGAGCATTGCCAACCACGCCCGGTCTGGAGGCGTATTCGCCTTTCGGATCCTTGCCGGTCACGCGGATCGTCCAGCCACGGCCGAATTTGCTCCAAGTGCGCAGGCCTCGCAGATAGGCCATCCGCTCGTCGCAATAGGCGGGGATCAGCTTCTCGATACCGCCGGGATAGCGTTCCACAGCCGCCACAGTCTGGACGCCGACAATGCCGTCCTGTGTGACGCCGATGACCTCCTGCAGCTTCTTGACAGCCGTCGCCGGCCCAGAGTTCACGCCGAAGTCAAAGGCGGCGTAGTCCAGCCCGCGCGGCAGGAGATCGCCACCTGACTGGGACCAGTAGGATTTACGGTAGATCGTCTCGGCTTCCTCGACCGTCAGCGCCTTCACTTCGGCAGCGGTTGCAGCCCGACCGAGCTTGCGGGACGAGCCGAGTGTTCGCGCCGTGATGCCGTATTTCGTAGGACCGCCTGGGTCATCGGGATGATTGGAATACCCGCCCTCGTCTCCGAACATGAGACGGAGGGCTTCGGGAAGCGTTTCCCGTGCCATGAACTTACCTCTTTTGATGATGGGCCCGGATTAGCAAATGTTATTCGCGGCAGGGCGAGCCGGTGCTACCGTGGCCCCGCAATGTCATACGTCTTGCCGCCCGAACGATGCTCCGTCTCGGGCGGTCTTTTCTTTTGCCGGTCATGCTGTACAAATGGCGCTGGGTTTGTTGGGCAGGGCTTTCCCATGACCGGGCATTCGGATATCGACTACGAGCTATATCTTCTCGGCTTGCCGGAACATGAGCGGGAAAAGATGAAGCTGTTGGCCGAAGAGAAAAAGGCGATCGAGGAAAAGGCCGATCGCAAAGAGCAACCGCCAAAGCAGGACTGACTTGGGGAGACCGGGAGGAGCATGTCCGATCTGACTTTCTTTGACGCGGTTTTCGGCGACCCGATGATCTACGTCTGGGCGACGGTGACAGTCGCCTTCTATTTCTACAGGGCGCTTAGCGACGGCTGACGTACCGCAATCTTACATTGGCACCATATTGTCGATTTCCATTGAGGAGGCGGTCTACCCCACCACTAACCTGCCTGGAGGGCGCTCCTATCGTTTCCCGCAGTTGACCTTGTAGACGTCGTCGTGCAACAGAACGCCTCTGACGCAGAAGCGTGCTCACACTCAGATGAGCAGTTTACAGAGAGGCCGAGGAGCATCTATGGCGGCAAAGCAGCTTGTGTTTGTATGTGGAGTTGCTCGATCCGGCACAACCGCCATTGCGGAACTGCTAAATAAGCACCCAGGAATATGCATGGGAGTGGAGCGTTACAAATTCCGTTTTCTCAAACAGAACGATTACTCAAGATCACTTTTCGAGAAGGATCGATTTTTCTCATTCTCGCCTGAAGATACCAACATCCTGCCGCAGGCCGGCAAGAAGTGGGCGGATATCTACGAGAAGATGCAGGCAAAGTGGGAGGACGCTACCACTTTAGGTGATAAAATTCCCGATTTGGTGTACGTTTTGGACACTCTCTTTGATAACTTTCCTGACGCAAAGGTAATTTGCATGCTGCGCGACATCGACGGCGTAGCGTCATCTTGGAACGCTAGGGCCGCCAATCCGAAGGACCGATGGAGCGACACGGCCGATTATCGGAAAGCAGTCAAGCATTGGAACCGCGCAAATTCAGTCATTGCACGTTCAATTCAGAACTCGCCCGATGCACATTGCGTCATCGCCTACGATAAATTCTATTCTGGCCGGTTAGGACAAATCGAACGACTTTGCGACTTCTTAGGAGTGCCGCTGACACCCGACTTTCGAGATGAGTACAATGCGGCCGTGCACCATTACCAAAAGGTTGTTAAAAGACGTCCACCACACGTCGAGCATGGCCAAGATAATTTTATCGCGGAAAATGCAAATATCAAATTATATCAGAGACTGATCGGTTATTCCTGATTTCATCAAACAGCATCTTCTAAACCATCCCTTGCAAGGGAGTATTCATGCCAGTTATATCGCCCGGTAACGGCCTCGATGTTTCAAGACGGGCAAAATCGCGCAGGCGCTTCTTGGCACGATCGCTTGGAGGAAGGCCATACATCGTCCTTGAAATAGGCGCTCTGGATAATCCAACCTTCATGAAGTCAGAGGGGGACGTTTATTTTGCTGACTTCTTCTCTCAACAAGAATCAGTAAAGCGGCATATTAAAAGCACCGCGCATAATGCTTTCAAGATCGTTGATGTAGACTATGTCCTTCGCGATTCCAGCTTGCGCGAGGCAGTTCGAATCCCTCCAGACTTGATCATTGCCAATCATGTTATCGAGCACATACCGAACCCGATTGGCTGGTTGCAGGAACTGAGAGAGATTGTTGCCCCAGGCGGCCTTCTGTTCCTGTCCGTGCCCGACAAACGATACACTTTCGATTATTTCAAGCCGGTATCAGATGCGGTCGACTGGATACGAGCCCATGACGAAGCCTTAGAGATGCCGTCCTACTACCAGATCCTTCGCCATCTCTACTATCACGCTGACATCACAGAGGGAAAAGCGTGGTCTGGCGACATTCCGGATGACCATATGCACCGTTTAACGATGCCGCAAGCGCTGGAAAAGGCAAAGCAACTTTCGCGCTCTTATACGGATGTCCACTGCTCTGTGTTTACATACCATAGCTTCCGCACCATCATTCAAGATTTACGGGAGGCCGATCTTATCAACTGGAAGGTCGCACATCACGAAGATGTGCATCAGGGAGAGAACGAGTTCCGTATCGTTCTCGAATCTCTATGACTATGAACTGCGCTATTGTTTAACTGTCGTTATGTTCGAATCAGTGCACCTATATGCACGTTGCGTCAGCCTGAAAGTCACTCCTAATCTGACGGTTCAGGAAAACAGATACTGACGCTGCAGCTCGTACATTCGATCCACGGAGCGCTGTGAATAACAGTAAGCCTGCGAGTGCTCTGCCATCCTTAGCAAGCGCGCACGATCTTCAAAGACAGCAGACAGATGAGAGATCCAATCCTCGGTGGAATTCTCAACCGCGAAACCGCATCGTGCCTTGGCTATTGTATCCCGGTAAGCAGGGACGTCGGAGACAACAGGTAAGATGCCCAAAGCGCCATAGTCTAGAAGCTTTAGGTCAGACTTTGCGGTGTTGAACGGAGTATCAGCCAGCGGGGCGATACCTATGTCAAAAGGCCCTTGTCGCCGGAACCAGTGCACAAAGCCAGGGTATGACTGGGCAGATTGAGGCGGGGTAAGCACTTGCAGCCACGGTTTCTGAGGCGGCTTTCGCACCGCGCCAATTATTGTCAAAACGAACTTGTGCCGACGCGCCAGATGGTCCAGTGCCTCCTCTACCAGGCGAAAATCCTGATCATGAGTTGCGGTGCCGGCATAAACAATCTGGAATGGTCCGCTACTTGCCTTCAGGGTGCGCCTGTAGTCTCGCCACAAGCGAGGGTCTATGTGGTTTGGAATGATCTGCGGGTTGTACTGAGCGTACGCCTCACTCATAGGCTTTGTAGAGACCCAGTTTGATTCCGCGTGGGACAATAAATAGTCCAGCGCTGCAATTCTCGGCTTGTAAAGTTCATACTCTGGATGGCGTTCATCCATGAGGGCAAAGGCATCATCATTGTCTGTGAAAATGCGGACGCCATTCTTACGGCAGAACGTTACAAATTCCTCCGCTCGCTCCAATGAATCGAAGGCCGTCCGTTGAACGATAGCGACGTCAGACCGGACGAAGCTCTCGCGCGCAGGGGCCAATGAGAAGTCGACCTCCCCATAGGCCCGATCGGTCGTTAAGGGGCAAACAAGGCGAATGAAAGCACTTGCCTGAGGGAACTCACGGTCCTTTCTGACAATCGCTCGAACGGACAAACGCCGCTTCTTACCCACAATACCTGGGGCACCTAGGGCATCCGAATTCTGGCCCAGCCGGCCGAACACGTCATTGACGATTGTTTGCGCCCGCTGATCAAAGCTGTGCAACGCACGCACCTGCTTACTGATATTCGACTGGATTGTCTTGACCTGCTCTCCCTTCGGAAGGTCCTGCATTGCCTTCTTTAATTCATCGGCGCTCGAAACTTGAGGCACGATGTCTCCAAAGACCTGCGATATTGCATGAACCTGGTCCGAAATGACGCGGCCACCCGATGCCAGAACATCGAAGATCCGGTTCGAGATTAGTCCGAAATCCTTCATAGATCTCCAGTGGTCGTTCAGAACCACGTTGGACGACTTATAGTAGCCCCCCAGCTCCTTATTGGAGATATTCTCCCCCCGGATCAGCTCCTTTGGGACAAACTTTTCCCACCGCGTTCCGAAAACAGCGATGTCCACACCGGCATCGATAGCCCATCTCACCATATCGCGGTATTCGTTGCGAGAGTTTCCGACGAACAACGCATCGAAAGTTTCAGCAGGGGCTTTTCGCTCAGGATTAAAACGATTTATATCCGTCGCCTGCAGGAGTGGCTTTACCTTAGCATCTGTTACATTTGTCAGGAAGTTTGCGTAACTTAAGGATGCCACATAGACCAGATCGTAAGCTTTGATTTCCTCAAGCGATACTTGGTCCGGATGGCTTATCATCCAAAGTATACTGATTTGCCCGGGCTTCGGATCATAACTGGTCAAGCCACGTATGACGATAACAACATCATCATCGAAAGAAGAGGCGTTGTCCCAGTCACCGTGAAAATCGATCCTTACTTGATGACCGAGCCGGTTCAGGCTTCCGGCGAGCGAATCAGCATAGTGAAAATCGCCCCATTCCTGTCGTTTATCAAAGGGCGCTGGGATCTTGATCGCGAACTTGAGCTGGACGTCCTGCACAATCGAATAGCCTGGGAGAATAGGATCGTTCTTCGCCTTGGCTACGACGATATGCCTAAATGCACGGGATTCCTTGACGGAAATCCTGTTTCTATCGGCGCTACCATTAGTGTACGAGCATCCGACAAAAGGCAAAAAGCCGATTGATTTGGCATGGCGCGTTTGCCGCAGGATTAGGTCCCAGTCGACCATCCTCCGCAAGCTCTCATCGAAACCACCCCAACGGTCGAGCAGACTGCGGGCGTGACAATACACATTCAGATCGATGAAATTTCCCTTGAGGCAGTCGTTCCAGTCAAACGGTCTACCTCGAACGTGAATTCCGTTATCGCCTTTAACTTCATCCGCACAGTAGGCAACGTCATGACCATACTTGGTCATGAAGCCGACCATCATTGCAAGATAGTCATTTACCCACACATTGTCGGTGTCGAGATACGCGACAATGTCCCCTGCGCACGCAGCCAAGCCAGTATTTCGCGCCGCGCAAACACCTTTGTGTTGTGACAGATGTAAATGAACTCGAGGATCAGAAAGATATTCTTTTATGACTGAAACCGTTGAATCGGAACTTCCATCATCAATAATATGTAACTCAAAGTTCTTGTATGACTGAGATAGAACGGATCTGATCGCCTTTCCTATCGTGCGCTCACGATTATAGGCAGGCATAATTATACTCACGAGTGTAGTATCCGCGACTTCTTCAGCCTTCGATTTCAGGCTGGCTATCTCAGCTTCAGGAACCCCTTGTTGCATATTGCCAATTGGCATGCTACCAACTGGCATGTTGCCCATTCTACCAGCTAGACTGAATACCGGCGCTGCCCCGCCACTCGGCTCTACAAGTTTTCCTTCTACGCGCCCCTGCCTCAAATAATGGACCAGAGGATTCTGGCCAGCGACTCTCACATCTGGATATCTTGTAAGATACCGGTTTCCACTGAAATGGGCGCTAGGTTCACGACCCAAGCGCCAGCCGAGCCAAAGATAGTGCTCTGCTGGCTCCATGCCGAGTTTGTCGACATCGGGGTTGCTCTTCCGATACCATTCCCCGTCGAAGAAGCGCGAGCTCCGCACAAGATCGAGATCAGAGACAGATTTCCCGTCAAGGATGACCTCAGAAACCGTGGCTTTGCCTTGGCGGGGCGTCTTTCCATCTATTGTATTCATGGATGCAAGCTTACTCGCGGTTGCACTCCACGCCTGATCCGTAATAGACAGCAGTCAACCTCAGGCAAGTAGCTACGTTCAGCAGCTATGTGAGCGGAAAATTGCATTGCAACCCCCAAGCGAATCCCATCGAGGGCTCTACCAAAAACCTGAGCTGAATGCTACGCTATAAACGATGAAACCGAGCCAGTGTGTTCCAAACGCCTCACCAGAATTAACCCTTGGACTGTCATTCTAAGTGCTGGCTCGCCAGATACTCACCATGCTGTACCATGAAAGATAGAGAGATTGCTGAATTGTTCGCCGCCCAAACCGCGGTGATGTATTCGCTGGTCGAAGAGCTTATCGCTGCAAACGTCATCGACCGGGACAAATATATTAAAAAATTATACGATCTTCTCAACAAGCAGGCAGCTCTCTACGATGACAAGCCGTCATCTCGATCCGCGCCTATACGTCATCTTATTCGACTCATCGAAGGGATTGACTAGCCCTCCTACCCGATTCCATGAGTTTAGATCGCTGCAAATGCAACTTTCTCCCATGCACCGCCGCACTGGCGAACCCTAGCTGATATCCATCACGTCGATCACCGTGTCGTAATCGGTGAATGAGGTATACCGGCCGCGCTGGTAGAATAGCTTGCGCATCCCTTCCGGGATATAGGGCCGGATGCAGGTCTCGCTGCCGGAGGTCAGCCGCTGGCCCGTCCAGGTCTGGCCGCCGTCGCTGGTGGTGTAGCGATAGAGGTGGTGGATGCCGTTCGTGTCGATATTGCCCGACCCGTCCACCTGCCTGCTGCAATAGACCACATCCATATTGTCGGGATCGGTGATCACCCCGCCCGAATAGGTCTTGGTGTTGCTGTCGATGGCGCCCGGCCACCGGCCCGCATCGCAGATTTCGTGATGCACCCAGGCCGAGCCGTTCCACCGCGCCTGATGATAGCGGATGTCCATGAAATCGTCGGTCATGACCTGGAAGCAGGCGACCGGCCCCGAGCCGCCGATGACGATATCCCAGACCCACGACCGCGCCCCGGCCACCGCGTCATAGACGTGGGTCGCGTCGTTCGGCAGGTCGAGAGGCAGCGCGGACGAATTGCCGATCAGGGTGCCGTCGGTCTTATAGAAATTCCCGCCCTGCATGTAGAAATGATAGGTGTTGTTTAGCGGCTTTGCGCCGGGATGGCCGTCATTGATCAGGAAGTCGAGCCTGTTATTGCCGTTCTGGCGCACCTTGAGATAAGGCCGGTCCGGGCCTGCGATGCGCGTGGCGGGCGTCCAGGTCGCTCCATTGTCGTCCGATGTCGAATAGCACCAGTATTCGTCACCCAGGACGCCGGGCTCCACCACGACGCCCTCGCGGAAGACGAGATAGAGCCGGTTGCTTTCCCCCGCCAGGCGGAAGATGTTGGCATAGTTGAACGAATAGTCCGGGCCGTCATTGCGGTCGAACTGATCGGCAATGTTGACTTCCGCATCCCAGACGAGCGGATCGCCGGGATTTGTCGAGCGGCGGATATAGAAGGTGTCGGGGACGGCGCTACCGTGATCCGTATAGGCCGCGATGATACGGCCATCGGCAAGCGTGGCAAAGGCGGGGTTGTCGTGGTCGTCCCGCTGATACTCCTTCTTGAGCACCACATGCTGCCAGTTGCCGTTGTCGAAATCGGCAGCCATGACGGAGCCGCCGCCGGTCACGCCGCCCACCACGGCCCGCGTCTGGCTCAGCGCCAGCACACGCGGATCGTTGAACCATATCCACGCGCCCGGAAACTCGCCGGTCGGCGAATAGCGCCTGAACGTCTTCAGGCTCACATCCCACTTCGCGGAAAGGTAATTGTGCAGGCGCTGGAGCGTCTGGTCGTCCACGCTTCCGATGAAGGCGATCGCCTCGCAGAACTCGCCGGTGAACCAGTTGTTGGTCGCGTTCGGGTTGCCGCCAAGATAGACGGCCGCCTCGAGCGCGTCCTGCGAAAGCTCGAGGTCCGGCAGGTCCTGGACGCCCTCGACATAATTCTGTCCATTGAAGAAATAGCGCAGATCGCCGTTGAGAAAGTCCGCCTCCACCATGGCGACGAAAAGCTGTCCCGGATTGACCGAGGGGCTGGAAACAATGGTCGAGGTGTCGCCGTCAGTCTGCCGCACAACAGCGCCCGGCGCGCTCCCAGTACCCGCTGCGCGCGGCATGTTGCCGATCGCCATGCGCGCCGCATTGGCGTTTGCGTTGGTGCTGTGGTGGATGAGCGGTATCTGGCCCGAGGTCACATTGTTGCGCGAAACGACGATGATGGTCGCCTTGTCGCGCGCCCGCGTGAAATCGCGCCGCTGGCCGGTGAAGTAGCGTTCAGTGCTCTGGAAGGTAATGACGGACTGGCCGTTCGGGACGGTCGGGCCTTGGTCCTTCCAGATCGGGCGCTGGCCCGGCTGCGCGATGAAGTCGAACCCGTAGCCCGCCTTGTCCTTGATCAGCGCCACGCCGTCATTGTGGTTCAGGACAGGCGTCGTTCCTGCCGTGTCCTGAAAGATCGAGGTCTTGTCGGCCGCGTCCAGCCAGTAGCCCTCATGGTCGAGGAATACCAGAGCCGGCGAATAGGAGCCCATCTGGCCGAGAATGTCGCCGAGAGCGAGCAGCGCGAGACGGGTGTTGGCCTCTGCGCGGCTGACCCTCGCCTCCGTCACCGTGGCCTTTTCGACCACGAAACGCAGCTCGGGGCGGAGAGCCTCCTGCACCGCTGCGTCGGTGAAGGACGAGACATTGCCGCTGCCTGTCGCCGAGTTGTAGAACGGCACGTCTATGGTGGTGGAGACGGCGCTGCGCCCCACCATGGGAAAACCGTAGAAGCCGAGATATTCGCCCTCATTGACCGGGATGGCGATCATGCCGCTGAGGTCGATCGAAAACAGCCCGGCAGGGACGCTGACGACATAATCGTTGCCGACCTGCGTGAAGACATCGCCCGCCCTGGTGAAGCGCTTGATGGCAAGGCTGCCGCTCGCGAGAGCATATCCGGCAACGCGCGTCACAAAGCCGTCCATGGTGGCCGGATTGGCGAAGGCGACAGTAATGTTGCCCAGCGCCGTGGCGCTTACCGGCGTCTCCGTGGTGCCGACGACCTGCGAGACGGAAATCGCGCTATAGGCCGAGCCGAGCACCGAGCCTTGAGATTCAGACCGATCCTGAAGTTCGCCCAGATCGTCCTTGCGCAGCCACTGCCACGCGCTCTGGGAGGCAACCCAGGTGTAGATCCCCTGGTTCGGGACCGTGGCGCTGGTGACCGGATCGGTGTGCGTCCCGGCGTCATTCTCGACATAGCCGCGCTGCCCGGCGCGCGAGCCCGAATGGGCGGACAGTTCGGCCCAAGTCGCTTTCGTGACCGTATCGCCGGAGACTTCGAGATCCTCTATCTGCGCCTGCAAGGCAGCATCGGCGTTCTGCCGGGCCGTCGCCTCGCTGTCGATCTTGCTGTCTATGCCGGCGATGCTATCTCCCAACGCATCAACCGCCTCGTCGATCTTGTCGACAAAGGGGAAGATATCGTCAGTCGACGGCTGATTTGGTCCGGAAGACGCAACTCCATCCACGTAATATTTGCGCCAAGCCTTGCGGCCAAGCGGTTTTATTTCGCCCATGCTCTGTCCTCGATGATGGATAGATGTGTGCTAGGAGACGGTCGCCTGATCGGGTCCAGCTAGCGGACCGGCAATGTCTGACCGGTTGAACGGTTCTGCGTAGATGTCGAATGCGCCGGAACCAGACGCAATCGGAAGTGCATAAGAAATGCCGGGCGCCACAGCGTAGCGCCCTATAAGATTTGTTGCTCGGTTCAGTGTGGCGCCGGGTGCGGTTTTGTAGATCGCCACCGTGGCGAGATGGGCATCATTAGTGGTGCCGAAGTTTGCAGTGAATTGACCTGTCCCGTCACCTGCCGAGAACGAAAGCAGGGCGGCTGGCGGTGTGTCATCAACCACGACCGTGACCGGGGCTGTAGAGTTCTGCCAGTCAAAGGTCTTACCGCTGGCAACATTTCGGATGCGCCAGTCATAAGACCCACCATCAGCCACGGCGGCGAAGATAGCTGTATTCTGATCCTGGTTGACGGTTGCCGGATTCCATTCATCCGCATCTGCTGCAGATACTTCGACCTGCTGCGCATAGCTGTCCGGCAGGGTGGCCCCGCCAGCCGCGGTCCAGGAGAATTTCAGTACCGGTGCCGAATTCTCCTGAATCTCCACCGTGACCAAGACAACAAGCGTGACATCGTCAACATTGGCCGGAAGATCGGGTGGGACGATCACCTGATCCTGTTCATCCTCCGCCGGATTCCAGTCTGTTGCGTTAGCACCGAAGATCATGAACGGGGACGACACGCTCATCTGCTCCGCGTCGTATTCAATCACATCCGTCGCTGCCGCTACCCTCTCGAAGGTTTCTTCAGGGCTCAGGTCGAGCGTGAAAACGTAATCCTCCATCAGATCGAGAGCTTGCGGTCCCGACGTCAGAGAGCCGACGTAGTCCGGATTGTTCTCGTAGACGGCAAGTTTCGCGAGGCGCTGCGCTTGCGTTGCAGAGGGGCAGAGATTCACCGTGAACGACGAAAGCAGTTCCGAGCCATCTTCAACATAGAAGTCAGGATGCCGCCATCGAACCTCATTGGCCTTCCAATTGAGAGCCGGATCGACATATCCGACTTTCACCGTATTGAACCGCTTCTGAAGCGGACGTCCGCCCTCCAGCTGGATGCTCAGATGATCGCCGTTCATTGCTCGCAGCGCTATACCAGGCGTTGCACGAAGCTTTTGCCTCACAGCGATCCTGCCTTGCCGGTCCATAAAGACATCACCGTTGCAAACAGACGCGATTGCCTTGATCCGATCCTCGTTTTCGGCATCCAGAAAGATTGGACCGGCGCAACGATAGCGCTTTTCCACGCCACCGGATCTCAGCGCGACGTTTTCATCGCAATGCTCTGCAAAGGCAGCGAAACTGTTGAAATCGATATCTTCCGTGCTTGCCGACGTTAGGCCGTAGACGTCCATGATTTCAGTGAGCAGGCAGCATCCGGCGTTGTCGGAAAAGCCCCAGGAATCCGTCCTCGGGTCATAGACATCTTCCAATGCGTCGATGACGAACTGAAGCGACGGCATGTTGTTAGGATAGACATCCTGCAGCTTGTCCTGAGACACCTGCTCAACGATTTGAAGCGCCATAGCGCAGCCGCGATGGCGGAACGGTGTAAGTGGCGTGTCGAGTTCAGGGAAAGCTGCAAGCAATTCGGCGAATGGCTCATCGTTCATGGTGCCGAGGGTGGTTAGGATTTGCACCCGCGACCGCCCTCCAACTTGATATTGCTCTTGGGTGACAAAGCCATCCCCGTCCAGTGTCACCGGTTTCTTGTCGAGCCGAAACGACACGTAGCCACTGATCGGACCTTCGCAGACGTAGTGTAAAAGGTAGGATTTCTCTCCTCTCCTGAAGCCGAAGACGATCACGGAGCCAGTCAGATATCGGCCATAGATGCGGCGGCGTGGCGAAATCTCCTGACGGATATTGGTCTGCACATCCGAGGGCTGGGGTGCTGCGGGCTTTTTCTGGAGCGCCAACTGCAGTCCGATTGCGGCAGCGGTCACTGCAGCGTAGCCAACGCCAAGTGCTAGTGTTCCGAGCCCCGTGAAACCGAGAACATTGACCGCCCCGACCAACAACCCGGTGCTTTGGAGCAAGCCGATGAAAAGCGCACCGACTGCCTGCGGATGGAATACGGCCTGCGAATACAGCGACGTACTGCAACCTAGCCCCCAGGCTGCGTTCCGACTCCGGATGTAAGTGCTCATCTAAAACCCACAGGCCAAATCATGTCAGGCTGCCGCATTGTGAAACGAACGCCCTTTTCGCCAGCCCTCAACACCCACATACGTCCGGTGCAGATCATTCCGAGAAACCAATCCTGGACTTCCAGCAGCCCGACATCGCCGCGCTTGGCCTCGCTCCCCATGCGAGGCGCCCCGAGCACGTCAGTGACGGCTGCGACGGCCCCGCCAAACTCTTCAAGAGCCACATGGGCGCCATGCTCGGTTCGGTACATATCGCGCCAGACCACAGTCGCAGTCCTGTTGGTGGCTATTTCGGCCCATCCCAGCAGGAACAGAAGGCAATCACCGTTCCCCTTTCCCCATTCGAACGGCTTCCGCTTCTCTCCTGCGAGGTAGCAGTCGAGGAGGTCAGTTTCGCGCATCGAATAGATTGAGGGTCTGGTCGACCATCTTTTGCACGTAGATGAAGCCGGTCGAGCCAGGGTCGCGCTGCTGCTGGTCGCTATTTGTAACCATCGAATTCGCCGAGCGCCGCCTGCGCACAAACCAATCTTCGAGAAGAAGGACGATCTGCCGCTGTGAGGGCCCGGTTTTCGTCATACGCAGCCGATCCCCAAGCCCTGTATAGATGTGAAAGCGACGATCGAGCGGTTGAAGATCTTTGTCGTAGAATTGGCCCCAGAACCGGAACCTACGGCCTCGCACTTCGCGCTGCTCCTGCTCAAAGAAATACTCTTTGATCAAGGCGTCTTCCATATTGAGCGTGCATGTCATCTGACGGGATGCGCCAATCTTGGACGCTCCGAAATTCGAAACAGCCGCCAAGCCTTGGAGACCCTTCCACTCGATTGCTTCGATCTCGCCATCAAAGCCTCGTGACCTCAGCAAGCCGCCCTCATTATGCACGAACATCGTTCCGGACAGGAACTGCAATTCAGCAAGCACAACGCAATGGACGCGATTGCCTCGCGCCGCCTCCCTGATCGTCTGCGAAAACATCAGTCGACGCTTTCCACCAGCCGGGTCAGGTCCTCGACAAACTCCAGCGTATGGTCGCCATACATGCCGGCGTGGAGCGCCTCATAGCCAGGATTGTCGGTAATGCAGAAGCCAACGAAGATTGGAGCCAGCGAGACTGTTGCGCCCGAAGCAATAGGCTTTCGGAGCGTAGGAGATAACCTGAGACGGTTCGTGTCACCCTCTACCCATGATCCTGCGATACCGTAGCAGAATTCGTCGATCGAGATTGCGCAACCGCCTATGGTCTCATCCAAGAGAGCTACTTTGATCTCCCGCGCATTCAAGTCGGCAGGTTCTGTCACCGTCGTTTCCAAGGTCGGATAGGCATGGCCAATACCGGTCGCGTAGAGCGCATCGGTGGCAAACGGAATGCCTTGAGGATACTGGTCTCGGTGTGCCTTGGTCGCCAGAGCAAACGGCCCGTCTATGCCGTAGAGATCCGGTATTCTGATCCGCACCAAGGCGCTGTCGGCCTCCATGTTCCATACGAAACCGCGGACAGCTCTCACCGCATGGTTGCTGTGGACGTGAACGGTAAACCGAAGCCTGAACTGAGCGCCGGACACACCGATTGACCGGCGCATTCCGTTGGTCGCCTCATGTCCCGGCCGAGTGTTGTAGCCGATCGCCAATGAGACATCTGTGATCGGGACCGCCTTGACGGGAAAGTCGACCATAGAGGTCATCCATGCCGCTCCATCACGTCGCTGATACGTCCCGGTAGGCTCTTGTCGTATTGAGAAATGCCGACTTGGGCGGCACGTCCGCCTTCCTGTTGCGCTACATCCTTGACGTAGGCTTGCAGGTTGCCGTTCCTGTCTACCGAGACACCAACCGTGACGTGAACATTCTGATTTGCCGCAGGCGTGATCCTTGGCGACGTGGTCACATACCCGCCACTGGCATAGCCCTTCGCGCGGCGGTGAAGCTGGTCGAGAGCCCCCACCCCGATGCGATCCGTGGCTCGCTTCGAGAAAACGTATTCGCCGCCGTGGACAACGCCAGCTACACGATTGGCAGCACCATTCCCAGTGTACCCACCGGAGGCGAAGCCGAGCAACTTACCAATTCCGCCGAAGATCGCGCCGAGGATGCCGCCCCCTCCTCCGCCGGAGGCAGCCGAATTGGCAGAGAACAACGCGTCCACAAACTGCGTCTCGATCTTGTCGACGATCTTGTCCAGAACGTTCAGCGCCGCATTGCCGAAGGACTTCCAGAAGCCTTCGCCATTGGCGAGCCCCTGCCGAAGATCAGACAAAAAGCCTTTCGTTACATCCTTGGCGAACGAGAGCGATTCCTTGGTCTTATCAACCTCACCGCGTAGCCCCTTCCACGGGTCTTTTGCTCCTTCCGCAGCCCCTTTAGCTGCTCTACCAGCTCCAGCAGCAGCATCCTCGACACCGGTGAATGATCCAGCCAGATCCCGAAGCTTGTCAGCGGCTCCCGCGGCAGCGCGCTCTATCGCGCCACCAACGGCCCCGACATAATCCATACCCTGAGCGTTATCGAAGGCCTCGCGCGCCGCGTCTACCGCGGCAGTTGCGGCTCCCTCGTAGGGGTTTGATGGACGGCCGAGCTTGACTTCGCCAATCCTCCCGAGCCGTACTCCGTCCTGTCCTATCCACCCGGAAACGGTCGAGATGACACCCTCAATTTTACCAATGAAGGCGTCGATCTTTTCGATGACGAAGTTGAGCATCTTCTCAACCCCGCCGATTGTGGCATTGGCGGCTTGGTAAACCAAATCGCCGATCGCTGCCGGCAGAAGGCTCCATGAGGTTTTGATTGCGTTGAAGCCTCCGACAAACGCCCCGATGATGAAGTTCACCGCATTCTTGGCATCCGCAACAATGTCGCGGCCAAATATCTGGGCCAGCTCATCACGAAAGATGTTCGCGGCGGCTACAGCGGCCGTGATGCCAAGGACGAATGCGGCGGCCGGATTGGCGGCAGCCATGGCTGCAGAAACAGCCAAGCGGCCCATAAGAGCAATCACTTGCACGATGCCGCCAATGATTGCCGGCGCGTAAAGGAGAGCCAACCCAGCAGCAGCCATTGCCGCATAGGGCGCAATGGTCTGGAGAACAGACGCAAGGGTATTCAGGGCGGAAGCCCCGAGTTGAGCCCAGTCAACCATTTGAAGGCCAGCCGCCAGAACGGCGGTCAGGCCGATCGCGATGAGGGAGACGGGAGAGATCAGCGATCGGAGCGCAGCGCCGAAGACACCTGCGGCTGTGCCACCATTCTGCAAGGCGACTTCCATCTGGCCGGCGATCTGCGTTCCCTGCTGCAGCGCGATGATCATCGGGTTCATGCCCATGGCCGCGGTGACGCCGATGTCCTGCACCTGGGCGGCCAAGCCGGAAAAGCTTCCGCCCATACGGCGAGCATTGTCGTTCGCCGCATTTCCCACTTGGGTAAGGGATTGGGCAGCGCTCTGCGAGCCGGAGCGAAGCCGAGTGAGCGCGGACCAGAGACGGGTGAAGAACCCCTCCGCCCTCGCCGCCGCCTGCCCCGCTGAGTTCGTTTGAGACGCCACCTCGGCGGCAGCAGACGCTGCGCTTCGTGCGCCCGCCGCCGTCCCCTTTGTCGCTGCCTCCGCCTGCTTAGCAGCAGCGGAAAGCTTCGTGAGCGAAACGGCGCCCTTGTCGGCCTGAGAGCTATCGACGGCAATGCCAAGCGAGGCGATGTCCATAACTCAGTCCTTCTTGTGCTTGGCCCGCTCGGCCGCTTCGGCCTGTTCAGCCGCATTGGTAGCGAGGAAAGCAGCATCCATCTTGCGGATGATCGCGATCTCGTCCCGGCGGATCAGATTGCCGGTGAGTTCAGCCCAATCAGCGATTTCGGAGTAGGAGATCGGGTTTGGCCCAGAGAAACCCTGGCTACGAGCCGCGCTCAGTTCCCAAAACCATTCCCACAGGTGCGCCCAATGCTCGGCGATGGTGATCTCGGGATTGAGGTCCGCCCGACCGAAACGGGCATTCCTGTCCCGCCTCGTCTCGCCGTTCTCGTCCGGAGTATCGTACCTGACTGCCAGCCTTACGGCTTCGCAGCAGTCTTCGGAGATTCCTTCGTAAAATTTGCCAGCGAGTTGGCAGCCTCCGCTACCTGCTGGTAAATCCAGTCTTCCCGATCAAGGATTTCGACTGCCTTCTTGAAGGAAAACTCAGGCTTCTCGCCCCCGTAGGTGTGCTCTCCCCAATCCCAGGACGCGATCCACGATGCGGCTTTCTCCAGCTCTTGGCGCAGGCGCATCTCGCCCTTGACCAGCTTGCCGCGCTGTTGCCTTTCGGTCACCTCGTCGACATGCTTGCGGAGAACCTTCTTGGCTTCCGCGGAGGAGGCCGATCGGATCTGAAAGGTGATGCCGATCTTCTCTTCGGTATCGGGGCGAACGAGCTCGAGCGGAAACAGCGTCTCGTAATTGTAGATGCCGGCGATATCCATGCATCACCTCAAGGAGCGATGGGCTCAGGGTCAACGACGATCTCGCGCTGGATCAGACCGAGCGTGAAGACCTCGAGGTTGAAATCCTCGTTCCGGCCGTTCGGACGCGTCGGGCCGGTGACCAGGCCGCGATTATAGTAGACCGAGTTGGTCGTACTCTCGTCGGGCGCGTCAGCGTCCTCAGTCTTGAACGCATACAGGTACTTCGTCGCGGCTGCCGCGCGCATCGCCTTCTGGCCAGGATCAGAAGTATTGCGCGCGACCTCGACCGGAGGATCGCCGGCATTTGAGATGCCCTTCTGCTTCTGGGTCACATCCGTCGAGAGCTCGTCATAGCTGACGATATTGGTCTGTGTACCGCTCTCACCGATCGAGCCGACATTCTTGACCTCCAGCCAGGTCAGCGCCTCATAGTCGGTCTGGGTAAGGTCGGTTGGCTGCGGCAGCGGAGTGGTGTTATCCGTGTCAACCGCAATGTAGAATTTCCTGCCCTTGTTGGTGTTCGCCATGGGTCAGCCCTCCTGCTTGGCCTTCGGCAGCAGATCGGAGACGGGATGCACCTTCACCCCGACTTCTTCATATGCCGCCTTAATGTTGGGATAGTCGCCGTTCAGGTAGACCGCCTTGGCCTCCTTCTTCACGCCGGCGAAATGGACCGGGTTGACGACCTTGATGCCGTCAGCCTTCGGCAAGCCGGGTAATCGCGTGCCGGAATAGACAAGCTTCATCTTTGCTCTCTCCTAGACGATGGCTTCAATTGAGATGGTCACAGGGACTTGGACGTGAGTGTCGTCGGCAATGGGCTGCGCGATCTCAGGAGCGCGGACCACGCGAGCCGTGACACCTTCTGCTGTCATGCGCAGATCAGCCGGGAAATGCGCCGCCACCTTCCCGGCTATCTCTAAGGCTACGGAGACGTTCTGATTCTTCTTGCCGAACACATCCACCTGCAGCAACGAAAGACGCTGGTGAGGATCGGAGCCGCGCAGGAACAGGCGGCGGTTGATGTTCGGTATCCAGGTTACGCGGAGATAACCCGACAGCGGCGCGTCGAAACTCTCGTTCGGCCATGCGACCGGCAGTGCCGGCGACAAGACGAGCGACTGCACCCTCGCCTTGAGAGCGAGCCAGATCGACGTTTCAATGGTCGGCATTCTGCGCTATTCCTTGGCCGATGAAGCCGCTCAGCGACAACGAGATCCACGAAAGACTGACCGCCGCCCGCCAGCTTATCGGCGACGACACGGCGGAGACTGTGCGTGGCGACACGGCCCTTGAGGCTGCCAGGCGGGTGCTTTCCGGCCTCTCCCTCGCCCTACTCCTGGCCGGTGAGCAGGAGAGCGATCGTCTGGCCGGCGTTAAAGACCAAAACGCGCCTTAAGCTCTGCCGCCTTCTCTGCGACGATCGCCTGCCAACGCTGCGCCACCATATCCACCCACGGTCGCGGCGGCCTTCCCCCTGCCCCGTAATGGACATAGGCGCCGTACCTGGCCATGTAGCCGAGATAGATCGTCTCTCCGACATCGGCGGCCATGATGACCAATTCGATCTGGCCATAGTCGGGCGTGAACGTGCCGCCTGGATTGTCGAGCGACAGGACTGGCATTGCCGTGGTCGAGGCCCGGAGCGATGCTCGCAAGAACCCGGTATCGACCGGCACCAGCGCCTGCATCTGGCTCACCAGTTCCTGCACGCTCTCGTGAAAGACGGCCTCGATCGCACCCTCGACCTTGTGAACCCATGCGTCGATCTGAGCCGAGAATGACGCCATCACGCCGCCCTCTGCCGGCGCACGACGCTGGCGAAGTAGTCGATCTTGTATTCCATCCAGCAGCGGCAGCCGACTGTCTCGGAGGCAGGTGCCTGCGGGTCCCCAGGATAGCGCAGCATCGCACCGCTCGGGCTTTGGAAGAAGCCGTCCATCGGAGCTGATTTTCCCGAAAGAGCCCGGTGCGTATGCCTCACGCGGCTGTCGCCGGCAGACCGCCACACCTTCGTGACATCCTCCACTTTGATCTTGCCGGCCGCGATCTGCTGACGGATCGCATCGTCACGGCTCTTGCCGAGCGCGGTCATGGTCTCGGTCCGGGCCAGCATTTCACCGCGGAGTTCAAGGAGCCGATCTGAGTACCTGCCGACGATCCTGTTAACGATTTCGGCAGGGATTGGTTTACCCTCTTGGAGGGCTCTTGTGACCGTCTTGTCGAAACGCCTATCGCGCCGGCCTCTTTCCAGATACCGCCTGAGTTGATCGGGCTCACCAGAAAGCAGTTCCTGGCGCACGCGGGCAACATAACGCGCCTGAGCTGTGGTGAGTCCGATCACCCCGCCTTCTCGCCTGTTCGTTGCTCTGTTGACCCTCCCGACCACATCCAGGGCTGTCTGACGCGGGTTCTGGCCGATCGAAAGACCCTCCGTCAGTACAGTCCTGATCGCCTCACGCTGATCATCTACAATCCTCGTCACCAGAGTGGACGAATGCCCGCGCAGCCAAGCCTCAGCCTCGGGATTCCGGACGCCGAACCGGAACACGACCCTGTTGCCCTCGGGATCGGTCACCCTGGGCAAGTTCTCAACCGTGGCAGCACCGCCGGCGTTGTATGCCTCGGCGATCGCCAATTCGAGCTTGGCAAAGGCGTCAGCGTCCAGATGCATTGCCTCGATCGCGCCGGTAACGTCACCGCGCTCCAGGCGCTCAACGATAACCCTGAGGACAATTGCGTTGCGGATATCGTCGACGGCCGAGAGAAAGGCCAAGCGCAGCCGCTCGTCATATGTGGCGAGCAGTTCCTTGATGATGTCGCGGGTTGGGCGATTAACCACTATACTCTCCTCCTGACCATCATGGAGGCCCCGATGATCACCGGTTCCCTTTGTCGAGCTGCTCGAGCCTTGGTGGAGATCAGCCGCGCCAAACTGGCGGCAAACGTGAATGTTGATGAGGCGGTCATCGAGAATTTCGAGCGGGATGTCCGCATTCCTAACGATGCCACCATCTTAGCAATTCAGCGGGAGCTCGAAGCCATCGGTGCCGTCTTCCTCCCCGAAGAGGGCTCTCAGGGGGTAGGCGTCAGGTTGAAATTCAATCGGTCGCTTACAAAGCGCATTGGCATCCTCGAGAACGAGGGCGGAGCGACGGGACGGGACGACGTCCCTTAAGCCGCGCACCACGCCTTCCACGCGACCACAGTCCCTGAACCAGGTATCGGGGTCAGATTGCTTATCGCGCGCTCCACACCGTCGATAATGAGCGTGTCGGTCAGGGCGGGTGTGTTCGCCGGGATCTCCGGTTCCACCGATGCAGGGATTGTCGGCACCGCAAACGTCACCATGTCGCCGGTCTCGACGATCAGGACGCCGTTCTCGTAGCGCTGGTGGAGCCGTTTGACCGTCGCGCTGAGTGGATAGGTCGTGACCGTCTCACCGGGCGGGTCCCATTCGTTCTCGCCCGGCGTTGTGGTCACGCGCTTAAGGAGGACGGTGCCTTGCTGGAACTCTGACAGCAGCTCGTCGGCAACGCCGCGCATTTCGTCGTAGAAGGTCATCACACCACCAGGATGGAAGGGAAGCCGCCCACGGGCATCAGGAGCGGCGCCAGCAGCCCTTCGATATCCGACGACAGCGAAGCGGTCACCGCGCCTCCCGTGGCCTCGCCTCCGTCGAAGAATTCCCGCTCTATCGTATCCACCTTCTGCCTCTTCACACGGCGAGCCGGATCGATGACGACCGACAGAGCGGCTGGATTGGTCGCAGCGATGTAGGCGGCGCGATAGCTCGCCTTCACCACGCGGTCGGGAACCATGTCGGAAGCAAGAGCAGATCCGAAGATGTACGCGCCAGTCCGCGGCCACTCCCGCTCCTGCTCAGGATCAGTGGGAGTGCCTACAAAGCGCGGCCCGTAGGTCGCATCAATATAGGCGCTCCCACGTTGACGTAGCACGGCCGGCGATGGCGCGTCGTCCGGCAGCGTGTAGCCGTTCTCCGTCAGCCATGTCTCAAACCCGGCATCATCGCCATAACCGGCCATCGGTCACTCCGTTGGATTGGAACATTCTCTCCAAGCGCCTGTTGGGTTTTCTCCTTGAAGGGAGAGAACCATGCAGAACGAGAAGATGAAGGGTTCCGAAGATAAGTCACGCGGTCAGACGAAGACCGACAAAGAGAATGTCGAGCCGATCCAAGAGTTGGATAAAGACACTCAGAAAGGCCTTGGCAAGACCGAAGACAAGATCCGTGACAAGCTGAAGGGCTGACGGATCGGAAAGGGCCGCGAACAAAGCCGCGGCCCATGTCCCTTACTCCAGCTTGGCTCAACAGGATCGATGCTAATGACCGACGTGACCGCCGTGAGGCGCCTCGATCTAAATCGATACCTTGGGCGCTGGTATGAAATCTGCCGCTTGCCCTTGAGATGGGAAGACGAGACGGCGACCGACATTACCGCGAACTACTCGCTAAACGAGGACGGGAACGTCAGGGTCGACAATAGATGCTTCGATGAAGACGGTAAGCCATCTCAAGCAGTTGGCGAGGCCGTGCCCGTTGACGATGCAAAATCTCGCCTGAAACTCACCTTCCTGCCCGAATACATCCGCTGGATACCGTTCACCAAAGCAGACTATTGGGTCCTCAAAATCGACCCCGACTACCACACGGCTTTGGTCGGCACGCCGGATCGAAAGTACCTTTGGATTCTGTCT
Source organism: Mesorhizobium sp. J18 (assembly GCF_007829525.1). Taxonomy (GTDB): domain Bacteria; phylum Pseudomonadota; class Alphaproteobacteria; order Rhizobiales; family Rhizobiaceae; genus VLJP01. The sequence goes on from NZ_VLJP01000067.1 coordinate 86,591, forward strand.
CGCCAGCCTGAGATATCCGAAGAGACGAAAGCCGAATTTCTTGCTGAAGCCCGCCGGCAAGGTTTCGACCTTACCCATCTTATAACCCCGCGGCACACAGGCCGCGAGGTAACAGATGAAATGCTCGAGAGGGATTAGGGCTCCGGCTTCGTAGCCAGTTCCTCGAGCGCGGCGACGATCTCATCCTTCTTGGATGGGGTCGCCTCGCCGAGGAGCTTCGAGGCTGCCGATTTGAAGGCCATGAAGTTGCCGTCGGCCATCGCGAGGACTTCGGCGGCCGACTTTGTATCGTCAGCCTCCTCCCCCTTCTTCTCCTTGCCACCCTTGGCCTTCACCTTGACGCCTTCCCGCTCGAAGGCCTCGATCTGGGCCTCAGTGAGTTCCTTGGCATCGACCAGGTCAGCCTGCTTGCCGGCAGGGACGACCGTGTGGCCGCCCCTCACCTTGAAGGCCTTGGCAACATGGCTGCCGTTCTTGACGTGATACTGTGCCATGATCAGGTCCTCACACCCTTCCTCAGGACATCGGGACGCTGCACGAAATACAGCGGATAGCTGTAGAGCTCGCCGCGCGTCCATGCCTGCCGGTCACGATCCGGGATGTTGATGGCATAGGTCTGCTGACCCAGCGTGTTGATGTACGGGCCGAACTCTGCCGGCGCATACGCCACCTTGAACACGTCACGCGCACCAACGGGGAAGAACTTCGCCTCGTCCGTGTCGATTGCCACGGTCGAATTGTCGTCGGTGCCCCGATAGTTGTGCCAGGTGATGCTGCCATAAACAAAGGACTGGAACGACCGATCCTGTCGCAGATCGGCGGCGGCCTGCCAGTTGATGTAGGTCTTCTCCACCTCCGGATGCGTGATCAGCGCATCGAAGAAGGCGTCGCCGACCAAGGCGTGCACCGTTGTCGCCGGGGTGAACGCGCCGCCGGCCGACCGCTGCATGGACCGGATCACCTCGGCGCACTTCAGACGCACGGCACCAGGCGCCGGCGCGGCATTGTCGAGATCGAAGTTGATCGCGGCAGGCTCGGCCACACCGAACTCGGTGAAGTAGTTGTAGATCACCGTCGTGCCGTCGGCATCGAGCAGGAGGCCCTGCAGGGCGCCGAGGCGATGGAACTCATGGGTGAGCTCCATGTCGTCGCGGATCATCGCCATGCGGCGCAGGTATTCGGCCTGCACCTGAGCGAACTCGGTTTCCGATCCGAATGCGCGGATGCCCTGGATCTCCTCGGCATAGAGCGTGAAGCCCTTGGCGAGGCGAACCGTCTTGAGCGGAACCGCATTGCGGGGATCGACCTCAAGCTCCTTCGGCGGTGCACCGATGGCGCTCGCGGGGATCAGGACCAGCTTGTTCTCGCGACGATCGACGAAGATCGAGCGGGTACGAACCGGCATCGGCTCGAAGATGCCGAGCGATCCAAGAAGCTGGGGCTTGTACCCGACCTTGGAGACCGCGCCGGTGAGCGAGGTCATCGAGAAGGCCGAGTTGTTGAAGATATCCATAGATGCCATGGTTTCGGCCTCCGTTAGCGGACGATGATGCCGAGCGCCGCCAGAGCCGCGTTGGCCGTAGCCTTCGCAGCGTCATCGGCGCCAGCCTGGTAGATGAGATGCGCCCCGTTCACCTCGCAGTCGCGAACGACAATGGTGCGCTTGACCGTACCGACGGCAGCCTCAAACAGGATGCCGGCGATTGTCTGTGAGCCATCGGCACCAGCCGGGTTGTACTGGACGTAGTTCCCGCCGGCGGTGAGCTTGCCGAGGATGGTGCCGGCGAGAAGACCAGGAGCAGTCCCAGCGGCCACCGTGCCCTCTTCCCGGCTGCGGTACATGCCGTTCGCCTCGGAGACGAGGAAATTGGCCGTGCCGCGATTTTCATTGAGCTGTGCCATTGGATCAGGCTCCCTTCTTCACGCTGACGCCGGCAGCAGCGAAGACACCCTCGCCCCACGCGTCATTGGCTGCGATGGAATGGTCCTGAGTGCGGAGCGCATCGCGAACGCTGTCGTTCGGCTTGGCATCCTTGGTCAGGGCCTTGAACATGCCGGCGATCATGTCGTCCGACATATCCTTGAGCTCTTCGTCACTGAACCTGGTGGCGACGACAGCCCTGCGGATCTCGGCATCGGTCTTGCCGTCCGTGACGATCTTCTCGTCGACGGCTTTTGCCGCGGTGACGAGAGCCGCACGATCGGCCACCATGCGGTCGATGTCGGCCGGCTTCGGTGCGGCGTCCTCGAGCTTCTTCTTGTCCGCCTTGAGAGTGCCGATCTCCTCGTCTTTCGCCTTGATGGCGTCGGCGTGAGCCTTTTCGGCATCAGCAAGCTTCGTCTGGGCGTCGGCGACGGCCTTCTGAAGCTTTTCGATGGCCTGGGCGCCCTGATCGGTCGTCTGGACCGAGAGACCGTCCACAACCACCGTACGCAGATTTTCTCCGGGCATATCCGGGTTCCTTTCGTCTGCTATGGGTTGGGTGATCGGGGCAGCGCCCCAGGTTTTCGCGCTGTCGCCAACGCGAGCTTGTGACCCGGCCCGGGCCTTATCGACCAGGGCGAGGTGATTGATGCGGATGGACCGCTGAACGGCGTCATAGGGCTCGCCGGAGGGCGTTACGCCTGAGGTGAAGTCGAAGTCAGCGACATAGCCGGCCGACAGTTCCCGCTTGCCGCTCTCGATCAGGCCGATAGCGGCGGCATCCTTGAAGATCAGGGGAAGCTCAACCCAATCGTCGACCTTCTTCGCCGCCGTGCTGACCTCACCGACAGACAGTGCCTTCCAGTTGTCGGCCGTGACCTGCTCGGTCGGATGGTCGATCGTAATCGGGGCGTGGCTGAAGCTTTGCAGGCTATCCTTGGCAAAGACTTCCTCGGCCGGGCGATAAACCCGGACGATCTTCATCTCGGGCCTGCCGAGCTCATCGCCGGTATAGAGCTGGATGCCGGCGCGCACGCATTTGGCGGTGGCGACAAGATAGCCGTCACCGGTCCGCCGCGTTCCCGCGACGGTTACAGCGTCTGTGAATTGCATATTGTTGCTAGCTCTGTTGAAAACCGCTATCGCGACCTGAGTTCACGTTCCGGGGGGAGCAACACTTGAACGTCTCAATGGATTTGAACGCACAACAGATGCTCGCCAAGCAAAAAGCTATGCTGGCGGAAGTTACCCCGTCAGAATTGATGCAAAGAGTGCGCGACTTTCGCCGGAGTGAACATAGAACCCTGAACGACGAGCAACTTACACAGGAAATCCTTAAGGTCATGTCCGTGAATTCATCGGACGGCAGCCAAAGGGCATTTCTTAAAATTCACGTCACAGAATTTCCAACTGGAACACTATTCTTTCGAGCTCGCCGCGCGGAGGATAGTTCGATACCGCCGCAAACAGGCACAACCATAAGAGATTCAGAAGCTCCTGACGGCTCATTGGTCAGAAGACCAGGCAGACTGCATAAAATCGGGGAGTCCGTATTATACACGGCAATACATGACCCCCACATCACGTTGTCCGAATGCAGGATACCTGTCGGCAGCCACGCCGTAATTTTTGCATACAAAGCAAGACGGTCTATCAAGGCTCCTATAATAGGAGCCACAGAGCATGGATCGGAATTTACCGATGAAGAAAAGCTGAAGCTTAATATTATCAACGATTTTCTGCACGATGAATTCGCTCGTGAAGTCGAAGTGGGACTTGAGCACCTATACCGTTCGTCGGAAATCATTGCGAAATGGTGGTTTGACGGGCCACCCGAGCTGCAGGATTGCTGGGTTTATTCTTCCACCAAAAATCGGCAATCACTGAACGCCGCCTTCCGGCCAATGAAAGCTCACGAGTGTTTAGATCTCGTTGGATCCATCTTGGTGCGGCGCATTGGGGAGAACCAGATGCAATGTTTGTCTGTCGGCAAGCCAAACAAGAAGAAGTTTCAGTACTTCCCAATTGGTTCACCCGAACAGAAAGTTCTATTCCCTCAGATCGGTGCTTAGGTCTGCCGCCTCGATATCCTCCTCATCCTCCTCCTGCTCGGCCAGCGTGCCATATTTCTTGATCGCAGCCTCGAGGCCGGCCAGCGTCCCATCCTCGACCAATTCCGAGACAAAGGCGTCGGATAGAGCTTCGACCGGCATCAGCGGGCTTTCCATGCCACCCTTGCCGGCGATCGTCCTGGCCGCGTCAGACTTGGCCTTGAAGATCTCCGCCCTTTCCTTCTCGCTCATTTGCCAGAGCGGGTTCCATACGTAGTGGATGTCCGGATCGCGGGTGCCGAGAGCCGAGCGGATCAGGCATTCGTCCAGGTTCGCCAGTGCCGGCTGCATCTCCAGTGTCTGCCCCGAGGCAATCCGGTCATAGTAGTTGCGAAGATCAGCCTCGCCCGTAGCATTCAGTCCGCCCGGCGACATGCCGAACAGGCGTGTCATCGGGATATCGGCCGCGCCGCTGACGTTCTGAAAGAACCGATCCATCAGCTCATGCAGGTTGGTGAAACTGGCCGCCTTGCGCTCGTACTTCTCCTTGCCGTCGAGGATGAGCATGCGGTTGATGCTCTTGCCCGTCGCTGCGATCCTGTAGCGGTCCGTGACCTTCCTCTCGCCGTCGGGCGTGCCGACATAGGCCATCAGGCCTTCCATCGTGACGACATCGACATTCGCCTCGAAGATCAGGCTGGCGATGTTGGCCGACGTGCTGTCGGCCTGCTTCACCGCCTCCAAGACCGAGGTAAGAACACTATCGCCCCATGCATAGGAAGCGCCAGAAGTGATATCCCGATCCGGCAGCTCGTTGCCGATAAAGATGGCGAGCCGAGACGGATGGATCTTGGCCTGGGCCGCTGTGCCGCTGACGACGGTATACTCCTTCGGCCGGCCATAGAGCGGTGACAGAGGATCGGTCTCGATCTCGCCCGGCTGCAACTGCCGAGGCGTGAGAACGGTCAAGAACCTAACGCCCCCTGCCCTTACCTTCTCGACATTCAACGGCTGCGAGGCATCATCGCCGAGATCGAAATAGATCGCTGCACCGCCGAACAACCTTGCCTTCTTCCGCGCCTCGAGAACCTTGCCTTGGACGCCTAACCTCGTCTCCTCCTCTTCCAGCTTCTCGATCTGCGGGTTCTTGGCCTGCCAGGACCGCCAGGCGCGGCAGCTATCCAGCGCCGGGATGTCGATGATCTTCCGAGGCAGCCAGGAGGTGCGATAGGCTGCAACGAGCTGCTGCAGGTCAATCGTCGGATCGGTGTAATAGACCGTCGCTGCCTTGTCCCGCTCGGTTCCGAGCCCTGCTATGGCGCTTGCGAGGCCGTCGCGGACGAAGGTCAGAATATTGCCCATCCGTGCCTCACAGGTTGTCCAGGTTCATGCCGAGGAAGCCGCAGATATCCAGTGCGGCATCAATGAAGGGGTCGACCTGATCGTCGAATCCGCCATCGGGAAACGCCGCCAGTTCATTCTCGAAGTCTTTCAGCCACAGGGCCGATTTGGGCAGCACAATGAGTCCAGCCGCGGCCGCCGGCACCACGTCCAGTGCGCGGGTGTATTTGTCCCTCTCGCGCTGCATCGCGATCACCGGGATCGCCTTGCGGGTGAGCGACTGGATCAGCCCCGTTCCAGAAACTTTGTCCTCGATCACCATCTTGCGAAGATGACCGTACCGATCGGCAGGCCAATCATCACCGCGAAGGCGCGTCCACAACGCGAAGGCGGTCTTCTCTAGCTCGGGCGCCTCGAACCGGTCGCGCACCACCTCGAGCAAGTAGGCTCGCCCGTCTACCCCGGCGCCCCAATGCTCGAAGACCGTATAGTCGTTCCGTTCCTTCGTCTTCTGCGCCGTGTCGACGTAGATCGCCCGCCAGGAGAGCTTCGGCACTTCGTCATACCGAGGCAGCAGACCCGGCTTGAACAGGTTGCCGCCCTCGACTGTCGGCTCCTGCGCATACTGGCCCGCATAGACGTGCGGTGCACCCTGTAGGACCTTGATCTGATCGAGGGTGTGCTTCTCCTCCCACAGCGGGCCGTCGGGAAGGCCGTGCGGGATCAGCGTCACTTTCCCCGCCGGCGCCTTGCCCTCGCCCTCAACGAGCACAGGCAGCTTCAGCAGATGCCAGTGCTCGCCCGAGTTCTCCAGCAGGTGGGCCACGAAGTCATCGATATGCAGCCGCTGCATGATCACGATGACCGGCACGTCCTCATGCGCCAGACGCGACCTGAAGGTGTTCTCCCACCGCTCGTTGATGAACTTCCGCGTTGTATCCGATGACGCATCGTCAGGCTTCAGCGGATCGTCTATGACCAGCGCGCCTGTGAAGCCCGGTTCGGCAAGAATGCCGGCACGAAAGCCCGTGATCGGCTCACCCGCCGCGGCCGCTCTCAGATGCCCGCCGTCAGTCGTGCGCCATAATCCCTTGGCGTTTGTATCGACACGCATCCTCACCGGCCAGTGCGCCTGATAGCCCGGCAGGTTGATGACGTCCTTGACCTTGGTCGAGTTGTCCAGCGCCAGCGGCTGCGCATAGCTGGCGTGAATGAACCTCGAGCGAGGATTGATCGCAAACCCACGGGCGATGAAGTTCACCACCGCCAGTTCGGTTTTCCCGTAGCCAGGCGGGATGTTGATGATCAGCCGGTTGATATCACCGGTGAATACCTGATCGAGCGTGTCGCAAACGACGGGATGAAACGGGGCAACCGAGAACGGCTGGCCTTCCTTCTCCCGGAAGAACTTCTTGGTGAAGGCCAGATGCGAGCCGAGCAATTCCTTCCGCTCAGCCTTGCGATCGGCCTCAGTCCTCCTCGCCTCCCTCTCGGCCCTGATCGCCGTCAACAATTCCGATCTGGACAAGTGCACGTTCAAGAAGTTCGAGCTCCTGATCCGTCATGCCCTTGAGTTTGGTGACGTCCATCGTCTGGATTGGCCCACCACCGCGGCCGGTGTGCTGCATGGAGGCCAGCTTTGGATGGACATAAGGGGCTGCGGCCTTGGCCATGTCATCGCGCCTACCAGCATCTGCTTTCGGATCACGCATCACCTTCAGCATGTAGTCGAGCGGAGTGATCCCCGTTGCCGCTACCTTCTTCTGGCGCTCGATCGAAGCCTTATTCGGTGTGCCGGGCTTCCGCCCTGCACCATCTCTCTTGCCACCACGTGCCATCTTTGATTTTCTGTCGCGGGGTTTGATAGTTTTTCAAAGGGAGGGCGGAAAGATGAGCTATCTCATCGGGTATGATCTAAATCGCGAGGGCGAAAACTACTACGCAAGGAACAAAGCCCTTCGCGATCATCTTAAAGAGAAATACCCCACCTATTGGGCTCACTTGGATTCCACGTTCATTGTCGTCACCGACCTGACCGCCAAGCAGATTCGAGACGATCTGCTCAACTATGTTGACGACAACGATGAGCTTCTTGTCGTCGCCCTCACAGGCGTGGGTGCGTGGCACGGAATTGCCGACAACGGGAGCAAATGGTTGAAGGACCACCTTTAGATCCGTCCCGCTGAACCGCTCGCTTGAGTTGACTGCGGCGATGGCGAAGCGCTCATGTATCTTCTGCGGCGCACCCGGGCCTCTCACGCGTGAGCATGTGATCCCGCTATGGCTCCAGCACTATGTTGGCGGTAGCGAAAAGGGTAGCCTCCGCGGCACTCATATGAGTTGGATCGGAGTGCCGCTGTCGGAACGGGTCGCTAGCGGCAACTCTCACACACTCGGCTCTGTCTGCTCTTCCTGCAACAATGGGTGGATGTCTCGTTTAGAGAGTGGTTTTCGGGCACTGCTTCCCCGACTGCAGGCTGACATATCGCCGCGCTGCTTTTCGAAGGCGGAAAGGTATACGATTGCAGCCTGGATCACGAAGACCGGTGTGGTTGCTCATCGAAGCGCTAACTACCGCTCCATTCTTCCTGCCTCGCTACCTCGCGCTCTGTCACAAGGCTCCAGCATTCCCGCCGGGATTAAAGTGATCGCTGGCAAGGTAGAGGCTGGGAAGACCATACAGTGGGCTCAATCGAATCTCGGTTTCGGGCTTGTACGCAAAAGCCACCTACCATTTTACGACGCCAAACAAACATTCGTGTTTGTGCTCTCGATCGCGGACGTGTTCCTTGGCTTTGGCTGGCATGGGTTGAGCAACAGGATGTTCGAGATCTTTCACTCGGGGGACTCGACACATCAAATCTACCCCCACCCAAAGCTGGCAAGGCATATCCGCAAGTTCGATCACCTGGCAATTGCCCCGACCGAGATCGGGTTGCGCTCCAAGGATATCTGATCAGTCACAGCAAACCCGCGGTCTCTACGTCATGAGCGTGGCGAGACATACCACTTCTCCACACACCGCAGAATAGACGGACGATGGCGGCAACCATCTGCTGATAATTGGGGAGTCGGCCTCACATCGGAGATCGACATGTCCAAGATCGAATTGTCCGCCGCAATAATCACAATTGCCTTTGCTTTATGGCAGGTCGGCCTGCACTACGGCTGGTGGACCTAAGCCGCCTTCCGCTTCCGCGTCCATACCCACCTCTCGCTAGTTGAGACCTTGCGCCAGATGTGATTTCCTTTGGCTAAGGAGGGGAGGAACGGCGGAATGATCACGTCGCGAATGTTGTGCATGCTCTTGGCGATTGGAATGCTTGCCAGTTGCAACAGCAGCACATCCAGTGAGTGGAAGCCCATTTCAAATGACAGCTATGAGGCTCGCTTCGAAAAAGCGATGGCGATTTGCAATGGCCGCGCCGCGGAAACGCAAGTTTCAGCAGGTAGGCTATGGATTGCAGGCGCCATCGCTTCAAATAGTACATTCCGAGCTTGCATGGCCGAGCATGGCTTTGCACCAGCCCATGAATGATTGATGCCCCATCCGCTATGCGGATTTCCTTTGAAGCGGTTCGAGCCGTTCAGGGAGGTGTCGGGGCTTGGCGCCGGGAGCCATCCAGTGATTGGCGTAGTTCACCGACGATACGGTTTCTGGATCGGGTTCTGCCTGATTTTCGGACACCAGGTCAACGGTACTGTTCAACCGAACAGCATGCATTCGGTTAAGGTCGTTCGCAATTAGTTGACAAATACGGGTAATTGACCGCCGCAGAGTTCTGACATTCATGCCTTCTCGGCTGGCGAAGTCGGCAATCTTCTTGCCCGAGCGGACCTTCACCCATGCCCATGAGTAGAGAAGCACACGATCCGCCTGGTTGGGAAGCCCGTTAATCCACGTCCAAACCTCGGGCATGCGGTCCAATGCGCTGCGGCTGGGCCGGCGCTTGTACGTGGACGGTTCTAGCCCATAGGACTGCCAGTCCCTGACCGGGGTTGGCATTGCGCTTCCATAGGCCTGCGGGCCTTTGACGCCCGGCAGAAGCATAAGCGTCTCCGCAGCTTCCAGAACGCGATCCTCGACCGCCTTTGCCGTCCATGCCTGATAGTTCAAGCCGCCTCTCCTTGGAGCATTTCGAGCATGTCGCCCTGTATGGGTTGATAGAAGCGCGTGGCGAGTAGGATGCGCAGAACGTGGGTAGTCGGGACACCGCAGTTCATTGCCCTCGCCTTCCGCCGCAATGAGCCCAGATCGATCGCGTTGAAGTCCGACACCAGCGTCGGCCGGCGGAGTAGATCCGGCATCCATAGAAGCACGGCAGACACAGCCTTGATCATGTCGGCATAAAGCTCGGCCGAGTTGGCCTTTGTCCCGGTCATGAGCATGAGGACGAGGCGCAGATGATCCTCGCCATGCTCACGCCCGATTTCCCGCAGCGTGGGCTTACAGAAGCATTCCCGAGGGCGCCGACTGGTCGGGCTATGCTCATGACTATCGCGGAGGATCACACCGCATTGACGGGCCACGCGGTATACGTCGCAGGGGTGGCTCATGCCTGCCTCCGCGTCTCGACCTTGGTATACCGGCTGCTGCCCTTCTGCCTGACCAGCGTAGGGAACAGCGCATCGGCCGCAGAGATGGCCGTGGAGAGCGTTTCGCCATCGCGGCGCATGTGGCGGTCCTCGATCTTGTGTTTGACGCGCCATGCCGCCAATTCGGCCTCCTCGGCCGTGGCGAAGTAGAGAACCCTTCCCTCCCGATGCTCGCGCACCTTGAAGGCTTCCGAGCGCCAGGCAAGGCGAAAGCGGCCGATATAGCCGCCTATGGTTTCCTCAGCGAATGCCGTGGCGCGGTTCATCAGAACAGCCCCTCCACCTGATCACCCTGCTGCTCGCTGCGGTATCTCGTGAACCGCCCTTCCCAGATCAGTTCCCGTCGCTGGTTGTCCGATCCATAGCGGACCTTGATCGCGCCGATCTCGGCCTTGCCCTCGCAGTCCCCGAAGCGCTGCATGATCTGCTCTTTCTCCTTTGCGTCCCGGGCAATCTTCAATTGCTCGTCCCGCCACTTTTCTTTGCGGTACAGGTAGAAGATGGCGTCGAAGTCCTCCTTGGCCTGCTCGCCGCCAAACAGGTCTCTGGCGATCGGTCTGGGGTTGGGTCTCGACATCCCGCCGCTGTTGCGCTGGTTGATGTTCAGCCACGCAGCGCCGGTTTCTTCGGCAACGGCCTTGCATTCTCCGTTGATGGCACCCGCAATTCGACCCTCATGGTCATTCGGCCTGTCAGGCTGGACCTTGCGGGAATGATCGAGGATGATCAGCGGGGTTCCTTCCGTGACCGTCTGCCACCGCTTGACGAAGGCCCGGGCATAGGCCGCGATCCGACCGATCTTCTCCCGCTTGCACCGGATGATCTCAATCGGCAGAGCCTTGATCCGGTTGGTCTCGGAAATCATCCGCTCGGCCTCCTTTTCGGAGAAGTCGCCGCGACGAATCCGTGTCACCTCAGTCCCGACACACTGCGAAACGATCTGTCGGAATACCTGCTCCCCGTTCTGGTCGTAGCTCATGATGAGGACCGGAGAGCCCTTGCGGGCGGCATGTTCAGCGATCTGCAGCATGAGGCTCGTCTTGCCCTCACCCGACGAGGAAAGAAGACCGTAGAGGTTCCCGCCTTCCAACGGCTCCTGAATAACCTGCTCCAGCTCGGGGAAGACCAGAGGCACACCGCGACCGCTGGAATGAGACGGCGACAGTGAGGAGAGGAACGCATCGGCATACGAACCGATTGCCGTTCTGGTGTCCTGCCTCGGCGCCAATAAGCGAACCTCGGCAAGCCTGTCCTCTATCTCGCCCTGTATTTCGGTCGGGATGACCTCGGGAGGCGACAGGCGGGCAGCCTTGGCAAGATCCTCGCCAATGGAGACCAGTGACCGACGGCTGCGGGCATAGCGCAGTGTCTTCGCAAACCCGACCGGGTCGGTAGTGGCGATCTCGCCCTGCAGACGCGCCAGATAAGCGATCGGCGGCTGGTCATGGATCATCACCCCCGGTTCGAAGGCATCCTTCATCGTCAGGGCATTTGCCGCCATGCCCTTCTCCACCATCGCGGTGATGGATTCGAACAGGCGCTTCAGAACGGGGTTGAAGAAGTCATCCGGCTCCAGCCACGGCACCTTTGTCAACGCCGCGTTGGAGTTCAGGAGGATGCCAATGATCTGCTCCTCTGCCTCAAGGTTCTGCGGGACGGCCTCGATCTGCTCCTGGATCATGCGGCCGCCCTTCCTCGCTCGGTGATAGCGTCTACTGTCTGGATTCTCTCTCCGAGCCAGCGCATGACATTGGTGGACATGCTGTTGCCGTAGGCCTTGTATTGCGGACCGTCTGGGCATTCCTCGGCGGGCTTGCCGCGCCACGGAATGCGACAATGGTTGTCCGGAAAGCCTTGGAGGCGGGCGCACTCTGTCGGAGTTAGGCGGCGCACCGCCCATTGCGTAGCGACTCCCGGGACGAACTCGCTCGTCAGCGTATGGGCCGGATCGCCATCATCGCCAACACCAAGGCCTTGCCGGTTCTGCGCATCTCGCTTGTCTGGATCGCGTCCGGCATTTCGAAGATCAAGGGGATAGGCGACATAGCTCGTCTGCTTCATGCCCGCTTCAGCAGCCAGAGCTCCTGATATTGATCCATCGCCATTCTGGAGACGAACTTCATCCCGGCTGTTTTGAGCGAAGGCGATAGCCTGCGCCTGCGGGCTGGACGACCCAAGCGGGCCGGACCGGTTGTATTCCTTGCCGCTGTTCTGCGGCATGATGGAATACGCGACAGGTGCCAGCACATGCGGCTTGTCTCCGCCGCCCTGACTGGCTCGCAGCGCATGGGCAACGTCATCGCCCATTTCGATTGCCCCGCCTTCGTCGCGGCCGCGTATGGCGACAGAGACTGGTATCAGCGGCGTTCCCCTGCCTGTTCGATCCTCGCTGGCATCGAAGCCTTCGGGCCGAAGGCTGTGCGCGACTAGGCTATCGCAGGTATCCACGTCCGTTCCATATGGACGATCGCCGCCAGTTTGATTGCCGCCCGCTCGCATTGTAGGCGCGACGTGAGCGACGAAGTTCTCCGTCTCCCAATCGAGCCGCTGCGCATAGCCCGCTGTGACACAGCGGGCTGCATCATCGATGATGACGCCGCCGTCTAGATCGAAGTCAGTCCCAAGTCCGCCACCGCCTGTAGGGCGCGCGCTAATTGTGGGGGCAATTCCTTTCCCCGTTTCTCTGCGCGGCGCAGGATTCCCCGACAGGCCGTCGCGCTCAAATAGAACCGCTGCGGCACGTCTCCAGTCGCCTCCAGAATGTCCGACAACGAACACACGCCTTCGTCTCTGCGGAAGTGCGCGGGGAGCGCCGTCCACTCGGACATATTGAGTGTCAAGCACCCTCCATGCGAGGCCGTATGCGCCGCCGTAGCCTTCGACAATTCCCGCAGATTTCCATCCGTCTGCCGGGACTTCGACCCTTCGTCCGGAGAGCAATCCCAGAAGGCTTGCAAAGTCTCGTCCTCCCTTGCTTGAAAGGACGCCGAAGACGTTCTCCCAGACCAGCCATCGGGGCCGATATCGGCGAGCAATCGCAGCATAGGTGAGCATGAGGTCGCCACGCGGGTCATCCAATCCTTTTCGGAGACCCGCGATGGAATACGATTGGCAGGGGGTTCCTCCGACAAGAAGGTCAATTGCATGGTCGGGCCACTCCTCGAATTGTGTCATGTCGCCGTGATTAGGGACGCCGTTGGCGCGCTCCGGCAGACGTGAGACGGCTTTGATCGCCGCGGCACGGGCCTTGCGGTCTTTCGGTTTCAACCCCGGTTCATCGGGGTCGGGCATGAATTGCGGCCGACCGCTGGAATAGTGCTCGTGCAGGACGTGGCTGGGAAACGCCTCGATCTCGGAATAGAACTCGGCTTGCCAGCCCAGAGGCTCCCAAGCGACGGTCGCGGCCTCGATACCGCTGCATACGCTGCCGTATCGCATCATGCCGCCTCCCGTGCGCGCTGAAGAAGGCGAAGTTCCTGGCAATGCCCCGCAGCCCAATAGGCGATGATTGCCGCATCCCTCGCATCCATGTTGGGCGAGACGATCTTGAGCATGTCGCAGAACTGCTGCGCCCGCTGCTTTGGCTTACCGGTGATCGTCTTCGGGATGATCGTCTGCCAGGTCTGCGGCCGTACCTCGATGCAGCGGACGTTCTGCCCCTGCACCGCCATCTGTGCCGCCCCGGCCAAGCGGTTCAGCATCGCGATGGTCTTGGAGTTGATGGTGCTGGTGGTCTCCTCCTCACCCAAGAGCGTCCGCTGCATTTTCTTGAACTGAGGGGCGAATTCCAGCGGGGCTTCCATGGCCGCGAAGTCAGGCTGATGCTCGCGGATCAACTTCGGAAGCTTCCGGCGCATGTCCTGAGCCTTCTCGAAAGCATTGTCGCCCTCCAGCTTGATCGACCCGGATATGATCGATGAGGGCGTCTTGCTCGTATCGTAGACCGCCCAGCCGAGCTTGGTTGCCACGTCGAGGCCGAGGATGATCATGCCGCCTCCCTCAGATTTGCCTTGTTCAGAAAATCGGCCCATGCACGATCCAATGCGGTTTTCGCGCCAAGCTCGGATGGTGCGAAACCGCCCGTGCTGCATACCGAGCCGGTGATCCAGAGCCGCCATGCCCAGCCCTTCTTGTCGAGCGGCGGGAATACCGCGCCGATCTCGACACGTCCTGCTAGAGCAACACGGCGGTCGCCTGAGTAGGATGGAGCGCGCCAGCGGATCATGGTTTATTCAGCCGCTTCCAGCTTCACCACTTTCGGAGCCGCTGCTTCTTCCCGCGCTATGGCCGCTTCGACTTCCGCAAGTGCTGCCGTTTCGTACTCGATATTCAGCTTCAGCCTGTCACGCATGGCCTGCAATTCGCTCAGGACATTCGCCCGCATGGCGTCATGGAAGCCGACAAGGCTCACTGCTTCATCGGCAAGGGATGGTGCAGGCAGTTCCGGTGCAGGCTCGGATTGGAAGAAGTTCATGGGGATCAGGTTCATCACGCCTCCTCTTCGTCCTCATCCGCATCGGGGAAGGCGTCGTCTTTCTCGTCAGGCGCCGCAGCCATCTTCTCAAGAGCCGAAGCAAGCGCCTCGGTGCGGTTCTTGTTGCCGAGGTGCCAGGCCTTCATCCATGCCTGCCCGGCAGCGCTGCTGGCATCGTAGGGAGGAACTGCATCCTTGCCCTGATAACCGGCGGCCTCGCCTTCACGCGCGGCACGATCCTCAAGCGGCTCGGCATCGAGGTCGGTGAACATGTCGGGCTGGAATGAGACTGGCAGGGCAAACCACGCCATGATCTCGGCTTCACGCTTGGCACGATCGGTCAGGATGGTCTCATCCTCTATATCCGCGCACTTCATCATGAAGTCGATGTCGGACAGGACGATATGGTCAGCCTTCGCCAGCTTACGAAGACGTTTGTATTCGGCTTGCTCGGCTTCGACCTTCGCCTTCTGAGCCGAGATCGCATGGAAGTGGTGGAACTTCAGCGCCTTGATCTCGGCCGGCGTGAGTTCCGAATTGTGTCCCGCTTTCGTGTCAGTCACTGCGCTTTCCTTTCCTTTCGCGCCGCTCGTGCCGCCAGAAGACGCGCAGCAAGAGCTTCAGCCTCGTTTTCAATGTCGATAAGAGAATCATCCGCAGCTGCCGCTTTCTCGATTTCCAGTTCGTGTTGAAGCCGCCTGATCTGCCGCTCGCAGAGGTCCAGGTAGGCCTCACGGATGCGGTCGCGCAAACCAGCCTCGATAGTCTTGGCGCGACCAATTCGAAGATTGTTCAGGGTCCAGAATGGCAATTTGTAATTGCGGGCCAGACGCTTCAGAGCTTCTGTCTGATCGCCCCACCCGCTGCTTTCTCTGGATACCATGCGGCGGACATATCCGGCCGCGATCTCGGCGCTACTCATACTTTGCACCTCTTGCTCAAATTCTTTGCACATACTGCATACGCTCCACGGTTACTTTCCGAACCGTGGTTGGGGTCGAGCCGGAACGGCTCAATCTCGAAAGGCAAGAAAGGGATCACAAATGCATCGCTATCGGACGCGCCAACATCAGAGAGCTTTGCAGTTGGAACTGTTCCCGGAAGCATCGTCAGGCCCTCGCAGCACATGCGGGGCCGACCGGCGCCTCAAACTGTACGCGAACCAGAACACAGCGCCGGGGACCGGGATTATCCGCCCCTTCTCCACCGAACACCTTCCGCTGAGCCCGCCAACGCTCAAAGCGCATCCCGGCGTAGAAAACAGGTAGGGCAAGGAGGGCGAGCAGAAGCGTCATGCGGTCCGCCTCACCTTCACGCCCATGTCGTCGCAAATGCGCAGGATTTCGTCGGTGGTCGCAGGCTTGCCGAGGCGGGTGAAATGAAGGGCTATCGCGTAAGCATCGCAGCCGTCCTCGGCCATGCTGCGGATGATGTCGGTATTGGCGACAGTCCATTTGAAGTTCCAGCGAGGGAGCCTGACCATTTACGCGGCCTCCCGATCATCCAGAACAGCGTCGATGATCCCGTCCGCCACAACAGCGTCGATCATCGAGGCGATCAGGCTATGGATACTGCAATGACGGTCTCGTGCGGCCTTTTCCAATGCGGGAACAACAGCCTCGGGCAGCGGGATATGGGCTATCTTCTGTCCCTTGCGGCGGCCACTCTTAAACACCTTGATGTCGAGATTGTACCGCCGGATGGCGTTGTGAACCGAGGCAAGGCAAACGCCAGTCGATTCCGCGACTTCCTTTACCGTCAGGCCGGGGTTTCGCTCGGCAAAATCCTTGACGAGATGAACCTTTCTCGGCCGGCGTTCGCTGTGAGGACGATCCGTCCCGCCCATGCGCTGATACAGGGTGCGGATATAGGCTGGATGGACGCCGTAGAGGTTCCCCAGAAGGATGCTGGATTTTCCGGCTGCATAGGCGTCGAAAATGGCCTGCCGCTCTTCCTGGGTGAGCCGTGTCATTCATGCGCCCCCGTCAGCAGCGACGTGAACACAATGGCAAGAGCTAGCCATATGGCGAGAATGACGAGAGTGGTCATGCCGCTTCCCCTTGCTCTGGGGCGGGGGTGGGGGTGGGGGTGGGGAATGCCGCGTCGAACCTTTCTGCGGTTAACGGGCGCTTGACGGCTTCTGGCCATATCGCGCCCTCAGGCCAGTTCTCATCGAACCAGCGAACGATCTCGTCGTACTTTTTCGCCGTAAACGTCTTGCCTTCCCGCAGGCGCGAGAAGAACCGGCCGTCTGCGGCGCAAAGGCGTCCAACGGTGCTTTCGTTTAGCCCGCGAGCTTCGCCATACGCAGAAGCCAGGGCGGTTAGGTGAGAGGCGAGTTCTGTTTCCATACTCGCCGTATAGTGGGAAACTTCCCATTTATCAATAGGAAAGTTCCCATTTCCATTCAGGGTTGGAATTTTCCTATTGTCTGTTGATGATGAGCCTTAAAGAAATCGTGGTGGAGAGACTAAAGCAGCTTGGTGTTGGCCCGATCGAGGCCGCCAACGCGGCTGAGATGGAGCGTACGTTCATCCGCGATATCGTTGAGGATCGGAAAAAGTCCGTTCGGGCTGACAAGATTTCGCAGCTGGCCTATGCCTTGGCGCTAGATGAATCTGCACTGGCGCGAGGCGAGCTTGTGCCCGCTGGTCCTGAGAAGTCGTCGCCCCTCGTTGCTGGAAAGACCTCTCGAATAATCTCGTCATTCGACCCCGACGAGTCCCCTTCCCCCGAGGCTGGCGAAGTCGCTTATTCGCGCGGCCATTGGAAGCCGTCCATCAAGGGCGCGTTGCCAGAGGTGGATGTGAGGCTCGGTGCAGGAAACGGCAATGTTGGCGAGGTGATCACCCTGCCTGTCGGCAACGATAATATTTCCGGCCACCGCGTGACTGCGGAGTGGTTGCTGTCGGAACAATTCATCCGGCACGAAGCCAAGGCTTCGGTCGCCCATACCGTCGTCATGGAGGTGATCGGGGACTCGATGCAGCCAAACTACCTTCCCGGCGATCGGGTTCTGGTCGATCTTTCTCAGAACACCATGACGACCGATACGGTCTACGCGATCAGCGACGGCATAAGCGAGCCGCAGATCAAGCGGTTACAGCGCGTGATGTTCAGCGACCCGGTTCAGGTACGGATTATCTCCGACAATCCCGCTCTGGAGACCGATACCGTAGAGCTTGAGAAGCTGACGATCATTGGAAGGGTTTGCGGACACATAGCTCGGAAATAGGGCTTGGAAGGGGGGGAGGATGAGGACAGTATTCGCCGCGCTTGCCATCGTAGTGGCTTCTTCATCGGCTATGGCCTGCGAAGTGACCATGGCGCAATACAGCGAACTTCAGACAGGCATGTCATATGCGGAAGCCGTTCAGATACTCGGATGCGACGGCGAGGAGATGAGCAGTTCGGAGATTGCCGGCATCAAAACCGTGATGCTCATGTGGGAGGGTGAAAGCCTTGGCGCGAACATGAACGCGATGTTCCAGAACGACAAACTGGTGTCGAAGGCTCAATTCGGCTTGAAGTGATGCCCGATCGTTTCGCTAAGCAGCTCTATGAGGCTTCCGACAAGCTGGACGATCTATCCCGCTCGGATATCCAGATATTGCTTCGCCGGGCCGCCTTGCGCGTGACGAACAAGACACAGGCGGCCGGGACCACAGTCCTGATCCCAGAGGTCGCGGCGATGATCGATGAGTTTGCCGCCGCGCGTGGCGTTTCCAGAGACGAAGCCGTAAACCTCGCCTTGACCGATTGGGCGATCGGCATGGGCTTCATGTCCAAGGACGATCTGGAGGAGGATTCAGAGACGGACGGGGAGGCTTAGGATGGGGCAAAACGGGAAATTTCTGGAAAATAGCGACCGGCTACGGTATATGCAGCCCATGACCTACATTCCGCGCTATATCCCGAATGCTTCGAAGGCGCTGGAAGTCATCCTCTGGATAGTCCATCGCAAGCCTGGCTTCGACATCTATCGCATCGTCAAGACCGCTTTCTTTGCGGACAAGATGCATGTAGCGTCATTCGGACGGCCTATCTGCGGAGATACTTACGCCGCCGCCCCATGGGGGCCGTTGCCCCAGGTGATCTATAACCTGCTTCGCCATGATCCAATCGAAATGATCGCCTTGCAAAGCAACGGCGAGTTGCCATTTCGCGTTGACGAGAGGCACCGGGTTTTCGGTGAACGCGAACCAAACCTTCGACGCCTATCCGAATCCGATGTAGAGGCGCTGGAGTTTGGTGTCAGGCACGTCGAAAAGATGTCTTTCGAGGAAATCTACCAAGAGACACATGCCGATCCGGCGTATATCAACGCTGGCGGCTCTCAGATGGATTACCGGGACTTCATTCCCGATGACGATCAGGCCAAGGCCGAGAAGGTCGAGGCCATCGAAGAAACCGCCCCTTACGCGGTATTCTAATAATGGCGATACGGGTGGGGGACGTGATCCGTGTATGGGATCGCCATACTCGGCCGCCTAAGTTCAAGCGCCATATCTGCATCTGCCCTCAGAAGCAGCTTTTCCTCCGCATCAACTCGCGCGCTCTTTTCCCGCCGCACATGATCATCAGGTCAGATGGTGCCGATTTTCTGGACGCCGACAGCTATGTCGAATTGCAGCAGCTTGTCCGTCACTATGCCCTTGAGATTACCGAAGCCGATGTGCTCGGGCGTCTGACACGAACTCATGTGACTGCCCTTATCGTATCTGTGAAGGCGTGTTCGGCTCTCTCGCAGGAGATGAAGGACCTGATCCTTGAACGGTTGTCTCAGTACTAAATCCCTCCCCTATCCCCTGTAGATATAAACTTCCCTCTCAGAGCTATGGACTCACCGTCGCCGGAATGGCGGAATGTGGCAGGGGAATGCTGGAGGGCTTGGGATGGTGAAAGCCGATCATGAGTTCGGCGGCCAGCACACAGACATCAAACTGGCAATTGTAGAGAGATATCTGAAACGCTACTCAGCCGCTCTGCACACTTGGTGCGATTCCGTTTGGTATATAGACGCATTCGCAGGAACGGGAAAACGGACCGTCCGCGTAGAAGCTCGCGCCGGCGATCTATTTGAAAGACCTGCGCCAGAGCGTGTTGAACAGCGAAGGGGCTCGGCACAGATCGCCATCGACATCGACCCGCCTTTCGATCGGCTGGTTTTCATGGATGCTAAGAGGAAACACTTCGAAGCTCTCTGCCATCTGCGGGACCAGCATCCCGATCGCGACATTACGGTATTGCGAGGAGACGCCAATACTCTGATCCAAGGCGCTATTCGCTGGGACGGATGGAAAAAAACCCGAGCTGTCATGTTTCTTGACCCTTATGGAATGGAGGTCGAGTGGAAGACGCTTCAGATGATCGCGGAAACCAAGGCGATTGACGTGTGGTATCTGTTTCCGCTCGCTGGCTTATACAGGCAGGCAGCCCGAAGCTTCGCGAAAATTGACAATTCAAAAGAGGCATCCATCACGCGAATGCTTGGCACCGACAGCTGGAAACAAGAGTTGTATTCCTCTCTCGGCCCACCTCCCTTGGAAGATTTGCTCGGTGCATTGGAAAGCGATGAAGAACGACAGCGGAATGCAGATGTCGCAACGATCGAGAAATACGTACAGAAACGCCTGAAAACGATATTCCCGGAAGTCCTTGATCCTTATCCACTTCCACCCGCGGAAAAGCCTCAACGCTTTTCGCTCTTCTGTGCCATTTCCAATCCGTCCCCAAAGGCCATAGCTCTCGCACAACAATTCGGGCGAGATATCCTCAAAGGGTAGCTGCTGGCATCTCGTCGTAGGTCCTGCCGTTGAGCATGCGACCAGTCGCTTTCTTGTTCCGGCCACCCCACTGCTTGAAGAAGAAGGCCGTTCCGGCAATGCGGCACATGCGTTCAATTTCATCTACCCAGGCCGGGTCCATGAGACGCGCCTTCGGCCCACTCTCGCCACCGACGATCGCCCAATGAATGTCCTTGAGATTGGCGCCGGCAACTGAGCCGATCAGCGGCTCAAAGGAAATGAACCGGATCGCCGCAGGAACTTGCCGCATCTCGTCTACGCGATGAAGAACACGGCTGTCCTCGACGCTCGTTCCGAGCCAGACATTCGGTAGTTTAGGAAGATCAGGAACAATCGCTGCCATCCTATCCGGCCGCTTCGTGAGGATTTGGTAGGTGTGACGAGGCGTTTCTTCCATGACCCGCCAAACATCCGAGATGAACTCTGCCGGTACATCGCTGTGGAACAGATCAGACATCGAGTTCACGAAAACCCGGCGTGGCTTCGACCATGTTGCCGGGATCGATAGGGATTTCCGATCAAGGTGGATCTTCCCTGTCCATTTTGCCCGACCGCCAGTTTTGCGCGTAAGACCTTGGTACTTCTCTACGCCCATCGCCTCCAGTCGAGCTGCCATGCGCATGGCGTAACAGTTGGTGCAGCCAGCCGTCAGGATCGTGCAGCCCGCAACCGGATTCCACGTTGCATCTGTCCATTCGATCGATGTTTCAGCCATAGGATGATTCTCCTAGTTTCCGATCATGGTTAATCTGAGATGATGAAAGGTCCGTTATCGAGGTTCTGAAGGCTGGTGAGGGAGGGTTCCGGAACCGATTTTACATTCGCCGTTGCAACATGTCGGATATAGGCCACCGCATCCGCCCTTGACGCGAACGGTACCTGGACTTGTGCCGGCGCGGTTATCTCCCGTAGCCGAGTAGCGAATTGCTCATATGAAAGATCGCTCGGTAGCGGGGCTCGTCCGGTTCTCGCGAGCCAGTCGTTAACGATCAACCTGGCGCTGAAATTGTTCAGCCGCATATCACCCTTCCCTTCTACCTCTCAGATCATCTCTACCTTTGAAGGTTTTCTTTCCCGGGTCTGACCCGGAGAGGAGGGAGCGGAGCAGGCAAAGACCCCCCCTACCCCCATGGACATATTCCATGAAGGCAGGGAGACCTTTGCCGCGAAGTCTGACCCATCGTCTCGGTCGCTTTCGCTTGGCAGGACGCCTCTCAGCAAATCCGTCCTCTGTTTCAGGCGGCACCGTAGGACTTTCGACCCCCGCGCCTGCCGCTTCACCTGCACCGGAATTGCACCGGGTCGCGGCCGCTGTCGGGCAACTGGCAACAGGCCCGACGCACATAGGGATAGCGGATATTTCCCACTCTGCAACAAAAAAGTTGGATTAATCCCATTTTCTCGCTTGCATAGTAGGAAACTTCCCACTATGGTCTCTCCCATACAGCCACCCCGGCCCTGCCGGTGGCAACCAGCCCCGAGGGGCGAATGGATGGGAGATGACGAAATGAAACGCAGCCTGCTCGCCATAGCCGCCGCCGTGTTGATCACCGGCGCAATCGAGAACCCGGCCCATGCCTGCACGAAGTCACAGGTCTCGGCCTACAACCTTGCCGTCCGTCTCATGCATACGGCTGTGGATATTTCCAAGACCGTTGGCGGTGAGAAGGCAGACGCGGCTGTCAACGCGGTGCTCGATCTTGTCGAGAGCATTGACGAGAGCCTGCCGGAAAGCTGCGGGGCGGATCAATGACCGCCATAGCTCAATCCTACGCCCATACGGCCTTTGCCCTGACCGACATGGTGTCGCCCCGACGCGAACGGTTCTTCGTCGTGGCACGGACGCAAGGGGCGGTTCCGACGGCCGACGTCTTCGATCGCGTCAAGCGCTGCACGTGGCGCTGCCACCAGCACCAACTGCCGGAGCTTCTGTCCGGTGAGGTTGAGCCGTCGATCGAATGGCTTGTTCTGGTGGATGACGAGGAAGCACTGTCATGACCCCCGCCGAATGCAGGGCCGAGGCCGAGAAGTGCGCCCGTCGATACGGGGTTCTGATGGCCGCAAGGGAATACGTCCTGGCGAAGGCTGTTCTTGCCGAGGCGAAGGAATGGACGCTCAAGGCCGTCCGAATTGAGCAGGGCGACCTTGAGCATATCGGAGGCCCTGCCGCCCAGGTGGTTGAGAAATCCCGGCAGGCAATGCTTGCCCGCGAGGATCAGGACAATGCGCCGGAAGGCGAGCGGGTCCGGAGGCAGTCATGAGGCAGGTGGAGAATTTCCTGTCACTGGCGAAGACGCAGCGTCGTTTTGCGCACCAGTACCGCAGATGGGCGCTCGAAGACGAAGCGGCAGGCAAGGCAGATCGCAGCCGAAAGTACCGGGCGGAAAGCCAGAGGCTTTGGGAGGCCGCGAAATTCTACCTGGCCCGCGCCCGCATGTTCCAACACTAGGAGAAACCGATGGCCCTTAAGATCACCAAATCCACTGACCCTATCAAGGTCGATCGCCTGAATATGGTAATTTACTCTCCTCCGGGCTTGGGCAAAACCAGTCTGGCCTTCACGGCGGAAGCCCCGCTTCTTCTCGATTTCGACGCCGGCTCTCACCGTGCCGCGCGGCGCAAGGACGCGGTGCGCGTTTCGGACTGGTCGGATGTCGCCAGCATCAACGCGGAAGACCTGTCGCCCTACAAGACAGTCATCATGGATACTGCTGGCCGGGCGCTCGACGCCCTGACGGTAGATATCATCCGCGCCAATCCCAAGCATGGCCGTGGCGGTGCGCTTACCTTGCAGGGCTACGGCGAACTGAAAGCCCGCTTCATCGCCTTCCTCAAGCTCCTGAACAGCTTCGGCAAGGACGTGGTGCTGATTGCCCATATGGACGAGCAGCGCAACGGAGACGACGTTATCGAGCGCCTGGACGTGCAGGGCGGATCGAAGAACGAAATCTACAAGGCTGCTGACGCCATGGGGCGTCTATCCATGGTGAACGGCAAGCTTCTTCTGCGCTTCTCACCTTCGGACGCGGCATTCGGCAAGAACCCCGGACAGCTGGAACCTCTGACGGTACCGCATTTCAGCAGCCCCGAGTTTGAAGGCTTCCTCGGCTCTGTCATCCAGCGGACGAAAGATCGGCTCAATGAACTTAGCGAGGAACAGCAGGCGGCTGTTGAGGAACAGAAATGGTTCAAGGACACTCTGCCGAATGTTTCTGACGCCGAGGGCATCAACAGCCTGATCGGCAGGGCTTCGGGCGGCGGTGTCGCATGCAAGGCGCTTCTGGCGGCGCGAGCCAAGGAAATCGGCCTGATCTTCGACAAGGCCAAGGGTGAATACGTCGAGGGCCAGAAGGAAGCGGCCTGATGCTGGCGAGGGTTTCGAACATAGAGGCCTTCCGCCGCTGGCGAGAGAACGAGGACCAGACCGTCGAGGAACTGGTCCGGTTCATCACCACGGACGAGCCGAGCGAAGCCATGAAGGCTGGAACCGCCTTCCACAAGGCTCTGGAGACGGCTGACGATGGCGAGTATTCGCTTCTGGAGGCAAACGGATACATATTCCGCCTGCCGGACGCGGTTCTGTCGCTGCCAATCACGCGCGAGCTTCGCGGCTATCGCCAGTATGGCGGCCTGACCGTCACCGGACAGTGTGACGGGATCGTCGGGAAGACTGTCATCGACCACAAGACGACAGGCCGTTGCGATCCCGAGCGGTATCTCGGCGGCTGTCAGTGGAAGTTCTATCTCGAAATCTTCGAGGCTGACTTTTTCGTCTGGAACATCTTCGAGATCAAGGAAATCGGCGAGAAGGAATACACCGTCGCCCCGCCACAGGTTCTGACCGCCTACCGCTATCCTGAAATGCGCGACGACTGCGAGCGCCTTGCTGCAGACTATCTCGAATTTGCGAACCAGTTCTTGCAGGAGGCCGCATAGATGGGCAGCCGCAAGACATTCGTGCTGATCAATGACCGGGTGCGCAACAACGCTCTGGAGGCGGTTCGGTACGCTGCCGAGGGGTATGTCGTCACCATCGCTCAGCCAACGCGATCCAGCGAACAGAACGCCAAGCTTCATGCTCTCCTGTCCGACCTAGCCCGATCAGATCTGAAATGGGCCGGCAAGCGCCGGTCGATGGAAGAATGGAAGGCTCTTATCATCAGCGGCCATGCCGTCGCGACCAAGCAAGGTGGCGAGGTTGTCCCCGGCCTTGAGGGCGAATTCGTAGCCATACGCGAGAGCAGCGCCAGCATGTCGGTCTCACGTGCTGCGAGCCTGATCGAATATCTGACTGCATTCTGTGTCGCCAATGGAGTGGAGCTACGCGAGACCAGATATGCAGGATTCAACGAACCGTCAGGCACTTCCTCCCCGCCTGACGCATCGGGGCCGGGGGCGGTTTCCCATTCTCCCAGGCCGACCTCCGGTCCCGTCAATTCATACGCGAAAATGGCAAAGGGGGTCTGATCGTGACCACCAAGACCACCACAGTCCGCCAGCACGTCCGATCCGTCCCGGTAAAGCCGAGCATGTTCGACAACGAAACCCATCGCCGTCTGCGCAAGGAACTCGGGTTCAAGCCCCGCATTCGCGTGAAGGCCCTGAAAGGCGAGGTGCGCCATGGGTAGGCGCGAATTCAGCCGTAAGGTGCGCCAGCAGGCCATCGAGCGAGCAAACGGCCATTGTGAGAAATGCAAGGCCGCTCTCAAGCCCGGCGAGGCGGAAGTGGATCATATCCTGCCCGACATCCTCGGAGGCGAGCCTATCCTTGCCAATGCACAGGTCCTCTGCCGAGTTTGCCACGCAGAAAAGACAGCGACCGATATCCGCCGCACCCGCAAGGCGGATCGCCAGCGCGACAAGGCTTCCGGGGCCGTGCGCCCAAAGCAGTCCATCAAGAGCCGTGGCTTTGCACCCACTGCCAAGACCACACGCATTCAGAAAACCCCGCTTCCTCCGAGGAATCTGTTCGAGAAGGTAGCCGAGCAATGACCACCATCACCCGATTTAACCTAACCACGGGCGAAGTGTCAGAGGTTGATACGGAAAACGATCCGCTGAACCCGAAACCTGCACCATCCACAAACACCGATTATGACGGTCTGGTGGAGCGGTTGAAGGAGCGCGGTAGCAACAGCGGATATCCGAAAGCCGACCTCTATTACGAAGCCGCCCAGGCAATCATCGCCTTGCAGGGAGAGAGGGTCACGCTGAAACGTGAAGTTGAGACGTTCTGGCGTCCTGAGTTCAAGGCTTCAATGAAGCGCGCAGAAGAAGCCGAGGCCGAAGTAGCGCGCCTCAAGGCGGAACTGGCAGAAGCTCATCGGGTGATCGAGCCTTTTGCCGAAGTCGTTCGGCGCGCTGAAGCAGCCAATGCATACTTCGGTGGCATCCACACAAAGGATGTTCCCGACAGTCAAGAATACGGTGTTCTTGGCGTGACATGGGGCCACCTCCGCCGCGCCCGCTCTTTCCGCGACGGGCAAAAGACAGGGGAGGAAGGGTGATGCAGAAGAAACCTGACTTCTATTCGCTTGTGCCCGTCTATCCACCTGATCCGGGTGAGTTTGTCATAGCCAATGCCTCCGTTGGTGTTTGTGGTCTTTGCGGAGGTATCGCAACCGGAATGGGCGGCTCCGACAATCAAATATGCGTTCGCTGTGCCGAGGTTGTCATCAAAGGACAGGCGCGGGGAGCAATCGTATGGGATGACCAGCAAAAGACAGGGGAGAAGGGGTGATGAGTGAGATCAGCGAGAAGGAAATCGCGGCGGCTCGCAAAGCAGCGGGTCTGACATTCACGGGCACTTGGCTCGATAACATGGTGATTGCCGCCCTCGAAGCCGCCGCCCATGCCAGAGCGGAGGCGGTGGAAGTGAAAGTCAAGCCGCTGGATGCTGCGAGGCTGGCGGAAGCAGAGCGCGAAATTACTGAATACCAGAGAGAGAGATTGCGATGGATTGACTACGCGACCGATCTACAAAGGATAATTGAGGCGCTTTGTAACCGGCGCGCCCTGCCTGAGCCAGTATCTACTGCTCGCCATCACTACGAGATGGCACGCTCCGCCCTCGCCCATCCCGCAGTGCCGGAGGGGTGGCAGCCGATAGAGACGGCACCCGAGAACGATCACGCACTTTTCTATGTGGAAGATGATGGCGTCTATCTGGATTGCCTCGATCGAGACGGTGCGTTGTTAGCCGCAAGTGGTGATGAGAGGATTTTCGCAACCCACTGGATGCCGCTTCCCAAGCCGCCAGTCGCCGCAGCCGAGAAGGAGGGCGAGTGATGTTTGTTCGGTTTCAAATATGGGCACACGAATGCGACCCGGAAATCTCGCAGGATGCTAACGGCGAGTGGGTCCGCTTCTCCGACTATTCCACCCTCTCCGCCAGAGTAGCGCGACTGGAAGAAGCGTTGGTGGATATCGCCATGATCCGTATCGGATATGCCGAGGATGCGGACACTTTATTGCAGCGCGCCGTAGGCATCGCAAAATCCGCCCTCTCTGAGAAGGAGACGCGGTGATGAGGCTCGTGCTGCCGAAGACAATCGAGCAAGCCTATCATGACGGTCTTGGGGATGGTGCGGTCTACGCTGTCGCCGTCATGGGCGGGCGCGAAAAAGAGCGTCGGGACTGGCTTGACCACGTGACGAAGAAGAAGCGCGCCCTTGCCGCCCTACAGGAGCAGGAGAAGTAGATGAGCCGGGCGCTTGCTCTCAACCAGCGCCAGATTCGCGCTCTATGCGAGGGCGCGAAAAAGGCCGGATATGCACCGATCGTCCAGATTGGCAACGTGCTGGTGCGGCTTGTCCCCGAAGATCGCGCTATCCCTCCACAGGACAATGAGCGGATTGACGAGGAAAGGGTGATTGATCTTTGAGGGAAGTCATGCCCCGCAAGCTGCCCCTCTATGTCTCGATTGAGACCACCCGCCACGGAAAGAAGGTGGCCTATTTCCGGCGCGGCAAGGGCCAGCGGATTCGGATGCCGAATGCTGATCCGAGCAGCAAGGCGTTTAAGGACGCCTATGAAGCAGTGCTTGCGGGAGATGCCGCGCAACGGCCCACAGGCGACCGTGCAGCGGCTCCAAAATCTCTCCGGTGGTTGATACTCCGCTACAAGGAAAGCGCGTCGTGGAGGCAGCTATCGGACGCCACGCGCTATCAGAGAGACAAGATATTCGAGAAGGTTGTCCAGAAGTCAGGGAATGAGCCGTTCGCGGCCATAGACAAGCGCACAATGCAACGCGCAATGGATAAGCGGGCAGACACGCCAGCGCAAGCGAACAGCTTCCTGAAAGCCATGCGCGGCCTGTTTGACTGGGCTGTGCGCAACGATCAAGTCACATCCAATCCCTGCGATGGCGTCGAACGCCTTAGAGACAAGACTGACGGGATTCCGGCTTGGACCGTTGATGATGTGATCGCCTTCCGGGAGAAGCACCCGATCGGGACAAAGCCGCGCCTTGCTATGGAATTCATGCTTCTGACGGGCTTACGCCGTGGCGACATGGCAACCGTTGGCAGGCAGCATATCCGCGATGGCGTCCTGACCTTGCGGACGGGCAAGACGGGCACAGTGATAACCATCATCCTGCCGCAGTACCTTCTCGACATGATCGATGCCACGCCGATCAGCGGAATGCACCTGATAGGGCAGGACAATGGAAAACCCTACACGGTAGAGAGCTTCGGGAACAATTTCCGGGATTGGTGCGACGAAGCGGGCGTGACGAAAAGCGCCCATGGCCTGCGTAAGCTATCGGCCACACTGGCGGCGGAAGGTGGCGCGGCCGCTCACGAGCTCATGGCCCAGTATGGCTGGACGAAGATGTCCATGGCTGAAATTTATACCAAAGGTGCCGACAGAGTGCGCCTCGGCATCAAGAATTCTGCCATCGTCGCGGAGCAGATCGGGAACATATCGCCCCGCACCCATAATTCCGGTGCGGGGAATGTCGCGAAAAAAGCTTGAGTTTCAATACCCTAGAAAACCGTTGGTGCCCCTGGCCGGGATCGAACCAGCACTCCTTGCGGAACTCGATTTTGAGTCGAGCGCGTCTACCAATTCCGCCACAGGGGCATCGGCCATGAAAGTATGACCGGCAGGCTGCGGACTATACGGTGAACCCCCTGCTCGTCAACCGGGGAGATAACACGGGCCGCGTCAGATAGTGCAGGCTTCGATCATTGCGCTATCCCGTCAATGCTTCTAGACAGACCGACATGATGCTGCGCCTTGCCCAGAGGCAGAAATGACATTGAACGCTCCGACTGGAAGAACACAGACCCTTACCGCCGCGATCACCGCCCTCGGCATGGCTGCCGCGGTTGGAACCGCCCTCGGCTTCCAACATTTTGGCGGCTATATACCCTGCAAGCTCTGCCTGGAGCAGCGCGTTCCCTATTATGTCGGCATCCCGGTGGCGGTCCTCGCGCTCACTGCATCCGTATTGAAGCTGCCGCCCATCGTTACCCGCCTTCTGCTCGCGGTCGGTGGCGCCATGATGCTGTGGACCATGGCGCTCGGCGTCTACCATTCCGGCGTCGAATGGGGCTGGTGGCTGGGACCGACCGATTGCGGCGCGGTTGCCGCACCGGCTGGCAGTGCCGGCGGCGTTCTGGATCAACTCAACACGGTGATCCCGCCCTCCTGCGACAAGGCGGCGGGCCGCTTTCTCGGCCTTTCCTTTGCGGGATGGAACGTCGTCGCCAGCCTGATCCTGGCGCTGATCGCCTTCCGCGGGGCGTTCTCCGGCGGCAAGAGCTTGAGCTAGGAAAAATCCGCACTTCTCATTCTCGACCGCCCCTAAATTCAGAAGAGATCTTTCCTTTTCCGGATCTCGGCAAAGACCTCCTCGTCGGAGGCATTCTCCATGCCGAGATTGCGGCGGATGATGGGATCGTGCCAGCGCAGGAAGGGATTGGTCGCCATCTCCTCGGCAATGGTGGTCGGCAGTGTCGGCTTGCCCTCCTCGCGCAGGCCGTCGATCTTGGCGGCCCGTTCCTTCAGCGCCGAATTTGTCGGATCGACGGTGAGCGCGAAGCGTGCGTTGGACTGCGTATATTCGTGCCCACAATAGATGATGGTCTCCAGCGGCAACGCGGTAAGCTTCTTGAGCGAATTCAGCATCACCGCCGGCTTGCATTCGAACAGGCGTCCGCAGCCGAGCGCAAAAAGCGTGTCGGCCGTGAAGGCGACGCCGGCATGGTCGAAATAGTAGGAGACATGGCCTGCGGTATGGCCCGGCGTCTCGATGACGCGCATCTGCTGATTGCCGATGCGGACCGTGTCGCCCTCCTTCACGGTCTCGTCGATGCCGGGGATCTTCGCCGCTTCCTTCTCGGGTCCGACGATCTTGAGTCCGAATTTTTTCTTGAGCGCCAGATTGGCTTCCACATGGTCCATATGATGATGGGTCGTCAGGATGATCGTCGGCGTCCAGCCGGTCCGTTCCACCGCTTCCAGGATCGCCCTCTCCTCCGGCGCGTCGATCAGCGCCGTCTCCCCGGTGGCCGAATCGCGGGCGAGAATGCCGAAATTGTCGCTCCGGCAGATGAATTGCTCAATGTCCAATGCCATGAAAGCCTCCGTCTCCGGAACGATAGGGCGCAGCCCGCCCCTTGTCATCAGTCCAGTGTCCCGAAGCTCAAATACGTTACGATATCCGGCAAGCCCGTCCGAATTTCAGGTTCGAGAATGACACTGGCAACTCCGTAAGTCTGGCGGGATTTCTTGCGGTTCGGCGGCGGGATGGCTACCGTCCGCGCCATGATATCCGACATTGTCGATCTCAAGACCTTCTATTCCACGACGCTGGGGCAGCTCGCCGAGCGGTCCATCACCATGGCCCTGTCGTCGATCTGGTCGCCGCTGCCTGACGAACGGCTTGTCGGTCTCGGCTATACGCTGCCATGGCTAGACCGCTTCGGAGCCGACGCCGAGCGCGTTTTCGCCTTCATGCCGGCAACGCAGGGAGCGGTGAACTGGCCGCCGGGAGGCCCGTCGGCCGCGGCGCTCGTCTTCGAGGAGGAACTGCCGCTGCCCGATTCGGCGGTCGACCGGGTGTTCATGGTTCATGCCCTCGAGCATTCGGAGAATGCGCGCCAGACCCTCATGGAGGCATGGCGTGTGTTGGCGCCCGGTGGACGGATCGTCATCGTGGTCCCGAACCGTCGAGGCGTATGGGCGCGCTTCGAGCACACGCCTTTCGGGACCGGCAGACCCTTTTCGCGCTCGCAGATGACGGAGGTGCTGCGCGAGGCTAATTTCACCCCGGTGCTGTGGTCCGACGCACTGCATTTTCCCCCTTCCAAGCGGCATTGGGTCATACGATCCAGCCATGTTCTGGAGCGGACGGGAAGGCGGTTCTGGCCAATATTCGCCGGTGTGCTGATCGTCGAGGCGGAAAAGCGGCTCTATCAGGGGCTGCCTTCTACAGCACGGGCGCGGCGCCGCGTCTTCGTACCGGCCCTGGCGCCGCAGGGGGCGACGACCGGCGCTGCACGGCAAGCCGGTAGGCTGTTGTGCCAAGGGCCGAAATCCTAGCCGGTCACCATGTCCTTGCCGATCGCATCAAGGTCGAACGAGGTGGTCTGATACACCTGGTTGATCCAGTTGCCGAAGAGCAGATGGGCATGCGAACGCCAGCGATTGAGCGGCCTGCGGGAAGGATCGTTGTCGGGATAATATTCATGCGGCACATCGATCGGCACGCCGGCCGCGACGTCGCGGTCGTATTCATCCTTGAGCGAGGTGGAGTCGTATTCGATGTGGTTGAACATATAGAGTCGGTTGCCGGTCTTTTCGGCAAGCAGGCAGGGGCCGGTCACATCCGATTCCATGAGCAGCTCCAGGCCCGAATCGGCTGGAATGTCTTCCGTGCGCACCTCCGTCCAGCGGGAGACGGGAATGGCGAAGTCGTCGGAAAAGCCGGCGAGATAGGGTGAGGCGGGGGCGTGGTTCTGGTGACGGAAGACCCCGAAGGCTTTCTTCTCGAGCGTATATTTCGGGATGCCGTGAAAATGCCAGGCGGCGGCCATCGCGCCCCAGCAGATGAAGAAGGAGGAGTGGACGTGAGACGTCGTCCAGTCGAATATGCGGGTCAGTTCGTCCCAATAGGTCACTTCCTCGAAGGGCAGCAGTTCTATGGGCGCGCCGGTGACGATGAAGCCGTCGAATTTGCGCTCGGCCACCTCTTCCCAGGTCTGGTAAAAGGTGATGAGATGGTCCTCGGGCGTGTTCTTGGCCCGATGCCCGCCAATGCGCACCAGGCTCAATTCCACCTGCAGCGGCGTGGCACCTATCAGCCTGGCGAATTGCGTTTCCGTGCGGATCTTGTTCGGCATCAGGTTCAGAAGCCCGATCTGCAGGGGGCGGATATCCTGCCGCAACGCCGTCTTTTCATCCATGACGGATACGCCTTCGCGCACGAGCACCTCACGGGCAGGAAGCTGATCGGGAATCTTGATGGGCATCGAACAAGCTCCAAAACAAAAGACCGGCGGCGAAATCGCGGCCGGCCCCGACGGACTTGTCATCGGCCTTTTAGCGACTTCTTTAACGTGGCTGCAAGCCGACCGGCCAAATCACCACGGAACTGGCCTGCTATTTAGGACGCCCTACCCTTTGCGTCAACGGCATTGATCGGGTAAAGCAGGCCGCTTTCTTTTTCAGGATTTCCTTCATGAGCGCGCTTGACCGTCCGCAACCCAATCCCGGCGTCATGGATATCGCCGCCTATGTGCCCGGTCGCGAGTCCGCGCCGGGCGTGGCGAAAATCTGGAAGCTTTCCTCCAACGAGACGCCGCTCGGGCCGTCTCCGGCGGCCATCGAGGCCGTGCATGCTGCCGCCAGCCATCTGGAGGTCTATCCCGACGGCTCCGCTACCAGACTGCGCGAGGCGATCGCCGAGGTGCATGGGCTGAACCCGGCCAACATCCTCTGCTCCAACGGTTCGGACGAGCTCCTCGGCCTTTTGGCCCAGACCTATATGGGGCCGGGCGACGAGGGCATTTTCACCGAGCACGGCTTCCTGGTTTACCGGATCCAGACTCTTGCCGCAGGAGCGACACCGGTCGTGGTGAAGGAAAAGGACGAGCGCGCCGATATCGACGCGATCCTGGCGGCCGTCACCGAGCGCACCAGGCTCGTCTTCCTCGCCAATCCCAACAATCCGACAGGCACATATCTGCCCTTCGAAGAAGTGCGGCGGCTTCAGGCCGGCCTGCCGAAGAAGGTGCTCCTGGTTCTCGACGCGGCCTATGCCGAATATGTCCGGCGCAACGATTACGAGTCCGGCATCGAGCTCGTATCCTCCTCGCAGAATGTCGTCATGACGCGCACCTTCTCCAAGATCTACGGACTTGCGGCCTTGCGCATCGGCTGGATGTATGCGCCGGCCCACGTGATCGACGCCATCAACCGCGTGCGCGGTCCCTTCAATGTCAACGCCATGGCGATCGAGGCCGGCGTGCAGGCGATCCGCGACCGAGCGCATGTGGAAAAGGCCATCGCGCACAATGAAAAATGGCTTCCCTGGCTGACGGACGAATTCACGAAGCTGGGGCTGCGCGTGACGCCGAGCATAAGCAATTTCCTGCTCGTCCATTTCCCGGAAAATGGCGGGAAATCGGCCGAGGCTGCCGATGCTTTTCTAACCTCGCGCGGCTTCATCCTGCGCCGGGTGACCGGCTATGGTTTCCCGAACGCACTGCGCATGACCGTCGGGACGGAGGAAGCCAATCACGGCGTGGTCGCGGCTCTGACCGAGTTCCTGAAAGGCTGACATCGTGCCAAAGCCCCTCTTCGACAAGGTCGCGCTGATCGGCATCGGCCTCATCGGCTCATCCTTGGCCCGGGTCATCCGCCGCGAAGGCCTGGCCGGCGAAATCGCCATCTCGACGCGCAGTCCAGGGACCCTGGATCGGGCCAGGAAGCTCGGCCTTGGCGACACCTATTTCGCCGATGCGGCCGATGCGGCCGCCAGAGCCGATCTCGTGGTCGTCTCTGTTCCCGTCGGGGCATCGGGAGCGGTGGCCGAAAGCATTTCACCGGCGTTGAAGCCGGGTGCCATCGTGACCGATGTCGGCTCCACCAAGGCGTCGGTCATCGCGCAGATGGCCCCTCACATGCCGCCGCATGTGCACTTCATTCCCGGCCACCCGATCGCCGGCACGGAGCATTCGGGCCCGGATGCGGGCTTTGCCGAACTCTTCGAAGGCCGCTGGTGCATCCTGACGCCGGTGCCCGGAACGGATGCGGAGGCGATCTCCCGCCTGACGACGTTCTGGGAGCGTTGCGGCTCGCGCGTCGACACCATGGACCCGGAGCATCACGACATGGTGCTCGCCATCGTTTCGCACCTGCCGCACATCATCGCCTATAATATCGTCGGCACGGCGGACGACCTGGAAACGGTGACCAAATCCGAAGTCATCAAATATTCCGCCTCCGGTTTCCGCGATTTCACTCGTCTTGCCGCTTCCGACCCGACCATGTGGCGCGACGTCTGCCTGCACAACAAGGATGCTATCCTGGAGATGCTGGCGCGATTTTCGGAAGACCTGTCGGCGCTTCAGCGGGCGATCCGCTGGGGTGACGGCGACAAGCTCTTCGAATTGTTCACCCGCACCCGCGCCATACGCCGCTCGATCATCGAGGCGGGCCAGGAAGTCGACGCGCCGGATTTCGGCCGCATCGTGGCGGCCCATCCGCCTGCCAAGTCATAACGGCGGAATGCGGCCCAACGGGATGAAGCCGAGATAGGCTTTCCCGCGCTCTATCCGCAAGGGGAAGCTCGGTGCATCGCCGAGGGCGCCTATGGCCGAAAAGGCGGTCCTGATCTCGTCCCGCCGCTCCGGAAACGCTTCCTCGAGCAGCCGCGAGATTTCCTTGGGATTCCGCAGGGAGACATTGAGCCGGGCATCGATCCGGCCTTTTCCGTCCACCGAAAGCGGGCCGGAGAGGGTCACCCCCGCGTCTGCGTCGGCGTTCGAAAGCGACAGCGTGCGGATGGTCACGGAACGGCCGCGAAGGTCGGTCGGCGGTTTGCGCACCAGCGCCACGCCGTCCTTGATCGTCATGTCGGCGCTGCCGTCGAGCCTGGGAAGGCGCAGGCCTCTCACCAGCGACGGATCGGCAGTCAGACCAGTGAAGAGGCCGGCCACATCGAGATCGCGCCCGGAGGGGCGGGCATGCAATTCGCCGGCCTCGGCGCTCGCAAGCAACCCTTGCCCGCTTTCCCGCGCGGAGACGGTGACTGCCTTGCCTTCAACGGATATGCGCTCGGGCAACGGCCGGGCCAGCCGGGTGCTTGCATGGAGCAGGTCCCAGCCGATCGTCAGGGGCGGCAGGGAACGCATCTCGACCATGGCCGGTCCGTCCAGCTCGGCGACGACATGCCAAGGCGCATAGACCTGCGCGGCCGAACGGAAGGCGCCGGCCTCTGCGGAAACGCCCTCGCCGGGATTGTCGTAGAAGACGCGGTTGCAGAACATGCCTATGCGGAAGGGATAGCCGCGTGCGATGCCTTCCTCGCAGCCGGCCCTGATGCCGCTGCCGGTCAGGCGGGTCAGCGCGCTTGCCGTGCGCAATTCGATCTCACGGGCGAAATAGAACCACGCGCCGGTATAGGCGAGGATCGCCGCCACGATGAACACCGCCAGCCAGAAGAACCGGCGGCTGTGACTGTGCCCTGCTCGGTTTCTTGACGGCATGCCGGACCTCCCGCTACCCCAGTTGGCAACTGTTCATCGACCGAATCCGATCAGGCGAGCCGATATGGACGATTTTTGGGTGTTTGGCTACGGATCGCTGATGTGGCGGCCAGGCTTCGCGCATACGGAAACGCGCAAGGCGCGCCTGCACGGCTATCGTCGGGCGCTCTGCGTCCGCTCGCATGTCCATCGCGGCACGCCGGAAAGGCCGGGCCTGGTTCTGGGACTGGACCGCGGCGGCTCCTGTCTCGGCATGGCCTTCCGCGTGCCCGGCGAATTGCGCGATGAAGTCGTTACCTATCTGCGCGCGCGGGAACTGGTGACGAATGTCTATCTGGAGCGGATTCTTTCCGTCCGGCTGGAAGAGGGCGGGATCGTGCAGGCACTGGGTTATGTGGTCGACCGCTCGCACGTCCAGTATGCCGGCAGGCTCGATGTAGAGCATGCGGCCGAAAGCGTGCGCGGCGCAGTCGGCATTTCCGGCCGCAACGAGGAATATGTCGAGAATACCGTCGCTCACCTGAAGGCGCTCGGCATCCGCGATCACTGGCTGGAGGCGGTGGCCCGTCGCCTGACCTTAGAAGGGTGACGTTTCGACATCCACGCCCAGCTCCCTGAGCCTGTTGACGGCGCTCGGCGGCATGGGGGGAGGATTGGGCGAGCGGGCCGCCTCCACGAGAAGCTGGTCGCAGGCGGCTTCGGTCTCCTGTATCAGCCGCTTCTGGAAGACCTCCTTCGGCAGGCCAGGCTCGATCGGCGGCAGGAAACGGGCATGGATGGTGCCCGGATAACGCATGAACCTGCGCCGGGGCCAGTACAGGCCGGCGACATGGGCGACGGGCACGACCGGGATGTTTAGCTGATTGTAAAGCTCGACGATGCCGTATTTGTAGCTCGGCTCGGCGCCGGGAGGACGGCGCGTGCCTTCTGGATAGATGATGAGCTGACGGTTCTCCGCCATGCGTATGCGCGCTTCCCGGACCGCCTGGCGCAGTGCCTTGGAGCGGCTGCCGCGGTCGATCGGGATCATGCGCATCTTGGCCACGTACCAGCCGAAAACCGGGATCCACATCAGCTCGCGCTTGAGAATGTAGAGGGCGTCCGGGATATCGGGCAGGAAGGCGATCGTATCCCAGAAGGACTGGTGTTTCGGCGCGATGATGCATGGGCCGTCCGGCAGATTCTCCAGCCCGGTTATCTCGGTTTTCGTGCCGGCCAGCACTTCCTGAAGCCAAAGGCTCGACCGGGCCCAGAATTTCGGCACGATCCACGCCTTTTTCCTCGGCGCCAGAAAATAATAGGGCGTCCACAAGATCATCTGGATCACGAGATTCAGATA
Source organism: Mesorhizobium sp. J18 (assembly GCF_007829525.1). GTDB lineage: Bacteria > Pseudomonadota > Alphaproteobacteria > Rhizobiales > Rhizobiaceae > VLJP01. The sequence continues at coordinate 122,843 of NZ_VLJP01000067.1, forward strand.
GAAGACGAAATTGAAGGCAAGGGAGCGAAGTGCGATCATGGAAGGCCTGCCGATGAAGCGGGCCCGTTGGTTACATCATGGCCGCCGAAAGGCAAGACCGCTCGCGCCGTTGACCGTCATTGCTCTTCCTGCACGACGGCGGCCGTCGTGACATGGATGTCGGATCCCTCGTCCGTGTGGGGCAGGACGCCCCGGACGAGGGCCGCGACATATTTCGAATACTCGATGAACAGAACCCGCAACGCATCCGGCTTCGCCAGCCATGCTCCGTCGTCCAGGCGGGTCGTCACCACCGGATAGGGCATCAGGTCCGCCTGCCCCAGAAGCCGGCGCATCTCCAGAAGGCTGCGCGGCATGTGGTAATTGTTGGTGACCAGGATGATACTGCCATAGGCGTTGGCATTGACCCATTTGGCGCTTTCCTCGGCATTGCCGATGGTGTCGAGCGCAGCATGGTCGATATCGACGCAGCAGTTGAAGAGCCCCTTGTCGGCCCCGGTCGCCGCGCGCAGGTCGTCAAGGCCGGCAATGGGATTGACGCCGCTGATAAGCAGGCGCTTGCCCTTGCCTGCCTTGAGAAGATCCACTGCGGCACCGATGCGGGACTGGCCGCCGGTCAGTACCACAATGCCGTCGGCGGCGGCCAGATCGCTTGGAGCTGCCAGACGGCTCACATGCGCCACAAAAAGCCCGAAGCCGCCGAGAAAAACGGCGACGCATAGAAACACGGCCCACGCCACGACGCGCAGCGCAACGAAGCGATTACTGGTCCGGTTGAGGGCGGTGCTAAAAGCCATCGCGATCGAACATCTGACCCAACCTATTCATCCATTAATTCCGAATTGGGGCAAGGAATAGTCGGGGCCGCCGGAGTTTAGCCACAATTGATTTCCGGCTGTCTTGACAGAGTGAATGAGACGCCGATCCATCACGAATGGTCCGGATGCCGCGTATCGATGTCGCTGAGGAACGATACGACGGTTATATGCGAGGTGGTGGCCGTCAGCGCCGCAATCACCAGCACGATGATGCCGACGCCCACATAGCCGGCCGTGCCGATGGCGAAATTGCCGAACAGGGCCGTCGCCTGGTCCGCTTCCGGCGTTGCCAGGTTGACCGAGGACCACCATGCGAAGGCGATGAAAACTGCAATGGCGCTCAATCCTCCGGCTGCGGCCCCTTTCATTCCGGCCAGAAGGAAATGGCGGCGGAACTCCGCGGCGATGAAACGGGCCTCCGCGCCGATGAAATGCAACACCTCGATGACATGGCCGTTGCCCGACATCGCACCACGGGTTGCGAAAATGACCGTCAAGGCCGTGGCCGACAGCATCAGCGCAAGGGCGGCGATGCCGATCGTGACGGTCGTTCGTGCCATGGCCACCAGACGGTCCACCCAGGTGCGATGATCATCAAGGCTCGCATTGGGAATCTTTTCGCCCAGTTCGGCGCGCATGGCGGCGAAATCGGGCGGCGCGGAAGTGTCGAGCGTGACGATGACGAGACGCGGGACAGGAAGCTCTTCTATGTCGAAGCCGGTGCCGAGCCAGGGCTCCAGAAGGCGGGCCGTCGCCTCCGTGCCGATGATGCGAGCCTCGCGCACGCCCGCATAGCCCGATGCGATGCCCCGTGCCTCCGCCAGTGCCGCCTCCATGTCCAGCCCGTCGGCCGGTTTGATCTGGATCGTGGCCTCGCGGGCGATCTGGGTCTGCCACGTGGTGGCCGTGTCGCGCACGAGGGTAACGGCGCCGAGCGTCAGGCAGGACAGGAAGGTCATGATGGCGATGACGAGCACCATGGCCCTGCCGGCCACATTGTCGGGCGGCACGATGGGGGTCGTCTTGCGCCTCGTGCGGGAGGGCAGGCGCAGGCCGGAAACGCCGGCCTTGAGCCGCAGGGCTCCGTCGCGGGCGGCGTCAATCATAGGTTTCGAGCCTTCCGCCCGAAAGGATCATGCGCCGCGCATCGACCTGGTCCATTAGACTGAGATCGTGGGTTGCGATCACCACGGCGGTGCCGAGCCGGTTCAACTCGATAAACAGGCGCAGGAGCCGGCGCGCCAGCGGCGGATCGACATTGCCGGTCGGCTCGTCGGCCAGCAGGATCTGTGGCTGCTCGATGAGGGCACGCGCAATCGCGGCGCGCTGCTTCTCGCCGCCGGAAAGGACAGGGGGCAGCACATGCATCCTGTCGCCCAGGCCGACCCATTTCAGTAGCTCCACGACATCGTCACGATAGCTTGCCTCCTCGCGGCCGCGCACGCGCAGGGGCAAGGCGACATTCTCATAGGTGGTCATATGGTCGAGCAGGCGGAAATCCTGGAAGACCACGCCGATGCGCCGGCGCAGGAGCGGCAATTCGCGGCGCGTGATGCGCGAGCGGTCCTTGCCGAAAATGGTGATGAGGCCTCGGGTCGGCTTCAGCGACATGAAAAGCAGTCGCAGCAATGTGGTCTTGCCGGCACCGGACGGCCCGCTCAGGAACTGGAACGAGCGTTCGGGCAAATGGAAGGATATGTCGCGGAGAATTTCCGGACCCATCCCATATCTGAGACCTACATTCTCGAAGCGAATCACTTGAGACGAACCTGCATGCTTGCGGCGGCCATGCGCATTCCGACCATCGAATGCGCATGGTTAATCAAGGGTTAATTTCGGGGCATCGCCACCGTTGGACGGCGAAGCATCAACCGTTTCGGTTTACTCCGTATCGGCTGACGGCGAAAGGACGATCGCCCCGATGAATGTCCGGGCCAAGGCACGCCCGGTTTCCGGCGAAATCATGGCCGACGCGGCAAATCCCGCCGGTGCCCGGCAAGTCGAATCCATCGATGTGCTCGCCATGAATGGCCGTCTCACCCGCTATTTTCTGGGGACAATGAAAGCCTGCCTCCGCCAGGCGAACGCATTCCCTTCTCCCGTTGTTTTCCTGCCCCTATGGGCGGCGTAAAATCCCTGCGGTTCGTTTTGTGGAGACCGGAAGCCGATGCCGATCGTACGTGGCAAGGATATCGAGGTTCTCTTTTCGGCCTCCGCGATTGCGCGCCGCAATCTGGAACTGGCCAAGGAGATCGCCGAACGCGACTATCGCGACCTTCTGGTCATCTCTGTCCTGAAGGGGTCGTTCATATTCGCCGCCGATCTCATCCGCGCCATGCACGATGTGGGTATATCGCCCGAGGTCGAGTTCATCATGATATCCAGTTACGGCGCCGGTACGACGAGCGGCGAGATCAAGGTGCTGCGCGACATCGACAATGACGTGACGGGCCGCGACATCCTCCTGATCGACGACATATTGGAATCCGGCAAGACGCTGAAATTCACACGCGACCTGATGCTGTCGCGCGGCGCCAATTCGGTTTCCATCGCCGTGCTTCTCGACAAGCATACCCGCCGCCAGGCCGAGTTGAATGCGGATTTCGTCGGTTTCGAGTGCCCGGACTACTTCGTCGTGGGCTACGGCATGGACGTTGCTCATGCCTTCCGCGAACTGCCTTTCGTGGGCATCGTCAAGGGCGATGCGTAGCGCGGGATTCAGTTCCCCGTAACATTTGGCCTGCATAATTGGCGCATGTCTCACTTGCTGATTGTAGAGGACGACGAGTCCGTCCGCACATTCACCGCCCGCGCCCTCGCCGCCGCCGGCCACAAGGTCGAGACCGCGGTCGACGGGGCCGAAGGTCTCAACCGCATCGCGGCCTCCGGAGGCGCATATGACCTCGTCCTGTCCGACATACGCATGCCGGTGATGGACGGGCTCGAAATGGCCGGTACGGCGTCCCGTTCCTATCCGGGCCTGCGCATCCTGATGATGACGGGCTATGCGGAACAGCGCGAGCGGGCAGCCGAACTCGACGGCGCCGTCATCGGCGTCGTCAACAAGCCTTTCACGCTGAAGGAAATACGCGACCGGGTGGCGCAGGCTCTGGCCTGACAAGTTTTCAGCACGCTTATCTCAGGTCGAGCAGCCGCTCCAGATATTCCTTCTCGAGCTCGGGGCTCAACGCATCGCCAAGGCGCCGCCGGATGGCTTCGAGAATCTGACGCGCGCGCTGGATATCGATCTCGTCGGGCACGTCGACCGAATCGCCGAAATCGGGACCGGTGGTAGCGCGCGGCCGGCCGAGCGGATCGCGATCGGAATTCTGCTGCCTGCGGCCCTGCTCGCCGGTGCCCTGGTCGCCCTGCATGGCCTGCTGCATCTGGTTCATCATGTCCTGCGCGCCGCGCCGCAGCGCTTCCAGCGCGCGGCCCTGCTCGCCGGTGGCGCGTTCGCCGTCATTGTCGCCCAGCGCGCCCTCGGCCTCGCCCATCGCCTCGCCGGCCTCGCCGAAACCCTCGCCCGGCTGGATGCCGAGGCCTTCGAGGCCCTGCATCAGTTCCTCGAGCTCGCTCTGCAGCTGACCCTGGCCTTCCTGGAGCCGGCGCATGGCTTCAGCGAATTCCTCAGGCGTCATGCCTTGCCCTTGTTGGCCTTGCCCTTGTTGGCCCTGACCCCGCTGGCCTTGTCCTTGCTGGCCCTGCTGTCCCTGTTGGCCTTGCTGTCCCTGCTGGCGCTGGCCGCGCTGCATCTGGTCGAGGCGGAAAGTCTCGTTCATCGTCTGCTGCTGGCGGCGCATGATGTCGCCGAGCCTGTCCATCTGCTGGCGCATTTCGGATTGCTCTCCGCCGCCCTGCTGCTGTTGCTGCTGGCGGCCCGCCTGCAGATTGTTCATCATGTTTTCGAGTTGCGAGAGCAGTTCCTCGGCCTGATCGCGTGACCCGGATTTGGCCAGGTCCTCGATCTGATCGAGCATGCGCTCGATGTCGCGCTCGGTCATCATCTGACCGTCCTGCGGCATCTGCTGCGAGAATTCGCGGTTCTGCATCGCGCGCTCGGCGAATTCGCGGAGGAATTCCTGCATGGCGTCGCGCAATTCCGCCATCAGGCGGTCGATTTCTTCCTCGCTGGCGCCTCTCTCAAGAGCGTCGCGCAGCGCCTGCTGCGCCTGGCGGAGGCGCTTTTCGGCGGCGCTCAGGTCGCCATCCTCGATATTGAGCGCGATCTCCCACAGGTAATCCACGACATCGCGCAACTGGTCGTCGGTCCCGGCCATGTCGAGGCGCGAATGCGCCGACTGGATGCCGAGGAAATGCGCCATGTTTTCAAAAGTTTCCTCGGGCCAGAGCGTCAGGACCTCGAGAAGCTCCATGACGCGACCCTTCTGGTTCGCGTCGCGCGCCAGCTCGCTTCTCTGTTCCACGACAGCCTTGGCGAGCGGATTGGTAAAGGGCCGCTCCGGCAGGGTGAAGGTCTTTGTCTCGCTCTGTCCGGTCTGCCCGGCATCATCGGTGACTTCCAGCGTCAGCCTGACCTCGCGGCCGGCCCAGGGATGCTCCGTCAGGTCGCGCGAGGTCTTTGCCGCCTTGCTGTCACTGCCGCGGCGGGGCAAGGTCAGCGGCAGTTCGGGTGCTTCATAAAGCGGTCTTGCGTCCGGCGCCTCTTCGACCAGCTCGAACTTTGCGTCGGCGCTTGCCGCGCCGTAATCGTCCTCGATCTCGTATGCCAGTTCCAGCGCGCCATTGACGGCCCGCTGCGGCTCGCCTGCAAAACGGATCGAGGGCGGATTGTCGGGAATGACCGAGAAGGTCCAGCTCTGGAGAGCGCGACCGCCGGCCGAACGCAGGGCGATCGTGCCGTTGTCGGTCAGCATACCGGCGAACTGGCGCGCATTGGAGCCTGTCGCCGCAGCCGGTGCCGCATCAGCTTTCTCCGCGTCCGCCTTCCCGCCTCCGTCGGGCTCTATCGCGCGTTCGTTTCCGGCAGCATCGAGAAATGCCAGCGTCTCGTCGCCTGCCCCGCCGGTGACGCGCACGGTGATTGCACTGTCGGCAGGCACCGTGAAGGTCGGGATGTCCTCGCCGGGCTTCGTCGCCGCGGTCAGGAAGATCGGAGCCCTGCCGGTATAGGCTGGTGGCGTGACCCAGGCGTCGATGCGCGCCGGCACCGCCTCGCGGCCGATATGGGGGCGGAAGGCGTCGCCGATGGTTCCGCCATAGGGGCCGACGGAAAAGGCAAGTGCGGTGACGAGGAAGAGCGCCGCGAGCGCGCGGACGCCCCAAGGGTCGCGAGTGGGCACTCCGGTGCGCGGCAGGTCCGTCCTGAGACCGCCAAGGCGCTCGGCCATGCGCTTCTGGTGTTCCTGCCACAGGGCGGTCGCGAAAGCATCGTCCGAACCGGCAAGGCGGTCCTTCTGCGCGGAAATGGGAGTGTGCTCAAGCGCATTGAAGCGCTCTATCCGGCGATCGACATCGCTCTCCGTCGGCAAGCGGAACAGGCGCCAGGGCCAAAGACAGGCAATGAATGCAAGCCCCAGAAGGCCAAGCATGGCGAAACGCAGCCAGTCCGGCATCATGCGGAAAAGGCCAAACCAGGACAGGCTGAGGAAAAGGCTGGCGACGAGCAGTAGGGGCAGGACAAGCGGCCACAGGCGCTCAAGCAGTATCGCCGCACGCGTCGCCGCGCGCGTACGTCCCAGACGCGAAAGCCATCCGGACGAGAAATGGGGCTTGTCGGAAATCCCGGCCATCAGCTCCTTTGTCGTTGCTGCGCGCAGGCGCGAGGCCGCGCTGTCTCAGACTAGAGAATAGCAACAAACGCGGCGAAGGCGAGGCGACCCCACGAAATAGTGATGACGAGCGTCAGAGCCAGTCCGGTACCGAATCGAGGCCGATGAGCTCCTCATAGGTCTGACGAGGCCGCACCACATGGTAGCGATCACCGTTGACGAGAACCTCGGGCACGAGCAGGCGGGTGTTATAGGTTCCCGACTGCACCGCACCATAGGCGCCGGCCGTGCCGACGGCGATCAGGTCGCCGGACTTCATGGCCGGAAGATCGCGGTCATGGCCGATGAAATCGCCTGTCTCGCAGACGGGACCGACCACATCCACCGTCATGCGCGGCGTGTCCGGCCGCGGCTCCACGACCGGACGGATGGAATGATAGGCGTCGTAAAGCGTCGGGCGGATCAGGTCGTTCATCGCGGCATCGACGATCAGGAAGTTCTTCGCCTCGCCTTCCTTGACATAGATCACCTCGGACACCAGCACGCCCGCATTGCCGGCGATCAGGCGGCCAGGCTCGAAGATGACCTTCACGCCGAGTCGGGTGACATGCTTGCGCACCACCTCGGCATAGGCTTCCGGCAACGGCGGGGCATTGTCGTCATGATACGGAATTCCAAGCCCGCCGCCGAGATCCACATGCTCGATCGCATGGCCATCGGCGCGCAGCATTTCCGTCAGTTCGACAAGCAGGGCGAAAGCATTGTCGAAGGGCTGCAAATCGGTGATCTGGCTGCCGATATGCATGTCGATGCCAATGACGCGGATGCCGGATAGTCCGGCGGCGCGCGCATAGACCTCGCGTGCCCGCTTCAGCGGAATGCCGAATTTGTTCTCCGCCTTGCCGGTGGCGATCTTCCGGTGAGTCTTGGCATCCACGTCGGGATTGATGCGCAGCGAAACCGGCGCTTCGCAGCCGCGGGCCGTCGCGCGTCGTGACAGAAGCTCCAGTTCCGGCTCGGATTCCACGTTGAAGCAGAGGATGCCGGCTTCAAGCGCGAAATCCATCTCGGCCGCCGTCTTGCCGACGCCGGAAAAGAGGATCTTTTCGCCCGGAATGCCGGCCGCCAGGGCGCGGCGCAATTCGCCGCCGGAAACGACGTCGGCGCCTGCACCCTGTTTGGCCAGCGTCTTGAGGACGGCCTGGTTGGAATTCGCCTTCATGGCGTAGCAGACCAGCGCGTCGAGGCCCGAAAACGCTTCGGTGAAGACGCGATAATGCCGTGTCAGCGTTGCGGTGGAATAGCAATAGAAAGGCGTGCCGACCTCGGCTGCGATCCTGGTCAGGGGCACGTCCTCGGCGCAGAGCACGCCGTCACGATATTCGAAATGGTTCACGGACGGACTTTCGAAAAAGGATTACTGGATCAGACCGTCGAGGATGAACGGCCGGTCCCTGACGGGTGGGGCCGGCGTCGGGGGAACCGGTTTCCCCTCGTCCTCGGCCGCTTCCCGGGCGTCGAGCGCGGCCTGATAAGGCGTGTCGAGCGCTGCCTTGCGCCCGCAGCCGGCAAGGCCGGCGGTGGCAGCTAAGGCGAGGATGGTCAGGAGCCGTATGGCCGTCATGGAGCAGTTCCGTTCATGGAAAAACCAGGTTGCCCGCTTTTAGCGGCTTTTGCTTTTCGTTGCACCCCGTGTGAGGCGCTTGCGCCAATATCGGATCTGCCGGCGCACCTCGCCCGGCGCAGTGCCGCCATAGGAAGTGCGGCTCTTCACGGAATTGCCGACCGAGAGGACCGAAAAGACGTCGACCGTGATCGCCGGATTGATGGCCTGAAGCTCTTCCAGGGACAGCTTCTCCAGGCCGCATCTCTTCTCCTCGGCCAGGGCAACGGCGCGGCCGGTCACATGATGGGCCTCGCGGAAAGGCAGGCCCGCCTCGCGCACCAGCCAGTCGGCGAGATCCGTCGCCGTCGAATAGCCGGAGCCGGCAGCCCTCTTCATGGCGGCGGCATTGACTGTCATGTCGCCCACCATGCCGGTCATGGCAGCAATCATCAGGTCGAGCGTTTCGGCGGCGTCAAAGACGGCCTCCTTGTCTTCCTGCATATCCTTGGAATAGGCCAGCGGCAGGCCCTTCATCACCGTCAAAAGGCCGATGAGGTGGCCGTTGACACGGCCCGTCTTGGCGCGGATCAGCTCTGCCGCATCCGGATTCTTCTTCTGCGGCATGATGGACGAGCCGGTCGAGAAGGCATCCGACAGCCGGACGAAGCCGAATTGCGGCGTGGACCAGATCACGATCTCTTCCGCCAGCCGAGACAGGTGCGTGGCGCAGATCGCGGCGATCGACAGGAATTCCAGCGCGAAGTCACGGTCGGACACGCTGTCTATGGAATTGCGGGTCGGCTCGCGGAAGCCGAGCGCCGCAGCGGTCATGTGACGGTCGATGGGAAAGCCGGTGCCGGCAAGTGCGGCCGCACCCAGCGGCGATTCGTCCATGCGCTCAACTGCCGCGCGCACCCGCGAGAGATCGCGACCGAACATCTCGACATAGGCCATGCAGTGATGGCCGAATGTCACCGGCTGCGCGGTTTGCAGATGGGTGAAGCCGGGCATGACAGTTGCGGCATGCTCTTCGGCGCGGTCGAGGAATGCCGCGATCAGCCGCAGGAGGGCGGCTTCAGTCCGCTGCAATTCCTCCTTGACCCAGAGCCGGAAATCAACCGCCACCTGATCGTTGCGCGAGCGGGCCGTGTGCAGCCTGCCGGCTGCCGGTCCGATCAGTTCGGCAAGGCGCGCCTCGACATTCATGTGAATGTCCTCAAGGCGTGTGGAGAAAGCGAATTTTCCGTCCTCTATCTCCCGCAGGATCGTCTTCAGCCCGTCGGCGATCTGCCTTTGATCCTCGGCCGAAATGATGCCCTGTTTCGCCAGCATTTCGGCATGGGCCAGCGATCCGCGGATGTCCTGGGCGTAGAGCTTGCGGTCGAAGCCGATAGAGGCGTTTATCGCTTCCATGATGGCGTCGGGGCCCGAGGCAAATCGTCCACCCCACATGCTGTTGCTGGCTTTTTCGTCGCTCATCGTGATAACCGGCGTCTTGAGAAATTGGTGAAGCGAATGTCGAACGGCAAATGGCATCTTCCGGCTTTCCGCCTGATCGCGCTTGCGGCGGTCGCGGGCGTGGCAGCCGGAGCGATTGCCGTATACGTGAAGGGCGACCTGTCTGGCAACAATGCCCCTGTCACCGCTTCGGTGGACGAAGCCGCCGTGGCCGCCTGCGAGGCGAAGACGGACCTGGCGAAGAAGGCGGGCGATGCCGCCGCAGGGGATGTCGCCGCCATGCTTCGCGCCGATCCGCCCCAGTCGCTCAAAGGTCTCGCCTTCAACGGGCCGGATGGCGCTCCCATGACCGTCGCCGATCTCTCCGGCAAGACGGTGCTCATGAATCTCTGGGCCACCTGGTGCGCGCCCTGCCGCGCCGAGATGCCGGAACTCGACGCTCTACAGAAGGAGCGCGGAGGGGATGATTTCGAGGTGGTGGCGGTCAATGTCGATACCGGCGACGATGAGAAACCGAAGAAGTTCCTTGCCGAGGCCGGGATCGAAAATCTGGGCTATTACCGCGAAAACTCGCTCGTCCTTTTCAACGATCTGAAGAAGCGGGGCCTGGCGCTCGGCCTTCCAGTCACACTGCTGATCGACGGAGAAGGTTGCCTTCTTGCCCATATGAACGGTCCGGCTGCCTGGGCAGGCGACGATGCGAAAAGGCTTGTCGAGGCTGTCGCCGGCGGCTGATCCGGTCAGAAGCGCAGCTTGAAGCTGGCGCTGATCGTCTGCTGCGGCGAGAAATCGACCACATCGGTCGACACGCCGTATCGGGCATTGAAGGTTGTACGGTCGTTGATCGACCAATCGATGCCGGTGCTTGCCACCATGTTGCCGGAGGCACTGGTCGACGCGGCGAACACGTAGTCGTCGCTGCCGTCGTCAATGGTGATGACGCCACCCGAAGTGTGTTTCGTTACCCGCGTCATCTCAAACCCCGCATGCGGACGCAGTTTGCCTGCGGAAGTGACGATCGAAGTGTCGCCTTCCATGCCGAGCGTAAGCTTCATGGTGTCGGTGGATTGGGTGCCGCAGTAACCGGTCGCCGGTCCATCGTAACGTCCAAGGCCGGTCCGCGACAGAGCTGCCTGGCCGTAAGGACGGAAGCGGAAGCGGTCGCGGCGGAATTCGCGGCTGTAGCGGGCGAGACCAAAGACCTGGGTGGCGGCCCGATCCTGATCGGCATGGCCGTAACGGCTGGAATAATCGGAATGGGATGCGCCGAGGGCGAAATCCAGGAAGGTGTGGGCCGTCGTGAACACGCTGCCGTAGAAGGTATTGGATATGTAGCGCGAACGAAGCGAGCCCTCGCCTCCGATACCGGTACGGTCGAAAGCCGTGCCGACCGCATTTCCGACCAGCAGACGCGGCCCCAACCGCGCATCCGCCCCGATCACGAGACCATTGGTGTAGACGGTCGCGAGATGCGGGTCTTGCGCGCGGGCGCTGTCGACCATCACGTCGCCGGCCATCCAGACCGCCAGCCGCCGCGTACGGCGTGCCTTTTCGGGAGCGATATAGTTCTTTGCTTCCAGGGCAGCGCTTTTTTCAGCGTCCTTGCCGTTGAAGCGGATTGCTAAGGAGCTTGAATTCGCGTTGCTACCCCCGGGCCGCAAGGCACGCGTCGTATCCAGACGGTTGTTGACAAGGTCAAGCTGCCGCGTGCGGTTGCTGGCGCCCTTGCCGATCTGTCCGGAGATTGCGGCCTCGATCTTCGTTACGTCGAGCGCGGCAACCTTCTCCTCCGCGGAGACGGGCCACGCGGCAATCGGAAGCAGCAGGATTGCAAGCAATCCCGCGCGCAGCCGCCTTAGAGCCGGTTCCAGCATGATTAAGCCCGCATGCCCAAGTGAGTTGCCTGTGAGTTGCCGAGAGGCGCGCAAGCCTACGCGCCGTGTGCAGTTCTTATCTACCGGCAATTGGCCTCAGGGCCAATCAGTAACAGAGTCTTTCAGTATGAAATTTTTCGTATTCCGCAGAAGTGTTGTCGAACTGCCATAATTCAGCGCGGGCTAATTAAGAGAATTGCGGGCCATACCTAGATAGGCGCGCGGCGGCTGCCCAAGCATCCGCTTGAACATGGTGGTGAAGGCCGGAACGCTGTCATAGCCGAGATCGAGCGCCACGCTGATGACGGGTTCTCCGCTCGTCAATCGCGGCAAGGCCGAGAAAAGGCATGCCTGCTGCCTCCAGGTGGAGAAGCTTAGCCCCGTCTGCCGGGCGAAATTGCGCGTGAAGCTGCGACGGCTCATGGCCAGGGCTTCCGCCCATGAATCGATGGTCGCATGCGGATCAGGCTTTTCGATGAACTTGCGGCAGAGACGCGCCAGGCGCGGCTCCGATGGAAAGGGCAGCGCCAGGGGCCGCTGCTCGAGATTCGGTATCTCCACCAGAAGCAGGTCGAGGACGAGCTTGGACCGTCCCAAGGGTTGCTCGTCCTGCGGAAGGGAGACCGCCTCCATGATCAGGCTGCGCATGAGTTGCGTGAGCGCGAAAACCCGCAATTCCTGCGGCAGGCCTTCGACCGCGTCCGGCGATACATAGACCGATTGCATGCTGACGCTGCCGATCATGTCGACGGCATGGGTGACTCCCGGAGGAATCCACAATGCGTGGCCGGGAGGCACCATCCAGCGTCCCTTCACCGTGGTGACCAGCACGATGCCCCTTTGCGCATGGAGAAGTTGACCACGCGTATGGGTGTGCTCGTTGACCCGGTAGTCGCTCTCATATTCGGTCGCCACAGCAAGGACAGGGCCGGGCGCCTGCTCGAGCCAGGCCAGCCGCAGATGATGCGGCGCGTCAATGCCCGGATATTTGCTGCCTTGTGCTTTTCTCGCCACCGAACTGGCCCATTCGCGAAAGAGAGAGACCAAACCACGAAGGCGGGGCAGAGACAAGAGGCCTATATGCAGGCTCGAAACAGATTTATCGCCTGCCGGAGTCGCAAATCTTGTCCGAGACGAGCCTTTCATCCATGGATGCCCCTGCCAAAGCGCCGACGGCGCCGGGACGCGCGCCCGTCGAGACGACCGTCTTCAGCGTGCTTCTGGCGGTCAGCTTCTGCCACATGCTGAACGACATGATGCAGTCCATGCTGCCGGCGATCTATCCGATGCTGAAGAGGGATTACGATCTCGACTTCTGGCAGATCGGCTTTATCACGCTCACCTTTCAGGTGACCGCCTCGCTGCTGCAACCGCTGGTCGGTCTCTACACGGACAAGCGTCCATTGCCACGTTCTCTGCCGGTAGGCATGGGCTCGACATTCTGCGGCTTGATCCTGCTCTCTTCCGCCCATTCCTATCCGCTGTTGCTTGTCGGCGCGGCCTTCGTCGGCTTCGGCTCGGCGGTCTTTCATCCCGAATCGTCCCGCGTGGCGCGGTTTGCTTCCGGCGGCCGCTACGGTCTGGCGCAATCGCTGTTTCAGGTCGGCGGAAATTTCGGCACAGCGATCGGGCCGCTGCTCGCTGCCTTCATTGTCGTTCCGCACGGCCAGGGTAGCGTCGCCTGGTTTTCGCTCGCTGCTCTTCTGGGTATGTTCGTGCTGTGGCAGGTAGGTAACTGGTACGCCCGGTACCGCATCGCCAATGGCAAGCGCCCGGCTCCTAACCTGACCCGGCCGCTGCCGCGCAGACGTGTCGTCCTGGCGCTTGTGGTTCTGGCCCTGCTGGTCTTCACCAAGAATATCTACATGGCAAGCATCAGCAGCTATTACACCTTCTTCCTGATCGACAAATTCGGCGTTCCGGTGCAGACATCGCAGCTCATGCTCTTCGTGTTCCTCGGCGGCGCGGCGGCCGGCACGATCCTCGGCGGGCCGATCGGAGACAGATTCGGTGCCAAGACGGTGATCTGGTTCTCGATCCTCGGCATCCTGCCTTTCACGCTGGCGCTGCCTTATGTCGATCTGTTCTGGACAGGTATTCTCAGCGCGATCATCGGGCTTATCCTAGCCTCGGCGTTTCCCGCGATCGTCGTTTTCGCGCAGGAACTGGTGCCGGGAAGGGTAGGCCTGATAGCAGGCATCTTCTTCGGCTTCGCCTTCGGCATGGGCGGCCTCGCCGCCGCCGTCCTTGGGGTCGTCGCCGACAAACAGGGCATCGATTTCGTGTATAATGTATGCTCCTATCTGCCTCTGCTGGGGCTGCTGACCATCTTCTTGCCGAATATGCGGCACATGAGGTAGTCAGGAGCCTGCGGATCGAGGAGAGGAGGCGCAGCCCGTGCGTATAGTCGCCGCTACCGCTTTTGCCGTGAGCCTTGGCTTTGCCGCCCAGGCCGCGGAGATCACCATCGACATGCCGGACGAGGTGGAAATCGAGCGAACCGACGCCGCTTATCAATGCGGCGAATTCGAGCTGGCCGTGCAGTACATCAATGCCGGAAGCGTTTCTCTCGCGGTATTCACTGTCGAAGACGAGACGGTCGTTGCCTCGAACGTGATCGCCGCTTCGGGCGCGAAATATGCCGGCGGGCGATATGTCCTTTGGTCGCAGGGATCCGATGCCGATCTCTATGATCTCATGAAGGGCGAGGACGCCGAGCCCGTAAGCTGCTCCGAGAAGAGCTGACCGTCGGCGGATCTCACGGCCGCCGTCCCTGAAATACCGATTCCGGCGGCCGGGCGGAACTTGAGGTCCCGCCCAGCATTCCTGTTATAGTGGTATTTCGAACAGGGGAGGCGAGCGTCATGAGCTTGCGCACGTTCCGCCGCGACAGGATCACCAGGCCGATCTTCAACTGGGCATCCGGCATCATGCCGCCCATTTCGGAGACGGAGCGGGATGCGATCGACGCCGGGACGGTTTGGTGGGATGGCGAGATCTTCACCGGCAATCCCGATTGGGACAAGCTGATGGCCATGCCGCCGGCCAGGCTTTCCGAGGAAGAACAGGCCTTCATGGACGGCCCGGTACGCGAGCTTTGCGCCATGGTCGACGATTGGAAGCTGACCTGGAAGGACCGCGACCTGCCCAAAGAGGTTTGGGACTTCATGCGCGAGAGGAAATTCTTCGGCATGATCATCCCGAAGAAATATGGCGGCCTCGGCTTCTCCAACACTACCCATTCGGAAGTGGTGCGCACGGTCTCATCGGCCAGCGTGGTGGCGGGTGTGACCGTGATGGTGCCGAATTCGCTCGGGCCCGGCGAGCTGCTGATGCATTTCGGCACTGACGAGCAGCGCGACTACTGGCTGCCGCGCCTGGCCGACGGACGCGAAATCCCCTGCTTCGGGCTGACCTCCCCGGACGCAGGCTCGGACGCCGCCGCCATGACCGATACGGGCGTGGTGGAATATGGCCGCTTCGAGGGCAGGAAGGTTCTCGGCGTGCGCCTCAACTTCCACAAGCGCTACATCACGCTGGGCCCCGTCGCCACGGTCATGGGCCTGGCCTTCAAGATGCACGATCCGGAAAACCATCTCGGCCGCGGCGAGGATCTCGGGATCACGGTGGCGCTGCTTCCCACCTCCACGCCCGGTGTTGCCCACGGCGAACGCCACATTCCGCAATTCACCTTCTTCCAGAACGGCCCGCTCTACGGCAAGGACGTGTTCGTGCCGCTCGATCATATACTCGGCGGCGAGAAGCAGATCGGCGAGGGCTGGAAGATGCTGATGACCGCGCTGGCGGCCGGCCGCAGCATCTCCCTTCCCTCGCAATCGGCTGCTGCGGCGGCCATGTGCGCGCGGGTATCTGGCGCCTATGCGCGCATCCGCACCCAGTTTAACGTGCCGCTCGCCCTGTTCGAGGGCATCCAGAAGCCCTTGGCCGACATCGCCGCCAATGCCTATCTGATCGACGCCGCACGCCGGCTGACGCTCGCCGCCCTCGACGAGGGGCACAGGCCGTCGGTCATTTCCGCCATCATGAAATACCACGCCACGGAGCGCATGCGCCGGTCGGTCGAGATGGCGATGGACATCCATGGCGGCAAGGGCATCATCGACGGGCCGAGGAACTATCTCGGCGGCCAACATCGGTCCGTGCCGATCGGCATCACGGTCGAAGGCGCCAATATCCTGACGCGCAACCTGATGATCTTCGGCCAGGGCGCGATCCGCTCGCATCCTTACATGCTGGAAGAGCTTCTGGCGCTTTCCGAAACGGACAAGGAAAAGAGCCTCGACCGTTTCGACAGGCATTTCTGGCGGCATATCGGCCATGCCATCGCCAATACGGGTCGAGCCTTGCTGCGCGGCTGGACAGCGGGCGCGGTCGGCACAGCGCCTGAAAACGCCGCCACGCCTGCGCATTGGAAGCAGCTTTCGCGCTATTCAGCCGCCTTCGCCCTGCTTTCCGATCTCTGCATACTGACGCTGGGCGGCGCGCTCAAGCGCAAGGAGATGATCTCCGCCCGTCTCGGCGACATCCTGGCCGAAATCTACCTGCTTGGAGCGGTGCTGAAGCGTTTCGAGGTGGAAGGGCGGCTGGAGGAGGATCGGCCCATCATCGATTACATCATGCTGCAGGGACAGGGGCGCATCGCAACCGCCTTTGCAGGCGTGCTCGACAATCTTCCCGCCCGCTGGGCGGCCTTCCTGGCGCGCTTCATCGCATTCCCGGCAGGCTTGCCCGATCCGCAGCCCTCCGACAGGCTGACGAGCGAGGTGGCGGAATTGCTGACGAAACCGTCCACGCAGCGCGACCGTCTTTCACCGGATCTCTATCTTGGCGAAGGGCATGGCGAACATGCGCTGAAAGACCTGGAGAAGGCTTTCGCACTGGTTACGGCGATCGCTCCCATCGCCAGGAAATTGCGCGAGGCGAGTGTGAGCGATCCGCGCGAGGCGGTGGAGAAAGGGATCATCACCGCCTCCGAGATGGATCAACTGGCAGAAGCCAAGACGGCCGCCGACCGGGTGATCGCCGTCGACGCATTTCCCATGGAGGAGGTTTCGCCTATCGCCACCCAACACCAGCCCAAGAAGACGGCCCGCCCAAGGCGCGCCACCCAACGCGAGGCAGCGGAATAGCCAGTGTGGCTCAGCGCGTCGGGATCGGCTGATCGCCGCGATAGTCGTAGAAGCCACGGCCGGTCTTGCGGCCGAGCCAGCCTGCCTCGACATATTTCACCAGCAACGGACAGGGCCGGTATTTCGAATCCGCCAGTCCCTCGTAGAGCACCTGCATGATGGACAGGCAGGTGTCGAGGCCGATGAAGTCGGCCAGTTGCAGCGGCCCCATCGGATGATTGGCGCCAAGCTTCATGGCGGTGTCGATCGCCTCGACCGTGCCGACGCCCTCATAAAGGGTGTAGATCGCCTCGTTGATCATCGGCAGCAGGATGCGGTTGACGATGAAGGCCGGGAAATCCTCGGCGACGGTGATCGTTTTGTCGAGACTGGTGACGAAGGCCTTGGCGGCCTCGAAAGTCGTGTCTTCGGTGGCGATGCCGCGAACCACTTCGACGAGCTTCATCACCGGCACCGGATTCATGAAATGGATGCCGATGAAGCGCTCCGGCCGGTCGGTCTGGGCGGCGAGGCGGGTGATCGAGATGGACGAGGTGTTGGTGGCGATCAATGCTTCCGGATTGAGCGCCGGGCAGAGCTGCGCGAAGATCTTGCGCTTGATCGTCTCGTCTTCCGTCGCCGCCTCGATGACAAGGTCGACATCGGCGAGTTCCTCAAAGCTTGCGGCAGGGGTGATGCGGCTCAGGGCCTTCTGCCGCTGCTTGTCCTCGAGCTTTCCCGAAGAGACCTGGCGGGCCATGTTGCCGCTGATCGTGGCGATGCCAGCCTCGATGCGTTCGGCAGAGACGTCATAGAGGCAGACGTCGTAATCCGCCAGAGCGGCGACATGGGCGATGCCGCTTCCCATCTGTCCTGCGCCTATGATCCCGATGCGTCCGATCTTGCCGCTCATGCCCTTGGTTCCCTGCGGCACCTTGGCCGTCAACACTTTTTGCAGTGCAAACTAAATGACCGGAGCGGCACTCGTCCACCCCGGCCATCAAAATTTCATACGCTTTGTTGCGAAGCTGTCAAAGCGCCTTTTCGAGTTCCGGCAGGACGATGAAGAGATCACCGACCAGGCCGTAGTCGGCAACCTGGAAGATAGGCGCTTCCTCGTCCTTGTTGATGGCGACGATGACCTTGGAGTCCTTCATGCCGGCCAAGTGCTGGATGGCGCCGGAAATGCCGCAGGCGATATAGAGGTCGGGCGCCACCACCTTGCCGGTCTGGCCCACCTGCCAGTCATTCGGCGCATAGCCCGCATCGACGGCGGCGCGGGAAGCGCCCACGGCTGCACCCAGCTTGTCGGCCACCGGCAGGATGACCTCCTGGAACTTCTCCGCCGAGCCGAGCGCGCGGCCGCCCGAGATGATGATCTTTGCCGAGGTCAGTTCCGGGCGGTCGCTCTCGGCGATCCTGTTCTCGACAAAAGTGGAAAGACCCGGATCGGCGGCCGCATTGACGGTCTCGACGGAAGCCGCGCCGCCCTCTTCCGCGGCCTGGAAGGTGGAGGTGCGCACGGTGACGACGCGCTTGGGGTCGCTCGATTCCACCGTCTGAATGGCGTTGCCGGCATAGATCGGCCGCTTGAAGGTCTTGCCGTCGACCACCTCGATGACATCCGACACCTGCATGACGTCGAGCAGGGCAGCGACGCGCGGCATGACATTCTTGCCGGTGGTCGTGGCCGGCGCCACGAAAGTGTCGTAGCCGTCGGCCAGCGACACGATCAGGGCT